>CAZKXR010000006.1:0-86070 GCA_964556935.1 uncultured Nitrososphaera sp.
CCTTTCAATCCTATCATAGTTCGATTCAAACCCAAATTGCTTTTGAATCTTGTAGAGCCTTTTTTGCACTTTCAATCCTATCATAGTTCGATTCAAACTGGAGCCTCCCATATTCCTGACAAGGTAGCCGTGCTCTTTCAATCCTATCATAGTTCGATTCAAACCCTCATAACTGAACAAATGCATTATCTGCATTTCGCAACTTTCAATCCTATCATAGTTCGATTCAAACCCCCCGATCACATGAGGTGCACCACCAGTACTTATCGTTTTTGGGGTCAACCTCCGATCATGCTGTTTGTTTATAAATGCGTAGCTTAAAGCACGTTGCCAGTGGAGCCTTTCTCCCTGCCCCACACCTTCTTTTCAAGCCATGAAGGGTTGTTTACCGCATATACAGCAGAATTATTCGTCTTTACCACAAGACATATTCTTACCGGATGTTAATCTCACTTTCAAAGACAAACCTTTGAATCCCGACAACAATAATTCAAAAAGTAAAAAAGAGAGATTCACATGCCGTCTTCGCGGGCGTAAATATAAAGCCCGTCGAGGAAGACACGCTGATCCTTGCCCTTTACCTTGGTGGACAGCTCGATGTTTGCAGCCGTCTGGGAGACATCCTCAAGGCTTGGGCCCTTGACCACCACGTCTTCGCCGGCAACCTCCACTTTTGTGCTATCGCCGACAATTCTAGAGACTCGCGGGGACCGTTCACCGAAAAAGTTCTCCACATAGACTTCCTTGCCTTTTACTTTGACAGAGATTGGAAAGTGTGCGAATATGACTTTCAGTTTGTATGAGTAGCCCTTTTCGACGCCCTTTATCATGCTCTGGACGATGCTTCTTGCGGTGTTGGTTACTGCCAGGTCCCGCTTCCTGCTGCCGTAGGGCTTGATGACTACCTTGTTGCCTTCAACCGTGACGGTTGCCGGGATTCTTAGAAAGTCCTTCCTGACGGTGCCCAGCTTGCCCTTGCAGACAAGAACGTTGCCCTCCTTGGTTATCTTGACTGAGGAGGGAACCTCCACCTCGCCGATTATTTGCTGCTCAGTAGACATAGCCGACCAACACTCCTCCAAGACCCTGTGCCTGCGCCTCGTGATGGGACATTATTCCCTGGCTTGTGGAAACTAAGAGTATGCCCATGTTGTAGGCCGGCAGGAACTGTCTTTCCCAGTCAAAGTACGCGTCCTTTTTAACCGAAAAGCGCGGGGTAATGATGCCGCACTTGTTTATCTTTGCCAATAGCTGGATCCTGAATTTTCCGGCCCGGCCGTCGTCGATTTGCTCGAACTCCCCGATGAAGCGGTGCTTTTGCATCACGCGGAGAACCGCGCTTGCGAACTTGGACGCTGGGACCACTATGCATTCCTTCTTCCTCCTGGATTCGTTGTTGTAGACGGTTGCAAACAGATTGGATAGAACGTTTAGCGCTGGCATGATATCACCTATTCATACTTGACGAACCCGAGGCTGTTGGCCACTTCCCTGAAGCATTGCCTGCACAACATCAGGTTGTATTTCCTGATAAGACCGTTATATGAACCGCATCGTTTGCACCATCGGGCACCCTTGCCGTGGGCAAGTTTCTTTCTTCCAGTTTCTTCATAAGTTCTTGGTTTTGGCATTTTACTGAACCTCCGCTCCGAACTGTTCTTTAAAGAAGTTTATCGCTTCTTCTTTTGTTATTCTGTGACTTCTACCTATCAAGCTGCTCTTCCTGCTTTTTCTTGCAATCCTGTAGCCTGGCCTGCTGAGAACAATGTTTACATCCATACCGAAAATCCCGATCTCCGGGTTGTACTTTGTACCGGGGATATCAATGTGTTCGTGAATTCCAAGCGAGATGTTGCCAAAGTTGTCAAAGGAGCTTTCCTTTAGTACATTCTTTTTGGCAGCAAGAACGCGCTTTAGGAAATCAACGGCTGTATCGCGTCGCAGCGTGACCAGTGCGCCTATCGGCTCTCCCTGGTGTATGCCGAAATCCCTGACGGTCTTTTTGGCGCCGCGCACCGCGGGCTGGCGGCCCGTCAGTTCGACGAGGGCCTTCTTGGCCTTTTCCATCGGCTCGCCGGACTTGCCGACACCGATGTTGATGACCACCTTGTCTACGCTTATCTTTTTCATGCTGTTTTGAATAACTTGACTCAATCTAGTTCACCTTGATTACTGGTTTGTCTTTGCCGACAACCATTACCATGTCGACTGGAAGCTCCACGGACCGGTCCTCAAACGAGATCAGGGCGCGCCTTGGCAGAGAGAATATGCCGTCGCGGATGTCGTCGATTCTGCCCATCCTTCCCGCGTTCTCGCCGGTGGTGATAAGCGCCATCGTGCCTTTGTCGAAACTCAGGTGATCCTTTACCTGCACTTCGGGGAGCTGGACAAGACAGGTGTCCCCCACCTTGAGGTTCATGTCGCTTATCAGCGTCTTGCCGTCATGGAATCCGTACTGTGTTTTCTTGCCCTTTATGGTTACCTTGCTTGTTACCTTGACCAGCTTGACGTTCTTTTCCGCCTCCTCTACGGCTACTGGAACCAAAAGCTCCGAGTCCTTTGGCACAAGGCGGTAGGCCTGACCAGATGCAAGCTCAACTATATCCATCAGCCCCACAGCAAGATTGGGATCTCGTTTGACGACTCCGTCTACCTTGACCTTACCGGTTTTGGTTATGATCTCTGATTCACGTGCGTTCTTTGTTATCTTGATGGCGTCACGAAGGACCATGCCCAGAGGGTAGGCCCGGTCTTTTGAATGCGGTCCTGGCTTGACGCGCATCACGAACTGGCCATGCTTCCTTTTTATGTCCCAGAAGGCTGGCGCCAGCTGCCTCTTTACTCTTGAATCTCCACCTTTTTTACCCATTACTTAGATCCCCCCGCTTTTGAACCGGAAAGCCTTGCAGAACGCATCTTGTCATCAAGATTAAGACTGGTAATCATGACGTTTGATGCATGGATTGGAACCTTGACGTTGCCGCCCTTGACTTTTTCTTTCTGCACGCCTTCAATCTGCAGAGTTCCTGTTTCAGTGTGGACCAGCTCCACCTTGCCTTCCACGCCCGTGTATTCACCGCGCATTATCTTTACGGAGTCGCCCTTGATGACCCGCACGCCGCGCCGGTGGTACTGCTGGCGCAAGTTGTCTGAAAGGGTTGCCCCGATCATCTTGTCGCGCTGGTGTTTTGGAACGTTGATAAGTTTTGCATTAAGTTTTGCCATCAATCTCACCTATACTATCATGCCTGCAAGGTTGGCTATTCTCGGCCATTTTTCTGCAGCCTCGCTTGCAACTGGGCCCTTGATGTCGGTTCCCTTGATCTCGCCTTCCGGAGTTACCAGCACTGCTGCGTTGTCCTCAAATGCTATGCGGACTCCGTTTGGCCTTTTGATCGGGTATTTTTGTCGCACGATGACCGCGCCAAAGACCTGCTTTCTCAGCTCTGCAGGGCCCTTCTTGACGGTAACGGTGACAAAATCTCCGACTGCTGCCGCCGGTTGCCTTGAATGCCTGCCCTTGTACCTTGTGACCTGGGCTACGCGAAGGATCTTTGCTCCCGTGTTGTCCGCGCACACCAAGTTTGCGGTAACCGGGATAGCTCTTGTTACGTACGGGCGGAACTCTTCAACGCCCTTGGCGGAAACTGCTCTCGACTTAGCTCCTGCTGCCATTCTTGCTGTTCACCTCTATCACTACAAACGATATAGTCTTTGAAAGCGGCTTGCATTCAGCTATCTTGACTTCGTCGCCTTCCTTGACATCGATGCAACCGGGAAGGTATGCATGGACCTTGGACCTGCTTCTCATGTACCTCTTGTACTTTGGCACTGGTCTTGGGTATTCTCTGGATACCACTACCATCTTTTTGGCCTTGGCGCTGACCACCGTGCCGGTTATCATCTTGCCTCTTACTGAAAGTACCCCGCAGAAGGGACAGTACGCGTCTTCGCACGATCTTCTTGGGGGAACAACTGCAATTCCGATATTTCTTGTCATACTAGATCACTATAATCTCGATACCCGATTCTCAGGTTTTCCTATCAACGACGAACCACTTATAAAGCAAGCGCCGGACGGCGTGGAAACCTCGATCTTTGTGGCAGATGCCTTGGGTACCATCTTGACTGACTGACCGGTCCTTATGGAAAGGGTGTTTCTTGTTTCAAAAACAGTGACGCCTTGCAGGCCGGTCAGTGTCGGATCCGAGGACTGGACGACCTTGGTTTTAAGGCCAACAATTTCATGGTAGAGAACGTTTTCCGGGGTTATCATTTCGTCGACTTGGCCTTCCTTTCGTTCACTATAGTAAGAATACGCGCAATGTCGCGGCGCATGTACTTTATCTGACCGGTCTGTTTTTTTAGCGTGCCTTTGGACTTTTCTGACCGTGCCTTTGCCAGATCTGCCTTTATTTCAGCCAGCTTGCCGGCAAGGTCGCCGTCGTTCATTTCACGTAGAGCCTTGAGCTTAAGCCTGGCCATTCTGTTCAACTCCCTTTTCTTCAGGTACTGTGGCTTCAGCAGTCTCTGTGGTTGCACTTGTCGGCTGTGCAGGTTGGGCAACAGTGCTTTCAAGCATTTGGAATTCCTGTGGAAGATCGGCCTTTGAAGCGATGCGCAGTTGTATTCCCATCAGCCCCATCTTGGTGAGGACATGGGTTATCCCTGTTCTGACTATCTTGCCGGCCACATCGCCGCTTTTTGGGACCACACCCAGGGTGTGTTTTTCAAAATGAGCTCGCTCGGTACGAAGCTTGCCGGATATTGTTACCTCGACTCCAAGAGCCCCGGCGTTCATAATGGTGTTAAGCGACCACATCGAAGCACGGCGGAACGCGGTTCCACGCTCTATCAGCTGAGCGATCCTGTTGCACATGATCTGCGGGTTGAGTTCCGGGTTTGTTATTTCAAGGACAGATATCTGCGGATTTGCAAGGCCAAACCTCTGATCGAGCTTGGCCATCAAGTCCTTGATGCCAGAGCCCTTCCTTCCGATTACAAGTCCAGGCCTTGTAACGTACACTGTTATCTTGGCGCCGACAGGATTCTTTTGAATCTCGACGCCGCCAAAACCTGCATCCTTGAGTTGCTGCGAAAGAAACTCGTTTATCTCCATGTTACGGTAGTTGTTCTTCATCACGTTCTTTACGGCGCTCATTGTGAACTTGCCTCCCTTGCCACCAGCTCAACGTGAACAAGAGTATTGAAACGGGGGCTTGACCTACCCATGGCGCGGGGCTGGAACCTTTTCAGCTTTGTTCCTTTGTGCACGGCAGCGCTGGCAATCCTCAGCCTGTCAAGGTCCATGCCTTTGTACTCGGCGTTGGACTCAAGATTGTCCAAAAGCCTGATGAATTCCCTGGCAGCTTTCTGCGGGTACCTGCCTGCAAAGAATCCGTCTTGGATGTTTGAGCGATGGGCAACCTCGTTGTTGTATCGCCGGTACGGCACGGCAATGTTGCGTGCAACAACGTTTTCAAGGAATTCCCTGGCCTTTTCTATGGACATCCCCTTTATTGCAACGGCGATCTCGCGGGCATGCTTGTGCGAGATGTCTTTCTCGCGAAGCGACGCGCGGACATTACGGGACTTGTCAAAATTTTGGAAAGAATATGAATACTTGGGCATGTCGATCACTTTAGCGGGACGTACAGACTGGATCTGGAAGCGCCGACTCCTGGAGCTCCGTGAACCACTCTCTTGTTTGTTATTGCATATTCTCCGAGGTAGTGTCCGATCATTTCTGGTTTGATGACCACTTGGGCGAATTCCTTGCCGTTGTGGACATGTACTGTAAGGCCAACCATGTCTGGAAGAATTATCATGTCGCGGGCATGGGTTCTCAGCTGACCCTTCAGCTTGCCATCGCGTGCCAGCTTGACTTTTTCGCGCAGCTTGCGTTTCTCATCGTTCATGTACGTGCCCACGCGCTTGTCCAGCGACCTTCGCTGCCGGGCGTTGAGAAGCGGCAAAAGATGCTCTATCGATAAAGTCTGCAACTGTTCGGGAGTATAACCCTTGAACTTGAATTCACGAACCAACTATATCACTCCTTCCTCGCTTGCTGTTCCATTTTTAAATCTAACGAGTGTTATCATACCAATCCCAGCTTTGTTGCCAGATCTCTGGCGCCTTCCGGTGTTTTGAATTTGACAAATGCCTTCTTGCCCTGCATCGTGCGCGCGGTGTTGACCTCCTCGGCCTCGGCCTCGTACAGTATGCGTATGGCATCTATTATCTGGTTCTTGGTGGCCCGCTCTGAGACTTTGAAGGACAGCTTGTTTTCCTTCTCTATCTGGTTGTACGTTTTTTCTGTAACATACGGTGCAATGATCACCGATACTGCTTCTTCGGCAGTCATGGATTTTGCTTGATTGTTGTTATTGCTCATCTAACCATCTCCATTATTTTGTGCACTGGAGCCTGCATGTTCTTCATCTGCTCGATGGCGTTTTGCGAAAACACTGTCAACCTTATCGGCTTTGAGCCCGGTGCAAGGTCCAGGACGCTTATTTCCTTGGCACGCTTGACTTCAACTCCGGGTATGGACTTGATTGCAGTCGCCTTGGCATCGTCGCCCACGACTATTAGAGCGCTGGTGCCTGAGCGGCCCGGCCTGCCCCTGCGCCTTGATGTGCCTGAACGCGGCTTTCTTGCTGCGTACGCACGGGCAAGATCGTCACCAAGACCAAGGACAACAAGGGCCTTTTCCAGGTCCCTGGATTTTGTTATCGACTCGATATCGTTTGAAACTACCAGTGGGAGTTTTACTTCGGATCCGATTTTGTGGCCGCGCTTTTCAACAAGCTCGCGGTTTGCCGTTGCTGCAACAGCAGAACACAAGGCAAGTTTGTTTTCCTTATGGTTGACCTGCTTGTAGATTATCTTCCATGATTCTGGCGGGTGTGCAACTCTGCCGTGACGTACACCGGCGACTTCTGCCGCCTGGCCTGCCCTTGGAAATCCTTCGCCGCGCGCCCTTGCCAGCCTTGCAATTCCAAGGCCAGTGTTGCGGGATTCAGCGCTGACGTTCTCTCCGGCTGCAGGATACCTTCCCTGCCTCTGATAGGTGTGGGACAGCAGGTTCACGTACACCTTGTGTATGACTTCTGGCCGGTATGGAGTGTCAAACACTACCGGAAGCTCCACGTCGCCGGCCTGCTTGCCGTCGATTCCTAAGATGCCTGCTCTCATTCAGATACTACCTCCAGGACTTTTGGTTCGAGGACCTTCTTTGGAACATTGCGTATGGGGTGCCTCATCTTTACAAGGCGCTTTGGAACGCCAGGGATTGAGCCCCTGACTACGATGTAATCGCCATTTACAAGGCCAAAATGCTTGAAGCCGCCCTTTGGATTGATGGACTTGGTGTCCTTTTCCGTGTGGGACATTATCAGGATGCGTTTGTTGTACTCTGTTCTCTGGTGGAACCCTCTCTGACCCTGCCTTGCAACAGTGTACATGACTACTGCCGGCGAGATCGGGCCCAGTGTACCGACTGCGCGCACACTCTTTCTTGATTTGTGCTGCTTTCTTTTAACGCCAAACCTTGTGATCGGACCTTCGATACCCTTGCCGCGGGTTATGCCAAAGACATCGATGTTCTGTCCAAGCTGGAAGATGTCGCTGGCCTTGACTTCTTTGCCTAGAAGGTTCTTAACGTATTCAAATTGCGATTTGACATCCTTGCCGGAAACTGCGAGTTCAAAAACAAACGGCCTCTTTTGAGAAAGACCGATAGAATGCGGCATGACTGCAACAATTGCCATGACAGAGGCTGTCTGGCCCAGCAAGCCCTCCGCCTTTGAGACGGCATCGTCTGCCTGTTTTACCTCGACTAGGCGCGCAAGCTCCTTTGGCAGATCCTTGGTATAAGCATCAAAGATCGCATGTTGGCCATACAGATCCTTCTTGTAGCCGCGTATACCAATTATCTTGACAGGTGGAGTTGCAATAACCGTCGCAGTGTTCAACAAATGCTTGCCAAAATTCGGAGTTTTTTCTCTATCATCTATCGTCAGGACATGAATCCCGCCGACTTTGAAACCAGCATATCCAAGAAGAGCAGTCTTTTCCCCAGTAGCTTGAGGCCAGGTCCTAACTCTTGCCTCAAGACTCTTGGCTCTTGCCCTTGGTCTGAAGGCGATACTACCTCTTCTCGGGGCGCTATACTTACGATGACCCATAGATAGTGCAAAACTCTGCCGTGCCCATTAATAAGTTATTGTGAAAAAAATTGATTCTAATTTTTCTGAAGCGAGTTGTTCAAAATCGCCAGTGTTCCAAGGACGGCTTCCTCAAGCCTTACCGTCTCTGTGGCTTGGTTTGGAAACATGTTGATGATGAATTCCGGCTTGATGCTGCCGCCTTCTTTTGCTAGAATCTCCTGCACGCCGTGCTTTGGAGCTCCAAAAACCACGAGCAGGTTCTGCGCGTCTTTCAGCCGCTGCGTCAGCTTGGTTTCGATGTTGCGGAAGTAGCTTCCCTTTCTTGAAGTGATTATGAACTCTGTATTTTCCACGCTGCTTAGCAGCTTTGACAGAGACGGGACTTCCTTTACTTCGTAGCCCCAGTAATCGGATATGTCCGAGTCCGCCGCTTCAGCAGCCCGGAGGTGTGGGTATCCGGATGTGAACCGGATGTTGACCTTCTTGCCCTCATGGCCGGAGCCGTCAAACGGAACAAGAGATCCAAGACCGGCCTCCACGTACAGCGACCCCTTGACCTTTGCAATCACGCCGGTCCGGATGTCGCCGGGCTTGACAGTCTTGATGTCTTGCGCCGGCTTGTGGTGCGGCGCCTTTATCGGGTGCAGTATGCCGGCGTATTCAAGCTGCGTCATCTTCGGATACAGTATCTTGCGCAGGTACTGCGGCGTGTCCAGATATCGAAGAACGGTGCGCAAAAGAAGCGGATCTTCCTTTTCAAAATCTGATACAGGGTCATGGTAGACGAATATCTTTTTCACGCAAAAGATCGAGCAGGCTCGGGCAAACTGCCCTATCTTTATGCTCTTGTCGCGTTTTGTCTGTTCGTCTGATAAAGATGAGTCGGGTATTGCCACCCAGATGTTGAGCATGGCTATTCGCTGAGCAATCCCTGTATTATGGGCTCAAGATGCCCGCTTGATCCAAAGAACATTTGTCGCAGGTTGCCTTTCCTGTCAATAAGGATGGATGACGGCGTGCCCCGCAGGGCATACTCTTCAAAGGTTTTGGCAGAATACTCTTTGTGTGCCAGATAGTCCTTTACCCGGTTTTTTAGGTCGGCCTTGCTCCTCTCGCTGTACGACCTGTACTCTGGAAATGTCTGTTCTATAAAGTCCATCACTTTATCGTCGGTCAGGGGTTCGGTCTCTTTTTTCAGCATATCCATTCCAACAGGGAACGGGATCTTGTATGGTAGTTTGTTGCCATCCTTCAGCTGTCCGTACATGGCAAGGGCGCGGTAGGTCTCTCCTATCACCTCGCCGGCGGTAAGCAGTTTCTGCAGGTTTTCAAGGGTGTTCTTGTCGTAATCCTCAAAGGCGGTGGCCATCCCAAGGACTGTGAGCCCCTTGTCCTTGAACTTGTTGTACAGCTCTATGGCCTCCGGTATTCCGTACAGAAAACAGCCAGGGCAGTTAACCTGAAAAACTTCCACCAGGACGACGTTTCCCTTTTCTTTGTCGATGTTTGTGGGTTTTCCCTGCACCCATGTAGAAATATTGAGGTTGGGTGCCTTGGACCCTATCTTGACTGCCATTACGATACCTGTTGCAGTTTGATGTCTAAATTAACCTTACCGTGATTTTCAGGGAGTTCTCTTGCTTGCCCTTTCCCTGGCCAAGGCGGCGTACTTTTCTATCTCTTCGTCTTCCACCTTGCGCATGATCTTGGTCTGAGTATCAATTATGGCCATCTTCAGGTTCCTAGTGGTGGTCTTGTCCTCGCTGACAAGGTAGATGCCTTCGATTGCCAGAGCGGCGGAATCTTCAATCGCGCCATCCAACTTGTAGGTCTTTTCAAGGAAGTCTGTAACCTGGTCGCTTCCTGCCCCGATGGCCACTGCATCGTAGGCGATGTATGTTCCGCTTGGATCTGTCAGGAACAGCGCGGTTCCTGTCTTGTCGACGCCAGCCAGGATGAGGGCAACGCCAAATGGCCTTAGTCCACCGTACTGGGTGAGCTGCTGGGCCATGTCAGCAACGTTCTTTGCAACGCCCTCGACATCCACCGGTTCGTCGTAGATGAGGCGGTTGCTCTGCGCGAAAAAGCGTGCGTGATCCACCTGCGCCCTTGCGTCAGGGATGTATCCTGCCGCGGCAACGCCGATGTGATCATCGATCTGGAATATCTTTTGGGTAACGTTGGAGACCTGCAATTTTCTTGTCTTTTCCTCGACTGCCAGAATAACGCCATCCTTGGCCTTGATGCCGATGGCCAGCGTTCCGCGTCTTACGGTCTCGATAGCATATTCTACCTGGTAAAGTCTTCCATCTGGAGAGAATACTGTAATTGCTCGGTCATAGCCGGCTGCTGCTGGTAACAATTCATCCTAGCTTTTTCGGATCGTTTAATTTAAGTTTTAGGATTATTTCCCATGCCTGCCACCTTCGCCGTCCTGCCACTCAGCTTGATTTTAATAACCTCATTGCACAGCATCGCACGTGGTACAGGACGAGATAATTTTCTACGGCCATCCAAACGTCCAGTCGCTTCACAGCAGGACCGTCGAGATAACAAAGGACGAGAACCTGACGCTCAGAGGCGACTGCATCATAGGCGTGCGTGCCGCAAAGGCCTGCGCAGACCTTGAAGAGTCTTTAAAGAGCAGGCTGATGAGCGGCTCGAAGATAAGGATAGAGATAATGGCCGGCAGCTACACTTACGAGATTGTTGGAAGCGGCGACAACCGGCTGACTTTGAAAAACAAACACGACATCGTGATCAGAAAGACCAACTTCGTCTGCCCCCGCACGCTCCTGGTAAGATGCGACAAGGCATCTTCAGATCTGCCCCGCGGCATGGTAGAGATTTTGAAGGATCCCGCAACAAAAGGGATATTCAGGATCACGGCAGAGTAGTCACTTTTGCGGGTTCTTTGCCAGAATTTCGCGGTATTCCTTGCTTTCGACGGCCCTTGCCAGCGCGGCGTTCAGGATTTCGGCTGCCAGAAAACCGGCGCATTTGTCGTTTTTTCCTACCAGCGCAGCAAACCTCTTGTCACCGTGAATGCCCTTCAGTATTTTCAGTAGCTTGTTTCCGACATCGTCTATCAGCTTGTCGGTCTTTTTTTCCAAGTCCTTTGCTGCCTCGCAGTCATACACCTTGATGGTCGCCGAATAGTACTTCATCACTGCACCCCTGACTTCTACCATCCTAGCTGTCTCCACAAGGCCGGCCTCCTTTAGCATTTCAAGGTGGTGCCTTACGGTGGTGGTGGCTTTTTTGTGACCAGAACCGTCCAGCACTTTGGCGATCTCTTCTGCAGTCATGGGTTTGCGGCCAAGCATGTCCAGCATCCTGATTCTTGTCGGGTCTGCCAGGCCCTGAGCAGAAGCATGGTCAAGCGTGCTTACTTTTCTTATCCTGATCTCTTTTTGGAATAGTGTATCTGACATCACCAAAAAATTCCATCTGTAATAGTAAAGCGCGGTTATCAGATTTTGTTGTTTAATTTGTTAATAACATAACTATCAACATGATTTTGATATATCAGCAATGTTTACATTAGTGTCAAGGTAATCTTGTTATCACTATCTTCATATCATTACTAATCTTGCTATAGCAATAAAACGCGGCGCGCATTTTTGCCGTTGGCAACGCATATTGTTCGCAGGATGACCCCTGACAAGCACGAATAGACGCCAGAATGCCCAGAAATACGATACAATAATTGAGCAGAAATCTACAGCTTTCTTCCGCTGATTCTTTCGTAGGCCAGAATGTAGCGCCGGCCAAGCTCGGCAACTATCTCAGGAACCACCGTCGGCGGATCCGGCTTTCTCCCTTCCTTTGCAAGCCTGTCGACTTCGGCCTTGAACCCGGTCTTGATGAGCCAGTCCCGCAAAAGCTGCTTGTCATAGGCTTCCTGCGTCTTTCCAGGTTGATAATCGACCTTGAGCCACAGGCGGTACTCGTCAGGACCAAGTGAGTCTCCAAGAACGATGTTGCCCTTATCGTCCTTTCCAAATTCAAATTTGACATCGGCGATGATAAAGCCTGTCCTGTCAGCTATCTGGCTCATCTTTTCATACAGCAAGATCGATGTCTTTTCAAGGTAATCGTATTCTGCCTCTGTAAGAATTCCTGACGAGACTATCTGTGTTCTGTCTATTGGCAGGTCGTGTTCTTCGGATTTGGTGGTAGGGTCAAAAATCGGCCGCGGGAGTTTTCCTGCCAGCACCGGCTTGAAGTCAACCGGAAGGTCCTTTCCAAGGCGGCTTTGATACCGGTCTGCAAAGCTGCCGTAGAAATATCCGCGCACCACGCACTCTACCGGTATCATGGTCAGCCTCTTGACGGCCATCTTGTCCTTGTCCACAACTTTGATCATGTGGTGCGACGTGCCAAGGGATTCAAACCAGAACTCGCCAAACCTGCAGAGGACTTCGCCCTTTCTTGGGATCGGCGTTTTCATCATGACGTCAAAAGCAGAAACCCGGTCTGAAAAGTGGAACAGTACGTTGCCGTCATCAAGCTCGTAGATGTCCTTTACTTTGCCCTTGCGGATAAGCCTCAACACCACAGCCTCGTTTTAAATAGAATATCTGCCTTTTGAAAGACTTTTAACGGCGATTTTCAGATTCTTCCTGTCCGATGGTTGATAGTCGAATTCTTGCGATAAACAGGCCCATCTGCGTGGGCATCATAGGCGGCGGACAGCTGGGCAAGATGATAGCCCACGAAGCAAGGCGGATGTCCCTTAAAGTCATTGTTCTGGACCCCACTGAGGGCTGCCCGGCATCCAAAGTCGCCGACGAGCAGATAGTGGCCGACTTTAAAGACGAGCAGGCCATAATGGACCTTGCCGGCAAATGTGATGTTTTGACCTACGAGATAGAGCTGGCCAACTCCTCTGCTTTAAAACAGCTAGAGTCCAGGAACTACCCTGTCAGGCCAGCCCCCGAAACGCTTCGGATAATCCAGAACAAGTACCGGCAGAAATCGTTTCTTAAAAGCAACAAAATTCCTGTCGCGGAATTTGAGCTTGTCAGATCTGAAGAGCACCTGCAGGAGCTTTGCAACAAGTTTGGATTTCCGGCCGTCTTGAAGGCCACCGAGGACTCGTACGACGGCAGGGGCAACTTTGTGATAACGTCGAAGGGCAAAATTTCAGAGGCTTTTAGGTATTTTGCCGGCAAGGAGTGCATGCTGGAGAAGTTTGTACCGTTTACCAAGGAAGTTTCGATAATGGTTGCCCGCAATCCAAGCGGCCAGATAGAGTCCTTTCCAGTGGTTGAGAACATACACAAGCAAAACATACTTGATACCACCATAGCGCCGGCTGCCATAAGCCGCAGCGTGGAATCAAAGGCAAAAAAGATTGCAGAAAAGACCATGGCGGTTTTGCACGGAGCCGGGATCTTTGGAATAGAGATGTTTGTTACCAGAAAAGGCGAGGTATTGGTAAACGAGATAGCACCAAGGCCGCACAATTCCGGGCATTACTCCAACGAGGCCTGCTCGGTATCGCAGTTTGAGCAGCATCTTCGGGCTGTGCTTGACCTGCCGCTGTCAAAGCCGGAATTGCTGCACCCCGCTGTCATGGTCAACATACTTGGGCCGGACGGACTGGACGGACCGTACGCAGTTGACGGGCTGGACAGGCTGTTTCAGATTCCCGGTGTGAAACTTTACATCTACGGCAAAAAGATATCCAAGCCAAGAAGAAAGTTGGGCCACATAACCGCGACGGGCCGGACCGCCAAGCAAGCTTTAGAAAGGGCCACAAAGGCAAGGCAAGCAATAAGGCTCGTTACGGAGGGAAAGCAGAATTGAAAAAACCCCTTGTAGGCATCATAATGGGAAGCGATTCGGACCTTCCAGTCATGAAAGAGGCCGCAGAGTTTCTGGATTCCATGGGCGTTCCAAACGAGGTGACCGTAGTCTCGGCCCACAGGACGACAAAGAGGATGGTATCGTATGCCCGGGACGCCAAAAAAAGAGGAATACAAGTCATAATAGCCGGGGCCGGCGGGGCGGCCCACTTGCCGGGCATGATGGCAGCGCTTACGCCGCTTCCAGTCATCGGCGTTCCCATAAAGACAAAGAGCCTGGACGGCCTTGACTCGCTTTTGTCCATAGCCCAGATGCCGCCAGGCGTTCCGGTTGCCACTGTGGCCATCAACGGCGGCAAGAACGCCGGGATCCTGGCCTGCCAGATGCTTGCCGTCAAGCACCAGGACGTTGCAAAGAAGATAGAGGAATTCAAAAAAGAGATGGAAAGTGCAGTCCTTCAAAAAGCAGGCAAGCTTGAAGCAGTTGGCTTTAAGAAATACCTGGAAAGCATGAAGTAACGGCGATTGCCGCAGTAGTGTTTATTTGGCTGCTATATTCTACCCTTTGACGTGGAGCACGCTCATACCGAAAGTCATTCCAGTTCCCATGAAGAGCACGGTCATGAAGAAGGCGAGCCGATTGTCGTCAAGATTCTAAAGCCAAACGAAGTACTTGCAAAGGATCTAAGCGAGTACGGGATCGTGGCCGAGGCCCTAGAACCGGGTTCCCATCCTCTTGAAAGAAAGTCGTATTACAGTCACAAGTTTGGGCTGAACTCCAAGTTCACCACAAACAGGGGCATGATCAGAGTCAGCGGCAAGAACTTTGACCTGATCCAGGTCCTCCAGAGGAATTAGGTGAGACAGGAATGCCAATGCAGGATCCAACACCCATCCCCTACGGGGCGCTTGATTATTACCAGATCCACTACATCGTCCAGACCGGTGCCGTCGATACCGAGCAGTTTCTGGCAAAATGCGAGCCCATCACCAAGGGCCATTTCAGCAACAAAAAGGTAGTCGACGTCAAGTGGACCGGAGTAGGCATGCTTGTAGACGTGCTGAAGCAGGACCAGCACCTGACAGAATTGCTAAAGGGTGTTCTTCTCCATGAAGGGGAGATAAGGATAGACCCGCTGGACGATCATGTCCGGATCTACGGGCGGTGGAACCACGACGAAAACCTCAAGATAAACCATGCCATGGTGGAGATAGCAGACATCATAGCAGGCCACATCAAATCTCTGTCCAAGTCACCTAGTTAGCTTTAATAATCCTAGAGGCTTGCCAGACTCCCGGAATACCGATTGAACAATTTGAAATTTGAGGGTAAAACCGTTGTAGTTACTGGAAGTGGAACAGGCATAGGCCAGGCCATTGCCAAGAAATTTGCTGAAAACGGCGCCAACATTGTCATCATGGGAAGAAGAAAAGAGCCGCTGGACCAGACTGCCAAGATCCTAAACGACATCATCAAGGCTGCAGGTTCCTCCGGCAGGGTTGCAACCTTCCCGGGAGTCGATGTCTCCGATGAAGCAGGCATAAACTCTATGTTTGAGGGCATCAAGAGCCAGTTTGGCAAGGCAGACATCATTGTCAACAACGCCGGAGTCTCCGGGCCGGTCAAGACGTTTACCAACGCCAGCGTCCAGGAATTCCGAGAGTGTGTGGCCATCCACCTTACCGGCACCTTCTGGACCACAGCCAGCGGGCTGAAGGCCATGGACAAGGGCGGCAAGATAATCACGATCTCTACGTTCTTTTCCGAGGAAAACAGGTACGAGCAGAGGCCATACAGGTTCAGGACGCCGTACACAGCTTCGCAGGGTGCCAAGAACCGGCTTGCCGAGGCCCTTGCCTGGGAGCTGGCAGAGCGCGGCATCAGGTCCATAGCCACCAACCCCGGTCCTGTTCACTCTGACAGAATATACAAGACCGTTTATCCAAAGGCAGCGGCAGAATTCCTCCGCGTGGGCGGATACCCCGGCCTTGCATCCATAGAGATCGAGGTCGTGACGGCAAAGGCGCTGCCGTACCTTGGCGATCCAGAAGACGTCGTGGCCAAGGCAGTAAGGGAGACCGCAGCCGAGATAGCCAAGAGGAGGGGCCAGGAAGACGAGGAAACCGTCAAGAAACTAGCCGAGGTTGTTGCCGGGGCCCTAGCCAAGATGCAGGAAATTGCAGAAAAGATACAGGGTAACACCAGCAAGATGATAGTCGACAGCGAGTTTCTGACCCAGGATGAAGTGGCCGAGATGGTGATGAACCTGTCAGACGAAAGGATAAGCAAGCTCATCAACGGCCGCGTGATTCCAAACGACAGGGTGTTTTATCCCGTCAAGCCTATAATAGGCACATCCGTCGATGGCTCTGATCCGCAGCTTGCCGGAAAGGTGGTAGTGATGACCCTGACATCCTCTGCACAGAGGGATATCGACAGGGTCAAAAAGATCGCCCAGATGGCACAGTCGGCAGGTGCCAAGCAGGTGATAATACTTACAAACAACTTTAACGACCTGTCGCAGTTCAAAGAGTTCCACAGTCACGCCATAAACCTGCTTGACGAAGACAGGGTAAGGGGGATCTTTAACGTTGCCAGGACCAACTTTGGCGAGATAGGCTCCGTGATACACTTTACCGGCGACTACGATTACAACACTGCATTTAGCACCATGTCTAGAAAGCAGTGGGACGACCTGGTTGACAACTTTATCTACACACCAGGCCTCATAGTCAGGGAAGCCGTCAATGCCATGGCCCCGCCGGGTGCGGTAGAGGAGCCATCCAAGTACAAGGGCTCCAAAGGCACAGTGGTCATAGTCGGTCCAGATGCGCCGGTCGGCAAAAAGATCTCCGGCGTTCTGCGCGCAAGGGCCGATGTTTTCAGGGGAGCCCTAAGGCCATATACTGCCACCGTTAACCAGGAGCTGGGAGATGTCCTTGGCTCGTCCATCAAGCTGCACCTGGTGCTGGCTGGAAACAGCGAGGGAGCCGAGCCAAACGCAGAAAGACTGCACAACTCTGTACTGAATCTGGCGGCCGGTGCTTGTTTAAAGCGCAATGAAGCCATATTCTACATCGATGAAGCAAGGGCCTAGTCCCGCTTCCAATTCTTTTCCACTACGACCAGGCTCTTCAGATCTGGTTAAAACTGTCAATTCACCTAGCAGCGAACCAGTCTGCGATGAACTTGACGGCCACGCCAATAAGCACGATTCCAAGCATTCGCTGCAGCAGCACGTCCTTTACAGAACGAGACCACTTGGCGCCGATCTGCGCGCCTACAAACGCCCCACCGGCCAGGGCCAGCGCGTATACGTAGTCGGGATGCCCTAGTGCAGCGTGGGTAAAGACTCCCGTCAGCGATGTTATCAGCAACGTCAGCTGCGAGGTTGGCGCGGCGCGGTGCATCGTCATTCCAAGGGCCAGCAACATCATCGGTACAAAGATGATGCCGCCTCCTACGCCAAACAGGCTGGATATTATGCCAGCTGCAAATGTGCTTGCGTAAACTGCCGCACGGAAGGCCGGTCTGCCATTTGGCTGGCTCTTTTCCTTGAGTATGGAATTTCGGTAGACGATGTAAATCCCAACCAGTACTAGAAGGATTCCAAAGTACAGCCTGAAATCCGGTGCAGAGATCGCGCCGGATATGAAGGCACCAAGTATTGCCCCCGGTATTGCAAAGGCTGCCATTTCCAGACCGGTGCGGTAGTCGATTCGCTTCTGCCTTGAATATGCCATGGTTGACGATACGCTGGTCGAGGTTACTGCGAAGAGGCTTGTGCTGGCTATCTGCGATGGCGGCAGTCCAATGAACGTGAGGGCCGGCACCATGATGATGCCGCCTCCAACGCCAAGCACCGAGCCGAGGGTGCCGGCTCCAAGTCCGACAGCGATGAGTATAATGGTGGTGAGGATATCAAGCAACCGACTGACACGTTTCCCTTCTAGGCCATGTCTTAAAACATGAATGCCTTAAAACTTTAATGCTTTAACTGCCTCACGGCACAAAAAAGAAAAAAGAAAGGGCTAGCGGGAGATCTCGAATTCTACTACCGCGCTTACAGACACATCAGTAAAGCCAGGGTTATAGAAGCCCGGAGACTGCATGAAACTTACCCCGCGGTAGTACACTGGATAGCTACCGTAGTACGGGTTGTAGCCACTCTGTCCGACGATCTCTATGCTCTTTATCGACCTTACATGAGCGCCCAGGGATTCTGCGATCTCGCTAGCTCGGCTTTCAGCATTCTTGATGGCGTTTTGTGTGAGCTCTTTTCTGGCTTGTTCAATCTGTGCATCAGATATTGTCGTTGTAATGTTGTCTATGTTGCCATTTGCATTCTGAATGGCTTCTTTGACAGCTTCTAGGCTTTCAGCACTGGTCTTTACCAGAATCTGTGTGTATGTTTGGTATGAAGAGTACTGTGGATATCCACCATAGTACTGCGGGTTTACGTAAAAATTCGTCTGCTGTATGTCGCTTTCAGAGATTCCTGCTTCCTTTAGAATTCCAACCAGCTTTTTGTATTTGCCGACGTATTCGTCAAGTGTTTCTTTGAGCTTGGCAGGCTGCGTGCTGAGGTTTACCCCAATTATCAATGGCTTTTGCTCAGATTCCGTTTCTGGCGGTAAAGTTCCGTCCGGCTGCATGACGCCGCTTGCTTCCAACAACCTGGCTGAGTATATCGGGTCCAGGTAGACACTCTCAAATCCATACCCTTCTTCGACGAGTGTGCTGACCAGCGGGGAGAGGCTGTCAACACTAGTGTGTACTGCTATGGTAGAATAGATGCTAAATGTGACATCGCTTGGATACTGGCCCGGCCCACTGTAAAATGGATTAAGGTACTTTTGTCCTACCGTCACGGTCGTGTCTTCTGAGACGGCAGTTACAGCCTCTGTTATCTTGGCTATGTATTCTTCCTGTTCACTCAATGCCTCTATTGCATCTGGTTGTGGTTGGGATTGCCTTGAGACGCTGAACATGACCTGGTCTGGGGTGATAGACATGCTTGCATCACCGGTCACCTTGATTGTAGAGCCTGCAGCGACGCTTGCCTGGGCAGACGCTTCTTGAAGGCCTATCTTACCTGCTGTAAGCATCGGCACGGTAATAGCAGATATAGCCAATATTGCTGCAAATGCCGCTGCCTGCATCTTGTTGCCTTTATGTTCCAGAATATCCTTTCACCTTGTTGTTTGGACTGACATTGGCAAATACTTAAGATTTTGCCAAAACGAAGTCAAGCGATTCGCCAAGGGTTAATCATTACCAGATGCGCGGTTTGACATCTTATTGATTGGACAAAATCTTAAATGCTATGCAGCAGTTAGGGCATGTTGGAAAGGATGAAGATTTCTTTTTCTGCATTTTTGCTTGCGATATTATTGATTTCAGCCCTTGGAAATCTATTGGCAGAGGATGCCTCTGCCAGCAATTCTGCAACCATCATGAAGATAATTATTCCCCAAGGCGCCTCTGTACAGGGAAATCTTGCCTACGCACCTGTCAACACAAGGGTACCTGCTGGGAGCCTGATAATCTGGGAGAACTTTGACTCAGTTCCGCACACAGCTACTTCCGGAGTTGGGCCGGAGGATGCAAGTGCTGGAAGGCTTTTTGACTCGGGAATAATGAATTCCAGGCAGCGATTCCAAATGTCAACCATCGGTCTTAGCCCCGGAGTCTACGACTACTTTTGCGTACTCCACCCCTACATGCTGGGAAGATTTACAGTAGTAGAATCAACAAATAAGCAGGAAACATTCCCACTCACGGTAGGCGCTAGTACTTACGACATTGAATACTCTATTACTGGCGGTAGGTTAATTGGCCTTGTAGCCGATAAGGATGTAGCAACCATAACAGCCGTTATTTATTCAACAGACGACGGAAACCTCCAGATAAAACTCCCCACCAGCATATTTGACGAATACTTGTCTGCAGGCACTGCCGATGAATTCTCGGTCTTTACCGACGGCGTACCTGCCGATGTTGATATAACCACTACAGAAGACCATAACATACTTTCAATCAACTTTGAAGAAGGTACAGAAACAATTGACATAGTCTTGCCACAAACAGTTCCTGGTTTGTGGAAGACAGAACAGCTCGGAATAGATGATAGTAATTATCCAATAAGATACGCGATTACTTCTGGCCAAGTTGAAAGCATGTTTGTGGATCTGCCTGCCAGGGCCCTCATGATCACGGTCAATTCTAATGATGTAGGTCAACTGACTATTGAACTTCCAAGGAACATAATTGATTCCAGACAGGACAACAATGTTGACGTGCGATATCAGGTCTTTGTAGGAAGGTTGACAGAGAATGAAGGAGTTTTGCCTGCCACATTTCAGGAAATAGAGAAAACAGACCAGAAAAGAGTACTGGTTATCGATTATCCGGCAGACAGCGAATATCCATCCCTTATCGTGATAGATGGTACGCATGTTATTCCAGAGTTTGCCTCGCTTGTTGTGCCGTTGATGGCGGCATCAATAGTCGGTACCATAGTAGCTGCAAGAAGTTTTGCTTTGAACAAAAGATAACAAAAATCGGACGGATTTTGAATCATACCCAGTTCGCATGTCATGAAAGTCAGGCTGTGCAGTATTCATGCATTAATCAAAAAAGGGAGTGTTGCAACCCCAAGCCCATTTATGGGCCCATCTTGGCACAGAACGGATCGTTGGCATGCTCCGCGATTATCCATCCCCTACCGTAGCAGCAGAGACACTTTTCCTCTACACGCCGCGGTATAGAGATGCAGGAAGGGTTGGAGCTATCCGGCGAACACAGGACAGCACCGGTTCCAAGGCATGAAGGGCACCTGATGATCTTTGAGGGTGCAACGCCTTTGTTTTCTGGAACTACCGCCGACATGCTATCTTAATTACGTCGATCGCCGATATAAGCATGATATCTGTGCGCATCGTCTTGTTTTGCCGCGTTGAGAGCGCTGCGATTCACAATATCATTGACCAGTAAACGTCGGTCGTTATTTTTAACTTGTAACCTGACGTGTATTATTATTTATACATAGCCTGAAAAATGGTGAAAGGCTTATGGTGTGTAAAGGGATCTGTGAAAGGCACAAAGCGGTAAAACCCCTGCCAACCGTGAGTAGGTATCTGATAGGCCAGAAGAGGTGCCAGATGTGCTGCCAGTTCATCATCTGGGACGGAATTTGGTGCCCCTGCTGCGGTATGAGACTCAGGGAACGCCCAAGAAGTGCAAGCGACAGAAGGAGATTAAGGTCGCAGAAGGCATTCACCGAGAACCTGCTTGTTCTTCAATAGATTGCTGAAGGTATCAGGCGGGCATCTTGCGAAAGAACCACTAGAATTAGTTTAAATCTATGCCGATGGTATCTGCGACAATTTGAGCAAGCAAAAAGAGATAGCAATCTCATTTTCCGAAAAAGAGATCGCTCCCAACCAGGAGCTGCACGGCTTGGTGGCGATAAACTATGCCGGGCGGTTTGACAGCGTTGTGATAAACTCGCAGATCGAAAAGTCAAGTGATGTTTTTACCTACAGCCTGCTTAACGGCAAAAAAATAAACCACCCCTACGCCAGGCTTTCCATCTTTAAGACAGAGCTGGGCGGCAGGACCAACGTTGAATTCGTTGCAAGCACAAAGCATGTTCCTGCCGGCGACTTTTCAAGCGTCAAGTTCAGGGCCACCCTCATTCAGGAGCACAAGGAAATTTTTAGCGACGTAGTTTTCATAAAAGTAGTGAAGGGTTAGGCAAAGTTCTCCACTATTACTACCTTGCCCTTCATCCAGGGGTGCGGCTCGCAGTGGTATGGGTATTCGCCCACCTTTGTGAAGACAAATTCGAACTCCTCTCCGGGCATGACAAAGCCGCCGCCTTCTTCGTTGGCTAGCGAGTCAAACTTGCCGTTGATGATGTCCACATAGCCGTCGTCTGTTGTAACGGTGTGCGGGACAGAGTCCTTGTTGGTCCATATCACCCTGTTGGATATTTCAATGGTACCGCGAGCTTCAACAGGAACAAAGTTTTTCACCTGTGACGGGATGGCAGAACCCTCCACAATTTCAACGTGTACAGATTCTGGCGGTTCGAGGATCTCTTCTTTTAGCTGTGGTTTTGCATTGGCCTGCGGAACGTAGACAAACTGATAGTAGCCGATGCTAACGGCAACTGCCACTACAAAGGTTACAAGACTGATTCCGCCAGCGTGGTTTACCATTCGATCATCATGCCCCCATTTTCAAATATAAATGTCATGCCTTCCTGACATCCGGCTTGTCGTGCGGACCTGTCTCTGGACCTGCCTCTGCAGTCTTGGCCGGTGGGTTGGACCCTGCCTGTTTTTGTGGCGGTAGCTGTGCTGGCTGTTCTGTAACTGCTTTTGCCGGGGTGGTTGGTGGTGCAGCAAGTGGTTTTTCTGGAGGAGGAATAGCCGCTGGCTTGGGCGCGGCCGGTGCGGGCTTTGCGGCCGGTGGCGTGGGCTTTGGTGGTGGTGCCTTTGCCTGTGCCCTGCCGTACCTGTAGATGTGGAACATGCCTGCAAATACCAACATCATTATGCCTACCAGGAACAGCGAGTAGTTCTTCATGCCGCCCAACAGTGCATAGTATGCTGCGATGTTGAGGTATACCTGGAATCCAAGGAGCACGATAAACAGCGCATAGATCCATTTCTGCGAAAAGTCTATGGACGACTTGCCTGCTTTCTTTGGTTGGGCCTTTGCATTGGCCTCCGCGTGTTTGGCCAGTTTTATCATCATGTATGTGAATCCAAACGAGAGTGGTACCAGCAGGATCATGACCAGATAGAAGAATATCGGGTCTATGACAAGCCTCTCAAGCAGAGCCTTGTTCCTGCTCGGGTCGATGTAAAAGCCCCAGTACGTGGTGACAATGATCTGCGCAAGGCTGGTGATGCCAAATGCCGTGATAATAGGCCGGTCCTTCCAGGAGAATTTCTTGTACCTATCAACAAACGGTATGAGCAGCAGCGCCCCGATGAACAGTCCTGGCCATGCCACACCGGTTACGAACTTGTCGTACATTGTACGCAAGAATGCATACAGTCCTGTAAGGTACCATTCCGGAACCGTGATACCAGGAGGTATGTTGGGGTCGAACTTGAGACCCATGCTTACCGGGAACACTCCGCCGGTGAGCATGATCGCACCGGTTATTGCCATGACCATGGGAACGTCGAAGACCAGGAACCTTGGGAAGTGAACCACCATCAGACCCAGCAGGGCGATGGGGAGCATGAAGACATGGAACACGTAGAACCTAAGGATAAAGTCGTGGAATCCTGCTCCAAAGAACGCGTCACGCATCTGCGGCCCCATGATGGGTATGGAGTTGGTCAGCGATGCCGCAATGGAGATTGCCAGTTCAGCACGTTCGCTGAATATGATGTCGTATCCGGTGAATGCTTCAAGGATCGTAAGAACGCCAAGTATGATGCCTGTTACCCACAGTATCTCGTTTCTGATTTTGTACCTGCCGCTAAAGTACTGGTAGTACATGTGCAGTATGGCCAGCATGACCATACCGTTGGAAGCGTGGTAGTGTATGTTTCGTATGTGGAACCCGTACGGGATGGTGTCGTTGATGTTCTTGACGCTGTTCCATGCCCTGTCCAGAATCGGTTCGTACCAGAGCATGAGCAGGGCTCCGGTGATGCCCAGTATGATGAATACGATGAACGTAAGCATGCCAAGAAATCCAAGGGGGCTGACGAACCTTCCAGGGAAGGTGAATTTCATCCCCATGAATATAGTTCTCTCTACGCCGGCGTACGTCCACCGGAAGAATCTTACCAGACTGTTTTCATACGTTAAGGAAGCGCCCATATCCCACTATACCGTTTTTATCAGGACTCCATACCGGAGGAAGTATCCATATATTTCCATCATTGTCAACCTCGACGTCCAGCTTTGGAAGCACGTTTGAAGGCGGCCCCTGAAGCGCTGCAGGACCTGCAAAGGCCTTGCCCGTCAGAGGATCGTACATGCTGCCGTGGCAGGGGCACTCGCCTCTCTTTCTTCCATCTTCAGGCCAGTACTTCCACAGACACCAGAGGTGCAGACATACCATGCTGTAAACTCTAAAAGCAGAAGCGTCAGTCTTGTCCCCGCCAAGCTCTTTTGGCAGACGGATGATCTGCCACGTGCGGAAGGCCTCGTTGTTGAGCGCAGGGTCTGGGCTCATTGGATACACTATAGCCTCCGAATGGTTAACCGGAAAATCCTTAATGTTGGCCTGGAACCCGCCTTTCAGCGTGACTGGCTGTCTTTCGGCGGCAGTTCCGGCCGGATTGGGGAGAAATTTGCCCCATTCAACAAAGGGTGTAAAAGTCATGACGGTACCGGCGGCTGCCATCAGCTTGAGAAAGTCGCGCCGGGACACCTTTCCTCCCGTAACTGGAGGATTCTGAGCCATACTAGGAAAAACACTCCGAGAATTACTTAATAAACGTTTGTCCAAGTTCAGCGGGCCTTCGGCTTCTCGGCCCACGAGGTGCCGTCCAACTTGGCGTACTTCAGGTATGCTCCGGATCTGTCCGCGCCAGAAACATTGACGTTCTGCATGTCTGCCTCAACGAAAACTGTCTGGAACATTCTGGTGCTGGTCATATCGGCGTCCTGCAGGTTTGCCCACATAAAGTTGGTCCTTGTCAGGTTGGCGCCGGCCAGCTTGGCACCCTTCATCTCGCTGTACATGAAAAGCGTCTCGGTCAGGTTCGCACCTTCAAGGTTCACACCGCCAAGGTCTGCCTGGACAAAGTTGGCTCCAGTCAGATCAGCGCGGGAAAAGTTTGCCCTAGAAATGATGGCACCGTTCAGGTAAGCCCCAGATAGATTCTTACCGGAAAAATCCTTGCCGGTAAAGTCAAGTTTGAGAGTAAGGTTGTTCATCCTCCACGTGTTGAACTCGGCCACCTTTCCTTCCAGCAACAAATTCAGACCTTCTTCATAGCTCATGCTTAGCACGCCCCTTCATGGTCATTGACGCTATATATTCAATTTTATTGCAGCCAGGGGTTGATGCCCTTCTGAAACCGTAGGGAGTCTATCAGGCCCTCCGCATAACCTATGCTGAGGACAGCAAGCTCATGCTTGCCCTGCCGGAGGAACCTTTCTGCGTCAGAGATATAGTACTCGGCATTGTCCAGAACCTCGAACATCCCTTTGTTGTCGCTTTCGGAGCGGAGAATGTTTCTCATCTGCTGTGCCGCCTCTTTGGCCTTTGGGGCGTACCTGTCAACCATCTGGGCCGAGATCCTCCGGATTGCCTGCGTATTGTCGGCCGGGCTGTCGATACTTTCAGTCAATAAAGCGATGGCATCTTCTTCAGTAAAGTGAAGTGTGCCGGGAATTATTACTGAATGTGGGCCAGGGCCAAAATCGATGCCTGCAAGGGACTTGACTTTGCCAGAAGCAAGCCGCTGGTCGTCTGCGCCAACCCGTGATGCGACCACGGCAAACGTGTTTTCAGAAAACACACTCTGGCGCTGATCGTTTTCCACATCCAGCAGCATCTTGAAGATCGTTGCAGGTCCAAGGAAAAACGGCGCGGCCTTTTCATCATAGATGTATTCTGCAAGTATGAGGGTGTGGTTTCCTGCAAGAAGGTTGTCAAAAATGGTGTTGTAAACGCTTATCGCGGATTTCGGCTCAGACATCATGGTGACCGTCCGGCCAAATTTGTACATGTGCAGACCGGTCTCGCCCATGATGGATGCGATGCCGGATGCCGCGTGCAGGACTCCAGTCTTGATGGATCTTTTTGCCGCCCTGATGCGGAGCTCGCTGTGGGTGGTGGCGATCAAAGGGTCTCCGTATGTGACCAGCGCCACTTTTCTTGACGCTGCAGCATCAAGGATCTCCCTTCCGTCTTCAACAAACCATCGCTGCACAGGCCGGACCTGTTTTCCAAGCAGCGAGGCAAGGCTGGCCATATCGCTGTCAGAAAGCAGGCTGGTGAACCTTTCAACATAGACCAGATCGCAGTCTTTGAGTACCTCGACGGCGGCAAGGCTAAGCCCCTTGTAGCCGTTGATGCCAGTGCCTACAAACCAGAGCATGCAACCAAGAGACCGGGCCAGCTATATGATGTTACTTTTTGCTCTGCCTTTTGATGTGGTGTATGCGCGAAAGGTGGAACAGCGCTCTGCTGAACACCTCGATGCTGGACACGAATTCTTCTATGTTGACGCGCTCATCGGCAGTGTGGGATGCGTGTGGGTCCCCCGGTCCGTACGTGACTACTGGGACCTTGAAGCTGTTGCCAAGCACGTTCATGTCGCCGGTACCAGTCTTTCGAAGAAGTACGGGTCTTTTTTTGCACACGTCAAGAACTCCAAGGGAAAGGGCCCTGACCAGGGCAGATGAATGGTCGGCCTCAAAAGGCTCCGTCTTGTCCTCTATACGGTAGGTGGCCTTGACTCCCTTCTGGGCAGCCACCTTGGTTATGACGTCGTCTACGATGTTAAGGACGTTCTGGCATGTGGTGGTGGTAGGAACGCGCATGTCTATGGTTACCTTGCACTTTTGCGGCGTCACGTTGTGGCTTGATCCGCCGCTTATCTCCGTAAGGCTGCAGGTGATGGAATGGGCCTTTGTTTCGGCAGTGCCCACCCGTTCAATCTCGGCTTTGATGGCCTGCCAGAAATCATACATTTCTTCAACGGAATTCTTTGCCAGCCACGGCGCGCTGGCATGCGCGCTGTCACCAACGTCGCAGGTCAGCCTTATGGCAAGCCGGCCCTTGTACGCGATGGTGATGTTTTCAATGCCGCTGGGCTCGCCAAACATGGCGTAGTCTATGGCCATCTTGCTTTTGACCAGGTGCTTGACTCCTGTGGCGTTGCCCTCCTCGTCGACCACGCCGGCAAAGATGACGGTCCCGCTCTGCTTTGGGAATTCCGATGCCGCCAAAAGCATGGCAATCAGCGGGGCCTTGGCATCAGACGCGCCCCTGCCGTAAAGATGACCGTCCTCAATCCTAACAGGCACCTGCCCGGGGACCGTGTCCATGTGGCCGCATAGCAGTATGCGGGGCTCGCCGGTCCCCTTTGATGCGATGACGTTGCCGGCGCTGTCTATGTTGACCTGCTCAAAGCCCAGCTCGTTGGTGCATTTCTCCTTGATAAAGCTGGCAAGGGCCGCCTCGGACCGGGAAGGCGTGTAGATTTCAAGGGCCTTCTGTAGTAGCTCTACAGCATAACTTGGCGATACCATGCTGTCTACCTTCTTTTCAGGTCAAGGGCGTAATCTATCATCATTCCGGGTATGTCAACGCCGGTAACCCGCACAGTGTTTTTGAATTCCGTGGTGTTGTTAACTTCATGCACCATCAGGCCGTCTTTCTTGCTCTCCATCAGATCTACTCCAACTATCTGCCCGCCCAGCGCTTTTGTTGCTTTCATGCATATCTCCTCAAGCTCGCCGGTCACCGGGCAGGTTTCGGCCCGTCCTCCAAGGGCCATATTCGTCTTCCACTCGCCGTCACCGGAATATCGGTAGATCGCCGCAACAACCCTGTCGCCCACGACGATGGCACGTATGTCCCGTGGCGGGCGCTCGACAAACTCCTCAAAGTAGTAAATGTGGTAGATGGGAAACATGTGTTCTCTGTCTTCGATGACGGCGCGCGCTGCATCCTTGTCGCGCAAAAGGCCGATCATCCTGCCCCAGCTTCCGACAGTAGGCTTTATGACGGCAGGATAGCCAAACTCCTCAAGGGCTGATACGGCTGCATCTTCTGAAAACGCGGAAATCGCCTTGGGCGTTTTAACGCCGGCCTTTTCAAGCTCCATGTGGGCAAACAGCTTGTTGCCGGTTATGGTGGCCACCCTCAGCGGGTTTATGACATGGGCACCAAGACCCTCCAGGGCGGCGGTGGCGTGCACGCTCTTGAAATAGCTGACGCTACGCTGCAGGATTACCCTGTCGGCGTATCGATCCCCGTTGTTTAGGCGGATGACGAGATTCTTGATGTCTATGTTCTCAACGTCGACGCCCTTTTTCCTGGCAGCCTCGTACAGGGCCTTCTCTTCCCACCTTATGGTGTCATAAAGGATGGTCAGAGGCTTGTTTGAGGTGTTGTTTGCCTGACTTGCATTCACTGGCCCCAGTCCTCTCCGACAACCTGAGCCGGTTTTATGTCAAATCCGCTGCCGGACTTGACCAGCTCGTAGCTGGCGCCGCAGTCCGGGCACGAAACGATCTCGCCCTCAATCGAGTCGGAGGGGATCTTGATCTCTGCATCGCATTCTGGACAGTTGACCATTTACTATTACTCCTTCTGGCTAACCTTCAGCGGCGCGTCATTAAGTATCTTTCTCTCAAGCCTTTCGTCCAGGTATAGCTCCAAAATGTCGCCCATCCTCAGCTCCTTCAGGCCCCGTGCAAGCTGCTCTGCTTCATGCTTGGTGGTTTCAAGCCCAAGCAGCGACAAGAGATACGCAGCCCCGTTCTTGCCGGCAAGCTCGCCAAAGACTATCTTGCGGCGGTTGCCCACCACCTTGGGCTCCAGTATCTCGTAGGCGGCCGGGTTGCGCAGTATGGCCGCAAGGTGTGTTCCGGCCTTGTGCTTGTACGCGCTGTCGCCGACAATCGGCTTGGATTCCGGTATCGGCAGGTCTATGTATTCTGAGATAGTCCTTGAAAGGTCCTTGAGCATATGCAGGCGCAGGTCGTTGTTGGTCTTGTAGACCAGCGACAGGGCAACTGCCGTCTCTGACAGGGACGGGATGCCGGTGCGCTCGCCGTACCCGTCGATGGTGGTGTGGATCTGGTCGGCGCCGGCCTCGCATCCGGCCAGGGCATTGGCCAAGGCAAGACCTATGTCGTTGTGGCAGTGGACATCCAGCGATGTTCTAGAAGTATCAATTTTATCGTAAACCATCTTTACAAGGCTGTACATGCCCCTTGGCCGCATGATGCCCACGGTGTCAGGGATGCTTATCCTTTCTATGCCGCGCTTGTTCATCTCCTTGCACATATCTATCAGGAATTCCGGCTCGGTTCTGCTGGCATCTTCCATGGTGAACCGGGCCTTGAGGCCATGGGCCTTGATGTAGTCGGCCACTTCAAGCGCCCTGATCTTGGCTTCCTCCCTGCTGATCTTTAGCTTGGCAGCAAGGTGTATGTCAGATATGCCCATGTACGTGGCGACCCATGTTGCCCCGCAGTCGATGGCAACGTCCACGTCTGACTTGATGGCTCGCACATGGGCCATGATATCGGCTCGCAGGCCCTGCTTGATTATTGTCTTGGTGGCCTCCACATGATCGTGCGAGACAATGGGGCTTATCTCTATCTGGTCGACTCCAAACGAGTCAAGCATCCAGGCTATCTGGATCCTCTGCTTTATGGTGAACGACACACCGGGGTGCTGCTCGCCCTCCCTCAGGGTGCTGTCCAGGATCCTTATCTTTCTGCCGGATGTTGCCGCGTCCGTGCCGCCCAGCCTGTTGTACATGTGCGCATAATAGTTCGGGTCGTCTGATTTTAGTGACATTTCTTGCAACGATTAACTGGTTTCGGACACGATATAAACTTTCTCGCAACTGTTATAGCGAATTCCAGAGTCTTTTGCGACCAAAAACGGTTCAAGAAACCAGGAAAAAAGCGGAATTCGACCGTACCACGGGCATTACCTGCGATACCAGTCGCGATTTCACGAACGGTGGTGCTTTTCGACTTCCTTTGCAAGGTTTTCAAACGACCCCTGCACGAACTTGGAACGTTTGTGCACGCCTTCCCGGTAGCCGTCCAGTTTTGCGGTGTCTGCCTTGATCATCGCATCCTGCTCTTGGGGGTTGGGTGATCCTTCTGACGTGCGGTATTCCAGCGACCTTTCTGGCGTCATATCTTTGACTATCCTTGCCAGCTCGCCGGCTTCCAGTTCAATTTTGGCGGCCTTTATCACCGATTCTATGTCTTTGGACCCCATGTCAGTAAGCGGCCTGCCGCTCTTGGCGGCCTCTGCAACTAGGGCGCCCACTATCTTGTGGGCCATGCGAAACGGCAGGTGCTTTTTGGTTACAAGTTGCTCAGCAATGTCTAGCGATACTGCATAGCTGCTCTTGGATACCTCGTACATCCTTTCTTTGCGCACCTGCAGCGTCCTTATCACGCCGTCCATTATCTTGACGGTGCCAAGAGTGATTGCTGACGCGTCGATAATCAGCGGCTTGAGGTCCTGCAGGTCGCGGCTGTACCCAGAAGGAAGGGACTTGACAATGCCAAGCATCGACATCAGTTTGCCGGCAACCACCGGGGCTTTGGACCTTGTCAGCTCCAGCGGGTCAGGGTTCTTTTTCTGCGGCATCGCGCTTGAAGTTGAGCTGTACCTGTCGGCAAGCTCGATGAACCCAAACTCGCTTGTAGACCAGATTATCAAGTCCTCGGCCATCCTTGCCAGGGTGGCAGTCAGTATCGACAGGTCTGAAACGTATTCTATGAATGCATCGCGGGAGGTTGTTGCGTCAACTGAATTCCGCACAAGGCCATCAAACCCCAGAAGAACGGCTGTTCGTTTCCTGTCTATCTTGATGCTGGTTCCGCCTATCGCGCAGGCGCCAAGGGGTGACTGGTTTACCCGTCCAAAGGACAGATAGATGCGCTCAAGATCCCTAAAGAGTGCCTCGGCATAAGACAGCAGGATGTGAGAAAAACTGCCAATCTGGCCCTGCTGAAGGTGTGTGTACAGCGGCATAAAGGCATCCTTGTTTTCAGATGCCTTCTTCAAAAGTCCGTCTATCAGGTCTATTATGGCCATACACACTGCGTTGATGTCGTCGCGCACCTTCATCCTGATGTCAAGGACCACCTGGTCGTTGCGAGACCGGGCAGTGTGCATCTTGCCTCCTGCGTCCATGCCGGCGTGCTTTATCACAAACGCCTCCAGAGCCTCATGGATGTCCTCTGCATCTCCAGTCTCAATCTTGTCGGGTTCTTTTTTTGCCTGTTCAAGTGCAGCCAGGATTTTTTTTAGCTCTGACTGGCTGATGTGGCCCATTTCATGGAGCATTATAGAATGGGCCTCGCTTCCGACAATGTCGTAGTAAAGTATTGACTGGTCATAGCTCATAGAGGATAGGAAGTTTAGCACGTCGTCGTCCAGCTTGCCTTTGGGCCTAGAGCGGTACACGTAATTGGCATGACCTGTGTTTTATTTTAATATTCAACAATGATGTTGCCAAAAAAGCCAGGATATGCGTGTTGTTACAAGCATGGTGCGCTGCAGAGATTGCGGAAGTATGTAGCTTAAAAGCGAGACGTCAATTCCCGGCGTTTCAGATGCACCATTAGCTAACGTCGGTAGATCCTTTTGTTAACAAGCGTGAGCTAGGACTTTGTTATACTTTTTGCTAATGAGCTTTGCATGGAATCCGCGCTGGTGGTACCGCGACCCCGTCTGATAGAATACCCAAACGACCTGTCAGGATGCGACTTTGTGGATATTGGAGGCAAGCATCTGCTGTATCTGTGCTCGCACAGCGATGGAGGAAGGGCGTTTATAGTGGTGCTGGGGTTCTATTGCGGACAGAAAGAAGACATCGTAGTCAAGGGTCTCATAGAACCGGTGGAGGAGGGAAGCAGGAATTCCATAATAGAAGTGCTGTCAAGGTCCCTGACGCCAGAGTACTCTAACGCGCACGTCTTATTCCTCTGATTTTTCCCAAATTCCCATGCAAAAGGCCGTAAATGCAAGTTTTGCGGCTTTCTTTTATAGCAATTATGACTATAATATCCAATGACTCTGGAGATCACGAGGGACAGGTTTGGCTCTATCGTCAATTTCTCTAGAGGCACTTTCCTCAACAGGCTGGCAGGCATCCACGTGCAATGGCACATGTCCAATGAAGTAGACGGCTCACTCATAGGATTTCTCTCCTTTCACAGAGAGATGATAAAGTACAACAGGTGGAATCTGGCCAACAACGACCTTCGGCCAATGCGCATGGCATTCAACTTTTCTGAGATAGTAGAGATCATGCCATGGGATTCATCCATCCTAAATGCAAGCAGCGCAAGAGGATTTTCCAGATCGGTGGAGAGATGGCACAACATTTTTCACAACAGCGCGGCAGAGGCCGGATGGACAGATTTTGAAGACCCCCGGCTGAATATCCGAGACAGCAGATTCTGGAGATTTCACAAATTCCTCAACAACAGGTTCAGCCAATGGCTGAGGGAAAACGATCTGAGATATTCAGAAATAGATCACGACTCGGTTTAAGCCGGGTCTGCGACAGCATTGCGTGTGGAAAACCTTTCTGCAACAGAAATTAACAATAGCCATGATTCTGCAAAACTGCTGCTGATTTGTTGCCAAGTATCCAGCAATTTTCATTCTTTAATTGAACGGTGATACGTCATTGCTAGCATCGTTTATGATTGTAGTATGCAATTATTACACCATGAACATCTGGGATTCGATCATTTGGGTGGCACTCGGCTTTGTGCCGACATACGTTGCACTGGAAGCAGCATGGAAAACCGCCATCTTGAAAAAGATGGAAGCCGTGGCGCCATAGCTGCCTTTCAATATTTTTGTACAGGCTGCCAGAAATTATGTCTTGATTTCCAGCCCGTACCTTTTGGAAGCCTCTAGTATTTTGTTTAAATCTGGCGGCGTGGTTGGCGGCTGAAAGGACTCTCTGTCTTTTATCTGGACACCGATCTCTTCAAAGAATTTCTCAAATCCGGCAGGGGTGATTACCACTAGCAGCCGCCCACTTGTGCTGCCGGTGTTCCTATAGGTATGGAATTGCCCCCTTGGAGCGTAGGCATAGGTTCCTGCACTCCCTTTGGTTTCTGACTGTCCATAGGGAAAGGAAAACTGCCCATCAAGAACGTAGAACCCCTCGTCTTCCAAAGAATGCTTGTGCAAGGGCGGGCCGTTCTGCGGTGCCACCTCTATCTCTGCTACTGCGTACTTGCTTTGTGTTTCTTTGCCGGTTATCTTGATGGTATAGATATCGCCTAACACCCAAAATGTTTTGCCTGCTATAGACAAGGATGTATACTGTCAACTGCCGAGCAATAAGTTTAGCACTTAGTCTTGTACAACTTCAACGGCATACTTGGTGTCGGCTGTAAATTCTGGCCGTGCTAACTGCCAGTCTTTCATGGAAACGGAAATTTTCCTTTTATGTGGGTCAAGAGCTACTTTGAATCGCCCCCTACTATCCACACCATGCTCAAAGAGAAGTGGGCCTTTGATGAAGGATTCTGGCAACTTGGGACTGAAATGAATCTTGTTTTCAAGCATGTTTAACTTCATGCCGGTAACCATTTCCTTGACGGCATAAACATACATTCCAACCGACCATGCCTGCAGGATGCACGAATTGAACGGCTCAGGCCTGTCCCCACGGTAGGTTTCTGCAAACATGCCGTTTTCTGCGATTATCCTCTCTGCCATGGAATTTATGTAGTCAAACCCCTGTTTGTTTCGTCCAAACCTCATTTCGCTTATGGCAGCCCAGCCTGTCACCAGCGGCCAGACAGCCCCGTCATGGTACAGGGAAGGATGGTACTTCGGATCTCTGCTGCAAAGCGTTCTAACCCCCCAGGCAGTGGTCATGTCTTCTTTTTCAATCCTGTCAAGTATGGATCTGGCTTTGCTTGAATCGTCCATGGCGCCCGTAAACAAAAGCACCAGGGCGTTGGGCCTTATGCTTGGGTCCTTTGAGCCGTCCCGGCGTATCGTGTCATAGCAGAATCCTGCATCTTTATTCCAGTATTGGTTGTTGATCTTGACTTTCAGCTGCTCTGCCTTCTTGGCCCATCTCTTTTTGTTGTACGTGTCACCGACCATGCCGGCCAGCTCGCTTCCTATTGTCAGGCTCTCATAAAATAGGGCTTGGACATCGTTTGCGCTTTTTCTCCTGTCGATGTGGTCCATCCACGTAGAATCTCTGATGGGAAATTTTTCAGCCGTGCCTGTAAAACCATGGTCAACAAGGCCGTCGCCGTCGATGTCCTTGTGCAGCCCGCAATCGACAAGGGATACTATCGACTCCCATCTTTTCTGCAGGTACTCCAAGTCCGCGGTTGCCAGCACGTACTCCCGTATTGCCCAAGGGAAAAGAAAAGTTGAATCGACAGACCCAAACATGGTACCGTGCAGGAAAGCCTTGCCGCTTATTATCATGGGAAGCTCGCCAGCAATCGCAGTGTTGGAAGTTTTTTTGGCCTGATGTCTAAGAAAGTTGTCGATGACAGAGCGGGCAAACCGGTAATCGCCGATGGAAAGGTAGCCTCGCAGCGACCAGCCGGTGTCCCTGGCCCAGTAATTTGGAAAGCGCGGAAGGCCTGCGCATATCCCTTCCCCAAGGCGGTCGTACTCCGTCTTTAGGTACTGCAGGCTTGTCTTGGCCTTTTCGTACGCCACCATGATTTTTGAAACCGCGGTGCTTGGTTTTTCTGATGACACCGTAAGGGTTGATGTAGAATATTTCTTGAAGATGTTTTCCGTTTCTGCTACAAGCCTTTCATGGTTGTCCCTCATGTACACAAATTCCTTGAGGCATTTGCTGGCGCTAGAGAAACTGCCGGCGCCAATCAGCGCAATCTTGACGGTCTTGTCAGCTTCGATCTCCAGATCGTAAGACATATCGATGTCGTTATCAAAAGCGTCAGTCAGGACCTTTCTTGGGACCAGGTTTGCCGGGGCCACCCCGATGGTTCCAAAGTAATGCACCCTTTCGCTTTTGGTGCTGCCAGTCGAGCTGATTTGCAGACAGTTTTCCCCTGCATCAAACTGGGAGGTGTTGCTCTGGGAGATGGCGGCAAGGCCGTAGCTTGTGATGTTTCCATTGATCATGAAATGCAGCCGCACGTTTTTTTTCACGGGTTTTCTGCGCGGCGAGCGCATTCCAAGACTGTTGCCTGGTGGGCTTTGCAAGCTTAGCTCAATTTCCATGATAAAGCCCCTGTTTTTGAGAGGCACGACCAGCTTTCGCCGCACCTGCAGGCCAGCCAGGTCGTGGCGTGTAGAGAGAACCCCCTGCTCGTGCCTTGACGAGACGACAAAATTTGGAAGCCGCTTTCTGACACCCTCGTCTGCAGACATCTCCACGACTATCCTTCCAAAGGATCTTGCTGGCGGGACGTATAGCCCCCCGTTGTCGTACGCCACCCCCATCCAGGTCCAGTCGGCAGAGAGGGCCCCGTTTGACGAGCATACGATGTAGGCTTTTTTCCCAGATAGCACCAGCGGAGTTGCAAAATTCCTAAACTCTGTGTCGTATGCCAAGTCAAAAGTAAGCGAGTCGTCAAAACCCGGGATGCGGATGCTTTCCTTATGATCTGAAACATAATCGCTGAATGTAAACGGGACCGTGATGTCTTCAAACCCTTCAAGCCGGCTCATGATAACTATCTTGTGTTTTTTCCCACTTTCCAAGCCCCTGCCATCTGTCACCAGAAACCTGGCCCCCTGGAAGGGTTTGAAAGGCAGAGGTCTTTTGTCTGACAGTGTGGCAGCGTTGACAGCATCCTCCGACGTTGCTATGAAGATCGATCTTTTCTGGACTGGCAGTTCATCAACGTAGACATCAAGCGATACTATGTTGCCTCCAAGCGGGATGGGAGGATTTAGCAGCGAAAAGATAAAGCCCTGTTGTTTTTTCCCATTGCGGGTTACTATTACATTTTTGAGGCTGCCCCTTATGTAAGACAGTAACGTGTGAGTGTTATCGAGTGTACTTACCATTTGCCATGCACTTACTGCAGCGCAAACCACCTATTTGCTGCCAAATTGTTCACGTTAATACTGCAAACACAATTTTAAAGAGTTTTTCAATGCTATTTTGCGCTTTACCGTACCAACGCTGGAATTGATATAAACCGAAATCTGGATCCGAATGAATGATTAAATACGGTCTGTGCCTTTTAATCAGAGTATGAGCACTGCTACTGATGACCTTCAGCAAACTAAAAGGAAGATCTTTGACGAACTTTCCAAGATAGTTGACCCGGAGATCGGCGTTTCGATAATGGAGCTTGAATTGATTGACAAGGTGGACATCAATGCAGACAAGGTTCAGGTTGATCTGCACTTGACAAGCCCCTTCTGCCCGGCGGTATTTGGCTTCAAGATAGCCCAAGACATTAGGGACAACCTGTACAAGCTGAAGAGCATCAACGATGTGAAGGTAAACGTCAGCAATCACTTCATGGCTGATGCCATAAACAAGCAGGTAAATGAAAGCAAGTACCCGCCCAAGCCTGCCTGACTACTTTTTCAACCTTTCCTTAAGTTCTGCTATTTTCTTTTCATTGCTGGAGTATCCAAGCATGTGCCCTCTTAGCAGCTGGATGCCAAGGGCAGGATCGACACCCTTTGGACAGACATTGCTGCAAGAGCCAGCAAAGTGGCACCGGAACAATCCGTGCCGGTCATCGACGAGTTCCAGCCTCTTTTCAACAGCATTGTCCCTTGTATCTGCAAAGTAGCGGTACATCTGTGCAAGGGCCTGCGGGCCGGGGAACTTGGTATCCATTGCCACTGTGGGGCAGGCCGCGTAGCAGCAGCCGCACTTGATGCAGTACGAAAACTGCAGGAACTTGTCCACATCCTCTGGGCTCTGCATGAATTCTGAGAGCTTGGATGGATCCTTGATGTCTGCGTTTTCATTTTGGATGTACGGTTGCATGTTCTTGTGGTGTTCAAAGAACTGTGAAAAGTCGGTGACCAGATCCCTGATGTGCGGAAAGTTGGACAGCGGCTCGCAGGTTATAGTATCGCCGGACAGCTCCGAGACCTTGGTGTAGCAGGCAAGCCTTGGTATGCCGTTTATCTTCATGCCGCAAGACCCGCAGGACGCCATCCTGCAGGAATAGCGTATTCCGATGCTGTGATCCTTGTAGCCCTTGGCCCAGAGCAGGGCGTCAAGCACGGTAGTCGAGCGCTGCACCGGGACTTCGATAGTGTCGTAATGTGCCGGCTCGTTTGCGGCCCTGTTTGCCCGCAGTATTTTCAATGTAATAGATGAGCGGAGGATCTCCTTTTCCTTGTGCTCCTTGGACCTCTTTTTGTCAAGACGTTCTAACTTTTCAATAGTCTCGGTCATTGTAATTAGCCCATCTCCAGCCCGTTGGCTACAATTATGGTGCGCGTCCCGTATCCGATTATGGCTATCATGGCCGCTATGGTGAGTATGGTCACGCCGCTTTCCCATGCCTTGCTTTGCCGCATCTCAAGAAGGATTATGCGAAGGCCGTTGAAGCCGTGAATGGCTATCAGCACCAGCATAGACTCAAGCAGGAATGCATAGGGCATGTTGTGGTAGTTTGCTATCACGTTTTCGTATTCAAGGCTGAGATTGTAAGGCATGATAAGACGCATCGTGATGTGAACCGCAACGACGACAAGGGCTGCGATGCCGGTGAGGTAATGGATCTTCATTATCTGGCTTTCCCGCATCTTATTCGCCTCCAAACAACACCGACGCGCCATAAAGCATGGCTGCGGCCGCAAGTATCAGCGCGATCCAGATTCCGGATTTCTGCCGGTAGTTCAGCGACACCGCATCGTACGGGTAGTCCGGCCTGCCTGGTTTGCCAAGACCCTTGCCGCCCTGGGCAAAGATCAGGCGTATGCCGTTGGCAGAATGAAACGTGCTCATGCCTATAACCAGCAGCAGTATCATGTGGCCCATGGGCGTCTGGGTCAGCTCAAGCATCGCTGCCCATGCATCCGGACCGTTGGTTAGTGAGCTTGTCTCATACACATGGCCGATAAAGTACCCCAGCAGGCCGACGCCGGTAAGCCGCTGAAGCCAGTACGAGATCCGCTCGGCTCCGTACCGGGATGGGTTGAGCCATCCCTTGATCCCTTCACGGTTGTTGCGGTCGATTGCCTCCATCAGTACTTCCTCTCCACCGGTGCATACCTTGTAAACGTAACTGGGTGCCAAGCCAACTTGGGACCATCCGGAGTATGGTAAGCCAGCGTGTGCCTTAAGAAGTTGACGTCATCGCGGGTTGGATAGTCTATCCTTGCGTGGGCTCCACGGGACTCGCGCCGGTTGAGCGCGCCCACAAGAACAACCTCCGCGGTGCGAAGCATGGAGTCTATCTCCATCACGTTGATAAAGTTGGTATTGTATTCCTTGGCCTTGTCTTCGACGTGCTTCCACATCAGGCCCTTTAGTTCTCGAACCTTTTTAAGCGCGGCTGCCAGATTCTCCTCGTTTCTAAAGACGTAGGCCCTTTCGTCCATGGTGTCGGTCATCGCCTTGCGTATTTCGTACGGGTTGACATCGCCGGCGCCCCTGAACAGGCCGTCGTAGATACGCTTCTCCTCCTCTGCTATCTGGTGCTCTGGCAGGCTGAATGCCCGGGATTTGTGGGAAGCCGCGTGCCTGGCTGCCTGCTCGCCGGTGATCCTTCCCCAGACTATGCATTCTGAGGTAGAGTTTGCACCAAGCCTGTTGGCGCCATGGGTGCTGTTGCAGGCAGCCTCGCCGGCGGCCCAGAGGCCGGGAAGCTCTGTTGCACCGTCGACGTTGGTGTGAATGCCACCCATCATGTAATGGCAGACAGGTCTAACCTCAATCGGTTCGTCGATAATATCGACGCCGGAAAACTTGATGCCGATCTCCCGGATGCCGGCCAGCACCTCTTTTATGCGCTCGGCTCCAAGGTGGGTAAGGTCGAGCTTGAGGCAGTCAAAGCCGGTCTCATGCTTGAAGCCCCTTCCCTCGTTGATTTCCTTTATCATGGATCTTGAAACGACGTCACGGGGGGCCAGCTCCATCTTGCCTGGAGCATACCTTTGCATGAATCGCTCGCCCTTGTTGTTTATTAGGTATCCGCCTTCACCCCTTGCACCTTCTGTGATGAGTATTCCAGACGGCATGATCCCTGTCGGGTGGAACTGGACAAACTCCATGTCCTTCATTGCCAGGCCGGCCCGAAACGCCATGTCAAGGCCGTCTGGAGTGGATGAAAACGCGTAGGTTGAAAAGCTATAGATCCTGCCAGCTCCGCCAGTGCATATCACGCCGGCAGGCGCCTTGAACGCCATAAAGTCGCCGCTCTTTATCTCTATGGCAGTAACACCCTGGAAGCTGGAATCCCGCAGGACGGAAGTGCAGAACCACTCGTTGTAAAAGTGGATGTTGTCATACTTTAGACAGGTATCGTAAAGTGTCTGCATTTCATAAAAGCCAACCTTATCCTGGGCAAATGTGGCCCGCGGAAAAGAGTACCCGCCAAACTTGCGCTGCGCAATCCGGCCGTCCTTTCTTCTTGACCAGGGCATCCCCCAGTGGTCCAGCTGGTATATCTCGTACGGCATGCTTTTCACAAGGCGCTCGGCCACATCCTGGTCTGCCAGAAAGTCGCTGCCCTTTATGGTGTCGTAGATGTGGGATTCCTGGTTGTCGCCTTCTTCCTCGTACAGGACGGCGGCAGTGCCACCCTCTGCAGAGACAGAGTGCGAGCGCATCACCTGCACCTTTGAAATGACGGCTATGCTGATGTTTCTGTCAGTTGCGGCAGCCGAGATGGCAGCCCGCAGGCCTGCAAGGCCAGAACCGATGATCAGCACGTCATGGGAGATAGTGTCAACCATTCAATGTCATCCTTAGCTTGCTTCTTTTCAAGCTGGATATTTGTTTGTCTTAAATATCTTTGTAACTTTGCTAACATTGTTATAAATCAAGTTAATGAATTAGAACATGATATGAGCAAGTGTTTTGTAAAGTGCAGCCCAAACCAACTGCAGCACTAAAAAAGACCGGATTGCCAGAGATAGAGTTTTCTGGTCGCAGGAATTAAGATGGCCCTTCGACAGGAAACGATCTAATACATAAGAACCAGATAAGCGCACTATATACTACTTGACATTGAAAGAAGATGCCATCAACCTTCACCGGATGCTGAAGGGAAAGATAGAGATACAAAACAGGGTGTCTCTGGACAACGTATTTGAAGACGGCAAGGGCACGCTGGGCTTGATTTACACTCCCGGAGTGGCCTACGTAGCTAGCGAGATAAGCAAGAACAAAGAGCTGGCCTACGAATACACATCCAAATGGAATAACGTGGCCATTGTTTGTGATGGCACAAGGGTTCTTGGTCTTGGCAACGTTGGCCCGGAGGCAGCAATTCCCGTCATGGAGGGCAAGTCCGTTCTGTTTAAAACGCTGGGCGGCATCAACGCCATACCCCTGTGCATATCGGCGCAAGATAAAGAAGAGATAATCAGGTTCGTAAAAGCAATTCAGCCAGGGTTTGGAGCGGTAAACATTGAGGACATTGAATCTCCCAAGGTACTGGAAATTGTCGATAGGCTGAAAGACGAACTGGATATCCCGGTGTTTCATGATGACCAGCACGGGACTGCGGTAATCGCCCTTGCTGCCGTGGTTAATGCGCTAAGGCTGGTGGGAAAAAGATTAGATGCTATAAAGATGGTCATTGCAGGAGCCGGCTCTGCCGGATATGGGATATTCAAGATTCTTCACCAGGCGGGCTGCAGAAACATTATCGTATCAGATAGTAAGGGAGCCATATACCAGGGAAGAAGCGACGTCGGTAGCAACAAGTACCGACAAGAGATCGCAGAAAAGTCCAACCCCGGCAAAGTAAGCGGAAGCCTTGTCGACATCATCCGGGGAGCCGATTTATTTGTCGGAGTATCCGGCCGGGGAGGCATCGTAAGCAAGGATATGGTGAAGACCATGAATCATGATGCCATCGTATTTGCCCTAAGCAACCCTGATCCTGAGATACTGCCTTCGGAAGCCTTGCAGGGCGGGGCCAGAATAGTTGCCACCGGCAGATCGGACTTTGCCAATCAGGTCAACAACGCAGTGGTGTTCCCCTCCGTACTTCGAGTCTTGTTGGATCTCAGGGCCAGATACATAGATGAAGACATGCTGGTAGCCGTGGCCTATGCGATTGCAAGCATCGTTGATAGCAACCACCTAAGCGAGAATTTTATAATTCCAAGGGTAAACGACCCAAGAATCCTTCCGGTAGTTACACAGACACTGAAGAACGCCATCGTGGAGCACCTAAATGCAAAGGGCAGGTAATTGTTAAGAGATTAACAGAAGAGTCAGGATGTTCCTATCCGCTTGGAGATCCAAGGTAAGGAGGGGCGCGCAACTCCCTAGACAAATTCACCATAACGCTTATTATCTAAAAGCCAGTTCTGTTCATACTCAATGCTGGAGCCTGCGGTCGGTGCCTTTAGCTTGGTTTATTCGTGGATATACCAGTACCTGGTAGGCCCGTTCCTGTCGTTTGCCAAGGACTTTGAGTTTGCGACAATCTGCACCATCACGGTGCTGTTCATCATAATAAGCGCCCTGATTATGTTGCATCGGGCAAAGAAGCTGCCCAAGTCCTATGTGGTTGAAATCATCGACGTGTATGGCAACAAGGTGTCAATAGACGGCGTGCGGCAGGTGTTCAAGACGTACGACGCCGCAGAAAGCTATGCCAGAATGTACCGCGAGCATTTCAAGCAGCAGTACAAGTTCAGAGTTGTCGGCCGTGAAAAAGACATGACAAGCAAAGTTTAGCGCTTGCGTCTTTTTCTAAATAGATTCTAGCTTGCGACCGTTCATGTAGATTTGTTGGCGCCGGTTTTCATCCAATGATCTGGTAGCCGCATTCCGGACAGAACCTGTTTGTCATCACCGTCATCTTGCAAGACGGACATACTTTTTCCACAATGTCGCTGCTGGTTGTTTCCGGCTCCGGCTGGACTGGACTGGTTATGGATTTGTCCGCACCCCTAAGCGAAAGGCTGCTTAACTTAAACTCCCTTTTTGTCAGCCGTATTGGCTTGTTCAACAGGTGCTTTCCGGAGGTTAGCGAGACCGGCCTTCCGGCATGGATGACTGAAACGCTTGCAAGCAGTACTTCCAGCTTTACGTTAATGTCCTCAAGGTCCCTTTTGAGGCCGTCGCCGGTGGCAGTCAGCTGCAGCTTTCTTATCTGGACCAAAGAATTGATTTCAAACAGGAACCTTGCTGCCTCGCTTTTTACACCGTTTACCAAAAGCGCGGCCTCGATAAACGGCCTTATTGGTCGCATCTGGACATCCACATCAAACAAGGCTTGCTTGTTAGCCGTGTCCAAGATACGAAGCTCTGTCCCGACGTTAACCTCCTCGATAAAGAAATTGCCAAGAAACGGCCCTACGGCCTTGAGCATTTCCGCAAAGGCAGTGTCAGATATTCTGGAAAGAAAGTTATCTGGCTCTTCCTTTGCCTCCCTGCAGAAATTAACAATGTCCGTGGCTTGCTTGGCGTAGTTGAGCGCGTCTCTGACCTGGCTTATGGAATTCCCAAGAGTCGTCTGAAAACCGTCCTGGATCTTTTTGAAATCCGCATCGGAAGCTGATTCATTTTTCTTGAATTCATCTGACTTTTCGTCATCGTTGCTTTCGATCCCGTAATTGAAAACAATCTTGACAGACGCAGGAGGCTTGCGGCTTTTACGCGATGGTTTGTTTGCGCGACTGCTCTGGTACAATTTTAGCCCGCCAAGACCAGCCGCAACGGCCGCCGCCGATGCCACGATGGGCCCAGTCAGATCCATCGGTCTTCCAAGACTGATGGGATATGGAGTGCTTGCTGCTTCCTCCCTTCCGCTGACGATCAGCCGGGCTATGATATTTTTGCTGCCTTGCTGGTCTGCACCATAGGTGTGGCTTGCAGTCCAGGTATCGCCAGTGACCTCCGCTTCAGTTGGGATGCTGCCGTCGTCCCAGTCCACAACAATTCTAGAGTCAGGGATGCTTGAAGCCCGGCCAGAAACTGTTATAGAGTCCAGCTCAACTCTTGGCTCCAGATTGCTTACCGAGTCAATCGTTATTTCAGGTTGCGCCGGTAGTCGAATCCTTACGCTTACGGTATCCGACTGGAAAGACGTGTTGCCAGCCAGATCCGTTGCAGCAGCGACGATGCTATGCTGGCCAAGATCCAGGCCAGCGGCTTGGGCAACCCAGCTTCCAGTGCCATCAGCTGTGGATTCTGCCAGCAGCCTTGCATCACCAAAGACCTGTACACGGGAACCGGGTTCTGCTGTCCCGCCGATTTGGATAGCAGGATCGGTAAATTCCGAGTTTGCTGCAGGTGTCGTGATAATCGGAGCGGCCGGCGGTCCTGTGTCAAGGATGATCTCGTCGGCTGACAGGTCTGAGAGATTGCCCGCTGAATCCCTAACCTGGAGATAGACTTGCTTTGCGCCGTCACCTGTAGGCAAGGTTATCTGTCTTGCTGCAGTAAAGTCTTCAAATTTTTCTGTGTCAAAAATACCGTCCGTTGATACCCGCATTTCTGCGCATGCTGCGCCAGCGGCAGGGCGGCAGCTGATGTCCAGAACAGCATCCCGTGAATTGGTGTACTGTTCTCCGGAATTGATGACTATGGATCCAACGGGTTTTAAAGTGATGATGGCAAACGATACCCTTTCAGATGGAGGCGAGACATTTCCTGCCCGGTCTGAAGATACAGCGTAGACGGTATGAAGGTCACTATCCAGCAAGCCAGTGGAAAATTCCCAAACGCCGTTGTCTGGCACGTTTATGGTGTTTTGAAAACCATCGACGAATATGTTTAGAAAACTGTTTGGTTCTGCTCGCCCCGCTATCAATGGTGTAGGATCGTTTATCTGCGCACCAGTCAGGGGGCTGATTATTATTGGTGGGGCTGGCGACACCGTGTCAACGTTAAAGGAAAACGGCACGCTTTTCTGCCCGGCGTTGCCAGCAGAATCTACGGCCCAAACTCTCCAAAAGTATTGGCCGTCTCCAAGTTGAGCAGGAAGATTGAAACTGGATGTCTCGACCCGATATTCAGTGGGGGAAGAAAAATCCAGATCGTCATCGATCTCTATGGCGTATGAGCCTATCCCGTTGGCGTCAGAGACGTCGCTCCAATCAAAGGACGGCGTAGTATCGCTGAAGAACAGGCTGTCTGACGGACTGATAAGGCTCACCGGCGGAGGAGGCGTGGCGTCCAGGATTATCGTGTCGTGCACCTGCGTTGAATCTTCAACGTTGTTTTGCAGGTATGCCAGGACGTATTTTTCGCCGTCTTGCCGTGACAGCGGAAGTTTTGTTATGGTAATTACATCACCATCCTCAAACCTTAAGGGGTAGGAAAAGTCAGTAGCAATGGAACTCTTTGGTGAAAGGGCCGCCGTGCCATATGTCGGTGCAAGCAAATAATCCTCTCCTACAGATTTCACAAGCTCAAAAGCAAATTCCCCGGTGTCCGGCGCTGTTTCTTCAGCCAAGACGGTCAGAAAGTCGCTGCCGGAGCTGGATGTAACCTGAACATCGATGTCTTGTATTATGTCAACCTCATTTGGATCCAAGTTGGCGTCCTCATTTGGGAAGGAAACCCGGATCGAAGCGCAGTAATAATCCGGGGCTCCAGAACAAGATACTGAAACTGTAACTTTGTAGTAAGTGGTAAGCGGATCGCCTGAATTGATCTGAAGCCAGCCGGTTATGTTGGGGCTTTGAGCGCTTGCAACGATAAATGATGGATAGACAAGTATGCTTACCATGATCAGTGCAAAGAGAACCCGGGTTAGCTTGTTTTGGCCAAACATCACCGGTCAGGTCATCTAGTATGTATGATGGATACTTGCTTATAAGATATGTTCAACCACCTGGTGAATTAGTGCAGAGCCTGTTCATCATCTGATAGATGACAAGGTGCATAAAAAGAGGTTCGGATAAATAGTACAAATGATATATTCTCCTAATGAGGAAACTTTACACCGCAACGTTGCTGGTCGCCTTTGCCCTCGTGGCGGCGCTACCAGCCATGACAATCCTGCAAGCCGCATACGCGGAACCAAAGGACAAGATCATCATCAGAGACAACGGCGCCTTTGCCAATGCCTTCTGGCATGAAGAAGCGCCCGATGGTACCATAATTGATACATCCTTGTTCGTGTCAGAGACAGAAAGGGGAACAGACATCTTTCTGGACAGATTTTTCTTAACGCCAGATGGTACATTCACTAGCCAGTTTGGTTACGCGTTCACTACAGAGGATGTCTTTGATATTTCCAAGAAACTCCAGACTGCGACACTCTCTCCAATAAGCATCGAAGTATTTACTTGTGGCGAATTTGATTGCACTTCAGAAATATTGACTGTAGACGCTCAGTGGACAGGAGACGGCGAACTGGTGAAAACCAGGTTCAAGAGCAGCTTCACATCTGAAAACTTTAGAGTCAAATTCAGTGAGTCTACATCATTCAGACAGGCCACAGCCACAGGAGCGATAGGAGAACAAAGCCTAGGAGATTCTGAATTTGCTGAACTAGGCAGCTTCAAGAGAGCAGAAATGCAATCCGGCAACCTTTAGACTTGTCAGCCACACTGAACGAGTGAAAGGACACTCATTCTTTTTTTAATAACTAACTGAATTTTCATAAACTGATTGCTGATTTGCCTTATTGGCACATTCTCTTTAAGGGATCCAAAAAGAAGGATTTGAAAAGCAACAGAATTGCAATGTGTTCCCAATAAATTCTTACTAAATTGAAGTCTGCTAAAACTGTGATCGTATATGTATCCAATTATTAGATACATATGTAAGTTAATGACTCTGTAATCGGCAGACCTTGCCAAATATGCGGGCGATTCTGACCAAGGTTTTATCAGATTCCCTTTCCTTGGCCAACGCAGGGTGCAGATGTTTCTAAGATAGTCTGCATCATTTGTTGCGGCAGGCTGGAAAGGTTAATAGTCCATACCCTTGCCGTCATTTACAGATGGTGGACCTGTCCCAATACTTGACAAATACAGTAAACCCAAAGGTGTTCCTTGCCCCAAACACGTCGGACCAGGAACTGGTGCAGAGGGCAAAAAATAGGCTCATTGAAAACGGCCTAAAAGAAGACCAGATCCAGATAAACTACGACATGCAGCAGCTGGACACAGGGGACCTGTACATAAGTTACGATCCGCCAGACCTGGTGGTGCGCGTCGTCTACGACAAAAAGCCAAGCGGGATGGTAAAGATGAAAAGCGCCGCCATGATCAGGCTTTAAGGGATCATTTTCTGCAGTCCTTGCACAAGGCTGCCAACTGGATGCTTGGCTTCAGAGCCATCCTTCATAGACCGTAGTATGACCTGGCCTTCAGCGATTTCGGCTGCAGCCACTATGATTGTGATGGCCACACCCTTGGAGGATGCATCATCCAGCTGCTTTCGCAGGGCCCTGCCAAGAATGTCGTAGTCGCTGGCAATTCCGCTGCTTCTAAGCAGCGAGACGATTTCAAAGGCCTTGCTTCGGGTGTCGTCCGTGGCAGACGCAACGTACACCATGGGCTTTTGGGCTGTCTTTAATATGTCGTGTTTTTGGAGTGCGATGACAATCCTTTCAATGCCGCCGGCGGCTCCCGTGGCGCCGATCTCCTTGCGGCCAAAGGCATTTGTAAGTGAGTCGTACCTGCCGCCTCCCACAAGGGCCCCGCCTTCAGACGATGGGTCAAAGACTTCAAAGACCATGCCGGAATAGTAGTCCAGGCCGCGGACTATGCCAAGGTTTAGCATAACATTGTCAACTTGCCTGGCTTTCAGCGAATCCATGAGGCTGACAAGGCCCTTCCAGCCTTCAAGGTCCCCTATGTCTGCCCTGCTTTTCACATCGTCAACAGAGCCCTTGACCTTGGACAGGTCTATCAAAGCCTGCAGCTTGGCTGGCTCTACGATGTCTTTGTATTCTTGGAGCACTGCCTGCGGCCCCTTCTTTGGTACCTTGTCTACGGCGCGGAACATCTCAAGCACCTTTCCTTCGTCTGAAATGCCGAGCTTGGACCGGATGAACTGCTCGACAAGCTGTCGGTTGTTTACCTCGATGGACACCGGCAGTCCAAGCCTTTTGAAGAAGGAGTGCACAAACTCTATAACCTCGGCGTCTGATTCAGGCGAGAACGGACCATAGACTTCGACATCCCATTGATGGAAATATCGATACCTGCCGGCCTGCGGCTCGTCATAACGCCAGACGCCGGCAAAAGCCGCCAGCTTGACGGGCATCTTCAAGTCGCGCCTTGCAACAACATAACGGGTCAAACCTATGGTCAGGTCAAAACGCAGGGCTACGTTTCTCTGGCCCTTGTCGGTAAAAGAGTAAATCTCGTTGGCTATGCCGCTCCCACTCTTGGCTTCCAGCGTTGCCAGCATTTCAAGGGGTGAAGGCTCCATCACCTGGAAGTTAAAGAGCCGGGCAGTCTCGATGAACCGCTCCCGTACGTAGTTGATGCCGGCAAGTTCTTGGCCGTCAAGATCCCGCATGCCACGGGGCAGCTCTAGCTTCACATCAGTAGCCAGAAGGCCGATAGCATTTAGATTTTGCGTTGTCTTGCTTCAAAGCGGCCCCACCGATGACGAGTTGATGCTTGCCGCTAATACGGCAAATATTTCACAACTATGTGCGGCTTATGCGTTTGGATAGACTTCTCCGCCAACCCATTCGATTTCTGGATGCCTTGCTAACGTGAGCACAGTGTCAAGGTCCGTCTGCAGCACAATTTCATAGCGTCCATGACCGTGGCTGGAAGGTATTTTGTCAACCATGGATTGTATCTCCCGGGACAAATTCTCTTCGTTGGCGCCGTGTTTGACGTACATGTCCAGCCAGAACCTTTGCTTGGCCTCCCCCGGATACTTTCTGGTGAGCATCGACGACTTTAACATCAGAAACGGATCAACGTTTCTGTGCTTCTGCTTGAGCAAAGCCACTACTCCATCGTAGTCTTTTACTATTTCAGACGACATGGCATTGCGTGCCATGGTGCATGTTATTAAAAAGTCAGACTGCACTGTAATTCTTTGCCACTCAAATCTTGACGAATGTGAATTATAACATTACAAATTCAGGAAGACCTTTTTCTATGATCACGAGAGTAAGACGCTGCCCATATTTGGCGAATCCCGTAACGCCAGTGATATTAATACAGAATACCATGTTGAGCATTAGGGATAGGTCCTTGGGAAATATTTGGTTCTATATAGCAGGCTTCGCGATAAATGTATATCTGTAAGATATATTCATAAAGTTTCAACGATTCACTCTTGAGGAATATCACTAAAAACGATCTTGGATCATCTGATTGGTACATGGCAGAGTATGACAACCAACTGGACTATGACATAGACCGGACCAAATCTTTGCTTAATTTTGGTTCTATCTTTTTCAAACATCAGGTATTATATGACTCACACATGCTGACTAACAAGAATCTAAAGAACATCTTATATCAAGAGCCAAGATTCCTGAAAGATGGCATCCTACTTCCTGCATTACGAAAAGAAATCCTAGGTGAGAATGTAAAGAGTTTCGAAGATGTTTATTACCAATGGAAAAATTATCCACCGCAAGGAATTATTCATGACGACGCGTATCCTCAATTTTTGGATAGAGTTACCAATGTGGCACTGAGAAGCGATAGCATATCCAGACAGTATTTTGAAGTGCTGAAAAGAGGTTTGCAGTTTGAAAAACAGACAAACGCAATGGGACTCTCGCCAATAGTCGGTCCGTTCATGAAGACTCTAGCCGAACTACAAAAAATGGCTCCTTGGCGAAGTGATATATACGAAGCAATAGATCGTTTCAAACTCTATAGCGCTGCCTCTGAGGAATTCCCACAGCATCAAGAGAAACTGAAGCTAATAGCTGATTACGCCTACGCGGAAAATATGGCCAATTACTTAGAAATAGGGTACCAATACCCTCCAAAAATTAGGGATCTGATCCTCAGGTGGAAGTTACCGCAAGATTTTGAAGTTCATGTCGAGCAATTGTTGCAAGAGAAATCCATAATCTTTGAACAAGAAGTTAGTCCGAATCCATTCGATACAGAAACTTTGGTAAGACTAGATTATTCTACCATAGCAGAAATACGAAAGTCGTATGCCGCCAATAGCCTCTGGAAGAGTTGGGAAGAAGGTCTTGACATAAGAGAGTTTCAATCTGTATTGCAGGCTTATATCGACACGTGTAAACAGGTGATTTTTGAGCAGGTTACAGGAATCAAGGCCAAGAGGGCAAAATTACGTATGTTGAAGACTGCGACGGAGGGTTCTAGTCATATTGCATTATTTTTACACCATATGTCGACAGATCTCTCAGGTGCACTTGCCGAGCTTAGCGTACCGTTGATCTTGTTTGGAATTGATAGGTTACTCGATAAGCATGATGAAAAGACGACGTTCGAAAATAGACGAAGACGACGCACATCCTTACTCGAAAAATCCTAGTATATTGGTACACGGGTACATAATGGCTCTCAAATACTCTAACACGATGTTATGATATTACAAATTCAAAACGAAGCCACTCATTGCGTTAAAGTTAGAAAAGCCTATCCGCAGCGTCAATAAATACAAGATCGTGTCATATTATTTAGGTCGATCGCCTTGTCTGAAAGAAAGGAGCTGTGGAAACTAAAGCAAAGGGCGAAATGGTCACACAACATGCGAGAAAGAAAAGCCGCAATCATGGAATTGTCATTTCATGGCAAGGAAGCCCTTCCATACCTGAATGAAATCTTGAACATTACTACTTATGATGAAATTAAGGCGGCCTGTATCGAGGCAATAAGAGCCGTTAAGCGAAAGGAAGGCGCTCCAACACCCAAACAAAACGATGGCATGCTGGCATCAACTAGGCTGGCCGATCTACCCCCATAATTTTTTGAAGCAAAGTTATCTTTCAAGCATTCTTTTGATTCTGGCTTCAGTTCTAGATGGCTCTAAGAGTTGGAAGTTAAACTGGCAATCAGTACAGCTTTTACGCTTTGAACAGGCTTTTACAGCCTATGCAACAGGCTACCGGGTTAAGCAGCTTCAGAGTGTCCCGTGGTTCCGCTGCCTTCCACCCTGCTATAGCCGACTGAGTACCTTTTTGCTCTTGCGCTGAACAGAACAGCTGCAAGAAACGCAAAGACTCCTATTGCTATAGCGTAGCTCGCAACCGAATCAGCCATGAAGATATTAAGCGATTGTCGAAGATAAAGTTATCCTTTGTTAAATCCGGTACTGTTAACACAAGAGCCCTTCATGTTAACATATGATGTAATTGATATCTTTGATCCCAAGGTCTCAATGAGAGGGGCTGCCACGTGTGCCAAGTCCTAATCTAGCACAGATTGTAAGATGAGAATCTGTCCTACGTGAAAAAAAGTTGCTGAATCTTATTATAGTAAATCCCTAAACTACAGCCCAGTGAAGAATGGCTACCGGTTTTTGGACCACATGACCGACGCCGTAATAGAGGCGTACGGCGAGAGTCTGGAGAAGGCCTTTGAAAATGCCGCCCGAGGCCTGAACGATACCATGATCGATCTCAAAGACGTCAAACCGGATAGGGAGATCAGGATCACTGCTGAGGGCCACGACCTTGAAAGCCTGTTGTTTGACTGGCTGGACAAGGTTATGCTGTTGCTGGTTTCAGACGGCATTGTCATGTCTGATTTTTCTGTCAAGATAAGCAAAAAGCCGGAGGGCTACACTCTTGAAGGGACTGCATACGGTGAAAAACTCGACCTAAACAAGCACGGCTACAAGGTGGAGATAAAAGCCGTAACATATCACGAGATGGAGATAAGACAGGACAGGGACGGTTTTACCGTCAAATTCCTTCTGGACTTGTAAGTTCTGAAAAACAACCATTTCCCTGGAGATCAATCAGAGAAACCTTTTATACTTTCATCAAAAAAGGTCAGTCATGAGTCAAGAACCAATAAAAGTAGTAGCAATCGAGGCTTTGGAAAAAAGAGGAGTAGACGTCCAAAAACTGATTCAGTTGTTAACAGCAGGAGTTGGCGCCGAGTTCACTACATACTATTACTACACAATCCTTAGAATGCACTGCACAGGACTGGACGGAGAGGGAATCAAGGAAATAGTGGAGGACGCCAGGATTGAGGACAGGAACCACTTTGAGGCCATGGTGCCAAGGCTCTACGAGCTGGGTGGAAGCCTGCCGCGTGACATCAGAAAGTTTGCCGATCAGGCCGGATGCCCAGATGCGTATCTTCCAGACAACTGGCAAGATCTCAGTTCCATACTAAAGGTCCTGCTTGAAGCAGAGCAATGCGCCATCAGGTCATGGTCAGAAGTCTGCGACATGACTGCCAACGGAAAGGACCCCCGCACGTACGACATCGCACAGAGGATATTGCAGGAAGAAGTCGAGCACGAGGCCTGGTTCATCGAGCTCATGTCAAAGAGGCCGTCGGGCCACTTTAGAAGAAAGTTTGTCGGACAGTCCCCGCATGTCGGAGCTCAGGGCAGCCTCATACACCTCTAAAAATTTATAGAGGTTTTTCTTTTTCTTTTTTTCATTATGAGATTTCTGGTGTGTAATAATCAGGAAATAAAGGACAATTCCATGAAACTTTTCAAGGTAAACAAAACAGATGTCCTGGTCGGCAGGATAACCGGCAGGCTGTTTGCATGCAACAATTCCTGCCCCCACCGCGGGGCTTCCCTTGCCTTTGGAGAGCTCAAAGGGAACAACATTTACTGCTACATGCACGGCTACGAGTACGATGCCTTTTCAGGCAAGCTGGTGCACATGAAATCGTGGAAGAAAGAGGATACATGGGTGGAGCAGGACGCCGAATGGAGAAAGTCAGACGACCTGACCCTGTACCCGGTGTACGAAAAAGACGGCGAGATCTATGTCGAACTGCCGGATGGATAATCTATTTATCACATTTCTTGTAAAAATAGCGTCATGCGCAGTAGAAAGCCGGTGCTCCTCATAGACGATAACAACGACTCCAAGATAGCCATCCAGCTTTTTGCGGAAAAGAAAGTCGAGTTCGTCCCATACCACATCTCTAAATTCGAGGAGAGCTGCTGCGGGGAGCTGCCCACCACAAGGGCACCGTCCATCTTTGCACCGGAGGGCGTGTTCAAGGGCCTGGAGGGGGTAAGGGACTACCTGTCCATGGAGCGCAAGAACACCGACGCGGAAAGCGAAAGCGCGTACTGGTAGCTATCCAAACCATTTTTCAAGGGACTGGCTTTTGCTAGCTATTGCCTTTTCCAACCTGTCGAGGGCTGCGGACACCCTGTCGGCCGAAAAGCTCTTCTGCACGCAGAGGAAATCCAGAACCTTTTCGCGGTTGACATCTCCAAACTGGAGCTCGCCAACATCGGGCTTTTCCGGGTTGAGGAAGATGTCCCTGATTTCCTGGTAGGGCACCTGCTGGAGCATGTCCTTTATCCTGGCGATGTTTTCCAGCCGGCCGTTTTCCTTGACAAGTTTTAAGGCAGTCTTGGGTCCGATCCCCGAAAACCCGTCGGGGTTAAAGTCAGTTCCAATCAAGATGCCCACGTCAACTATTTGCTCCTGCGTCAGGCCTGTCTCCTTTAACACTTTTTCATACTCTATTATCTCTGGCTCGACGTCGATGTACGCGTTGCGGTTTGGCACTTTGCGCTTGCCGCTTATGGCCAGGTTGCGTACAAGCCGCCTTGCACCAAACAGTATGGAATCATAATCTTGGCTGGCCGCTGCATAGGCCGCGCCGGTCTTTGTCAGGGAGGCTGCGGCAGCCTCACCATCGGAGGGCGCCTGAATATGCGGTATACCCAGGATCGAGAGCATGGTCTTTGATTCCTGCACCATGCTGTCGGTGAGGACCGACGTCCGCTTGCTGTACTTGAGGGCGTCTTCCATCCTGCCTTCCTGCACCGCATTTTCATAAAGCTCTCTGGCCTGCTCTTTGATCTCCTGCCTTCGCCCAATCTCGACGGTCTTGAGCACGTGCATCTTGCCGTCAAAGACGTAGACCGGCTTGATGCCTTCCATCAGCAGGTTCACGTTTCGGTAAAAAAGCCCACTTAGGTGGCTGGTTACCTCCCCGCGGCTGTTCATCAGGGGCTCGCCTGTGGGGCCCCGGATGGTAGCAAGAAACTGATATATCGTGTTGAACGCGTCGATGGCCACTACTTTGTTTGAAAGCTCTGCCAGCTTGAGCGGCGTGGCCGTGACAAGGGGCTTGAGATCCAGACCCATTTGCTAGTGATCGTAGGAATCAAAACTAATAAAAAGATGTGCTTGTTGGCTACTGCGAAGGCACGATTTTGATGGTAATTGACGCATCCTGCGTATTTCCTGCAGAATCTTTCACTATCAGCTGGCCGTCGTACTGGCCGGGGGCTGAAAAGCTTCGTGTCACGTTCTGCGTGTTTGCAGTAAAGCCGTCGCTGAACTTCCATTCGGTCTGGTATGGAGGCTTGCCGCCCCTTGCCGCTGAAACAAAGGTTGTATCCTCGCCCACCTCTACCTGGCTCTTGTAATGGGTGCTAACGCTCAGGTAGCCCAGCATCTTGACGCGCTCTTCCAGCGACAGGTCACCGCCGTAAATGTCGTCGTTTTCAGCTATTCGCTGGAACACTCCCTGTCCGGGTATCTGGGACATTACCGCCAGGGCTATTCCAAGGCCTGCCGCGACTCCAATGCCGACAAAGATTATCGCCATCTTGTTCTTGCCAAGATCGACCATGACTAAGGCCAATTGTTGCCTCGATTATACAAAGCTATGGCAGGGTTATTGCCTGTAATTCTTTAGGGTCTGAGCTATCCACTCGACATCCTGCACCGTCTTGGCAAGGCGGCCCATTTTGACGCAGTCTCGGATGTCCTTTGATTTCAGCTTGGTCCAGACAGCATCGGCGATGGCAACTGAAATATCTGCAGGGATGCCTTCCCGTCCAAGGATGTGCTTGCATATCTCTTGAAAGCTGCCAAAGGAGTAGGGCTTGAAGTGCAGCACCACGAACCGGGAGAGCAGCGGCGTGAGCATCCTCTCGGTGCCGTTGCTGGTGGCAAAAACCCACGTCTTGAGCTGCGTGTTTCTGGTCCTCTGGTATTTTGTCTCAGCCACTATTCCTGTTTCCATTAGGCTCAAAAGCGCCGTCTGGTCCTTCATGGGCATGTGCTCTATTTCGTCTACAATCAGGTACCGGGGGCGTTTTTCAAATAAATAGTCTGTCATGCCGGACTTGGTGCTGTGGCTTCCAAGCGTGAAAAATGAGCGATCCAGTTTGATGCATTCAAGCATGAAAAGCGTCTTTGCTGAAGCCGGCGGGCCCACCAGCAGGATGTGCACCGGCATTTCAGACGAGAGCGACATTCTGAAAAGGCGCTTGACGTCATCGTAGCCTATGACACTGTCAAACAATGCTTCCTGCCTGCCTGCAACCTTGTCTGCCACAGGCTCTCCGGCAGGCTCCTCTACTACCCCCACGGGCAGGTCTTCGGAAGACACTGAGCCGTGATGGCGGTTTTGGATTTTAGATGTTCTTGCTAAATAATGATGTCACCGTACTCTAATTTAGTAGACCTTGGTTGATTTCAGCTGGCTGAAAAGGACCGGATGGCCGCAAGGACATCGCCGCTGAGCTTGATGGTGTACGCAGCCGCATCATCAGAGGAGAACTTGGATAGCTCCTCTAAAAACTGCGTCTTGTCCTTTCCGCGCTCGTACATTCCGCCGGACTCTTTTATGCAGAGCGGGAATTTCTGCATCCTGATGCCCTTTGATGTAAGGTGCCGGATGAACTGCCGGTACGCGTTGGTGTTGTACCAGTCCCACTTTCGCTCGTCGCAGTACATTATCCAGACGTCTACCGTGTTTTGGAAAAACGCCTTTGATCGCAGTTCTTCAAGCGTCATTTCGATTTAGAAATCTGCACGGCGCATCTTGGAGCCGCATCTTGGGCAGGCGCCGCCCTTGAACTTGTGGCCGCAAGAGATGCACACGTAACTTATTCCTCCGCTTCCACCGCCAAGCATGCCTCCAAACCCGCCTCCGCTGCCCCCCATACCCATCCTGACCATGGCGCGCTTGCGCAGGTAGAACGAGATGGCAATGAAAATTCCGATGGATGGAATGATTCCCCACCAGCCCAGGAAGAACGTCAACGTCAAGCTTATAGCAAGAGATATCCCGATCCAAGTCAGCTGCTGGGTCATCCAGTTCAAATAGATCATGTTTAATTGGATTGATTCTTTTATTAAGTTTTCCAAGCTTACTCTGGGATGAAAGGGTTGTTTTCAAGATCTGCTAGTCGGATATCTCGATTTCCATGCTGTTGCCGTTCCTGTCGTACGCGCCGATGGTCTCGTATTCGTACGGGTGATGGATTATCACGGAAACCAGCCCAAAGAAGTGGTTCAGGTCTTCCAGCGACGGCCGGTTAGACGGCCCGGGATGCGAGTGCGCAGTGCCGATGTACGAGCTGTCAAAGGGTAGGTCGTACATTGAAAAGCCGGAGAAAAATGGGCCGTTAGAGGTGAAGGGCGGCACCACAAGGCTGTCAACGATTATCTGGCGGTTCTTTCTGTCGCTTTTTCCCTGCAGGACGAGGATGGCCTCGTTTGGATGCCAGGTCTTTGCAAAGGTGATTATCCCGTCTGCAGCCTGGCGCTTTAGCAGCACCCGCCTTTGAACGCTCTTTACAGACTTGCCAAACAACGGTTGATCCTTGCTTCTATTTACTAATTAGCGTTGTCATCGTGTTAAACCACCAGTAACACCCACAGGAAATATCTCTAAAATTCAAGAATAATTATGCAGGGCTAGATTAAAAAGATTAGTCTTCCGCGACGAGCATAGTAAGGCTCGAACGCACGTTATTAATTCTGCGAATCTTTTGAGCAGTACTTCTTAGCTCATCTTCCGAACCCAAATTCAATTTGACTACTATATCATATACGCCGTGTGTCTTATACGCGAAAGAAATGCCTGTTATTGTCAAAAGCTCCTTGATGGTTGCATCCTCAGTTCCAAGGTCACAATTCAAAAGAATGAAAGCTTTAGACACATCATATATGAAGACTCACACTATAAAAGGAATTGTTATAGTAATTGACCTTTGTATTGCAATTCTGAAAGAAGCGGTCTGTATGCTAAGACGCCGTATTCCTGACACAGGTCAGTTGGTGGGGTAGGTGGGTATTATTGACTGGTGCAATTCTTTTCTTAGTTTGAAAGGTAGTGTGCGCCGGTCTATAGTGCTGCAAAAAACCGTATCATGGAGGATTCATCTCTAAGGCGGCTTGTGTTATTCTTTTACCATATTTCATGTACCGCAGCCTGGCCTTTTGAATCAGGTTTGTCTGTAAGTGGGATTATTCCGATAGAGTTTTTTATGCTCTGATCTTTTTCTCAATAAACGTTGTTATCATGTTAAACCATCCATAACGTTCGAAGGAAATGCGTCAACAATAGTTGCAAGACGTCAAACTAGAACATTACTTGCTGCCTAACTTCAAAATCCTAACTCGGCTATTTTTACGATGAGAACTCCCGTTCTCAAGATATAGTTGGCTTGAGTTGCTTTTGCCTCTCTGCTTTCACACATGGTGCGAATTTGTGCCGAGGTTTGACCATATTTGCCCCATGAATTCTAGGCTGATGCCGAAGGGCTGTCTGCACGGGTTTTGGATTCAGTCAACTTGTACCACCTGCAAACGCAAATATTCCTCAATTGTCGAATTGTATAACGCGGGATAGGCCCATTCTACTACTGCCAAAATGCTTGTCAATGCACACCAACAGTAGTCATCTCTGAACCACAGAGTCTATCCCGCATTATCTGATTCCGCATTCCTCGCTGATTCGGTCTTACATCCGGTAATCGTCATCGTCTACAAAGGAGATTGGCTTAACCCCAAACCATCTTACAATCAATAGACTGTTGAAGGCTGACCTCAGCTATCCACGGCATATACCTGACAATAGGAAACATCACGGCAAAAATGTTCGCTTATGAATTCCGGTTGTCACGACGCAGCAATTGACCATGCCGGCGACCCCCGATGACAGATATGAATAATAACCTGAATTTCCAAGGAAGAGCTGAACGATGACGACGTCATGCTGTTAAGAAGGGAAATCGGCGATAACAAAATCATAGTCCGCAGGGGCGAAGTTGGAAACGATCAGGACGGAACTCCGCTTTTGATAAACACCAGAGGCGAGGCCTACCGCGTCAACGATACCGCGGTATCGCTTTGGAACATGTGCAACGGAATCACGTTTGACGATTTGTATCACGAAGTACTGCGGATTTCTTCTGCCGACGAGGACGATGTCCGCAAGTCCCTTGAACAGATGATAAGGCAGTTCCACAAGATCTCGGTCGTAGAAGTAAAGGAAGACAGGATCAGCGTTGGCCGCAGATCTGGAATGCAAACATGAGAAAACCAGCTATTCTGCCGGCTCGCCGGTAGGGGTAAAAGTTGCCCGTCGCCTTGGGCATCAATTCATGCTTGATTGCCTTGGCCTCTTCCTTTGAGAGGGCCACCTTTGCCAGCCTTTCGCCAAGGATTGCCGACCAGGGCAACTGGGGAAGTGAATCCTTCTTGTTGACTATCATGGCCACAATGCGGTTTGGGTTCTCCCGGTCCATAACCACCGAATAGTTGCAGTCGTCCTTTTCCCCAAAGGGGTCTGTAACAGTAAATGCGTCTATCTTGATGTACTCGCGGAGCCTGTCGTGGAGAGAGTCGGCAAGACCGGCTGCGATGGCAATGTCCGATACAGTCAACTTGCGCACTTCATCGACGGTCGGCGGTCTGAGGGATGTAGCCAGCACGGAATTAATCTGGAATTGGTGATTATATAATTTTTGGCCACGGCTAAGGATTAAATTGCAACGCCATGGCAGCATTGAACGCCGGGGTACCCAAGCTAGGTAAGTCATGGTAGACCCTAAAAGGGGTCAGCCTCGAGATCTAACACAGACGCGCCAGCTGATGTCCTTCGGGACTCGAGGGTTCGAGTCCCTCTCCCGGCGCTTTAGTATATACAAAATCTAAAACCTAGAAATGCAATCTGCACGAACCCGGGCATGATTATAGATTCCCGCAATGTGTTAAAGACGTTAAACAACAACGGAAATGGATTGCACGGATAAACATACTCTACAATCTCGTTCCTTTATTAGCGATGAATGCGTATCCTCTCTAATGGGTTTATTGAACAGACTAATGGGAAAGAAGGAAGCAAAGAAGGAAGAGGGAGCCGAGAGGGTTGATTCTGGTACACAGGGTTCGTCATCAGGTCAGCAGCAAGGTAAGAAGATCAAAAGATACACTTCAGAAGGAAAACCGGTCTACGAATAATTACGGCACTTCTAAATTTTTTTCTATGGAAACAAACCTAGTCTTTACTGTGAGAAATCCTGATAATCCTTGCTTTCTTGTGTGATCCCATTACAACAATCCCTTCTTTCTTGATTCTCACTCCCGTGTAATGTGATGTGATCCCGTAGAGCCTGCCGTTTGCTTCCCTTGACAAAGAGACTACTATCCTGGAAGTGAAAGGGACGGTATATCGCAGCTGTCCGGCGACTGTTTGACTGTTTTGCTTTCTTGACAGGTATGTTGGGATTATGTGGCAGATCCCTATCCTGTCACCTTCAAATCCAGACGGATTCTTTTTTGTCCATTCACCCAGACTCATTCTCTCAGGATACGAATAGTAGCCTCCAGACCCAAAGGAGGTGGAGATTATCACGCCGTTTCCGATGGCATATTCTGTGAATCGGATCTCCGGGCCTTCTACAAACACAGTGTACCTTATGCAGCCAGCAAAGACACTACGTTCCACGTAAACGTCGGTCAGCACATCGGTTGTCTTTCCATCATGCTCCACACAGAGCATGTTTCTTTCTTCAACTGCAAAATCGCCTTTCGCAATCTTTTTCAGTGCAGAACCCAGCTCGGCGTAGGTTATTTCTGCCAGCCGCGCCTTGCTTCCAAGGACATCCTGCTCCTCCACACTAACGAAAAGCATCGGTATGGACATCTTTCTTCCATAGTAACCAAAAGTTCCATCGCCTCCCACGACTATGGCTACCTCGGGATCTCTTGATACCGCCAGACCGGCAGAGCGCACAAGCTCAGTGATTTTTTCCTGCGAAACCTTGGGCCTTTTTGGATTGACAAAGATCCCGACTCTCAATCTACTTACATGTGGAGAGCGTGTGTTATTTTGGCTTTCTTGGCAGCTGCAGAATCGGTGCCATCAGACATGCTTCAGCAGGTAGAGTGCATTTTCAAGCGTCCCCGTGTCGTTGTTGAGGTATATTGCCTTCTTGTTAGCCTTGAGTTTCTTGACTTTTGACAGCAACAAATCAAGTTCTTTATCTGAATAGACGTAGCTGTACCATTCCTCGGCGCCATGAAGCCTCAGATAGACGGCATTGTTGGCGGCAACCACTTTGCGAGGAAGCTTGGGTGCATTTACCGAGCAGAAGGCCACGCCGGCATCCTCAACCTCTTTTATGGCCTTCCACCACGCCGGATCGCGGAATTCCATGACTGCCTTGCTTCCTAACTCTGCAGATCTAAAAAAGTTCTTTATAGCATCGATGTTTTCCGGGCTGTACTTGTAGCTGGCCGGCATCTGGAACAGCCAGAATTCAATCCTGTCTTCCATGGGCTCAAAGAGTTTTCTAAAGCGTTTCCATGTTTCCAAAGCCTTGCCTTTTAGTCTGGACTGGTGCGTTATCCAGCGATGCACCTTGATGGAGAAGGCGAAATCCTGGGGTGCAGCAAGCCAGGCCTTTATCCAGTTTTCATACGGAAAGCGGTAAAAGCTGGCGTTGATCTCTACAGAGTTAAAGCCCTGGCCCAGATACCACTTGAAGGGGGTGGGCTTGCCTTCGTTCCAGAAATACGAATAGCCCGAGGTGCCTATGCGGATTGACTGCAACCTTGTACTATATTCTTGTGTAATAATAAAGGCTTAAACAATATCTATACAACTGCCAAAAAACCTCAAAAATGACGTATTTCATTTATAACAGACTTTGTTCTTTTGATCCTTTGCAAGTTTGAACACAAGCACGATAAGAAGCGCGATAACTGATAGAAAGATAATCGAGTTTACCTACCACGGCTACCCGCGGATTGCTGAGCCGCATGTTTACGGCGTACACAAGGGCAAAAGGCAGATCCTCGTATACCAGATAGGTGGGCTCACCTCTTCTGGCCGCATCCCGGATTGGAGGCGAGTCAATCTTGACGAGATATCAGGATTGAAGGTAACTGGAGAAAAGTTTGACGGGCCCAGAGACAAGCCATCGGAATACAGCGACTGGGATACCATCATAACGGTTGTAAAATAACTAAACGCCGCTAGCTGATATTTTAGAGCAGAAATCCACCTGTTTTAACAGAGAAATCTTAAAGACCGTGTGATTATTCCCCATTCTTTGAATCTTCGATGAGCGAAGAAAAAATCAATGTAGTGGGAATAAACGTGCTAAGACAGAACGGCGTGGATGTAGACGAAGTGTTAAAACTTCTCATCTACAACGCCTCGGTGGAATTCGCGGCATACTATTACTTTACCAACCTGCGGGCGCACTGCACGGGGCTGGAAGGTGAGGGCATAAAGGGCGTCATAGAGGACGCGCGGCTTGAAGACCTGAGCCACTTTGAGTCCTGCATCCAGAGGATATACGAGCTGGGCGGCATCCTTCCAAACGACGCCATGGAGTTTATCCGCATGTCTGGATGCGAGTTTCTGCAGCTGCCAACGCCACCAACCAACCTGAAGGAGATACTGAAAAAGTGCCTGCTGGCAGAACAGGGCGCCATAGTCAACTGGAACAAGATGTGTAACCTGACAATTGGAAAGGACCCTGCCACATACGACATTGCCAAGGACATACTGAAGGAGGAAATAGAGCACGAATCCTGGTTCATGGAACTGCTGTACAGCCGCCCTTCAGGTCACATGAGGAGAAAGTATTCCGGCGAGAGGCCGCATACGCACAAGCATTCTAGGGCGATAAGTCAGCTCTAAAGCATCAGTCCATGTCCACGCTTACTACCGTCTGGCCCCTTGAAAATTCATGGTGCACTCCGACGGCAAAGATGTAGACGCCTTTCTTCCATGTTTTTTTCTTGTCAGGAACTATCTCTATAAGGTAGACGCCGGGAAAATCCGTTTCAGCTGCTGCCATCAGATTTGTTACTGTCCCGCCGCCGGGGGCTACCACCGTTTTTACCGTAAAATCCGAGGCGGTCAATCCTGAAACCGGTGCACCGTCAGCGTCTGTGACAGAAACTATGACGTAATTGGGCTTGCTGTTCTTTGGCGCTGCCAGTGCATCCTCTGACAATGCGGTAACCATCAAGTGCGTCATACCTGTGAACCTTGTAATCAAAGTATTAAACATTCTCAAATTTTGAATCGATATTGAACAATTTGCTTCTAAGCCTGCTTTATTCAAGACAATAGAAGCAGTAGATGATGTACGGACTGATTATTAGTTTGAAAGTCGAAATTTATGGGAGATGACAAGTGCAAAGGAATTGCAGTATTCATTATCGCAGAAACTGCTACAGTTTGCTCCGCTTCCAATAAGGATCCTTGCTGGAATAATCTTTATTGCGCACGGCCTTCCCAAGTTCACAAACACTGCCCAGACTGCAGGATTTTTCGGTAATATCGGGCTTCCAGCAGACCTGGTCATTCCAATAGGCCTGCTGGAAGTTATAGGCGGCATCTTTATCATGACTGGATTTATGACCAGGATTTCCGGAATTCTGCTTGCTGTCGACATGATCGGCGCGACTGTCTTGGCCAAACTGTCCAGAGGCTTTGTGGGTGGCTACGAGCTGGAGCTGCTCTTGATGTCTGTTTGTATCGCCCTTCTGATCGGAGGACCCGGAAAGGTCTCGATTGAGCGCGGTCTGTTAAAACGCGAGATTTTCCCGCGGGGCAAGATGCTGGCAGGCTAGGCAGACTCTAGTTTTGCCCCGCATTCGCCGCAGAACTTTTGGCCAAGAGCAAGGGCTGCCCCGCATTTTTTGCAGTTCTGCTCCAGATGATGGCCGCAGTTGATGCAGAATTTCTTTCCCCCGGTAGGTTTGTGGCAGTTGGGGCAGACATCCAGTTTAGAATCTTCCTTGCAGAGGGATTTTTCTTCATCCCAGTCAGGCTCGCAGACCCACCTTTTGCAAAGCTGGCAATAGTGGAAATTTTTCTTGGCCTCTTCCTGCGCTCTGAAGAAGGCATCGTCATGGCCCGTGTGCCATTCAGGCGAATATGACTTGAACCTCTCGGCAAGCTTGTCGGTGAGTGCCCTCTGTTTTTCATCCGTGTCCTTGAGATCCGGTCCTGAGACCACGCCCAGAATAGACGTACTCAAAGAGAGCGCCCTTGAAGAGGTTTCGATAAAGTCCTTTTTCTTGTTTGAGCTTGCCTCTGTGTACCTGGAGATGTATTCAGCATTACAAATATCACACTTGAACACAAACCGGTAGCCGCCCTCGTCGCTTCGATCTTCATAGCCCCTGGTGAATGGCTTCATGGTCATTCCCATCGCGCACAACCCCATGTACCCTCGGTGAAGTTAGTATAAAAGAACTTGTCTAAGCTGGTCTTATAGAACAGCTCTGGTCAAGCCTTTTGTTTACGGAATACAGCGCCCACAAAAGCAGCGCTACGGAAACAAGGCGCAGCGGCAGCTGGTACTGCGACATGATGTTTGATGTGGCCACGCCCAGTCCGCCAAACATCGACACAAGGAAAAAGCCGGAGGAAGAGCAGCCCACGCACGCGCTGGATATAACGCTCATGGTAGAACCTGAAAGGAAGGATCCGTGAAACCTGACTACAGAATTCCTAAAGACGTACACGTTCATTGCAACAACGAGCCCAAGCAGCGCGGAAGTGATGTTTGATAGTACAAAGTTTGGTATAGCGTCAGACGGGATGTAGAAAGCCAGCACCGGCGAGAAAAACAGCAAACCGTCCAACTGGTTGAAAAGGATCCAGAAACTGGCTGCAACAGCAACAGCCAAGGTAACGTACGCACGGTTGGAAAACACCATTGAAATTGGGTGGTTTTTAAGCTGGCTGTCCATCTCTCTAACCAAGCTAGCGTGAAATTATGCTGTGCACCTAATATTTCTTGCCGGGCTTCCAAACCAAGATTTTTAACCATTAAAGCGATAAACGGGGAATAATTCAAATAGCGAACTCTTGTATTTTCAACAGTTGAAAAAAGCAGCAAGGAAGGAGTGCGCCCTGTGTGGAACGACCCTCCCACCCGGAAGCCAGGTCAGCATATGCAGTGAATGCATAAAGTGCGCTGACTGCTGTGTCGGGCTGGAGAAACTTTCAGACTAGGCTATTCAACCATTTTCAGCGTATCGGTTATGGTGACTATTCCTATAACGTTGCCCTTCTCGCTTACTAGGATGCACTTTGAGAACCTTACAAGGGGTATTAACGCCCTGGCTGGTGTCGAAACGTCGACTATGGGGGGCGGCGATTCCATCACCTGCTCCACACGCATGTTCTTGAGCTCCACCTCGTCTTTTTCCACCATTATCCTGGCGACGCCGTCTTCGGTGAGGATGCCAACAACCTTTGAAGAGTCAAAGACAGGTATCTGGCTGATAGAGTTCTTGCGCATCTTTTCTATGACAGTATGAAGCTGCTCGTCTTTTATTGCAGAGATCAGCCGGCGGCTGCAGATATCGCCGGCCTTCATAGAATTCTTGCCCTCAAGGGTGCCAAGGACCTCAAAGATCCTTCGTGCTGTGTCGTAGCTGGGCTTGCAGCGTCCCGATTCGATCTGGTTTATCATCGACGTGCTGATTCCAGTCAGGGTGGCCAGCTTCCTCTGCGTGATGCCAAGCCGCATCCTGGCCTGCTTGATGTACTCCAACCGTGGCAGCATCACTTCTCATTGGATTTGTGAATTTATATAGGCTTGGAAAGGAACAGAAAATTGCAGTATTTTTGATAGCCTTATATTATCTTCGAACGAAATTTGCGATCGTTATAACAGGTAATGGGTAACGATAACAGCAAGTGGGATTCAGTCAAGCGGTACAAGCTCACCAAGATGATAAACGAACTGTCAAGTATTTCCGGTCACGGAACGGAGCTTGTAACTGTTTACATCCCGCCCCGGCGCCCCATATTCGATGTCATTGCCCAGCTGCGAAACGAGGCCGGCACTGCTTCAAACATCAAGTCGGACCTGACTAGAAACCATGTCCAGGACGCGCTGAGCAGGACCATGGAACACCTGAAGCTGTTCAAGGAGACTCCAGAGACAGGGCTTGTGGTGTTCTGCGGCGCCATCCCCACAGGCAAGGGCTTTGGCACGGAAAAGATCGAGCTGACATCGGTTATACCGCCAAAGCCAGTCCAGATCAGCCTGTACAGATGCGACGACCATTTTTGGACTGATCACCTAAAAGAGATGCTAAAAGACGAGAAGGTCATTGGGATCCTTGCCATAGACACGACGGAAACCGGCATCGGGATCCTGACCGGCGACAGGTGGGAGACGATAGACACACTGTCTTCAGGTGTTGCCGGAAAGCACCGGCAGGGCGGACAGTCTGCAAGAAGGTTTGAGCGGCTTCGGGAAAACGAGCTCAACGAATACTACCACAGGGTTGCTGACCACGCAAAGCAGGTCTTTATAGATCAGTACAGCGTCAAGGGCATCATAGTCGGCGGGCCCGGACCCACCAAGGAGAATTTCCTGAAAGAAGAATACCTGGATTACAGGCTGCAGAACAACGTCCTTGTCACGCTGGATACATCGTACTCCGGCGACGAAGGAGTCCGGGAGATCATAGACAAGGCCCAGAAGGATGGCATTCTGGCAGAGTTTCGCGTCATGGAAGAAAAGCAGATGGTCAAAAAGTTCATGAGCGAGGTCCATTCAAACAGGGGGCTGGGCATATACGGAATCTTTGACGTGATAAAAGCCCTGCAAAGCGGCTTTGCGGATCTTGTGATAGTAACAAATGACATTTCGTACTTTAAGCTGGATTTCAAGTGCAAGGTATGCAAAAACGTGCAAGAAAAGATTGTAGACAGGTCTGCACTTATTACCACGAAGCAGGAAGTGACCTCAAAGCCCTGCCCCTCATGCGGCGCGCTGGACTTTGATGTTACTGAAAAGGACATCGTCGATTATCTGCAGGAGCTGGCCACCATGACTGGAAGCAGGCTTGAAGTTATTTCCGGTCAGACGGAAGAGGGTGCGCAGCTTGCCTCGCTTGGAAGGATAGGGGCCATCCTGCGTTTCAGGCCTATGTAGACTTGCACGTGCAGGCGTTTGTCTCCTTGAAACAGCCGGAGCACACGACAAAAGTTGTGCACCCTATCGGGCTGCAGGCTTCAAAGGTCTTGATGTCCTTGCCGCAGATGCATTTTTGCATTCAATGTTGCTATTTCAGAAAACAATATCTGTCTTGCGGCCATACATCTATTATTATTCTTCAACTAGACAAACTGGCATGACCTGTTACGATAAAGGCAGTCTCTGCATGTTGCTGGCATGACACTGGAAGATTTCCTTCTGCCATCGGAGAACATAGTCTTCAGCAGTGCAGAAGATGTCGAGTTTACCGAGAGAAAGTACAAAATAATCATCACAGACAGGCGGTTAATACTCTATTCAAGAAGGGGGCTGCTGTTCAAATCAGATGACATTGTCAGCAAGAGGCTGGACAGCATCAACGACGTAAAGTACCGTGAAGGCGGCTTTCCATTCAGGCAGGCGGCGGTGTCCATCTGGAGTGATTCTAAAATGGAGATCCGTGGTTCCATAGCTCACATGAAGCCCCTTTTCCAGATGCTGCAATCGGTGACAAACAAAAAGTGAGTCTTTTGAACAATCAACAGATTAGTCAATTTAGTCAAAAAAAGCTTGACAAGTAATAAATAAAGGTAGACAGCTACACCTCACGCAGATGGCTACTCAGCTAAAGGTTCATCCGTCGTTTTTCAAGGAATTCGCTACTAAAACCTGGGTTTCCCCAACGGAAATCGTCAAAGAGCTTGTGGAAAACGCCTTTGACGAGGATGCTACCAAGGTTCTCATCACCGTTCTGAACAGCGGCGTCATCGCCATTGAAGATGACGCAGGAATGGATCAGAGCGGTCTTGAAAAATTCCTGCTTCTGGGTTCACCCCACAAGAAGGTTGAATCCATTTCGCCAAAACTCAAGAGGATAAGGACAGGCAGGTACGGAACCGGCAGGCTGTCTTTTCTCACGTCCTTTGAAAGCATGAAAGTAAGGACAAGGCGCGGAGGTTTTAGCACGTCCTTCATGATCGACGGCAACGTGCTGGACAACCTGTTCACCGGAAATGCGGCGCTGCAGCAGATAAATGAGCCCGCCCTAAAGCGGGACGGCACCGAGCTGGTCATGTCCGGTTCCAAAGTGGAGGCAGACATGTTCAAACTTGGAAAGGAGATCCGCAAACTTGCCGTGTTGCGGCAGCCTATGTTTGAAGTCTACGTCAAGACTTCCGAGAACTTTAATGAATGGGACTTTGCCGGCGCCCAGCGAATAACCGCGCCGGACATACAGGGCCACAGGATCCCAGTCAATCTGGAAGGAGGCAAGATGACCGGCGAGATAGTGATTGCCAGAAGGCCGCTTTCAGATGAAGAACGCGGCATCGCAGTCATGGTTGGCAACCACATAGTGACACGGAGCAGCTTTGGGTTTGACACAAAGCTTGGCCGCGTCACCGGGTATGTGAGGTGCGATTCGCTCACCTCCAGGTTTGCAGACAAATCCGCACTCATAGAGGATGAAGAGTATCTCAAATTCAACCAGGCCATGAAGACGTTTGTAATCGACACAGTGCTTCCAAGCCTTACAGAGTACGAAGACGTACTGATCACCCGCGAGGAATCCAAGATCTACCGCGAGATAGACAAGGTCCTTGGCCAGGCCATGGTCGAGACCCTGGAGACCCAGGAAGAGGTCCAGGGCTACGAAATGGTCGATGTCAAGGAAGTCGTCAGGACAACCGAGTCAGGCCCGCAGCCCAAGGCCACGGAACAGGTTTCCACACAGGTGCAGGAGTTTGAGGAAATCAAGCCCATAGCGCCGGAAAGTAGCGGCATGGCAAGAGAGTATGCGCCAAGGGAAACGATTGCCGAGCCGCAATCGTACAGGTCCGTGCCTGTAGAAGAAGCAGTGGTGCAGACCGGCGAGGTTGTTTCGCTGGTCGATGAAAAGCAGGCGGACGGCACGATTATCCGGACAAAGAAGATAAGAAAACCGATAGTGAAGAAGACCTTTGCCCTCAAGAGGATCGGCTTTAAAGTCATACCCTACGAAGACGAGTCCGACTCCAGGTACAGCTTTACCAATGAAAACGTGGTGTTTGTAAACAAGGCCAACTCTACGTACAAGGCAGAATCATCAAGGGGCGACGAGTTCCTCCTGCGACACATCATCGGTCTTGTAGCTGAGGCGATTGCAAGCACCAAGCATCCGGAAGGCAAGGAAGCCCTGGAATTGCAGAACAGGCTGGTGTCTGAAGCCATCAGGATCCATGACTACACAGTCATGAAGAGTGCTTAAGACAGAAACGACTAAATCTGACTGCCGGCGGGAAATACATCGATAGATATGGCCTTTGAATTTATGCCCGGCGCTACCGTGGTGGGAATCTCGTACAACAACGGCGTGGTTCTTGCGGCAGAAAAACGGGTTTCGTTTGGTCATTTTGTTGTGAACAAGAATACCAAAAAGACTTTTCCAGTTACATCGCGTGTGGGTGCCGCCTGCGCAGGCATGGTTGCAGACATGCAGGTCCTTGTCAGGCAGGTCGAGGCTCTGGCCAAGATCCGCAGACTAGAGACAAGGCGCGATGTCCCTCCAAACTCCATAGCAAAGCTGATGTCCGTCATCATGTTTGAAAGACGGTACTTTCCGCTGCTGACCCAGGTTATCGTAGGCGGCATCGACGACAAGCCGCAGATCTACACCCTGGACCCACTTGGATCGGTTCTTCCAGACGAATATGCTGCCGTTGGAACAGGTGCAGAGTTGGCCCTTGGCATCATGGATGCAGAATACAATGCAGAAATGGGCGAGGATAAGGCCAGAGAGCTGGCGATTCGGGCAATCCGGTCAGCGATTCAGCGTGACGCGGCTTCCGGCGACGGCATAGACCTGCTGTTTGTTACAAAGGAAGGCACAAAGGAAGAGACAATATCCTTCAGAAACTAGACTTCCTTGTACGCTTCCCACACTTTGTCGCCAATGTAATGCAGGTTATCAATCACGTATCCCTTGACCAGGGACTTGGCAGCTTCGCTGTCTTCTAGTGCCAGGCCTACGGCAAGCATTTTACCATGGGTTTGGTCTTTTACGGCAACCACATCACCCTTCTTGAACGGGTCAAAGGCGGTGATGCCTGGCCTCAGCACCTTTGCGCCATTGCATACGAACCGGACCGCGCCCATGTCCACGGTAACGGATGGAAATTTTTGCACCAGCTCTGGCCTGCCCAAGAAAGGCACGATGCTTTGGCTTACCTGAACTGCGGAAATTTCGTCTGAGACAAGCAAACGCCGGGTTTCGTCTATCTCGTACATCTTGAAACTCTTGACTTTGGGCACCGTGCCATCCGGCCAATGGCCCCTTATCTTCTCAAGCAATTCTGCAGTCTCTTTGTTTGAAAGCGTGGATACCTTCAGATCTGTTCGGTCTTCATTTAGCTGGCTGTGTTATTATTGTTTACACATCGACAAACTTTATACCGCAAGCACACATTGCATAACCGATGCACTACAGGATACTAAAGGAGCCCATGGCGATGCTTGAGGTTCAGATGTCAGACGGAGAAAGACTAACCGCGGAATCCGGCGCGATGGTTTACATGAAAGGCAATCTTGAGATCAAGACCCGTACCCGGGAAGGCGGGTTTTTCAAAAAGATCAAAGTGACCGCGCTTGGAGGAGAATCATTCTTTGTCAACGACTTTATCGCCCACGGCGAGTGCTCCATAGGCCTCACCGGCCCGCCGATTGGAGACATCGTCAGGCTTGACGTAAATCCGGGCAACGGCTACATAGTGCAGTCCGGCTCGTACGTTGCCTCGACGCAGGGAGTCCAGCTTGACACGCAGTGGCAGGGCTTTACGAAAGGACTTTTTGGATCGGAGTTCTTTATGCTAAAGGCAACAGGGCAGGGCGACCTGTTTGTCAACGCGTACGGCGGCATAGTGAGCAAGGAGCTGATGCCGGGAGAGAAGATGACCATAGACAACTACCACCTTGTGGCGCTCAGCGAGCAGTCAACATACAACGTCATAAAGGTGGGCGGAATGAAAACGACGATCCTTGGGGGAGAGGGCCTTGCCACAGAGATCACGGGCCCCGGCTCGGTTTACTTTCAGACAAAGAATCTGCGCGAGTTTATCGATCTTTTGGGCATAAGCCAGAGGTCAGAAACCACTTCCAGTTCAGGAGTTTCGTTTGGCGGCTTTAGAATCGGCTAGATATTGGTGTGGGTAACGGCCTGCCAGCATTCTAGGCAGAAATCACCGGTAACCTGAAATATCTCTGCAGGCCTCTTGGAGCAGTGCGTACATATTATATCTTGGGCTCCAATTTCCTCAGATTTTTTGATTCCAGATTGTAAAACCTGTACCATTGCTTTACAGAATTTGTAACGCTTTGCCAATATTTATATTTAATTTGTCACAGGTTTGCTACCAGCGAGTAACGACCATTCAACCATCAGCGCTCAAAGACCGTGTCTCGGATCTCTATTAGGTCCCGCAGCACGGCACTGGCCGTTTCAATGCCACCGGCGCCGCGACCTATGATGGTCTGATGTCCAGAATGCTCTGATGAAAACGTGACGGCGTTCAGCGTCCCGTTGACGCAGATAGGGTCCTTCTTGGACACTTCGGTAGGCTTTACCTGGAGGTGCTTGCTGTCGCAGCTGGCTATCAGTTTGATGGCATTTCCACGCTGCAAGGCCTTCTTGACATCGGAAGCCTTGACGGCAGATATCCCGGCCCTGTCTACGTTTTTCATGGTCACCTTCATCCCCATTATCCAGTTGGCCATGATGACCAGCTTGGCAGCGGCGTCGTAGCCGTCAATGTCCAGCGCAGGGTTGGCCTCTGCGTAGCCCTTTTCCTTGGCGTCCTGCAGGGCGTTTTCATAGCTCAGGCCTTCTTCCATCTTGCTCAGCATGTAGTTGGTCGTGCCGTTGAGTATACCCTGAAAAGATATTATGCTGTCTCCCTTCAGGCAGCGCTTGGCAAATTCCAGTATTGGAGTGCCTCCGCCCACCGTGCCGCTGAACCGAAACATCACGCCGTTGTAGTTGGCCAGTTCTATCAGGGACGGAAAGGACAGTGCCAGTGGCCCCTTGTTTACCGTGATGACATGCCGGCCCTTTCTCATGGCCGCTATTATGTGTGAAGTACCTGGCTCGCCGGTGGTCAGGTTGGTCGGCGTGCATTCAATGACCACCTCTGCGTCGACTTTTTCTATGACCTGCAGCGGATCCAATTTTGCATCGGATTCGTAAAATCCCACCGACCCCTTTTTCTTGGCTTTCAGCAGGCGCTGAAGGTCAAGGCCGGCCGGCGAGATGGCAGACCCACCCTGGTCTACGCATGCCACTATACGCGGCTTGATGCCGTGCTGGGTGTAAAGATCGGCAGAACGGGACAGAAGGATCCTTGCAAAGCTCTGGCCGACGACACCGAAGCCCACTAGTACAACGCGCAATTTCCGCTCTTTGCTTAAAGATGCGGGGTTAATATGTTTACAACAAACTATAAGACACAAGGCAGCAAGTTTCTAGCGTTGGAAATCCGGTTAGACGAACTGGACCTGCGGCTTGTCGAGATCCTGCAAAACGACAGCTCTGTGCCCTCAGTCCAGATTGCCAAGGACCTGCAGATAACCGAAGGCACGGTCAGAAACAGGATACGCCGGCTGCGCCGCCTCGGGGTGATAAGAAAGTTCACCGTGGTAGTCGATCCGACGGCTCTGGGCCAGAACATGGTTGCATTCGTGCTTGTCAACGCCGTGCCAGGCCGGCTATCAGAGGTGGCAAAAAGGCTGTCGTCACTTGACATCGTTTCCGGGGTTTATGAAACTCACACCTATGCCGACCTGCTCTTAAAATTGCGTGTAAAGAACTCCAGCGACTTGGCAGATGTTGTGGCCAGCAGGATCAAGACCATAGGCGGAGTTGCAGGCACGCAGGTGGTAAGCGTGCTTAATACCTGGAAAGACCAGTGCTAAATATCGGCTCTTTGAGGCATGGAAACTGTCAGATAGCCCCACTTCACCATTCGTCCATACCTTGGAACCAAATGGAACACGGCGGTTCTATTGTTTACGGATCTATTTCCAGCAGACAGCAGAAATAACCTTTATGAAGTATCATTTTCAGTCTCTAAATGCAAGGCAACTTCCACAACAGAATTCTTGCAAAATTTCGGCAAATAAGTAACAAGTTGCTGCCGACACACACGGCAGCTTTAAATACTCTACTAAATCTCAAAACTTTATCTATTAAATAACAGCCTGCTAACCTATGAAAGAGATAGACATCATTATGCCTCATGAGCGTCTGAGTGAGGTAAATAAAATCCTTCATAAACACAAGGTTGGGGGCATGTATTTCAGCGAGATCACAGGGCGGGGTAGCGCAAAGAGAGAAGAGGTGGAGCAGATAGTAGCTCCTGATCGATATAAAACAGGCAAGAGATATGTTCCAGAGTTCGGCAGCAGGACCAAGGTAACTGTGATTATACCGGATTCTATGGAAAAACAACTCACTGACGACATTATCAGTGCCATCAGTACAGGTTCAGCTGGGGATGGAAAGATTTTCGTAAAGGATATTTCTGGAGCTTATGATATAGGAACAAAACAATCTGGAGAGAAAGCAGCACTCTGATTCGGTCAATTAACCTTTGCTAATAGGCACAAACCGTCGATCTGTCGACATCGACTAAATTCCTGTAGATTAAAAACATACCTGTACTTAAGATTTTGGATTGTTTAGTAGACATATTGGATACGGCCCGCGCGAATAATCTTGGTAAGAGACCAACTGCATTTGAATAAACATGCGAAATCTGGTTCGGACGGTACAGCATATGTGCTGTTCTGAATCCACAGGCCTGTACAGCCTTTTCCCTGTACTTCCTAGCATATCTCTACTGGACGCGGGGCATTTCTTGCTGTACATATGTCAACAGCTAAACGATTTCTTATACTTTCTGATTCTTGTTCTTTCCTCTCGATAATACTTGCTAGTTTTGTAGTTATCTGACCATAGCCGTTTGCACCGTACTCCAACAAGATATTCCAAGCAGGAAATCGGCCTTTATTAGTAAAATGATGTGTAGCCTAGACATATCCTTATTGCAATAATTTTAAAAATCGTTGCATTTTCATATATGTGTCTAGTTAGTAGATACATATACGATTTAGATCATCTGTTTTTACACAGACAACACCCGATGAAAGGCCAGAACTATTATATCAAATATTACTTTGTGTGTACTGTAAGGAGAACGCGATCCTTTTGTGGAACACACAGTACTCGACATAATTGACAGGCCGCATCCCTGTGATGGCGAAGGACTTAAACAATTGAAATCTTTCACGATTGAAAACATAATATTTTGTTAAATATTGTATATTGCTGCTTAACATCTGGAAGGACGTGTAGTGGATTTGACAGCATTTTGAGGAATCTATTTGCTACAAGTCGTGGTATTTTAGCGGATGTCGACAAAATTAGGAATTATGCCCACAAGACAGACAACGTTAGAGTTTGATGTTATTTGAATTGAGAAATAGGAAGCAGGTACTTCCTGATACATAACTCCGCATGCAATTCTTGCACTTGTATCTCTAGTGGCTTACTAGTTTTTCCAGATTGATTCAGGATTTACAAATCTTGTACGTATGGATCTTTTAAATGCCCAAGTCATATTTTGACGTTGTAGGAAAACTCTGCCAGATTTAAAAAGAATCAGCATTTTTCGTCCGTCTGGCAGAATAAGACCTATATATCTAGGTCAATTCTGTGCTACTTAGGTTACGACACAGCCTGTTGACGGATCAATCCACGCCGCAGAAGACAACCATTGTGAATGGATATTCTGTTAGGTACTTTGATTACGGTTTACCCCACAATGGTGCCAAGGATCTGGTTCTCTTGCATGGAATCGGCGCTTCTGCTGAGCGCTGGCGCAGAGTGGCCCCGATTTTGTCAAAGCAATACCGTGTTGTGGTGCCAGACATCGTGGGTTTTGGGTACAGCGACAAACCGACCGTCGAATACACCATGGACTTTTTCTTTGATTTCCTGCGGAGCTTTCTTGAAGAATTAAAGATCCACAAGCCCAGCATCGTAGGCTCTTCTTTTGGCGGCCATGTGGCAGCGGAATTTGCCATAAGGGCAGGCAACGACATGGACAGGCTTGTTCTGGCCGCGCCTGCCGGCATGATGAAGACTTCAACTCCGGTGCTGGACCTGTACATCATGGCTGCCCTCTATCCAACGTATGAAAACGCTCTGAAGGCGTTTCGGCAAATGTCGTACGATCCCCGGTCCGTTACTGAGGAAATCGTGCTGGATTTTGTTAACAGGATGCGGCTTCCAAATGCAAAATACGCGTTCATGTCAACCCTTCTTGGAATCAGGTACGCCACACCCTTAAGTGGCAGGCTTGCCAACGTGGTGCCGGAGACTTTGATCATCTGGGGCAGTAACGACAAGATGATACCCCTTGATTATGCCAACGAATTTACAGAAATTCCAAAAAGCAAACTCGTTGTTATAGAGAATTGCGGGCACACGCCCTTTGTTGAAAGGCCAGAAAGGTTCAGCGAAATAGTGCTGAGATTCCTTGATGGCAAAGACCTGTAGTTTACTTTTGTTCTGCAGCCTTGCGCCGCCTTTCTATGGGGATGACAATTACCTGCACCAAGTCTCCGTCCTCTATGTCAAGGGCCTGTCTTTCAGCTTCAGGGATAGAGATCCTGCCGCCACTCTGCACGGTGGTTTTGAACATCGCGTTGTAAAAGCTCAACCCCCTCAACAGGGCAAAATAATTCTGCATAAGATCCGTCTGCATTGAAGAGAACTGCTTCGCAAAATCCTTCTGTGCCTCGCCTCCTCGCTCAAGAGCCTTCCTGAAAGCCTCGGCGGGATCGTTCTGGTTATCGCTAGAGCTCATCATGTGAAGCAAGGTGTGTCATTTATTTAATGTTTGACATGAAGATTCTGTAACGGCAATGCTTTATCAGTGGCAGGCTGGCGCCAAGCAGGAAATATGACAAAGTTCCACGTGCCTGTGAACCAAAAAAATGAAGAAAAGTTATTCCTGTCTTTTACTTCCACTGCCATGATTTGCTTGTAGTGTCGCCTATCGAGTCTGCTTCGAACTCAAAAACAGCCATGACGTTGTTTAGAGCGCCCAGCTTTCCCGGCGAGTTGGTTTGCAGATACACCGCGCCGCGCCAAACAGCTTTTCCGTTTTGCCCGAACCGGCCTATTCCATTTCCAGACCAAGTGACAACTTCTCCGTCTTTGGACATCATCACGCCGTTTCCTTCCCCATACATGACCCCGCCGGACCGGGGCATGGAGACGAACGTGGCAACTTCCTCCACGCCGATATCCAAAAGTTTTCCTTGTGACATGAATGAAACCTCGATCTTTGGCCCGTCTGCAGACAGCACCCTCTGGCCGGTAATCTTTCCCTTGCTTTCTTCAATCAGGTCTCCTAGCACATCATCTAAAAATGCTCATCGCGAGATTTAAGGAAGCCGGCCAGTCCAAGCCTGAAAAACTCGAAATTGCATGAAATATGATAAAGTTCAATAGGGTTCAGGTTCGGATAGCAGATCGTTGCGTTCATCGCTACTGCAGAATTTCAATCCAGAGATAAGCGTAAACAGCGGGCAGGTCTTTCTCTGGGAGAAGCATGGCGATTGCTGGTACGGAATACACGGTTCGCAGGTCATCAAGTTTGCCAGAAAACCAGATGGATCTTTTGAGTTCCAGTCGTTTCCCGAAGGTCCTGACATGGAAAAGAGGATCTTTAGGCTTGACGATGATATAGAGGCCATCTTTTCAGAGATATCCCGAGATCCTTTCGTGGCCGGGCTTTTGAAGGACTATTCCGGGCTTCGGTTGATGAGGCAGAACCCGGAGCAATGCCTGTTTTCCTTTGTCTGTGCAAGCAACACCAACATACCGATGATACGCAGGATGCTTTACTCGCTGACAAGAAAATTTGGACAAAAACTCCATTTTGATGGTCGCGATTTCTTCACGTTTCCCACCGCTGCGCAGATAAACGCGGCCACGGTCGATGATTTGCAGGCATGCGGCCTGGGTTACAGGGCAAAGGCAGTCAAGGCAGTTGCAGAAAGCATCACCGGCGGCAGTCTTGACCTAGATTTTCTTATCAGATCGAACTACCAGGATGCAAAAAACGAATTGCTAAAAGTGTACGGCGTTGGAAACAAGATAGCAGACTGCGTGCTCTTGTTCTCCCTTGAAAAGACAGAGGCCTTCCCCATCGACGTGTGGATTGCCCGCGCCCTTGCTGGGCACTACAGATGGCTGCACAATTTGCCCATTTCTGACAAGATAACCTCACACCAGTACGATGTTCTGTCTGAGAGGCTCAGAGGTCATTTTGGCAAGTATTCAGGCTACGCGCAGCAGTATATCTACTACCACATGCGCCAGCAGGCAGGAAAAAAGTGGTAGTCTACTGCGTCAGGTCTATTATGCTCCGTCGGATGATGAGCTTTGCCTCTGGCGAAACGTCGTACTTCTCCAGGATAACTGAAGGGTCCCGGATCAGGCTGTTGCGGAATTCAGGTTCGCTGGCTGCTCTGAGCAGGATCTCACTGATGATCTCGGCCTCCCTCTCACGTGGCTCCAAGTAAAACCGAAATTGGAATTCGATTATTTAACTTTAGTGCATGATTTGTATATATCATCGATCCTGGGTGGCCAAGAAAATGATTGTTGATAGATAAGTATTGTTGACTTGCGGCCATAAAATAAACAAAGGGCTTCTTTTGACAGAAAAAATTGACAGCAGGTATAGAGCTGGTAGGAGACCTTGGTTACCTCCTTCTTATCTGCTCCGGCATCGGCGCTCTGGCCTACATACTCAAGCAGCCGATGATCCTTGGATTTCTGATTGCCGGGATTCTAATCGGCCCCTTTGGCCCGTTCAGCCTGATCAAAAACACAGAGATGCTGAACAATTTTACAGACATCGCCATCGTCTTGCTGTTGTTCGGAGTGGGCCTCTCTTTCCCGCTCACCCAGCTGCGCGCCATCGGCAAGATCGGGACAGGCATCGCATTAATTGAAGTGCTCCTGATGCTGGCGATAGGCTTTGCAGTTGGTGCGGTGTTTGGCTGGCCCTTCTACGACGCCATGTTCCTTGCCGCGGCCCTTTCCATCAGCTCCACAGCCATAATAGTCAAGGTCCTCGAGGACATGGGCAAGATGGAAGCCACGTCGTCCATCCTGATGATAGGCGTACTTGTTATCGAGGATCTGGTTGCGATCGTGATAATAAGCGCGATGCACTCAGGCGTGGTCAGCGGATCATTTGAAATCGACCAGATACTGCTGACGATAGGAAAGATAGGCCTCTTTATCGGGGGCACCATAGGCGCCGGGGTGCTGGTCATGCCCAAACTTTTCTCTTTGATATCGCGGCTTGAGCGGTACGAGATAACCGTCATGTTTGCTCTTGGGCTGGCGTTTGGTCTTGCATTCCTCTCCTACTACCTTGGTTTTTCTGCAGCAACAGGCGCTTTTCTGGCAGGCGTTATCATAGCAGGCACCAAGTTCTCAGAACAGGTGTCAAACCTCATCACACCCACAAGGGAGATTTTTACCGCAATATTCTTTGTCACCATAGGAGCTTTGATGGACCTTTCATCCATCTCTGCATACTGGATACCGGTTGCCGTGATTACCCTTGCAACGGTCCTTGGCAAGCTGGGCGCAGTCTACGCCGGCGTCAGGCTGTTTGGATTTGAGAAGACCTTTGCCATCGGCATTGGTCTGAGCATGGCGCAGCTGGGCGAGTTTTCATTTATCGTGCTAAAGACAGGCCAGGATCTTGGCGTTGTAAGCGACTTTTTGTTCCCCATAGTCGGCATGGTGGTGGCTTTGACGACCTTTATTGGCCCCATGCTGGTCAAGTTCGGGGCAAAGGTAGTTTCTGTCTATGAATGATCAAACCCCAAGCTCAGGGAAAGCCGATTGTTTTACGCCAAGTTCCCCCTGAAGGGTCCTGATCTTTTTGGCGTACTCTTCCATCTTTGGCCTGTCGTTTTGAGCCTTGGCTATCTTGTAGCCCTTCCACGACTTTCTTAAAGCTCCCCAGGTCTGGCCTTTTGTAAAGTTCCCGCGAGAACTCATTTCAAATGCAGTACTTTATCAAAGATATAAGATTTATCCAGCAATACTTCTGGCATACAAACACGATATTGCAAAAAGATGTTAGCTTCGAGAAAAAAAGGAAAAAAGGAGAGGATGGTCCTACTCTGTAACGTACGCCCTTTCCCCGTGCTGTGCCAGGTCCAGACCGATCTCTTCTTCCTTTGGAGTCACGCGTATTCCTCCAGGCCAGATGGCATCCATGATCTTGATTATGGCAGCCGTAATGCCCATTGCCCACGCCAGAGCACCGAACGCGCCCACTGCATTTTCGTATAGCTGGGCAGGGTTGCCAAATGCAAGACCGTCGTCGCCCCATGACGTAAATCTCTTTTCTGCAAATATGCCTGTCATGAGAGCGCCTGCAAGACCTCCGACTCCGTGTACTCCCCATGTGTCAAGTGCATCGTCCCATTTGCGTTTGTTCTTAAACGCAACTGCCGCATAGCAGACAATGGATGCAATGATGCCTATCACAATTGCAGACATTGGCGAAACGAATCCTGACGCCGGTGTGATAGCTACAAGTCCAGCCACTGCGCCAGAAGCCGCGCCGATTGTCGATGGCCTTCCTGTGTGACCCCAGGATATCAAAGCCCAAGTAACTGCTGCCATGCCTGTTGCAATCTGGGTTGCTACGAATGCACTGCCAGCGTTGGTTGCTGCTGCACCGGCGGAACCTGCGTTGAATCCGAACCAACCGACCCACAGCAAGGCTGCACCAAGCACTACCAGGGAAATGTTGTGTGGTTCCATCGGCACCTTGCCATAGCCAAGTCTGCGGCCAAGCATAAGTGCAATGACAAGTCCAGACCAACCAGAGGTGATGTGGATGACTGTTCCTCCTGCGAAGTCAAGGGATCCTACACAACCAGTCCAACCAAATCCACAGTAATCGGCGTTTCTTCCATAGTTGTCAGGCAATGCGATCTGCCATGTCCAGTGCGCCGCAAAGTCATAGACGAATGTAGCCCAGATGACTATGAATATTATGAACGCACTATACTTCATTCTCTCCGCGACCGATGCAACAATCAGCGCGGGCGTGATGATGGCGAACATCATCTGGAATACCATGAATGTTGTGTGTGGAATTGTTACGGCATACTGGCTTGATGGTGCATCATGCAGTACGTTGTTCAAGCCTGCCCAGCTAAGATCACCAATGAACCCATGTCCGGTTGCATCGGGGCCAAATGCTAGACTGTAACCCCACAGCGCCCATTGTACAGCAATCACACCAGTTGTAACGAAGACCATGTGTAGTGTATTGACAGCGTTCTTCTGTCTTGCCAACCCCCCATAAAAGATTGCAAGGCCTGCAGGAGTCATCATGAGCACCAAGGCGGAGGATGTCAGCATCCATGCATGGTCACCAGTATCTATTGCAGCCGGTACAAGATTTTCATTCCCCTCTTCGTCTGTTTCTACTACTAAACTACCGTCTTCGTTTGCCTCCCATAGATGGTATACAACTGCGGGATCGTCTGGAGCATAAGCAAGTGCGCTGTTTGAGAAACCAACCGTAATCAGCGCAACAAGCAATGCAGCCAGACCCACCAAACCGATCCTGGAATTTGGCCAAGTCTTTAGTTTGCCCTCTGCATTCATGAAAGTCAAGGCAGAGAGGTTTGAATAAAAGCATTTAGTTAAAATTTTCTTTATCTACTTTTATTTTGAATTTAAGTTAGGCAAGAAATAATATAAAAATCGTCGTAAATTCTGCAACTAGCGTAAAATTCAGATTTTATGATACTATTGATGATTCCTGCAGTCATTTTCAGAGAACATGATTGACATAAATATGCGCATCAAGCTATTTGCTGCCAAGTGGCCGTACCAAAGATAGAACAGCTCATAGAAGACTGGAAGAATGCTGTGGTAAAAGAGATCGTCGCGTCGGACAACAGCGACAAGATTGCCGAATACGCCCTGCACATGGCCAGAATACTTGCCTACCCCGATCTGGATGTCAAGGGCGTGCTGGACGAAATAGACTGCATGGGAAAGCAGGTTGCCCAGATGATCAAAAAGAAAGTAAACACGCCACTACGGCCAACGCAGATAATTGAAAACATTAACAACTACCTTTTCAACGATTTAAAGTTCAAACCCAATGCCGACGATTACTACAATCCCCTGAACAGCTACCTCAACATCGTTCTGGAGAGAAAGACCGGCATACCCATCACCCTGTCAATCCTGTACATGCGCCTTGCGCAGTCCATCAATTTCAAGCTGCAGCCAGTGAACTTTCCGGCACACTTTCTTATCAAACATGTAATGGAAGACGACAACGGCGAGATAATAGTAGATCCGTTCAACCGCGGCCGCATAATGGATGATTACTCGCTAAAGGCCCTTCTTGACCGGTCGTATCCGCAGCAGAATATTCCTGTCACCCACGCTTTTCTGGAGAAGGCCACAACATCAGAGGTGATGATACGTATGCTCAACAACCTCAAGGGCAGCTACTACGAGTCTCAGGACATGGATCGGTACGAGGTGGCCAACGAGATGATCCTTGCAATAGACCAGTACAACCCGGATGCCATACGTGACAAGGGCGTAGTGTGTCTGAAGAAGGGTGATTTTGAAGAATCCCTGAAATTCCTAAATGCCTACCTGGAGATAGATCCGGAAGCCGCCGATGCAGACGACGTGCTGGACATCATAAAGCAGATCAGGTCCGGCGCGTACAGACAGGACCAGCCTTGAACAAGTATTTTGTAGCTGGAATTGTGATGATAGCAGCAAGCGGATCCGCCGCCATATTTCTCAACATGCTTGGAGCTTCCTGCCTTACCCAGCTGGCAAGGATTGACCGTTCTTCCATAATGACTGAAAGCGTCGAGGAGCTTGAAAGAAACTGCTTTATAATAACAAACTCGTACGTTTACTCGCTTTTCGGAGTCGTGGCCGGTGCTATAATGCTTGCATACTGGTACAAGAAAAATAAAAAATAACGCCCAACATCTGTGATATGTATGCCAGCTGCCAAGTCTGCCGTCGAAGATTCACTGGAGAAAATCTCTGAAGAGGTCACCGGCTGTCCGCTGTGCAAACTCGCACGCACCAGAAAGAACGCGGTTCCCGGCGAAGGGCAGCTGTCCGCCAAGATCATGTTTGTTGGCGAAGCTCCCGGCAAAAGCGAGGACGAGAAGGGCAGGCCGTTTGTAGGGGCGGCCGGCAAGATACTTGACGAGATGCTTGCAAAGGCAGGAATCCCAAGGTCCCAGGTCTTCATAACCAACGTGGTCAAATGCAGGCCCCCAAACAACAGGGTGCCAGAGCCTGACGAGGTGGCAGCATGCATGCCCTATCTAAACAGACAGATAGCGCTGATACGCCCGAGGATAATCTGCATACTTGGGAGGACAGCCTATTCATCCATTCTTGGGGGCGGATCCATCACCGCAAACCGCGGCAAGATAATTGAAAGGGGCAGCCAAAAGTATTTTCTCACGATACATCCGGCGGCAGCCATATACAACAGAAACATGCTTGCCATACTGGAGGCCGATATCAAACATCTGGCCAGAGAAGTCCAGAAGGTGAAGGAAGGCCAGGACGCTTCACTTGAAGACTATATGTGACATGGACCGCATTTACCCCTCGTTTTATCAAAGGCCAACGGATCAGGTGGCAGAGGACCTGATAGGCAAGCTGCTCGTGCGGAGGATTGAGGAGAACGGACATGCAAGACGATTAAGCGGCATCATCGTAGAAGCAGAGGCCTACGGGTATGCAGATGATGCCGCAAGCCATGCGTACAGAGGCATGACAAAAAGAAATTCAGTGATGTTTGGTCAGGTGGGCGTAGCCTATGTTTATTTCACATACGGCAACCACTTTTGCCTGAACGTTTCTGCAAGGTCCAGCAGCGAGGCGGCCGGCGCCGTCCTTATCCGCAGCATCGAGCCGGTGGAGGGCACAGACATCATGAAAAAGCTCCGACATGCAGAGGATGTTCATTCGCTTACATCAGGCCCAGGCAAGCTTACCCAGGCACTTGAAATAGACCTTGGACAGAACGGTGTGGACATGACTGACCCGGCATCCGAACTTTGCATAGAACAGGGGACCAAAAGACAGGCCGTCGCCACGCAGAGAATAGGCATAACACGTGCGGTAGATAAAAAGTGGCGGTTTATCGACCCCACAAGCCCGTTTCTGTCTCGCAGATTCAGGTAGCTGCAACGTGGTTTTGGGCTGGAATCAATGGTCAGGTAATAAACGGCCGGTTCCCGTCTCCAAAATCTTTTTCTGCAAAGTCGCCTTGAAGGTCCGATTCTGGCACAAACTTGGCGCTGCTTGATCTTGCGCCAGTGATACTGCCTTTTTTGGAATTGTTTATCTTTATAGTATCCGAGTTTGCAGCGATATTCATGTTTCCAGAACTGTTGTCAAAAATTAGTATGTTGCCTTCGTTCCCATTGATAGAGATGGAACCCTCGTTTCTAAAAATGAAAATGTCGGAATCATCAAAAACGCCGTTAGTATTCTCCCTTATGTCGATGTTTCCTTCATTTAGGCCAATTTTTACAGTGTCGTTATTGAAACCCACAAGAAAGTTGCCCCCGCTCCTGTTTCTCCTTACTGCGACCAGATCGTCGTTGCCGTCAGGATTCTTGTTTATAGAAAGATCTCCGAAATTATCATAAACCCTTACCAGGTCTTCCCCAGGAGATCCTGTGCCGTTAGAGTTGATCCGTATCACACCAACCTTGCCATCCCGCCGGAGGTTCTCATGAATCACTATGGTATCATCGTTCTGGTTTACAATGACGCTTCCCAGATTCTCGTCCACGCTTACAATGTCATCGTTATCCTTTACGACAAGAGTACCTTCGTTTCTCAATACAGAAATCGTTCCATCATTATCCTCGATCTCCAGCGTGGCTCCCGCAGGTATCAGCTTTACAACTATTGCCCGGCCGTCGTCTAGCTCCTTTATCTTGGCGTTACCGGAGACGGTTTCAATTACGGCGCTAAGATCGGGCTGCAGCGATAATGAAGAATTAAACACGGGTATTCTTTTTATCTCATGGCTCCGCAGGAAGAACGATTCAGGATCATTCAGAATCGAGGATTGAACTTCCTGTCTGATGGTTAGGGGCGTGTCCACGGTTTCTGAAGGCAAAATGATTCCAGCGGGATCAAATTTGATTATCCTATAGCCTGGAGAAAGAAGCGAGATCCATTCAGATGCTTCATTTGTATATCCTATAGGGCCTCCAGACGTAGTAACAAGAATTATCGGAAGAGCGTTGTTGATAGCACCGGAGCCCACGTCCTTTAAGAAGACCAAATCTCGTTGCTCACTTTGAAAGTTGTTTCCATTTCTTTTCTTTACATTCTTGCGCTCTATCTGAAAAAGCCTGTTGGTGTGGCTATGGCCACTTAGGGAAAGATGTATTGGAAACGACATGATCTTTCTTGCAGCATCAAGCCTTGTCCTTTCCGCTAGAGCCCCCCATCTCAGTTGCACAGACTCGGGTGTTGAAAATGAATACTCCTCAATTTCATCCTGGTTCGTCTTTATTCTGGACTTGCCCAGGTAAAAGTTCCCAAGCTCCGGCCAGGGGTCTAGAATTGGCGCGTGGGAGCAAAAGACCCGGAACTTGGCAGGCTTTTCCTCCAAGAGCATCAACCATCTCCATTTGCTTGCTTGAAAGGCAGTCAGTCGGACGGGGCAGGGTGATCAAAGTGCCCTTCTCCTGTGCGACGTTCCAGTCAACCATCAAAAATGATGTTTCCTTGTATGAGAAGGCGTAATCCTTGAACGGGTTTATCACAAGAAAGTACCAGAGGGCCGCGTCTTCTGTTGTGAACCATATCCCACGGACTGGATCGTCTACCTGCGATTTGAATCTAGGAATGGAATCGATGATCCCGGCTATTTTTCCCTCGTCTTTTTCCGCCCTTGCATCCAGCAGCTCCTTTGCCTTCAATGCGTCTATCGAAAAATGCTCGATGTTGTCAATTGACCGGGTCTCCTCGACTGTGAGGTTCATGTCCGATGCAAAGGGCGATTCTTTCTTGCTGAGTATCGCGCTCAAGAGCAGGCCAAGCAACGGTATAGGCAAGATAATGTGAGCCTCGATTGTCGTGGGATACGGATTGAGAAAGTAATCGTGGTTTCCAAGTAATGTGAAGACGGGTTTTTGGTAATTGTTTAGTAACAGTTCATAGAACAAGACCCAGTTCCGATTGAAAATGTAATCGGAAAGCAGATCACGGTTGTTATCATGGGTATCATTGTTGCGAAAGTTGACCCTGTGACCTCGATTGTAATCAATCAGGTCGCCGGTTATTATGGCAATGTCAACCTTGCTGCTGTTGCTTCCATCGCCGATGTCTTTCATGATTTCTTCAAACCGCTCATTGTAGTCGTTGTATGCGCCTGGAGGGATGTTGAGACTGGGTTTTTTGGCCACGCGCTTGTACAGCTCCCAGCGTGTGGAGGTATGAATATCGGTGATATGGGCGATGCCAAGAAAGTCTTTGGCAGTCACCAGAAACGGATGGTAAATCTTGATGTCTTTATCCGACTTTAAGGTCTTTTGGGACTTGTCTACCTCGTGGGAGCTTCCTCCCGGCGATGTAAGGTTGGTAACGATATCAAGAATGAATCTGGATTCGTCAAATCTGCTTACAAGGGTAAACATCCCGTCTCCCAGATCTGCAAGCGATAGGCGTAAGTAAAGGAGATCCTGTGTGTTAAACTGGCCGGCGTATTTTGAGATCACTTTTTCTGTTGTTACCAGTGAGAGCCCGGCTGAACTATCATCGATCTTGATATGATGCCTGTTGCCGCTGCTTGCAGGTTTCACCAGCCTTATTGTTTCAATCGCATCTGGTTTTATCTTCTGGGCCTGGTCAAAACTTGAATCCTTCTCAGACCATTTGAGGACCCGCAATGCATTGGATACAGCGTCCTTTGCCTTGCCCAGACTTTCCGGGTTGTCTGAATTGGCGAGCAATTCAGCAAGTTTCGAGTTCTTTTTTATCAAGGCGACAACATCTACCTTTCCATCATTGGCTATGGCAGGTATCCCAAGGGATGGAAAGAGTACAAACAGCTCAGAGGCTAGCGGGATCTGCCCCACCAGAAGGATTTTGGGCTCGTTTTCTTGGCTGTTTTCAATCTCAAGGCCGGGATCTGCCAGGCGTTCCGTAGTTACTGTGAATATGGGTTTGCCTCCAGTCAGCTCAGGAGGCGTCTGGTAAAGATCGTACCACCGCCCAACCATTTCCCTGTTCAGGGCATCAGAGGTCTCTGGGCCCACCAGCTTGTCCACGGCCAGAGCATTTCCTTCCCAGTCCTTGTGATCCTTTTGAAATGCAACGACCGCCTCGCCGGTGAGCTTGCCGAAATTGCCGTCAACACCATCACCGTTCTCCCCCGTGGTGCCAAGAAAGAAACCCAGGTCTCGAAGCATGGTTTGAAGATGCCTTACAAGATCGGTTCTACGGTCACCGGAGGCCAGAGGCCCCTCTCCGCGGATAGGGTTTGGCTTTCCAGTGGCATTGCATAATCTTGGTGCAGGCAGTGGTCCGGGATTTTCAGGAAAGTCGCCCAACGAAGAACCTGTAAGAAGTGAAAAGAAATACCTTTCGTTTGGGAGATTTCATATGCTATTGATGAATTAACTTAAAAAGCAAGGCGTACTGACTAGAGTCCAAATCCAGAAGGATAGGGCATGAGCGAAGCATCTGTATCAAGGCGCAAACCAGGGACAACACCGTTGGGGCAGCAGAGAACCGTCGCTTTTGAGAACCTGATCCCAGAATTTCGAGCAACCAGTAGACTAAGAATTGAGATTCTGGATCCAGAATTTCAGCCCATCAGTGACGCAGAGTTTAAAACCAAAAAGCCAGACAAGCAATACACAACCGACGAGACAGGCCACATCAAAGTCGACATGCCAGACGAACAAAAAGTGGAATTGCTCCTTTTGCCCCGATTGACTTGAGTCTCAGCCGATGCCTTTCAAGAGGTCATGAGATAGCCGGACGGCTGATATCCCGCAAGAAAACTTTCAAGGAATTGAAGAAATTGTCGATTCGTTACATAGAGCTTATTTATCTTGACTTAGCGGTGAAATAGAGCTCTTTGACGGGCTTTTTACTTGCGCCTGAAAGCCGGTGTTGATGCAGAACACCAAGACCCTTCACGTTACTATGGATGATGATAAACTTGGAATCAAGCCAGAGGTCCTGTTCAACCTGTATTCAAGGATCGACGCCAGCGCAAGGGAAATGGCTCCAGCCGACATAAGGCATGAATTGCGAATATCGCAAAACTCAAAGATCAAGACAAGGTTTGAGATCCTGGTGTCAGACAGGATGGCGCCGTTCCTGATAAAGGCAGTCCAGCAACAGACCGACACGGAATACGGAATGGGCCTAAAGTCGTACTTTTACAAACTGCAGGAGCAGATAATGGCTCAGTTGTTAGGGCCGCTGGATCAAACAACATTCAACATAAGGTACGAAGGTAAGCTGATTTAGCTCCTTCTTTTATTATGTACTTTGGATCTAGGCTACGAGAGGACCATAACGTGCGGACAACCGTCTAAGAATCCACTCGTTTATCTTAAAAGCGACGCTTCAATTACAGCTTCTAAACCAATTAAACCCATGCGACCAATATTCCGGTATATGTATCCAATCACTAGATACATAAGCAAGAATCACGGATCGTTATATGTATAGTAGCAGAATTCGTGTCCATATAACGTAGCAGAATTAATGTCCA
>CAZKXR010000007.1:0-83177 GCA_964556935.1 uncultured Nitrososphaera sp.
AAATCCCACCCCCCGCACCATCTTACTTTACCAAAAGGAGCAAGAATATTGCTCTGTTTTGGCAAACAAGCATGAATAACCGACATCGATTTTTTGCGGCGCCGTGCAATGCAGACAGACGTTCGAACTCCGTATCCCGCCTTAAGTATCTAGGAGGGTGTAGTATATGATGGCGGTACATGGCCGGGATCATTGCGTAAAAGCTGTACTGACAGCTCTGGCAGACGGCAAACCAAAATCAGCTAAAGAAATCGTCAACGCTACCGCCATTGACGAAAAGGCAATATCTCATCTGCTGTCAAACCTGTGGAGAAAGCACCTCATTCTGAGGACAGACAAACCGTTGTTTGAGTACATAAAGCAATTCAAGGGCAGAGCTGGCTTCAAGAGCAATACCCGGATGTACCATCTGTATATCATCAATGACCAAACGGGGCAAGGGGAGGAACAAAGGGAAGAAGAAAGGATGGATACAGAAACCGCTCCCAATATCTCCATCATTGTTGATGACAACAAATTCGTTCAATTCAGACCTGAATATTCAGACAAGCGTGGTAACAGGGGCAGCAAAAGCAAGGCTCAGCTTGTCTTGAATTTCCTCAAAGAGCATTCAGACAGGGCGTTCTATTCCACTGAAATTTTCAATGCACTGAAAGAAAAAGGGGTAACAATGCCAGATGTCATGACTACCGCCAGAAGGTACGAGAGGAAAGGGTTGCTGTACGTGAGAGGATACCAAACTCACGATTCGCAGTCACCGTTTCAGGAAGGCTATTTGATAACATGGATTGAGCAAGATGGCAGCAGCGACCTTGATGCATTAAAGCAAGCTGTCCTGCGTACAAACGAAGCACTGAAGGACAATGCATCAACAAATCCTTTGGTACAACGGGTGCTGGCAATTAGAAACTTGGTAGTGAGTGAAACGGAGCTTGGAAGAATCACAAGCGTAAATCAGGTCAAAGACATGCTCAAGGCAGCAACAGATACGGAAGCCGAATCCGCCATTATGCGAGCTATACAACTGTACCCAAGTATCAAAGAAATAAAGCTCTTCGATGCCTATCGCTACTATTACCACGAATCGATGAATCTTGAAGTATTGAACGCTTCTCTGGAAATGGCAAAGAACTACATCAGGATAAGCAAGGGAAGGGCAAACCGCATTGGTCACAACTGGGAGGCCTGCGTTGAATGGTTCATAGACAAATTCACTGTAGGAGCTGAATTTCGGACGCAGAATCATAGACAGAACGGTAAAGGTGGCGGCAGTCGAATGGACCCAAGGCGCATTACGCTGCATCTTATAAAAAGCGTGGGTGACAGAAGGCAGAGCGCAGAGATTGACCGGGTATGGACTGTAACGCCGTCCGTATTTGCCAAGCCTGTAACATATGTGCTGGAATGCAAGTGGGGAATCGTCAGCAGAAGAGACCTGGATGATTTCTTTAACGTGTTGAAATGGAACACTGACTTTGGTGTTGACACACCAGAGGGAAGGCAGGTAAAGAACGGCGTTGTCGGGGTGTTTGCCGGCGGAGCTTTTGAGGATATCCACGTAAAAGTGGCAAATGGTGGCAACAACAGTGCTATCACACTCGCCCAGTATGCCGAAAGACTGAATGTCCAGCTCCTGAGAGCGTCTGATTTCAATGAAAAACTGCGCGATAGAGCAGTGCCAAAAGATGTCACAGTACAAAAGATATGCAAGGCGGCAAGGGACGAGCGAGACGTCAGAAGGATGCTTGATTCAATATGGAATAAACCTGAGGATGCTAAAGATATTCTCGATGGTGCCATAAAGACTAACAGCAGCGTGTTCAAATTTGAAGAAGAATTAGCAGGTGACAAAGAAGGAAGCAATGGGAAAGAAAAAGGAGAAGATGTGGCGCCTATCGGATCTCCTTCAACCGCTGCAGCTGAAGTCTAGCCAGGTCCCGCCTCAGCGCTCTGTCATACAGTACAAGCAGGCCTTGGTTGACAGCATCGGTGTTGTCTGAAACAAGGCCTCTCTGCTTCAGCTCAAGCAGCATCTTTGCCGGCTCACCTTCTATTTCGGTGTTGATCCGTACTCTTGTCTTCCTGCTAGGCGTGCTTCCCTCTACAGTTTCCTCTGTGGTTGCTTATCATTCACCTCCTCCAAATACTACCATCCTGTAGGAATTTAAGGCAGGAAAATTGCGCCGGGTTTGCACAAGTCCAAAAAGCTTCTTTTGGCACCAGACTCTAGCTCGTGGCACCAGTGGTGCCAAAAGTGGTACCGCTGGTGCCAGATCACGGCTCTGGTGCCAAAAAATGATGTTTTTTGCAGCCTGTTTTGGTACCACTGGTATCAAAAAGTGGCACCACTGGTGCCAACGCTGTAAAATTCATGCTCTTATTTTGCTGCCATGCGGCAGCGATGTTGCCGCTGGTGCCAGAAATTCTCCCCCGCATTATGTATTGTGTGTATTTTGCTGGTACCACTGGTATCATTTTTCTTCTTTAGCCAAGCTGTGTATAGACTTGTCCTGTGTTTAGTTAGTCATTTTGTATTGATATGGTTACTCTTGTCTCTTCTTTACTACAACCGTCTGATCCTGACTCATATCTTTTATAATGCGTTTTCAGATCCAGTTCCGTACGAGATGTAGAAATTGCTGTTCTGTTCTATCTTTGTCTGCCAACACTTTTTATTATTACCGTGTGAATGCAAATTTCTTTATGTGCAAGATGAAAAAGTAACGTCCAGGTCATATCAAACTAACGGTTTCAAACAAACCGGCGCTTTAATAATGAGGTATACACTATGATAACAGAAGATATTGATACAGCCAAGATGATCGGCACCACTGGAAATTCAGGAACTACTGTTACACGGGTGGCAAAATCCTTACCTGTATCCAGCATCAACTCTATCTTTGGAACATCTTCTGGCTTCAAGACATTTTGCTTATCATCAATAGTAAAGATTTCGACATAAAGTCTGTATACTCCATTTTCTCTTATCTCAGGACTGCTGACTGTTAGCAGGTTATTAGAACCACCAGAACCATTACTATTAGAAACCCACGCGTTCAGAACGTCTTCACGATAGCCATTTTCTATCAAAGTACGGTCCGAATCACTGTGTGACAGAAGTATTGTCAGGATTCCATCTTCCGTGTAGAACAATTCCCTAAAAATAGGAGCATTAGTACTATCAGTCTTGATGTCTGCTAGCTCAATAACATAGGTTACGCTTGTGACCTTCTCGCTGGTCTTGTTTTCATACAGCGCTAGTTGTATTTTTGATATTGCATTATTGTCATGTGTTGCGTTGAAAAATAGAATGAAAGGCAGCCTCTCAGCTGGAATCGGATAACCTTCTACACCTTGCTCAATTACGGCATATGCAGACGTATGAGAAATAGATAGTAAAATCATCAAAAGTAGAACACTTGGTAACACGATCCAACGAGCAAAAATCATTAGGAACATAAACAAAGAGCCAGTTGTAACTTTTAAAGTTGTCGTCATAATAGGAGATCTATGGACTCTGTGACTTGTTATGGGACCATATGTAATGTAATTGCGTATTCTAGCTATATTCTTTTATAGTAGCTTCTTCTTGAAATAACGACTGGAAAATTGAGACGTATGGCATATGTGAGCGTAGGAATAGCTGGAGTCGCTATTTTTTCAGCGCTGGCTCTTGGAGTGTTCCAAAATAGCGATAACATTGCAAATGCAGAACAACCACAAATCATACGTGATCTACCAGTAGGAACAGACAATATCCTAAAGGTAAAGTCGCTTGATGTTAAAGAGAAAGTTAGCAAAAATGCAGGGATTGATGTACTAGCAGAAAGTAAGCTGACTACGCCAGGAATTGCATTCAAGGCGATCAACAAAGCCGGCACAGATTCAAACCTTGGCGTGGATGCATGGAAACTATCTGTGGATGGTGCAGTCATTGACGTAAGACCATCCGCAATTCCTGTACTAGACTCAACATTGAAGGCAGGAGAAACAAGAGTTGTCTATGAGTTCCACTTTGCAGACTATTTTGAGCAGTTCGAAGAGTATCCTGGCATATACAATGTAACCTTATTGGGATTTGATACAGAGTATTCTCTCGCAAAGGACAGAGAAAATGAAGAACAAGATATTGAAGTTGAAAATGATGAACTGGCAGTCTATAAAGTAAAGGCAACTGTTGTTATAGGATTTGATGAAAATCTAATCAGGACAAAAGGTCATGTTCTCAAGGCAAAGAATGTTCAGACTGCTGTGGACGGCGTAGTTCCTTTTGTAATAACTGACAACGAAAAGAGAAATGTCATAGTTTCGATCGTTAACAATGAGCCTTACCCCGTAAGCAGACTTGTATCGTATGTATCATATAACATAATGAATGTAGAGCTCACAAAGGCAGTTGGTAGTGATAGAATAGGTGAATATCTGAACAACGAATGTATGTTGCTTCAGCCAGGCGAATCGAAGGTAATCCGGACATTTACCCTCGGCAAAGACATCCCGCCCTTAGGTGGAGAAGGCGAAAGCTTGTCAAACAAAATGGGTAATGGAAATGCTGCGGCGGCAGGAACCTATATTCTAGAAGTTGAAGGAGGTACAAAACCATGCGCCATTGGAGACGAAGAGGTACCAGGAATGATATTTGAAAGCATGATTGCGTTTGAGGTGCAATAAGTTAGATGGCAAATAAAAAAGAGTATCCTAAAAATCCGGCCAAAGCATTATACCTTGTAGCGCTGTTAATAGTAGTTCCAATAATACTAATCGCGATTCCACAACAAGCGCTAGCGTCGCACTACCTGCAGTTCCCGAACCATCCTAATTCACTTCTAGAGAGAGACTTTGGTTTTGTAACAACTGTAACCAGCGAAGGTGTTCATGGCAGCCCACCTCCAACCTTCAATCACGATATAGACCAGATAAGGAAATTGGACCCCTCACTTGTAAGCTTGAACTTGCAGGTTAAGTCTAATTCATCACCACTTGGTGCCACTGCCTTTGTCAATTCCCTAAATGCCGCTTTGAATGCATGGGATGCCTATGATACGTACACAGCTCAACCATCATATACTGTGGTGGAGGATAATTTGGATACAAATATTCCAAGCCTCTTCTCAGACTGTGGTGGAACTGGACTGGCTGACGGAGAATTTGAGGCAGCCTTCTGTAGCCGCGGATTGGATGATCCTATCGCAGAGGTAGAATACTCTCCCGGCTTTGCAGCCATGGCAACCGATGGTGGCACCGATACTTATGATGAGTCTGATGTGGCATTCAATCTGGACATAGACCTCAATGGTGATGGTGTAAAAGATTCGTGGACTCAGACAACACTCGATAACGTAGCAAGGCACGAAATTGGACACTTCTTTGGTCATGGTGATCTTTACGGGCTTTTCTTGACCCAAGACTTGTGTGATAATAGTGAAAAGAAATTTGGCAATGGGGTAGTAGGTCCAGTAATGTGTGATGATGAAAATCAGGTAAGTGTGGGAGATGCTGACGGCTTATTCTATCTCTATCCAAACCTTGAATCGCTGTCTATAACTGAAACTTACTCTGGTTCAGCAGGTGACATTGCAATAACTGACCTTGCAGGAGATGCGGACAATACTGAACCGGAGTTCGTGGTTGTAGAAATTGACGAGGATACTGCGCCAACCCCAGATAGGCAGCACTTTATTGTCAAGCCATTTTTGGATGTCGACGAAAACACATACACAGAAAATACTGGAGTTCAGGAAGAGCTATTCTTCAGAGACGTTGCGACAATTACTGACGTTGGTCTATCGTTTGCAAATGTTGATAGGCAAGGTGACAATCCTGACCTCGTTGTATCGTGGGTAGAGAGTAGCGCTACAGCATACTGGCGTGTATACTGGGACGTGAGCCTAACTGCGAGTGAGGATTTGCAATGGGTCGGAAGTCCATCATCGATCTTTACTATGTCAGGGTTCCCACCCAATCCTGGAGGAATTGATACAGTGTTCATGAACATGGACGGAGATGCACAAGATGAGATGGTGGTAATATCAACGCATTACAATGGCGTCGACGATGTGGCTGATTACCATTTCGTGGAGCTTAGTTCAACTACAGGCGGAGCCTCTGGATCATGGACCCATTTCACCAATACTGGCATAGTGATTGAAGATGACGCAGTTGGCGCGGCCATTATAGATTCCGCAAAGCGATTGATTGCAATAGTCTACAATGCTGAGGACTTGTCAACCCCGGAATTTGCAGCGTATAACGTAATGCGCCTCAACACAGATGGCACAATTGCTGAATATACAGACAAGCAGCTTACAACCCAGAGACAGACCGATACCCATTCAACAGTGCCAGACGGATTTGGAGCTGATGCCTATCCTTGGCAGGGTGCCGGTGTGGATGGCACTAACACTGCAGGTCAAGAATACAGGGATTTGGTAGTTTTAACATCCGATGAAGGATTCACGGAATTTACTGTAGAAAGAGATACGAGGTACAATGCGCATGGTACTGCTGATGATGCCGGGAGGCAATGAACGACCTCGTTCTCGCCCCTCTTCTTTTCTTTCTTTTGAGAATTTTTGCATCAAAGAACCTCAGAATTCGTGCTTTTTGCTCGAACCAATGCTAATTATATTCTCCATTGGTTCTGTCCAATTAGCAACTGATGAACTTGGTTTCAGGAGAGCTGATCCGCCACAGATTTGACATAGCCCGTAAAAGAATTCTTAATAACAAGATGTCTATTATTCTGAGTGTGAATAAGAGTGCTAAACTATAATCCCGCACTTTTACAATCCAAAGCAATGATTTCTTTTTGCCTGGGTTTGTCGGTAAAACATATCGGATTTCAGTGCAGCAGACTGGGGATAATATTTTGACACCAACAAGTCGTACCCGGCATAGGATACTATTCTGCATTGCTGATTGTGAGCGAGATAGGAGACATAAGCAGGTTCCCGGATTCACATCATCTGTGAGCATACGCCGGACTGGTGCCTTCAACCCACAGCTCCGGTGGCGTCACCTACAATGGCAGGATAACCAAGACTGGCAGTAAGTATCTGCGGTGGGCCATGATAGAGTGTGTCCGTGCACATGTCAGGACAGTCAGTAACAACAGCAACGTATCGAAGTTCTATGCAAGGCTGGCAAAGAAGAAGGGGAATTCAGTGGCAGCGGTTGCTGCTGCATCCAAGCTGCTGCGGGTCGTGTACTGGGTCATGAAAGAGAAGAGGGAGTATCATAGTTAAGGTGTTACCCCGGTTCACCGGTTGAGGCCAGAGCCTCGGTATGTTAACTGTGGCGTCGCCTTGACAAATGGATGGAGACGGTAGTGGGGGACAAGCCCCGGATGGGTAAATATCCGTCCTTTGCAATTGGATGCGCAGTTGGGACAAAAGTTTAAGAGCGATTCACATGGGTACTGAGTATATAGTAACACAAATCAAATCGTTACCTTGAATTAGCGTGTTGTAATCTGGAATATAGGTAAGGTACCCAAGCTAACTGGAAGAGGAGGGCCTAGGACAGACATTACCTAGGAACAGAGAGATGCCATCGACAAGGCATGGGACAAAACGCGGAGATGCACGCCTTCAGAGAATCAGTACAGTTACTGGGATTACACCATGAATTCATCGTTGAAAACACGCCTGAAGACAATGGCCACTAGAATCGTTCCATGGAAAGTTCAAGAAAGAACATGTTTGGCCTCAGAATTCCGTACGATCCAGAAAGCTGTAGAAATAAAGGCCGCGTTTGTTGACTAGAACAATGTCAGGTTACACTCTTCTCGGAAATACCTGATGCCATACGAATTTGTATTGACAGAATCGAAAGAACAACCTTAAATATTCCATATTCTTGACATAAAGCCGTGCTAGATAACCCCAAAAGGAAAAGCGTTTTCTTATTTTCTACATTAGTGATAATTTCCGCGTTAGTGGCGTCAATTATCACATCTGCACCTGCCTTCGCAACACTGTATGAATCTCAGCAGGCAATAAAGACATTTCATCAGACAGAAAATTATGCTATCGCGGGAGTAAGCGGAACTTTGACTATAACAAGTCCATTGATAAGCAGCGTAGGCTTGTCGGCCGATCATAGAGACTATGTTGTGTATGTTAACTTTTACACTTCATCTTCGGCCATGGGTGCAGGTTGGATGGCGTTTAAGACGACCTCTGGCGGAAGTGTTGAGAAATGGGATTTGGTTTATTACCGTACACCTACATTTGGCACTGCTCACAATCTTGTAAACACAATACCTGCTACTACTAGTACCATCAATGCATATGTTGAACAGAAGACTAACTCTGCAAGTGATTGCTGGAAAGCAGGGTCTTACTTACAATTCTTTGAATTATGTTTGCCCAGTAATTCCCACCCCGCAGGTAATGCCGGAAGCATTGCTAGAGCCTTGAAGGATTACACAACAAGTAATACGATGCCAGAAAAATTTGATTATCTAAAATGGGGAAGGTGGAATAGCGCAGGAACTCTTGTAGAATACACCTACTTTAGCAATGATGATTATCTAAACGAATACAAATGCTATTCGAGAGACAAATCAAACACCACCAGTTATGTGCTTGATCAGGTTCTCAGTAGAATGAGCCCAGCTGACCCTACAAAAATAGATCAGGTTGGTTCCGGTCCTGGAACATACACAGTAGATGATTGTGTAGATACTTCTGATAATCAAGCTTGGACATTGATTGGGAGCACATAGGTGAGTGAAAATGGAAAGCAAAAATATCAAGATAATTACTCTTGTGGCTCTGGTTGCTGTAGGTGGAATGATTTTTGCAGTAGTATCCACAAGCAACCTTGGAATGATCCAAAACGGCAATGCTAGCAACAAAGAAGATTGCTTGCCGTCTGATCCTGCGGTAATAACTGCCGATTACGAAGTAAAGCGGCCTCAACTAAGTGCCATGCCGGCGTCCTTTGATCTTCAAGCCATAGATCAACCTGGCGGCGTAGTGATAATGTACTATGCAGACCATTCACTATGTCCGTTCACCGATTCATTCGATGGTCAAATTGACAAAGGTGCAATCGTAGTTACAGTCAGTAAGCCAGAAGGATTAGCCAAAGATAGTGCCGAATTCCAGAAAAAGGAATTAGAGTACTACGCTTCACAGAAGGAAACTATCGCAAAGGTACAACCGTTCAGTATCAACGGCTATGAAGGTGTAGGATGGGAGCCATTCACTGGGAAAGATGTCGTAATAATAAAAGGGGAAGTATCAAGCGAAACACCGATCAAGATGCCTGGAATGATTAGATTTTACAACGATAACGACGGAACATTGTATACAATAACTGCGCATCAACCATTAGAGACCCTGACTGCCATTGCGAAAACCATGACACCTTGATTAGAACTCCACTTTTTTCTTTTGTAGCATCCTTCGATACACACCAATATTGCACTATAGCTTTTCACTAGCTCTAGTCTAACCTTAAATATGTTAAAGACGAATTCCTGAACATCCGGTCCTAATTTACATAGCCTCTCATCTATATCGCTCATCCGGCCTTCGTTTGTATCGGAGCTATGCTGTCTGTTCGCTCTTGCCAACTGCACCTACTGTCACAGAATAATGCTTGTTATAGCTGGGAATAGCCATAAGGAAGAGAAATACACTTGAAATACTAGAAGAAACCAAAATTGAATATTACTATATCAATTCTGATAACTTCAAGTCGTATCAATCTACGATGATATAATGAGGCCAACCGCAACTGACGTTGCTAGATGAGACATGAAACCTGTTTTCATGTAATCCAGATATTTTTTCGCCAGCTGCTGGACCTTCCTCCTGCTGACCTTGTACAGAATGGCAGCATCCTTTGCTTGTCTTTTCATAGGTGACGTTCTTTACAATCCACTTTATCCTTCTGTTATTCAGCTAGACCAGAACGCTATATCTGGGTCTTGGTGAAATAATTTCCCGGCTCTACAGAAGCAGGAATTATCCCAACCCTCTAATAGTTACTAGAACTCATCTCATAAACACCTCCTGAGCAAGATCATCATGCAACCAAGCTGGACAAAACCCAAAAAGTTCTGTGAATAATAGTCATAACGCACCTGTATGCGACGGAAATTCTGCAGCCATGCAAACATCCTTTCTATCTTCCACCTTCGTCTGTAGCGGCGTAATGGTCGGCCATCCTGCGTCTTCGGCCTCTTTCTCCAGCCTGATGACAGTCTATGTGGAGCAATCATCTCGATGCCATTTTCCACGGCTAGGCGATAGTCCAGCGAATCACTGTCGTACGCCTTGTCTCCAATCAGACGCGCGGGCTTCTCATCAGGGGCAAAACACTCGGAGACAGTCGGTTCAACAAGGGTGACTTCATGCGGCGAAGCAGACGCAACGTGTACGGCGACAGGAAGACCATTGCCATCTGCAACTGCCATGACCTTCGTACCCTTGCCCCTCCTGGTCGCTCCGACCCCGTCGCCCCTTTTTTCGCTATTACAAAAGTACCGTCAATGTGGCATTCTGACAAATCCAGGCCACCGCGTTCGTGCAGGTCGTCGGCCAGTGCCTGCAATATCTTGTCCAATACATCGGAGCGGATCCACTGCTGAAACCTGCGGTGGCATGTCTGGTACGGCGGATACCTGTCTGGCAGGTCGTACCATGGGCGCCTGTACGCAGTACCCACAGGATACCGTTCATAACCTCCCTTGAATCCCTCCACGGCCTGCCCTTGCCGTCAGGACGCCGGGGTGGGTCTGGGATAAGAGGCGAGATGACTGACCACTGCTCGTCTGTCAAGTCCATGCTTGTTTTCTGGACGGGATATCACAAAGCTTCTCCCAATAAAATATCTAGACCGGAGAGTGAATAATGACTGATTTTATACCGCTGTACCATTTATGAGATGACTACTAGTAAAAACAAGCGTAGATCCCCCCCGCACGTTTTCGATTATCCAGTGTAAGATCAAATTTCGATCCACACTCATGTTTGCTGGTAAATAGCGAAATGGTGTCGTAAAGCAGCTACGATCTGCTGTTATATGAAAACCAAGAACTAACGACTTTTCTCATATTGACTTTGAAGATTCCCACAACGTCCTGAACCCATCATGCAACTCCTTTGCAAGATTACTATCGATAACATGCAGCGATGCAATACGTCCGTCCCGGAACAGCGGATTATCTACCACAACAATGGCGCTCTTTTTGTCAATTACATGGAATGGAGCATGAATCTGCTTTGTTGTTCTAAGCTCTATATCGGCCGATTCGGGAAGACCCTTCACAAAACTGTCTATCAGCTTTTTGTCTTCAGCCCCAAAGAGCACTTTAGAAGATATCCTGTTTGCCATAATGTTGCGTACGATGTCCTGTTTTATTGTGTGACCGTAAATTCTGGCGCCTTGCAAACACACGGTCTCAAAATATGAAAATATCTCTGTCTTTGCATTTGCCAAATGAATCAAATGTTTTTGAATGTGGTTCTTCATTCCAAATTGCAGATTGAAGAATGGCTGGTTTTCTTCCATGATGTCACCTGTAAAGAAAATAGAATCCAGCTCTGATTGCAAGAGTGGCAGCGTGTCTCTTAAGGAAATGACCTCCTTTTCTCTGCTCTTTACAAGCCTGTCTACGCCTTGCGAAGGCTCCAACGCTTTGAATCTGGCCGGCTTTGATTGCTGAACCTCGACCAAGCCGAGGAGCTCAAATTTTTTCATTATAGCATAGATCTTGCTTGATGGGACCCCCGAATGCATGCAGAGCTTTCTGGCATCTGTCGCTCCTAGGAACAATAGCGAGAGGTACGCCTTTGACTCGTATTCTGTAAGGCCCAGACTCTGAAGAGGCGGTAACAATGTTTGACTACGAGCGTCTAAATCTTGTTGTGGCATAGCGCACTACTCCCAATAGTAGTAGCCAGTAGCGAAATAATAAATACTTTGGTCTATTCGCTGTCACTATGGAATGTAGTACATGTAAAATCGACTACAAACGCCTCCTTCTGACTGTCTCGGTTGTGGCACCTGCAAACATGCTCATCCTTTTTGCTCTCTTTATGAACCCTGTATCACAAGAAATAATCTTCAGCAAGGCTATGGGTCAAAGCAGCAAGCTTGTCGCGGTTTGGACCCAGCTAGAACCAATTCCCTCTCTAGCGTCCCTTGCTCCCGCGCTCCTAGTCATGCCTGCCATCGCCTGTGTGGTATTTGCAAGATTCTATGACCTGCTGCCCACCCGGAGCAGAAAGATGAAGGGATTGTCTTTTGGAATAATGCTGTGGTCGCTTGTGGCAGTGTTCTTTGAGCTCTTTACGCCTTTTGGGCTATTTGGCGAGCCGCCGCTTCTGCTGGCATACGAGCTGACAATGTGGTTTATCGGATTGAGCGCCATTGGCGTCATGATGGGCCTGGTATACGGCCGGGCAAAGGTCATATTGACACCACATGGGTAAAAACAACAGCAATGCAAGCATAGAAGAGTGAAGGTTTACCTGATGTATCGGCCTATGTTTGGCTATCAATGCTATTCTGTAAGGGCTGCAGACAGTGACCATGATAACAATATGGTGTACCGATTTCCGGGGAACTGAACAGGATCTTGGGAAGGTGAACAAGAATTTTAGTGACATAATAAAGTTGGAAGGCAGACCTTGCCATCCACGGAAGGAGACTCTTGTGCGGTGATCACGACTGGCTTAACCGATGCAGAAGGATATCTCTGAGGCGTGTAGGCAAGGAAGGTGCAGGAATAACGCTTAAGGCACTCTGGGTGGAATAAGTAGCGGCATGGGCAATAACAGCGGTTCCTTTGATCCAGAGCAGTACAAAGAGGCACAGCGCCGGGTATGGGATAGCGCCGCACATGGCTGGCAAACGTGGTGGGAGACCTTTGAGAGTGGTGCACAAAAGCTTAGTGACAGGATGGTAGAGCTTGCCCAGATAAAGTCTGGACACAGAGTCCTCGATTTGGCAACGGGGATAGGTGAACCAGCTGTCACGGCCGCCAGGCATGTCCGGCCTGCTGGGTTGGTACTAGCCACAGACATATCGGCCCAGATGCTTAAAATCGCAAGATCAAGGGCCGCGTCGCTTGGACTGCAAGACATAATGGAATTCAAAGAAGGCGATGTGGAGACGCTCGACTTGCGGAATCGATCATTTGATGCTGTCCTCTCGCGATGGGGGCTGATGTTCCTGCCAAACCTTGTTGCCACGTTAAAGAGTATGCGAGAAGTGCTGGTGCCTGACGGGGTGATGTCCGCGGCGGTGTGGTCCACACCATCAAAAGTTCCGATGCTTGATACGGCTTTTAGCACTGTCAGAAGATATGTTGGTACTACTCAGGCCTCAAACATTCCGGGCCCCTTCAGTCTGTCAGATGCCAACGCCCTTCAACATTCATTCGTCCAAGCCGGGTTCAGAGACGTGCACATCGAAAAGTTAACAGTGACTTTTTCATTTGAATCCCCAGAAAGTTATACTCGTTTTCAGCAGGCAATAGCCGCCCCTATTCACGCCATGATATCCCGGGAGACCGAGGAAAGGAAGAAGGAAATATGGCAAGCCATCACGCAGGCAGTCCTGCAGTACGCTGGTTCTGATAACCTGGTTAATCTGAACAACGAAGTCATATGCGTAACCGCACGCCGGTGAACAAGGCGGCAGACTCTCCTACTTATTTTGGATCATAGTCAGCAGTTGAAAATATGCCCTTTGAATAAATTCCGAGTCTGTGGTATTAGCCGTGGAAAACAACGCGCTTTTCTCATGGCGAAATGTTGCGTAAATCCGTCCCCCATGCATTTTCACCAGATGAGATCCGCGCTAACATGAAAACAGTGGGCTGCCTAAAGCACCATTGTTCGTGTTTTTCTCTATAGGGCGTTTTTCATCTAATTGTCAGCATATAGTTATTATGTGCCAACAGGAACAAAGATTCTGATAACGTGGATGGAAGAGAGGGACTTCTTCTACGAACTTTGCGATACAACTCTGGCGGTGGACAAGAACGTTAGATTTGCAGGAGTGATAGACGACGCCGGAAAGCTTCTTGTCGGCAAGTACAGGAAGGACATTGAATCGCCACTCATTAACTCAAGCCCTATAACAGAGCAGAAAAAAAATTCATTCCATACAAGCTACATCTCAATTTCCATGCTCAAGGCGTTCGAGCCGCATCTTGGGGGTCTGCGATACCAGCTGACGGAATACGACAACGTCAAGCTGGTGACGATACCGCTTACCAGCAGAAATGACCGATACCTGTGCGTTTCGATGGATCCAGCAGTATCCTGCCAGGCTGCCGTTTCAAAGATAATAAAGAAAATATCGTGATGTCGTCTAAAGCATTAGCTACAGGTCTTGATTCAGGTAAAGCGCCTTTACTGCCCTGTCTAGCGACTCTTCGGGTATCTCTAGGTAGGAAAAGACGTCATCCATCTTGACCTTTGGAATCTGCTTGGCGGTTTTTGATGTCGCAAAGACATACAGATCCGATGACTCAACCAGCAGCCTTCTGGCATGAAAATTCCATGCTGCCAGGTCGCTTCCTGACTTTAAAATCGGCACCAGCTTGGCAAACGCGGCAACTACGCCAACCCTGTATTTCTGCAGCTGAACCTTGGATGGGTTGCTATCGGCAAGCGACGGTACCAGCGCACAGATCCGGTGCTGGTACTCATCCAGGTTCTTTGCGATGCTAAAAGCGTCTCCAAACGATCCCGAGTATTTCTTTGCCGCCCTGGCATCGATGGAGACCTGTTCAAATATGCCGGGGAGGACATTGATCGTAAAATCCGGTGTGGTTATTCCATCGCCGGCAAGAAACCTGCTGCATTTGCCGGACGAGACCCTGGATATTATTGCGTTTAGCTGGATGGGCATTAGATCTAACTTGGCTTGCATTGATTCCTTTCTTTATGCTCATGGTAGTGGGATTGGCAAAAGTCGTTTCCACATTCATAGCAGTGCCAGCCGGAAAGGGTATAGCAAACTATGCACTTGCCGATAGGCTTGTTGTAGTCGTAGTCTTTCCGGGATTTTGATGTAGTCGGCTTTTGTTGTTTTGGTTGCGGCTTCATAAATCGTTCCTCAAGGCAATAAGGGGATGAGAAAGGTTATCACGTGCATTATCTAGGATACCTCAGATGCCAGACAGGATTGGCAAGCTGTATTCAACGGTCTCAGTTAGCAAACCCATTATTTAAGCATGACGTGCCTAATCTGGGTGCCTTGGCGATCAAAAATCTAGTGTCAGATATTTGGTTTTCCAGACTGTTATTGCAGAAAAACGTGTAAGATTTATTTATCTTTCATAAAAGCTATCAGCCTGCGATGCTTGCTGGCGAAAAGAACAAGACTATAATCGAAGTCACGGTTGTTGGAAAGGACCGCAAGGGAGTGGTAGCCGATATAACGAACTTTATCTTTCAGAACGGCGGCAACATTGAAAAAATAAACCAGAACGTCGTGCGCGGACTTTTTGGCATGCAGCTTGAAGCATCCTTTCAACAAGCAAACAGAAAGCATCTGGACGAGGGGCTAAAAGAGCTGGCAAAAAAGCTGGAGATGGAGATCAAGGTACACTACCAGGAGCCCGACAGGCTGCGAAATGTGGCCATCTTTGTAAGCAAGGAGCCGCACTGCATAGAGCGCATTCTTAAGGCAAGCGAAAAGGGCGAGATCTTTGCCAACCTTGCAGTGGTGATTGGAAGCGAGGACACGCTAAAACCCCTGGCTGACAAGGCAGGCATCCCCTTCCACAGTGTTGCCCACACAGACCAGGCCGCAGCCGAGAACAAGATCCTGCAGCTGATAGACCAGTATAACGTCGACCTGATTGTTCTGGCCCGGTACATGAGGATACTGACCCCCAACTTTGTGTGGCGCTATCCAAACAGGGTAATCAACATTCATCCTTCTTTGCTGCCTGCATTTCCCGGGGCGTATGCCTACGTGCAGGCCTACGAGCGCGGCGCCAGGATAGTGGGGTGCACGGCTCATTTTGTAACGGAAGACCTTGATCAGGGCCCCATAATCTGCCAAGAGTCTTTCAAGGTAAACGACAGCGACACGCTTGAATCCATAAAGAAAAAGGGGCAACAGATTGAGGCCGAAACCCTGTTTGAGGCCGTCAAGCTATACCTGGAAAACCGGCTTGAGGTATACTGGGGCAAGGTCTACATACACGACGGCAAGAAAAAGAAATGATAAGTTCTTAACAGAGGCATGAGGCTTCAGTCATGATGTCCTTTGACGTTTTGGGGATGAGCCAGCATGATTTTGCCAAGGCTGTAAAGAAGAGCAGGCTGGCCATAATTCCAGTCGGCTCCCTTGAGCAGCACGGAGATCATCTGCCAGTGTCTACCGACTCTATAATCACTGAATACCTTGCAAAGCAGGTTGCATCAAGGGTGGGCGCCTTTGTTTTCCCTGTAATCCCGTACGGCGTCTCATTTGAGCACAGCCCGATGTTCAACATTTCCATCGGACATTCCATGCTATCTTCGCTTGTCTGCGGCATCTGCTCGTCTATTGCAGCCAACGGAATAAAAAAAATAGTCGTGATCAACGGCCATCACGGCAACATCGGCGCTCTGCAGTACCTGGCGCAGGATCTCCATGGCAGAATCCCTACTGACGTGTCGGTCAACACACTGCACTACTGGCACATGATGAAGAACCAGTTCGATCATGCCGGTGAGGTGGAGACCTCGCTGGTTCTTGCCATCGCCCCGGATTTGGTCAGAATGAACCTGGCACGGGCAAACTCAAAGAGGCTTTCAAAATCAAAGGCGGCCTACGCCAGCATGACCAATGCTCCCTGCTCGTTTGTCAGGATAACCGGTAGCGGCGTGTGGGGGGACCCAAGTAAGGCCAGCGCTGAAAAAGGCAAACGGCTTGTAGACGAGATAGTTGAGGGCCTTTCCAAAACTATACTTGAACTGGAATCCTGAAATCAAGTTTTACCGGCCCATCCTGACACCGGCAGGATCTACAAGGAACACGTATGCACATCTGACCGCGAGCCCCTGACTGCGGCCGATCGTTTGACTGGTAGACCGGTGATAACTCTTATAATTCGCATTCTTATTTATTCTGCGAGCTCTGAATGACAGTGGGTGGAGACCTTGTTGCAAATGCGACGGATTCTTTGCCACTTCCCGAAGTTCCCGTGATCCCTCCACCACCAGTAGCTTCTCCAGAGATCATTCTCCTTGCAGTAGCCACCATTATCATAATAGGCGTCATTGGCGAGGCGTTCTTCAGAAAGACAGGAATTCCTGACGTGGCCTTCTTGATGGTTCTTGGATTGGTTATCGGGCCTGTCCTCGGGATAGTGGGGGCTTCTGTCGCAGTCGCGATCGTCCCCTACTTTGCCGCCGTAGCACTTATGATGATCATGTTTGATGGTGGTCTCAATATATCCATAAAGAATCTTGTGAGCACAGCCCACTACGCGGCTATCCTGGCAGTTGTCGGTTTCCTGGTCTCGATCCTTGTTGTGGCAGTTGTTGCCGTGTTCGCCTTATCTTGGGACTGGACTTCCGGCGTTCTTCTTGGAGTCATGGTGGGCGGCGCCAGTTCCATCATAGTATTCGGTCTCGTAAGGAGGCTTCCGCTAAAGGAAGAAACCAAAACCATGCTCAGTTTCGAATCAGCATTAACCGACATTCTGGCCACCCTCGGCGCGTTCATAATGTTTGGAATCGTAGTTGCCGGGCAGATTGAACCTGCCCAGATCGTTGGGACGGCATTAACGTCTATCGCAGTGGGCTTGGGGCTTGGAGTGGGCGCCGGCATCCCGTGGATAATAATTGAGTCGAAACTTCACAACAGTAAGCACTCGTACATGTTTACGCTGGCTGCCCTGTTTAGCCTATTTTTCGTGGCAAGGTCTTTTGGCGAATCTGGTGCCCTGACCGCGCTCATCTTCGGGCTGACGATTGGAAACAGGAGCCTGCTGGCAAAATTCCTGAAGGTGGACCTGGAGAAGGTCTCGACAGACGACCCGTTCCACGACGAGGTCGTGTTCTTGGTAAGGACTTTTTTCTTCGTATTCATAGGTCTCCTTGCGACTTTTGGGAAGGCAGAGTACGTGGCAGCTGGCGTCGGCATGGCCCTCTTGCTTCTACTGGGCAGAATCTATGCCACGAAATTCACCTTCTGGGCAGGGAATTCTATCATGAGGTGGCTGGATAAGATGATCCCGCTTGATCTGCGTGTCAAAAACGTGGAAATCCCGCGGTATGATCGTAAGATCACGTCCTTCATGATGCCTAGAGGGCTTGCCGCAGCGGTGCTCTCCACCGTCCCGATAACGCTGGGACTGCCAAACGCAGAGCTGTATCCGCAAATAGTTTTCATGGTGATTCTGAGTTCTGTCGTCATAACCATCCTTGGCTTGGTAAGATCCGCGAAGCAGGCTCTTAAGGACAAACATCCTCTGTAGAGTTATACTGGACAGCAGTCTCAGGATCTGTTTTATTAGCTTGCGTTTCAGCGATATCAATTCCGCTGCAGACATGCAGATCATCTGCATTTCTCCAATTTCTGGAAACTGTTTCAGCCGCTTTGACTGCAAATTTAATATATGCCTACATTAGCCTTAACCCTAGGTAAAGTATATTGTCGGTTGATATGGCTGTAAAGGTTCTCGACGAGAGCCTTGGAAAAGTCGTGCTTATCAAGTTGAAAGGTGGCAAGGTCATCAGGGGCAACCTTCACGGTTTTGATCAGCACATGAACCTGTTGCTCGAGGATTCAGTAGAGATACAGGAAGAGGGCAAGTCCAACGATCTTGGCACCATCGTTGTCAGAGGCGACAACGTGGTCATCATATCTCCTCCTCCAAAGTAGGTGAAAACAGGTGACGAAAGGAACAACATCGATGGGTAATTTCACCCGCAAAAAGACCCACATACGCTGCAGAAGGTGCGGCCACAACGCATTCCATCGCCGCCACAAACGCTGCGCCAAGTGCGGGTACCCAGATCCACAGATCCGAGGGTACACCTGGATCAAGCGGCAGGTCATTTAGCAAAGCTTAACTGTCCCTTCCTTTCAGTGACTGTGGATGGTTGAAGAGCTAGCTGTCATAGCCGGCTCATCGGTGGCAGGCGCTATTTCATCGGCAGTACTAGAAAGACTGTCAAGAGCCCGGGCAAGGATCGAAAAGAAGCCGCAGCTCACTTCCAACGCAGCCAAATCAGAGCTTGCGTCTTTGATGTTTGAAAAAGGCCTCTCTGCTGAGGCAATTACGCGCGTCTACGAGGCCTCGCAGGAGGGGCGGATAGACAGGCTTGAACGCGACAGGCTTTTGGTAAAATACAAGCAGCAGCTGGACTCGATAAATGAACGGATTGCCGCACTGCAGCCGGTTGCCGATGTCACGGACCTGACAGAGCTTCGCAACGGCCTTGTCTCGCTTCTTGAAAACCGGATATCTGCCCTGGATCAAAAGCTGGCCGATCTATCCAAAGCAGGGACCGCGCCTGTGATAGTGGAAAAAGTTCAGGTGATGCCTGTTCCTGAAAAGCCAAAGGAAGAACAGGAACAAAAGCAGTTCCGATCAGAAGAAAAGAGCATCGGCCAACTCCAGAAGGAAATAATGCAGGCTCTGACGCGCCTAGAGCAGGTAGAAATGGACAAGGACTAGCAATTTATAAAAAAGCAAACGCTTTCTGTTCTGTCGGTGCCAATTATCGATTATGATGATATTTCTGCGATTCTGACGCTGCGCTATAACCCAAACAAGCCTCCGGCAAGACCTCCGCTAACTGCCAGGGATTTCAGGCCATCCAAAATCAATGCAGAGCAGGCCGAATCGCAGGTTGTCAAGATAATCGAGCAGGACTTAGGGAAGGGTCTTTCCAAAAACGCGTCAATACTGCTGAGCGGCGGGGTGGACTCGGTGCTTACCTTGGCCATGCTGAAATCCTGCAGACCGGACCTCAGATTATCGTGCATAAGCATGGGGTTTGGCGATGGGGACGACGAGATCACCCCTGCAAAGGAGGCGTCAGGGCTCTTCAACTGCGATTTTTACAGCATATGCAAGCCAGACATACTGCAGGATCTGCCAAAATTGATCAGCATAGTAAAGGAACCAAGGTGGAACCTGTATCAATACTACCCGCTGGAGCTGGCCAGCACCAAGTCCAAGACAGTATTTACCGGCGATGGCGGCGACGAGCTTTTTGGCGGCTACACCTTCAGATATCAAAAGTACCTGTCCCTTCTTTCAACAAACAACTGGAAGGATAAAGTGAAACTCTATCTGGCATGCCATGAACGCGACTGGGTGCCCGACCAGGACAAGCTCTTTGGTCCAAAGGTGCGGTTTTCCTGGGGCAAGACCTATCGGTCACTTGGGAAATCCTTTGTCAACCGCCTCGGACCGCTAGACCAGGTTTTCCTTGCTGACTTTAACGGCAAGCTGCTTCATGACTGGCTCCCGGTAAATGCCGCGTTTGCAAGGTTTCTGGACGTAAGGACCAGGTCGGTCTTTCTGTCAAACGCAATGGTCCGGTTTGCCGCCCACGTTCCTTGGCAGCTCAAATACGATCTGCAGACGGCCGGTGGCAAACTACCGTTGCTCTCAGTATTGCGGAAAAAGGGGATCGATGTCGACCCGGTCAAAAAGGGGTTTTCAGTCAACACCCTGACGTTGTGGAAGAAGAGTGCAAAAGAAATCGTTGGCAGGTACGTCAACAGCGAATCAGAGGTGGTCAAGGCCGGCATCATAAGCAGCGAATGGGTCAGCAAGACCTGGTCACGACTTGACGAACCGGATGTGCGTTACATAAACAAGATGCTAGGAATACTTGCGCTGGAAATCTGGTGGCGGCTTTTTGTCAGCAGGACTATCAAGCCGGCAGAAAAGCTTTGACAAGTATTTTATAGGAATTTTTGACAAATATGCACTGTCGTTGGGTACATACTTTGCCATCGTGACGTGCAGGAATTCAGAGAACAGCATAGAAGAAGCAGTGCTTTCTCTGAAAAACCAGACGGTTGCCCCTGCATGCGTCATAGTTGTTGACGACGGCTCAAAGGATGGGACGCCACAGGTCCTGAAAAAGATCCAATCAGAATGGGATGATCTTTACATCATTACCAATCCTGACCTTGGATACAACATCGCTCGCATCGTGAGCAACTGGAACAAGGCTATCCATCTTGCACGGGAAATGCATCAAGAAACCGATTACCACATGATAAGCGCCGATGACATAGTCTACGAAAAGGACTATGCAGAAAAGATCCTGCAGAAAATGGATGCGGATCCAAAGATTGCCATAGCGTCGGGCAACTACGAAGGGCAGGATGCCACCGCGCCGCACGGGGCCGGCCGGTTTGTAAGAAACTCTTTTTTCAACAATTACCACAACCTGTACCCTGAAAAGATGGGATACGAATCGCTTGTGCTGTACAGCGCCACCCAGCATGGCTACACTTATCATGTCTTTAACGACGCGCGGTTTGTACATCTGCGGCCGCTCGGACAGGATCATCACTTTTACGAATTTGGGGCCAGCATGAGGACGCTGGGCTATCACCCCCTTTTCGTGCTTGGGAGGTTCCTGGTTTGTTTTGTCACCGGAAAGCCGACCGGCCGGCTGGGATCCCTGTACATGCTGTACCACTACCTTTCATACAAGCCAAAGGAGACGGGCTACGACAGCATGCACAGCGAAGACATCCGGCGCTACATCCGGAAAATGCAGATGGAGCGAATCAAAAGCAGGCTGGGAATTTAGAGACCTGTATTCCAGAAATTTGGATTTGTGATGTTAAAACCACCATAGCATAACCAGCGACTTAAACTATTTCTAGACTTTTCTATGCATAGGCGTAGATCCTAAGAATAAATTTTCCACCAGTGGTTTCTTCCTCAACCTATAACGGATTTTAGCTGCGATGAAAAGTACGCGCATAGACTTTTGTAGAATGTAGAAACTTATAGGAAAAAGAAACATGCGTGCGTACAGGGTGGCCTATCGACAAGACGTCTTTCTAAACAACCCTGCTAGTGAAACACATCGTCTACGATCAGCTTATACAACAATCATTGGCAAAAGATTTGATGGAGCTTGAAACATCACGCCGACAGATAAAGCTGGACAAGGAATTAAACGAACTAGATCACCTTGTCATAGACTTTGCAAGAATCCTGAATGCAAACAAGATTGACTACGTGCTGGTTTCAGGCTACATTTCAATACTTTTTGGCAGGAGCAGGTCATCAGAAGACATTGACCTTATAGTTAAAAAGATCTCGAGGAAGCAATTCTCTGACCTATGGCAGGCATTGTCAGAGGAGGGTTTTGAGTGCATCACCACCACTAATCCAAAAGATGCATACGACAGATATCTAATGAAACGCTCTGCAATAAGATTCTCAAGAGAAGGAACGTTCATACCAAATATGGAATTCAAGTTTCCAAAAACAGGGCTTGACAGGTGGGTAGTAGGACATGCAAAAAAGGTTGTCCTGAATGGCAACGCCATCAAAATATCGCCGATTGAATTGCAGATCTCTTTCAAGCTGTTTCTTGGCAGCGAGAAGGACATAGAAGATGCCAGGTACCTTTACAAACTGTTTAAAGAGACCTTGGACAAGAGCCTGCTTGAATACTTTTTAGAGAATCTTGATAAGGAAGACAAGTTCAAGAAGTACCTGGCGTGAAGAGGCTGCCCAAGATAGACATAGATGAACTCAAAAAGGCCAAAGAGGAGAATTTCAAGGAGAGGCTGGAATTTCTGGACAGTTATGCCGCCTGGGTAAAGAATACAGGCAATGTCAAGTGGAGCTCTGCCCACAAAGCAATAGTAAACAGAAAATAAAAGATTGTGCCGTACTTTTCGATAATCCATTACAATACGCTTTTCATCGTGCGGTCGGTCAAGTTTGAACTGCTTCTTGCTATCACTTCATGAAAAATGTCTTACACAAAATCTGTCTCCTTCTTAACATGAGCAGATCCTTTTTGACTCCGCTATGTTATAATTCGTATCTAGAGTCAGAACCTGCGTTGCTTGTTAAGCGCGTCTTCCTGATCCTGTCCAATCAAGAACTCTTTTTTCTGCTTTTTCAGTATCGCTTCCAGATATTCTTTGACCTGCTTGGTCTCTTCCGGTGTGGCCTTGCCCTCAATAAGCCGGATCTGGTAATTTGATATCCAGGCCCATATCCAGTTCTCCTGCAGCCAGGCCTCATTTTCCACCGAGTACTGCTTTTTCCTATGCCAGTATCCTATAAGCGTGGCTGCCGGGATGTATATCAGGATAAAGATGGCCGCAAAGATCCATACGTTGCTGAGCGCCTCCTTGAACACAGGGGCCTGGGATATGCCAAGGTTGTAAACTATGAGTATAAAGTTGATGAAGGAAAGCACAAAAGCAAGGTAGATGCTGTGGCCATTTCTGAAATCAAGCCAACGTCTGCGGAAAAACTGACTGTTCATCGGCAACCAAACTACCCGATTCTTATTAATTTAGTTTTGGCCAGCAATCGCAAAAGCAAAATAACGCGCGCAGGTCCCATGCTGATCGTTTGGTAGCCAAGATAATCAGCGGGCTTGAAGTATCCGCAGCCGTCAAGGCAAGGGTGAAAAAGGCAGCCGAAGAATTGAAAGAAACCGGCGTGCAGCCATGCCTTGCCACAGTGCTGGTTGGAAATGACCCGGCTTCCACAACGTACGTAAACAGCAAGCAAAAGACTGCGTCAGAGCTTGGAATTGCAACCCGCGACCACCGGCTTGCTGCAAATTTTAAACAGCATGAACTTGTCGAGCTTGTACAGCTTTTAAACAACGATCAGCATGTGCACGGGATACTGGTGCAGCTGCCGCTGCCGTCCCATATCAATGAATTTGATATAGTCAACACCATAAGTCCTTTCAAGGATGTTGACGGCCTGACGCCGTACAATGCCGGGATGCTGCAAAACGGGATGGCCATCCTCAAGCCATGCACCCCTTCCGGCGTGATGGAGCTTTTGGATCACTACCAGATCGATGTCTCCGGAATGGATGCGGTTATAGTCAATCGAAGCAACCTGGTTGGCATACCGCTGGCCCTTATGCTTCTTGAAAAGAACGCAACGGTGACTGTCTGCCACTCAAAGACAAAAGGCCTTGCCGACAAGCTAAGGGCGGCTGACCTGATAATAACGGCCGTCGGCAACCGCCAGCGGTTTACACTTACCGCGGACATGGTCAAGGATGGGACAGTGGTAATAGATGTCGGCACCAGCAGGCAAGACGGCAAGCTGACCGGCGACGTGGACTTTGAGGCAGTCAAGCAAAAGGCGTCATGGATAACCCCTGTCCCCGGTGGTGTTGGGCCTATGACCATCGCCATGCTCATGAAAAATACCGTCACCGCGGCGTCTGTTGCCAAAGGGATGAACCAGTAGCTGTCTGCCGAAAAACCTTATACCATCCGGAAAGAAAAACAAAAGATCCGCCGGCTGATGCTGGAGAAACGTGATGCCCTGCCGCCTTCCGAGGCTGAAAGGCTCAGCCAGCTTGTGCAGGAAAACGTGATAAAAAGCGCCATGTTCCAGTCAGCAAACGTTGTTGGCGCCTATTCTGCGATAGGTTCTGAAGTGCGCACAGACATGGTCATGACGGCTGCCAAAAGCCAGGGCAAGACTTTGGCCCTGCCTAGAATCGAAGGAGACAAGATGTTGTTTTATGAAATGACGTCTCCAGACGATCTGGTAAAAGGCAAGTACGGAATTAAAGAGCCGCTTCCAAAACGACTAGTCAAGACAGTGGACATTGTTCTTGTGCCAGGAGTCGCCTTTGACAACAGTGGCTTTAGAATAGGTTACGGCAAGGGCTACTATGACAGGTTTCTGTCCCAGCGGCCGGCGCTGTTTTCCGTCGGGGTTTGCTACTCTTTTCAGGTGCTGCCAGGCCTGCCGCAGAGCAGGTTTGATAGAAGACTTGATTCGCTGGTCACAGATAACGGGTTCGTGTATTTTTAGCGAAGGGCCCTTCTGCCAATGTCCGTCCTGTAGTGCTGCTCATCGTTTCCGAGTTTTATCTTCTTGACAGCCTGATAAGCCCTGTCTATCGCCTGCCTCGTATCGTCTCCAAGCGCTGTGACGCCAAGTACCCTGCCGCCGTTGGTGACGACGTTGCTGTTGTCCCTTGCTGTTCCGGCATGGAAGACCATGACATCGGGGCCAAAATCAGAGTCAAGCCCCTGAATCACCTTTCCCTTTTCGTAGCTGCCCGGATAGCCCTTTGAAGCGATCACGACGCATACGGCAGTCCTGTCCTTCCATTTGATGGGTGACATTGACTTCAGCCTGCTGTCCACAGCAGAGTCTATGTATTCATACAGGTCAGACTCCATCCGCATCATTATGGGCTGGCATTCCGGATCGCCCATGCGGGCGTTGAATTCAAGCACGTACGGCTCCTTTGTCTTTTCGTCCACCATTATGCCGGCGTACAAAAAGCCTTTGAACGGAGTTCCGCGATTTCTCATCTCCCTTACCACCGGCTCCATCACCTGGCTGACTATCTTGTGATAGAGCTTGTCATCCACCACCGGGGCCGGCGAGTATGCGCCCATGCCGCCGGTGTTGGGGCCCCTGTCTCCGTCAAACACGCGCTTGTGGTCCTGGCTTGAAGCAAGCGGGATTATAGTCTGGCCGTCGCAGATGGCAATAAACGAGGCCTCTTCGCCGGACAGCCTTTCCTCTACTACTATCTTGCTGCCGGCAACACCAAACTCCTTTTTTACCATGATCTCATCAACTGCCTGTAGGGCCTGTTCTGCATCGTCGCAGACTATGACTCCCTTTCCGGCGGCAAGCCCGTCGGCCTTGACCACCAGCTGCCTGTCTTGGCCCCTGATGTAGTTCTTTGCCTCGCCTGCGTCGGAGAACACTGCAAAGCGCGCGGTGGGTATTCCGGCCTTGTGCATGAACTCCTTGGCAAAGACCTTGCTTGCCTCAAGCATGGCAGCCTCCTTTGTGGGGCCAAAGATCCTCAATCCTTCTCTTGCAAAGGCATCTGCAACACCCAAGGAAAGCGACTCTTCCGGACCGACGACGGCAAGGCAGTCCTGCCCAAACTGCTTGGCAAACGATACCAGCCTGTCTATCTCGTTCTGCTTTATGCCAACGTTTTCATACGTGCCGCCGTTGCCGGGGGCAAAATAGACTTTTTTAACATGCCGGCTCTGGGCAAGCTTCCAACCAAGGGCATGCTCCCTGCCGCCTGAACCGATAACCAGAACGACCTTGTCAGCTGTCACAGCCGGGTAAAAACCACTGGATAATAAATTGTTTAACTGCTTATCTGCGCAGCAGGAACTTTTCAGTATCTTCTGCAACGGCCTGAAGGATCCGCAAATACTCCTCGTCGTCAAATTCTATTGCGCCGATGCCATTCTGCATGCTTTTTTTCACGGCCTTGATGTGGTAGCAGGGTTCGCCGCCAGACAGGGTCTTGAAGTAAAAGCTGTTGCAGGAACAGAATTCCGTCTCAGGGTCAACCCAGTATTCGTTGTCCTTGCCAACGACGGTCCAGATCTTTTTCCCGCTTGGTCTGAAGACCATCAATTTTACGCTTCCACCGGAGTCGGTCTGTTCTGACAACCTTCGAGTGGTTTATTTGCGCGATTCGTGATATAAAGCTGCAAGTTGAAGGTCCGCCCGCTGCACCCGCATGCTGCGCTTTTACTAGATGATGAAGACAAGCGCTATATCGCGGTCTCTGACCTGCACATAGGGCTGGAATCAGAGCTTGGATCAAAGGGGATCACAGTCCGCTCAAGCCTTGTCCAGGAGATGGCCGACGACCTGCTTTCAATAGTTGAATCAGAAAAAGCGCAGGGCCTGATACTGCTTGGCGACATCAAGAATTCAGTCGGGTCAATAAGCAAGCAGGAATGGGACGAAATTCCCGGCTTTTTTAGAAAGCTGGCATCTAGAGTTGACGTTTATCTGGTTCCCGGCAACCATGACGGCAACATACGGCATCTGGTCCCCGAGTCGGTAAACGTTATCAGCAGCAGGGGCATGGTTCTTGGCGATACGCTGTTTGTCCACGGCCACAGCATGCCGTCTGATGCTCGCTCAAACGTCAATAGAATAGTGATGGGCCACCTGCATCCAGTCTTTGCAAAGAAGGGCAGCATAGTCAACGGACAGCGCGTCTGGGTCTACCTGCAGGTGGACAAGAATTCTCTATTTTCTGAAGATGGCACTATGGATATTGTTATAGTGCCAAGCTTCAACAAGTACCTGTACACTTCAGGCGAAAGAAGCCCGCGGAGGTCCCTGTCACCAATAATTTCCCGGATACTGGAGCAGGACAGCGCGGTGCAAAAGTGCATGGTAGTTACTTTGGACGGCTCGATAGTGGGAGATACTTCCGTACTTCCAAGCGTGCTCTAGTCAAGCTTGACGTAGTTGCCAAGCGGCCCAAGCGTTGGGGTGTTGTTTCTGAGCCACTGCAGCGTCTTGATAAAGGAGCTGGCGGACTCTGCCGTTGTCAGCACCGGAACTCCCATCTCAACTGCCTTTCTGCGAATCTGGTACTCGTCGTACAGCATTCCGACGTACTTTTCAATGGTCGAAGTGGCCGGGATGTTTATTATGAAATCGATCTTGCGCTCGTACAGCAGGTCGGCGATGTTGGGCTTGCGGTTGGGCTCGCTTATCTTGTGCACCAGCTGCACGTCCTTGACCTTGTTGTTCTCCATGAACTCGGCGGTGTGCTCTGTCGCAAGGATCCTGTAGTTCATCGAAGTTATCATGGATATCAGCGGAAGCAGCTTCTCCTTGTTCTTCTGGCCGCCGATGGTTATCAGCGCTGAGCCTGACAGCGGAAGCGAGTATCCAGCAGCCATGTACGCCTTGGACAGGGCATCGTAGAAGCTGCTGCCAAAGCAGGCCACCTCGCCGGTGGACTGCATCTCTACTCCCAAGACGATGTCGGAGCCCTCTAGTTGCATGAAGGAGAACTGCGGCACCTTGACTCCAAAGCCGGGGGCCTTGAGCCAAAGGTCCTTGGCCGAGGCCGGAAACGGCCGTCCAAGCATGGCCTTTGCCGACAGGTTGATCAGGTTAAGGCCGGCAAACTTTGATACAAACGGCATCGAGCGTGATGCCCTGACGTTGGCCTCTATCACCGAAACCTGGTCGTCTTTGACTAGGTACTGTATGTTGAAGGGGCCCTTGATGTTAAGCGATCTGCCTATTCTGACGGTATAATCGGTTATGGTGTCTATGGTGTTCCTGTCAAGCCTCCACGGTGGTATGCACATCATAGCATCGCCGGAATGTATGCCGGCGTTGTCGATGTGCTCTATTATCGCGCCGATAACGACGTCCTTGCCGTCAGCCACGGCGTCAACCTCGACTTCGGCAGCATCCTGCAGGAACTTGCTGATGACCACCGGGTGGTCTGGGCTGACGTTGGTGGCGTCTGTAAGGAATCGCTCCAGCTGCTGATCGCCCCAGACCACCTTCATTGCCGCCCCGCTCAGAACGTATGATGGTCTTACTAGGACCGGATAGCCGACGGTTTCTGCAAATCCCTTTGCCTCTGCAAGGCTGGTAAACTTGCTCCAGGCTGGTTGCTTGATTCCCACCAGATCCAAAAGCTGGCCGAATTTGGCCCTGTCCTCTGCCCTGTCGACATCCTCGCTGCTGGTTCCGATTATCTTTATACCGTTTTTGGCCAGCTTGGGGGTCAGGTTATTGGCCGTCTGGCCGCCGACACAGGTAACGACGCCAGTGGGATGCTCCTTGTCGCAGATGTCCAGGACGCGCTCCAGTGTAAGCTCTTCAAAGTACAGCCGGTCGCAGATGTCGTAGTCGGTTGAAACGGTTTCCGGGTTACAGTTGATGACCGATATCTCCTTGACGCCGTTTTCCTTTAGGCCCCAGACCATGTTGACGGTGCCCCAGTCAAACTCGACGCTGCTTCCAATCCTGTACGGCCCGGCGCCAAGCACTATCATCCTGCTCTTGTTTTTGACGTCCTTGACCACTATGTCGTCGGCAATGCCTCCATACGTCAAGTACAGGTAGTTGGTCTTGGCCGGCCATTCGGCAGCCAGGGTGTCTATCTGTTTGACGACCGGTCTTATCCCCGCTTTTTCGCGCAGGCTTCTTACCTGCATCTCATCAGAGTTGAAGCAGCGGGCTATCTGCCGGTCTGAAAAACCGATCTTTTTGGCCTTCCTGACTATCTCTGCATCAAAGTTGCCGGCCTTGATGAGCTGCTCTTCCATCTCCATGATGTTCTTTATCTTTGTCAGGAACCACGGATCGATGGCCGACAGCTGGTAGATGCGCTCTATGCTCATGCCGGCCTTCATGGCCTGCACCACTGCAAAGATTATCTCGTCGTTTGGCTGCAGCAGCGCCTGTTCAATCCGCTCGATGTCTGTTTCCTGGTAGCCGTTGCCGTTGGCCACGAGGCCGTCCATGCCGATAGACGACATGCGTATGGCCTTCTGCAGCACCTCCTCAAAGTTCCTGCCGATGGCCATCACCTCGCCGACGGACTTCATCGCGCTTCCAAGCTTGCGCTTTACCAGCTCAAACTTGCTAAAGTCCCACCTCGGCATCTTGAGGACCACGTAGTCAAGGGACGGCTCAAAGCAGGCAGTAGTTACTTTGGTTATTCTGTTCAGGAGCTCTGGAAGGGTGTACCCAAGACCGATCTTGGCAGCCATGTACGCCAGCGGGTAGCCGGTGGCCTTGCTTGCAAGGGCCGAGGATCTGGAAAGTCTTGCGTTTATCTCTATAGCCGTGTACTGCTCAGACGTGGGGTCCAGAGCGAACTGGATGTTGCATTCGCCCACTATGCCGCAGTGGCTTACGGCGCGTATTGCAGCAGACCGGAGCATGTGGTATTCAAAGTTGTTCAGGGTCTGCGATGGCGCGATGACGATGTTGTCGCCGGTGTGCACGCGCATGGAAAGCACGTTTTCCATGTTGCAGACAATGATGCTGTTGCCACTGTAATCTCGCATGACCTCGTACTCTATCTGCTTCCAGTGGCCTACGTACTTTTCAATGAGGACCTGGTGCACCATGCTCAGGTTGAGGCCACGCTGCACAATGTCTTCAAGGTCAATCTCGTTGTATGCAACTCCGCCGCCGCGCCCGCCAAGCGTGTATGCCACGCGTATGATGACCGGGTATCCTATTTCGATTGCTGCCTTTTTGGCTTCCTCGATGGAATTTACGGCATGGCTTTGGAGAACCGGAACGTTGCTTTTTGCCATGGCATCCTTGAACAGCTGCCTGTCCTCTGTGATCTCTATGCCATTGATCTGGGTGCCAAGAACCCGGATTCCGTACTTTTGCAGTATGCCCCGCTCGTGCAGGGCCACTCCGCAGTTTAGGGCCGTCTGCCCGCCGAAGCCCAGCATTATAGAGTCAGGCTTTTCTTCCTGGATTACCTTCTCCACGTAGTCGGTGTTTATCGGGACCGGATATACCTTGTCGGCAAACCTTGTGTCTGTCTGTATAGTGGCTATGTTGGGGTTTATCAGGACACTCTTGATTCCTTCCTCGGCCAGCGCCTTGAGGCATTGAGAACCGGAGTAGTCAAATTTGCGGCCAGGCCTGCAAGGCTACTGGCTTTCGCCTGCTTCTCCGATCTTGATTGCCCCGCTTCCGAGAACAAGAACCTTCTTTATTGTCTCATCTTTTGGCGACTCTCCTCCTCCCCTTTTTCAATTTCTTTTTGGCCTCTTTTACGCCGTCTGTTATGCGGCCTGAATCTATTATCTGCTTGAACCTGTCAAACACAAACATGCAATCATAGGGACCCGGCGAAGCCTCCGGGTGAAACTGCACCGCTATCGCCGGCTTTGTTGAATGCTCGATTCCTTCGACAGTATCATCGTCGGCATTTGAGAACCAGACCTTGAAGCCGGTTCCATCAAGGCTTTTTGGATCGATTCCATAACCGTGATTCTGGCTTGTAACATACGCCTGGTTGTCGCGCAAGTCCACACAGGGCTTGTTCTGGCCCCTATGTCCGAACTTTAACTTGTAAGTGTCTGCTCCGCCAGCCAGCGCAAGTATCTGGTTTCCAAGGCATATGCCCAGCGTGGGCGTTGACGTCCTGATGAGTTTTGATGCCGTCTTGATGGTGCTTGTACAGACCTTTGGATCTCCGGGTCCATTGCTTATCACCACACCCTTCGGCTTGTATGACATTATCTGGTCGTACGACGCATCCCATGGCATACGGACTACCCTGTAGCCGGTGCGCATGATGTTCCGGATGATGCTGTACTTGGTGCCGGTATCCAGAAGGACAACACAATCCTTGTCCTTGTCACCATACTCCTTGACTTCTGAAGTTGAAACCTCCGGCATGAAGTTAAGACCCTCGTATTTGGCGGCTGCAACCAGCTTTTTGAGCCTTGCATTGTCCACAGGGCCTTTGTCTGAAACTGAAACGACCCCCATCATCACGCCGTGCACACGCAGTTTCTTTGTCAGCTCGCGCGTGTCAATTCCATAGATGCCTAGTATTTTTTCCTCGTACAGCCACTGGTCCAAAGTTTTTGTACAGGTCCAGTGGCTTGCAACGTCAGAAAGGTCGTGTATCAAAAGAGCTTTGACTTGGATCTTGTCTGACTCAAAGAACTTGGGCAGGCCGTGCTCGTCCTTTACGTCAAAGCTTGGAACCCCGTAGTTACCTATCAGCGGATAGGTCATGCAAAGAATCTGACCGCGGTACGACGGATCAGTCAGGGTCTCGGTATATCCGACCATTCCTGTGTTGAAAACAACTTCGCCGGCAATCTCGGTTGGATAGCCAAAGCCAATGCCTTCAAAAACAGTGCCATCTTCCAGCATCAGTTTGGCTGCATAGCCGGTATAGGTCTGTTGAAGTGTCGGAATTTTTGACCCTCACCATCTGTTTTGAAGAGGAAATTTAAGTCTTGCTTTGAAAATTATTTCTCTGGAATTCCATAAATCTGCATTTTACTTTGTGTGCAGACAAACCAGATGCAAAGCGTGCACAGTTTCATCAGCGTTGCATAAATAATACTGTTGGATATTTCTGATTGATGGCTAACTGCTCCGTGTGCGGATCCAGATTTGCAGAAAAGAAATGTTATTTCTGCCAGAACAAGATCTGCACTTCCTGTATAACACCTCCAGACGTGACAGGAAGCACGATGACTGTCAAGTGCATTCAATGCCATCGAAACAAGATAAACAAGATCAGCTTTGCAGCCGTGATTAAAAGAAACGTATGGATTCTGGGGATAATCGCCGCATTCTGGATATTCATGGTGTTCCCAATCCCCTTCATGCACGCCTTTGGATACAACGCAGACTTGACTGTCTTTCAGCCAGTCATCATTGCCACGGCCATCATGACAATACCCTTTGTATTCATGCTATTCGCATGGCAAAGACGTGCACCTAGAGCAGACTAGTATATCGATCCTGCCACAAGATCCGTGAATTCAGTGGTAGTCAGACTGCCGCCGATATCCTTTGTCTTCTTGTTCTGCCCCAGCAGTTTTACTATGGCGTCCTCGATCCGCTTGCCTTCCTCTGAAGCCTTTTTGTCATTGTACTTGTCTGAAATCCATTCCAGCATCATCTTGGATGACAGCAGTATGGATGATGGGTTGGCAACGTTCTTTCCTGCAATATCAAAGGCCGCCCCGTGAACCGGTTCAAATAGTGCAAAGCTCGCGCCGATGTTGGCCGCCGGCCCCATACCAAGGCCGCCGACTACCTGCGCAGCCTCATCTGAAAGTATGTCTCCAAACAGGTTGGTCGTCACCAATACGTCGAAATCCTCCGGGTTGCGGATAAGGTTCATGGATGCTGCATCCACGTACATCTCGCTGTACTGTATTTCCGGATATTTCTTTGCCACGTCCCTGCATGTTGCGGCAAACAGGCCGTCGCCCTTGCGCATGACGTTGGCCTTGTGCACTGCCACGACCTTGCGCTTGCCATCCCTTATTGTGGCAGTCTTAAAGGCGTATTCTGCTATTCTGCGGGAAGCTTTTTCCGAGGTTATTCTCAGGCCCACAACCGTGTTTGGGTCGACATTGAATTCCAGGCCAAGGTACAGGTCCTCCGTATTTTCCCTGACCGTCACCATGTCGACTTTGTCTGACAGCGCCGGTATGTTGGGGTAAGACTTGGCAGGCCTGACGTTTGCGTACAGGTCAAACATGCGCCGGAGAACTATTATCACATCGGCAGCACTTTCGCCCACCGGCCCCTTCAGGCAGGCATCTGATTTTTTGATGATATCCACCGTCAAATCTGGAAGGGCCTTTCCGTGTTTTGCAAGCGCCGCGTCCCCGGCCTCTACTTCAGTTATGGTGAACTTGGTTGACGAGTTGTCGTTTATGGTCTCAAGGATCTTCTTTGCCGCGGCGGTAAGCTCCGGGCCTATTCCGTCTCCTGTTATCAGCGAAACATTGTATCTTGCCAATCAGATCACGGCGGGTCTCTAGCTTTTTGAGTAAAGCACTTTCTTAAGCAGAACCTTGTTGATGGCATCCATCATAGCCTCGACGGACGCAACGACAATGTCCTCGTTTGCCTTCCTTGCAGAAACAATGTTGCCGTTCTTGTCCTCGACTTTGACTGATACCTCCGCCATGGCGTCAGAGCCGCCGGTTATCGAATCCAGCTTGTATTCGCGGATCTTGATACTGGCCACATCTCCGGCTATCTTTTGTATGGCCTTTAGTGCCGCATCTACCGGGCCTACGCCTATTTCAGAAGCGATAAGGTCCTTGCCTTCAGCGTTTAGCCTGACTACCGCCGTGGGTATGATGTTCATTCCCGTGACTATGTGAAAGTCATACAATTTGAATCGTTCTTCAAACTGGCTGTTGTGCATGACCTCGCCGGCGACGGCAAGCAACTCCGCGGTTGTAATGGACTTGCCCTTGTCTGCCATGTTTTTCTGCTTCTCCACTATGGAGTGCAGCTGATCGTCTGTCGGGTTGATTCCAAACTCCCCTAGCATTGCCTTGATGCCGTGTGCGCCGGCATGCTTGCCTGCCTGCAGCCATCTTTTCCGACCGACAAGTTCCGGGCTTATGGGTTCGTAGGTGAGGGGGTTGTTGAGTATGCCATGCGTGTGTATTCCGGATTCGTGACCAAAGGCGTTTTCGCCGATTATTGCCTTGTTTGGCTGCACAATAATTCCCATGGTGTTTGAAACAAACCGGGATACTTCATACAAAGACGTGGTCTTGATGTTGTGGCTCTTGTTGTAGAGGCATTGGAGGGCCATCACAAACTCCTCCAAAGACGCGTTACCTGCCCGCTCGCCAAGACCGTTTATGGTGACGTGGGCGCAGGATGCACCCGCGTTGATGCCAGCAATGGAGTTGGCCACAGCAAGGCCGAAATCATCGTGGCAGTGCATGCTAATTGGAAGCCGCGTTGCGTTTTTGACGTCCTTGACCAGCTCCGTGATGTACTGCGGGGTGGCATAGCCTACCGTGTCCGGTATGTCGATTCTGTCGGCACCGGCATCGGTCACTGCCCTGAACATCTGCAACAGAAACGGTCTCTCAGACCTGGTGGCGTCTTCTGCAGAGAACTCTACTCTTAGGCCGTGCTTCTTGGCGTATTCTACAGCTTTGACGGCCCGGTCAAGCACCTGCTCGCGGGTCATCTTTAGCTTGTACTGCAAATGGATGTCAGACGTTGCAATGAACGTGTGAACGTAACTTAGGCCGCACTTGATGGCCGCGTCGATATCGTTTTCAGTGGCTCTGGCAAGACCGCAGATCTCTGCCTTCAGGCCCTGCTTGACGATGTCTGAAATGGCCTTCATCTCGCCGTGCGAGACTATGGGGAATCCTGCCTCGATGGCGTCTACCCCAAGCTCGTCAAGCTTGATGGCTATCTGCAGCTTTTGTTCCGGCGTGACGGTAACGCCGGGCGTCTGCTCTCCGTCTCTTAAAGTCGTGTCAAAGATTCTTACCTTTTCTGAGCTCATAGTTCTGCTCCCCTTGGCAAAGCCGAGACTCCTGTCCTGGCCAATTGCGTGATACCATATTGTTCAACAAGACTCTTAAACGCATCTATCTTGTCTGGAGTTCCGGTGATCTCGACGGTCATGGTCTCCTTGCCTATGTCTATGATGTTGCCCCTGAACACGTTGGCGTAATTCATTATCTCGCTTCTGGTCGTGGGATCAACTGCCTTCATCTTGATTAGTGCAAGCTCACGGAATACAGACTTGTCCGTGTCTAGGACCCTTACCTCGACTACGTCTATCAACTTTCTTAACTGCTTGACCAGCTGGTCCAGAGTCTTTTCGTCGCTTCTGGTGGTTATGGTCATCCGCGAAAGGTCCGGCTGCTCCGTTATTCCCACGGTTATTGAATCGATGTTGAAATTGCGCGCCCTGAACAGGTTGGTGATCCTGAAAAGAACGCCGGGTTTGTTCTCTACCAGCGCAGAGACAATGTACCAAGATCCATTCTGGGACATTCTGTTACGCTCCTGTTATCATGTCCTTGAGGCTGCTTCCCGGAGCGACAAATGGGTACACATCCTCATCGGGGTCTATGGGTATGTCTATCACTGTGGCCACGTCGCTTTTGAGGGCGGTCTTGATGGCGTTTTCCAGCTCCGCCATGGACTGGGCCCTTATGCCCTGCGCTCCATACGCCTCGGCTATCTTGACGTAATCTGGACACATGTGCTGATGGACGCCGCTGTATCTGCGGTTGTAGAAGGTGCGCTGCCATTGCGCCACCATCCCAAGCATGTAGTTGTTCATTAGGAACACAATCACCGGCAACTTTTCAAGCACCGATACTGCCAGCGAGTTTTCTGTCATGTTAAACGAACCGTCTCCTGCGATATCGACGACCGGCACCTGCGGTCTTGCAGCCTTGGCGCCGATGGAAGCGGGGAATCCAAACCCCATGGTTCCAAGCCCCGTGGAGCTGAAGAACGTGCCCGGAGTTATCACGTCGAAATGCAAAGACGCCCACATCTGGCACTGTCCCACTTCTGTGGTGGCGATGGCGTTGGCAGGAAGTAACTCGCGCAATTTCTTTATGGACTTCTTTGCAGTGATCTCGCGGGGATAGTCCTTTAGGGTTTCCTGGTAGTACTGTATGAGCTCCTTTCTCCTGCGAAGCCACGGGTCTTCTGCATCGCGCTTGGCTATCTTCTTTGAAAGCCACTTGACAAGGGTTCTTAGGGACGACTTGACGTCTCCGACAATGGCCACATCCACCGATTTGTTCTTGCCTATCTCTGCTGGATCAATGTCCATGTGGATGATGTTCATGCCCTTTCCAAATTCGTCAAATCTTCCCACAGACCTGTCTGAAAAACGGGCTCCGACGGCCAGTATGCAGTCGGCTTCCAAGATTATCTTGTTTGCCTCTGCATGGCCATGCATGCCTATGGGGCCCATCGCAAGAGGGTGGTTCTCGGGGAACGCCCCCTTGCCCTTGAAGGTGGTGACCACCGGAATCATCATCAACTCTGCAAGCGCCTGAAGCTCTGGGAATGCGCCTGAAAGTATCACTCCGCCACCTGCCATTATTATCGGCCGCTCGGCTTTGAGCAGGATATCCACGGCCTTGCCGATCTCAGACATGTCGGCGTCTGTTGTTGGATTGTAGCCCCTTACTTTGATAAGATCGGGGAAATGCATGTCGGCGGTGGCCTGCTGAACATCCTTTGGAATGTCTATCAAGACCGGTCCGGGCCTCCCGCTTTCAGAGATGTAGAATGCCTTTTTGACTGTCTCTGGGATCTCTACCGCGGTCCTTGGCTGGAATGCGTACTTTGTACAGGGGTTGGATACTCCGATAATGTCGGTTTCCTGAAAAGCATCCTTGCCTATCATGGCAAGCGGCACCTGGCCTGTGACTGCAACTATGGGTGACGAGTCTGCATAGGCAGTGGCCAGTCCAGTGACGATGTTTGTCGCACCAGGTCCTGAAGTAGCAAAACAGACGCCTGCCTTTCTTTTTATCCTTGCGTAGCCGTCAGCCATGTGGGCTGCGGACTGCTCGTGACGTACAAGGATGTGCCTGAGGTTTGCCCCCACAAGCGCATCGTATATCGGAAGGTTAGCTCCGCCAGGAAGCCCAAAGACTACGTCTACGCCCTCCTTTTCAAGGGCATGGATCAACGCTTTTGCGCCGGTCATTTCCACCATTTACATTGTTCACCAATTTCATTTTCAAGACAAACGCCCGCCGGAAAGCAGAGTTTTGTCTAGGCAAGTACCAGTAGAACCAGAATCTTAACCTTGTGCCTAGATTGCTCGCTGCCAGTTTGGGGCATCTGAATCGGAATTATGGCAATATCGCTTATAAAGATAACGCCATCCGAATTTCAGATGTTCCGATGCTCGCCGCGTGAAAGACGCGCGTATCTTTTGGATATCTGCCTCTTAGCATCGTCAGTAGACTTGCTGTCAAGCTCTATCTTTGCAACCGCACCCGAGTCGTCAAGATAAAGTTTGAGCCTAGAGCCTGCCTTGCAGTCGTGTGGAACGATGTTCTTTGGAACGTCAAACTTGCGGCCGTCGCTGGAATAGATGACGGCATAGCCTGCTGAAAATCTGTCCAAGCTTGCCTTTATGATCAAGCAAAGAACCTCCTGGTAAGTACAATGATGGCTGCAATCGGCAGTAAGGAAATCACAACAAGATCCTGGAATTCTGGCACCACGACGGTTCTGTCAGTTGCAGATGTCTCTATCCTGTAATGGGTTTGATTGGCAACCAGTTTGATGTGGCCGTCAACGTCTGTTCTGAACAAAACCGGCTCAAGCTTGCTTATCCTTTCTAGCGTCTCAGTATGCGGGTAGCCATAGATGTTGTCAGCTCCGCTGTAAATGATCATGGCCTCCGGGGACGCTGCCGCAAGGTACGGGGCAGTGTTGGAATACCTGCTTCCATGATGGGAGGCCAGCAAGACATCAACATCAATGTCCGAGCTGGCAAGCCTTTTTTCGGTAGACTGTTCTATGTCGCCAGGGAATATGGCCGTAAATTCACCGTAGGTAAGCTTGACAACAACAGAGTTGTTGTTGAACTGGTCCGGGTCATGGGATCCAAATGGCAGGGTCTTAGGAGGATTAAGGATTCGTAACTCCACGCTGGGGTCAAGGTCAATTGTATCGCCTTCCTGGGCCATGGCGTAGGGGATCTTGTTTTCTTCAATGGCAGTAAGATAATCCTCAAAAGTTTTGGTGGTGTGGAACTGGCCTGAATCCAGCACCCTGCCTACTGGGAATTTGTTAAAGACCTCGATAAGGCCGCCAATATGGTCTGCATGGGGGTGGGTGGCTACCACAACGTCAAATCCCTTGACATCCAGATCGGCCGCGGTATTCAAAATGGTCTGGGTCTGCTCCCTTTCTCCGCCGTCTATGAGCATGGCTTTGCCGTTTGGCATCCTGATGATGGTGGAATCTCCCTGACCGACATCAAGGTAGACTATGGTAAGGTTGTTGTCGCCGGACTGCGCGCTGGCTGGCAGGACAAGGCCGGGTACAGCCAGCATAAGTATGACGACCAGAATGCGTCTGTCTTGCACAACATGCTTGCAACGCACGAAATTATATAACGTTTGATTCCTTTTCCCTCAGTAACATCTTTATAATTTAAACATCTGCTATCGTCTGAATTTATTGTCTGCTACCGATTCTTCCTTGATACGCGATACAATTTACAGTTACTTTCAGATCGCCAAGAGCAAGGAGATCGAGAAGATTCCCGAGTACTTTGATTCGCAGTTTACCAAGTTTGGAGATTCGCCGCCGTACGATCGCAGGGAGCTGGAAAGATCCCTTATGCTGGAGCAGCTGCAGTTTGCCAGCATCTCGGACTATGATTTCAAGATCGAGGATCTGAAAATAGACTTGCTTGAAGGACATGCTGCGATAGCCACCTTCATGCTGGAAAGCACGGGCATGATAGTGGATGATTACAGCTTTCGCGGCACGGCCATACACAACAAATCCCGGGCAACCATAGTCATGCAAAAAGACAAGAAGGGTCAGTGGATGATGGTCCACCAGCATCTGTCCCGGTTTCCCGGCTAGTCAAAAGAAGCAGTCTGGCTCAATGCCTTTGGCGCCTTTTGTGGCTGGGTTTTTGTCTTCTCCCGTTCCTTGAGGAAGATGTTGTATGCTTCCTTTACATCTGCATCGTTGTGGACTATGGCCTTGACTGCCTTTACCATGGCCACAGGGTAGTCTGACTGCCAGATGTTTCTTCCCATGTCGACGCCGGACGCGCCGTGCTGGATGGAGTCATACGCCAGTTTGAGTGCGTCAAGCTCAGGAAGCTTTTTGCCGCCTGCAACTACCAGCGGAACCGGGCAGCCCTCGACTACCTTCTCAAAGTTTTCGCAGTAGTATGTCTTGACGACGTGGGCTCCAAGCTCGGCTGCAATCCTGCAGGCAAGTCCAAGGTACCGGGCATCGCGGGCCATTTCCTTGCCCACCGCGGTGACTGCGAGCACCGGGATGCCGTACTTTTCTCCTTCGTCTACAAGCTTGGCTAGGCTGGCCAGGGTCTGATGCTCGTACTTGCTTCCAACGAAAATAGAAAGCGCAAGGCAGGAAACGTTGAGCTTGATAGCTTCCTCAATAGAGGTGGTGATGGTCTCTTTGGATAGGTCCTCGCCAATGATGCTGGTGCCGCCCGATACCCGCAGGACGATGGGTACGTCCCTTTCTGCAGGAACGCAGTTGCGCAAAATACCCCTTGTCAGCATGAGCGAATCCGCATGGGGCAGAAGCGGGGCTATGGTCTTTCTAGCATCTTCGAGCCGTTCAGTCGGGCCAAGAAAATATCCGTGATCTACTGCAAGCATGAGACAGCGTCCGTCCTGAGGGCGGATAATCCTTGAGAAGCGGTTTTTCATTCCCCAGTCCATTTATAATCCCGGATTTCTGGAGAGGATTTTATTATATATAGTTTCTACGACCTCAGGTGGTGACGATTATCTTCATCGCGTCCTTGGCCTCATGCGCGCACCTGAACGCTTCGCCGGCATTGCTGATGTCAAACCTGTGAGTTATTATGGATGCAATGTCGATCCGCTTTTCCGCTATCAGCCTCAGCGCCTGGTTGGTCTCTATTTCAGACGCTGCATAGCTGGGTATTATGGAATGCTCGCTAGAATACATCTTGCTCATGTCGTACGACATCTGAGAGCCTTTTGGCGGCACGCCAAACAGCATGATCTGGCCGGCCCTCCGCGTCAGGTCAAAGGACTGCACCAGCGCCTTGATGCTGCCGGTGGCCACCACTGCAATATCCACGCCGCGCCCACCTGTCTGCTCCTTTATCTTGTTCGCGGTATCTTCGGCGGCAGAGTTGAAAGTCTTGACGCCGTACCTGCCGGCGTAGCCAAGCCTGAAATCGTTTATGTCAAGCACGAAAACCTTGCCCGCACCAAATGCCTTGGCCAGAATCACGTGCATAAGACCGGCCGGCCCAGCTCCAAGCACAGCAATGTCATCGCCTGCCTTAAAGCGACACTTGTTCCATGCCCTGATGCAGCAGGCAAGCGGCTCGACAAGTGACGCCTCCTCGTACGTTATCTGGTCTGGAAGTTTGATTAATCCACCTCTGGACACGTTCCACTCTGGAACAATGAACTGCTCGGCCAGACCGCAAGGGTTGATGTTGCTTTGCTGGTACTGGGGGCACATGGTGAAATCCCCGTGCAGGCAGTAATGGCATGAATAGCAGGGCACATGGTGATGTATGAAGACCCTGTCTCCGGGTGTAAAGCCTTTGACCTTGCTGCCGACGGCCAGGACTTCGCCGGCCGGCTCATGGCCAAGCCTGCCAGACGTCATACCGTACTCGCCGTAGATCTTTTCCAAGTCCGAGCCGCACAGGCCGCAGGCCCGCATTCTTACAAGAACATCGCCTTCACTGGTGATCTGGGGAATCGTTACCTCGTCAACTGAAACCGTGTCGCGGCCTTTGACAAAGACTGCCTTCATTCTGCTAAGATGACCGATTCCGATTATAAATACCAGATGCAGCACACAAAATTAAGCGCGGCTAACAACCTTTAAATAATAAAAAATGGTGTTTTTCTTCATCTAGATGCTGCTTCCCTCCGAGATAGAGGCCAAATCCCTCATACCTGCTGTCCGGGCCATTCTGGCCAACAAGCTCATCAAAGAATACTCTCTCAAGGAAGAGGATGTCGCCAAGGTCCTTGGCATTACACAGGCGGCAGTCAGCAACTACGTTAGGGGTACAAGAGGCGATCTGGAACTTATCTCAAAACTAGAGTCCGTCCGGGAAGTGATGCGCATGATAGACGATATTGCCAGGGATCTGTCCACGAACAGGGCGTACACTCCAAGCACCCTTGCCAAGTTCATCGGTCTTTGCAATTACATGCGCTACACTCTGATCATCTGCGATGTCCACCACAGCATAGAATCCAATATCGACGAGCAGATCTGTGAGCAGTGCCGTGGTACCCTGGTCCGCGAACAGTGATTGCTCATATCCGTTCTTCAATAAAATTAATATAATGTAATCAAAATTTCCTCCATAATGGAAAGACTCAGCGGCGAAACCGTAGCAGGTGCTGCTTTAACCTTTCTTGCAATCCTGTTCATTTATGCAGGATCGGTTCATCCAATATGGGCCGTGGCACTGCCGGCAGACTACATCCTATTGGCCATAGGCATTGGCCTGATAGTCCTTGGTGTAATTTCAACACAAAGGAAGAATCGCATGCACCCCCATTCAGAGGAACACGCTCACTACTAGTGCAAGGTTTAAAACAATGCCGGATTGATCCAATGGTATGTCTTCAGTGGGGACTAGTGACTCCGATCAAGTCGGCGCTTTTACCAATACAGAAAAGACATTCTTTGAACTGGCCAGCGAGCAGCGCCTATCCATAATATTCAAACTGAACGAAAAGAGGGCCAAGATCTCGCAGCTGGCCAAGGATCTCAATATAACAATGCAGGAGGCCCACAGGAACGTCAATCGGCTTCAGGATGCTGGCCTGATAGAAAAAGATCCAGAGGGCATATTCTCCCTGACAACCTTTGGCAACACGATCATCAAGCAGATCCCCACCTTTAACTATCTCTCAAAGCACAAGGATTACTTTTCTGAACACATTCTAGGCGAGCTTCCAATCAAGTTTGTCATGCGGCTTGGAGCTCTGGACCGCTGCGAATTCGTTAAAGGCGTGGTGGCAATCCTGGAGCGCTGGAAGGACATCTACAGGCAGGCAGACAAGTACATCTACGAGATAGTGCCGCAGGTGCCCATCGACCTGATAGAGCCGGCGCTCACCAGGGTCAAGGAAAACGGAATAAAATACAGCTACATCCTGCCGCGAAACGTCATCATCCCCAAAGGCCGCAAGGACCTGCTAAAAAAGTTGGGGCACAACGAGCTCCTCAACAAGGGCGCCATTGAAAGAAAGATGGTTGACCGCGTTCAGGTAGCCGTGATCCTGAATGAAAAACATGCAGCCGTACTGTTTCCAACCCAGCGCGGCGAGACCGACATGAACATGATATTTTACAGCTCAGACGAGATCTTCCATGAATGGTGCCTTGACTACTTCCGCTACCGGTTGTACGGGGCGGACATATTTGATGAAAGCCATCTAAAAGAGGTCTAGTGCTTCATCCACTCTATGGGGATGTCCTGATACAGTCCGTTTGGAAGAACGCGCCTTATGGATATCGGCAAGGCTTTGTGCTCGATTTCTGACATCGCGATGTTTATTGAACCGCTTATCCCTTCTGGCTTGACAAGGGGTGGTGCTCCTAGAGACAACTGGAGTGCTCTTGCCCCGGTTATCCTTGCACGCTCAAACCTGGTCAGCCACGGAAGTCCTATCAGGATCTTGCTGTCCTGCGGGGCAATTTCCCTAAGCTCGTATTCGACCTCGCGGTATGTGACAACTTCATCTTCCGGACGAGTAGATTTCTTGGTATCCTCGATTTCCTTGGGCTCCTCTACCTTCTTGGCTTTGGAAGCTGTTTTTTTCTGTGTAGCCGGTTTTTTAGCAGGATGTTTGACTACCAAGAATATTGCAAAATTTAGTAGATATATAATTAAATGTTTGCCCCATCAATTAGATAAATTACAATAGGGGTATTCTACAGCCTAATACACGGGCCCTGCTTTTATTTAAGCGTCACCTCAAACGATTTCATAAGTTGCTGACAGACATTAGAAACGTTTTTTCATCACACGATCTTGTTTTCTGATGCATATGGCCAGTTCTACCGGTTCGGTATCAAGACTCAGACTAGTATTCGAAATAACCAGCAAGGGCTCCGGCGAATGCGAGCTGATTAGACACCTGGCACCGCTGACTGCCGGCTCAATACTCAAGGGTGTGCCCCTGCAGGACAGGGTTCACCGATTCGAGGACCGGTTTGTGTACATAGAAACCGGCCTGACCATAGGAGCAGAAAAGCAGAGAACGCAGTTCAAGCGCGGAGATATGGCCCTGCTGACGTCAAACGGGGCCCTTTGTTTCTTCCTAAAAGACTCGACTGTTCAGCCCATGAACCCGCTGGGAAAGATACTGACAAATATAGAAATCATAGAATCCTGCCAGCCGGGAGACGTGCTGACAGTAAAAAAATCTACTGCTTGACGCGTTCGTAGACTTTGTGACCGCTGTAGCCGCCTACTTGCCTCACGATGCCCTTTGATTCAAGGGTCTTGAGGAATGTGTTGGCAACAGAGATCTTGACTCCTGTTGCTCTAGCTACTGACTGGTTCGTTATGCTCTTCATACCCTGGATGACCTTCATGCCTGCCGGTTCTTCGAGAATAACTGCCAGCTTTTGTCTCTGCTGTGGCTTGCCAGCTTTCTTCTCTTCCTTTGCTGGCTTGATCTCTCCAGCCGGGCCTGTAGTAGCGCCCTTCTCGGAACCAACCGGTTTCTTCTTGTTACCGCCCATTGCGATTGTTGTACGGCAGCCCTTTAATATTCATACTCGTCAAAACAAAACTTAAAGCGTGACTGTAACCAACATGCTATAAAATGGACTTTTCCTTGCTGGTCGAAACCTTTGAGCAGATGGAGCAGACGTCCAGCAGACTGGCACTTACCGATCACCTTGTTCAGCTTTTCAAAAAGACTCCTGCGGACCTGATAGACAAGATTACTTACCTTATCCAGGGCAAGCTCTACCCTGACTACGAGGGAATTGAAATGGGCCTTGCAGAAAGAATGGCCCTTCGGGCTATAGCCAATTCCTCTGGCAAGAATCTTTCAAAAATAGAGACTATTTACCGGGAAACCGGGGACATCGGCGACACGGCTGGCAGGGCCATGACCAGCAAGGGTCAGGAAACCCTTTTTTCAGAGTCAATGACCGTGGAGCGGGTTTACAATACCTTTGACAGAATCGCCAGGACCACCGGTTCGGGCTCGCAGGAAACCAAGCTCCGCCATGTAAGCAGCCTGCTTAACGACGCCAGCCCAAGGGAGGGCCGGTACATAATGAAATTCGTTATGGGGTCTTTGAGGCTTGGAATAGCCGACTATACAGTTCTTGACGCGCTGGCCCTGGCGTTCACCGGCGACAAGGCCAACCGGCAGATACTTGAAAACGCGTACAACGTTTCAAGCGACCTGGGGGCAGTGGCCAAGCTTCTGGCAAGCAAGGGCCTTGAGGCAGTCAAGTCCCTGCAGATAACCCTGTTCAAGCCCATCAGGCCCATGCTTGCAGAGCGCGTGATCAACGCCGGCGAAGCGATGGAAAGAATGGAAGGAAAGGCGGCCGTCGAGTACAAGCTGGACGGCGAGCGGGTCCAGATACACAAGGCCCACGACAGGGTTGAGCTGTTTTCAAGAAGGCTAGAAAAGATAACCGACCACTATCCAGACGTGACAAAGGCCAGCATGTCCATCAAGGTAAAGGATGCAATCCTTGAGGGGGAGGTTGTAGCCGTCAACCAGCAGACCGGAGAATACCTGCCCTTCCAGGAGCTTATGCACAGAAGGCGAAAGCACGGAGTCAAAGAGGCTGTCGAGAGCTATCCCGTGGTGATAAACCTGTTTGACATACTGTACCTAGACGGCAAGGGCAAGATCGAGCTTTCATACCAGGACCGGCGAAAGCTCCTGACCAGGGTCTTGAAAAATGGCACTGATCAGATGATCAACATAGTTCCGCAGGTCGTTGCCACAAAGGTGGATGAAATAGAACAGTTCATGGCCGCCGCCATCGAAAACGGCTGCGAGGGCGTGATGATAAAGCATCTTTCAAGCACATACCGGGCCGGGGCAAGGGGCTACGCTTGGGTAAAACTCAAGCGCGAGTACCAAAATGAGCTGGCAGACACCCTGGACCTTGTCATCGTGGGGGCGCTGCACGGCCGGGGCCGGCGCGTCGGCAAGTACGGCGCGCTCTTGCTTGCCTCGTACGACCATAATGAAGACATGTTCCGCAGCGTCTCAAAGGTGGGCACGGGCTTTACCGATGAACACCTTGAACAGTTTTACAAGGATCTGGAAAAACACATCATCCACCAGCGACACGCCCGTGTGGATACCGGCATGGAGATGGACGTCTGGTTTGAGCCCAAGATGGTGATCGAAGTCATAGCTTCGGAAATTACCTTGAGCCCTTCGCATACGGCGGCCAAAAATGCCATCCGTGAAGGCTACGGGCTGGCATTGCGCTTTCCCAAGTTCACCGGCCGCATACGCGACGACAAGGAACCGGAGGATGCCACCACCGTTGAGGAAGTGATAGCCATGTACAAGCGCCAGCTCAAGGTGCGTCCTGAAACAAAGACAGAAGCCGAGGTCTAGACCTTCATGCGTCTGTAGTTACACTTACGAATTGTGGAACAGTGGGCATGCAGCCACTAACTCTGCAATTTTTGCAATCCGGCCTGCTGCTGGATCTTTAAGATTATAAATTCGGATTTCCTTAGTGGCGCAAATCCTACTATAATGTTGACAATGCCTCTATCGATGTCTGTTTGGGTTGTCGTCTCATTATCGCATTTGACAAAGTATGCCTCTTTAGGCACGCTTCCTTGGAATGCACCTTTTCTGAAAAGATCTTGCATGAAGGCACCTACGTTGAGCCGAAGGTCTGACCAGAGTTTCTCATCATTAGGTTCAAAGACGGTCCACTTTGTGCCGCGATACAGGGATTCTTCAATGTAAAGCGCTAATCTTCGAACAGGCAGATACTTCCATTGGCTTGCAAGGTTTTCGGCACCCATCATGGTGCGGGCTCCCCATATGACTATGCCGGCAGGCAAGAGTATTCGCAGGCAGTTAATGCCCTGCCGGTTCAAAGTAGCGTTATCTTGATCTGTGAGATGGATTTGCAGATCGGATGTGCCTGAAAGTACTGCATCAGCTCCGGCCGGCGCCTTCCATACGCCACGTTGCATGTCTGTCTTGGCAATTATTCCTGCAACCGCGCCGCATGGAGAAAACAGACCTGCTTGGTTACTGTCCAGCGGATCCGGTGCCTTGATGCGCGGGAAGTATATTGTAGCATTTTCGCTCCGCGCAAGACCGAAATTGTCAATACCAATAGTTTGGCTTGTTGGATCGACTTGGGATGTCCAGTCGCTAGGAGGATCAACTATCAATATCGCGCGTCTTTTCTCGCAGTATTCTGCAGCGTTCGTGTAAACGTTGGTATACAGCCCAGAACGGGAAGGCTGACCCAATAAGCTGGGTGATGGTATGCACAGAATGTTGAATGTGTCTGCCTTGTCCAACGCGTATATGCCTGTCTTTTTGTCTTTGTCTCCTACGAGATCGGCATCTTGCAGGTCATTGCCGTCATCACCCCTTACTACGACGTCAAAATTGAGCTTTCTGCGAGGTCTTGTCCTGGGGGACAGAGACCTTACGCGCACAAGGCTGGATTCTTTAAGTACCTTCCTTACGTTCCTTGTGTGATTTTTGACAAAAGAGACGTTAAGAAACGACTCAAGTTCGACATAGTCTTTCTTGGGGTCTCCAGAATTTCCTGTCTTTTCTTTCACCCTTATGTTAAATAGACTTTTTCTGCCCTTTGTGTTTTTATCGGCATTGTCTATTGTTATTCTTAGCGCATTTGCCCACTGGCCTTCGTTTGCCGCCTTGAACGTTATTCCTTTCTCTGTTCTGTTTTCAAATTTGGTCTTGACGCCGCCATTAATGACTCGCACAATTAATGCATCGCTACCTCCGTTGAGAAAGTACTGGTATACAGCATAACTTATGGTGCTCTGCTTCCACAATCCGCCAAACAAATTCTGAAACTCTGCAAAGCTTTGGATGGTGGTTGGTTTGTTTACCGGCCCCTTTCGCGCTCTTCCGATAAATGCGGCTGTAGAGGTACTGACTCCGCGAATCGTCCTGACAGGGGTAATTTCTTCGATGTATGTCCTCGGATATGCCAGATCTACTGGCATTCTATTTCACCAATTAGAATCGTAGCTATAATCGCTTTGCTGGATATTCGAGATTTGTTCGGATCATCTGATAGCATCGGGTTATTGATCCGCCGAAGCAAATTGCAACCATGAGAATCCAATTTGTTGATATTTGAAAATTTTCTGTGCCTTTTAGATGAAAACTTCAGGGAAGGCACACTTCCAGTAGGTCATCTACAGCTTATATCTGCAACTGCATTTCAACTTTCAATTATGATGTGCGCTTCAAACACCTGACAGCTTTTAACAATTTACACATCTATGTTGGATTTTTACCAGACTGCTTATATCGATGATCGCCGTATGAATTGTATGACTGCATCGATTAACTTTACCAGCAAATTCGATCGGTCATCAGACCTTCCGCAGGTTATCTGCGTGCTAGAAAAGATAAAGGAAGGGAAAAACTCTACCGGCGAACTGGTTGCAGAACTCCGTACTGAAGAGCAAACTGTGAAGAAATTCCTGAAATTCATGCAAAATCTCAACTGGATAGAGGAAGAAAATCGACGACTGTGGGTCATAACGGAAAAGGGAAATATCTGGCTGAGTGAAATCGAAAGCGTTTTGCCGCCTACCTGACATATCCATGAGACTTGACTATGCGGAACACCCGGTTATCCTTTTGAAGCGATTGATTGACGGAAGCAAGGCACCCAGTTCACGTTGGTATTCATGATTGCTCGGTGATCCTGCAGCTTATTTCGTATCGTCACCCGGACCTGTGTTGAATCAAGGATTAATCGGCATAACTTGGTGGCTCTAAGTTCTACAACTGACGTTAGTTATATATATGAAAAAATTTTGATTGGTTACTATGGAAAACTTGACTATGCAACAAGTGGAAGAACAAAAGCTAGAGGAAGACGCCGCGTTTGTTGGCATACCTGTGTGTGGTGGAAACCTGGAATCGCCGGTGGTCGATAATGCAAACTTTATCGAAGAAATCCACTACAAGATCGGCTCAAAGGTGTACGTAGAGAATGCTGATTGACCGGAAAAAGGACGAGGATAAAGAACCATCAACAAAGGCCGTCGAGCAAGGAAGAGACCTTGAGCTTGAAAACATCATCGGAAACCTGATGATCGCAGAATTCCAGATAGACAGGTTGAGAACCAGATTAAGTGAAAAGATTGCAGGATATGGTCGCAGCGTTGGCGGTTATCATTACAAGAGTGATAAAAAGCCCGTATCCATAAGCACTTTCGAACACAAGGGCAAGCTGTATAAAATCTCGCTCAAAGTCGATGAAGTTAAGGTAAACAACAAATCAGACGAAGACCTTCGCTGAGCAGCATATTTTCATTTATATCTTTAATTTCAATTATTGTACAGATAATCGCGAATCGTAACACTATCTGGTGTTACTTTTTAGCGCCACCTTCGCCCTGTCCTTCTATCTTTACTAGTGTAAGGGTGGACCTTACCTTATCCGTTCTTCTGACGCGCCAAGTAACAACCTCTCTTAACTTTTCCATGCTGTCTGCCTGCACTTTTACAACTATGTCGTATACGCCGTATACGCCATTGATCTCGACTACTTCGGGTATTTTCTTTAGCTCGTTTATGACATCTTCTTCAGAACCCAAATCACAGTTAAGCAGGACGTATGCAGTTTGCATATGAACTTGATGTACAAATCATCTAATAAACGATCCATTGTGATCTTTGTAAATTCGCAAGAACTCAACAATTTGCCGTTTGTCGTCTAATTTGTTTCAAAACCTCGACAATTGACTATAGTATTTAAATATTTCGGCGGATAAATAATCCGGGGTGAAATTATTGGCGTATGAGCTGCAGGCTGGATGCTGGCATTCGGCATAAGCATACCACTGGTTGTAGCGTTCATCGTGACTCACATAAAAGATCTGAGGGGAGAAAGTTACACGCCAAAGCACGCATCGAAATACACGGATGCGGCGGCTGCATAACACGAAATATTTAGGAAAATCAATCAGATCTAACATGCGATGCGGCGCACCTGAGGGCTGCTGCTTTATCGTCTGGTCTTTATTTTTCTACTCTATTTGAAGGGCGACATGATTTCCATCCGTTATTGCAATAATGACTATGAAATAATCTTTCAACGAATTCTAGGATAAATACATCGCCTGTCACCGTACAATGATGAAGGTCTCCGAGCTCTGCAAGATGATTGAAGATTCCATCCGGTCAGGTAGATATCCCGTGGATACCGATACGCAGAAAAGATTTGCCGGTTCTCTTCAAGTGATAAACAGATCGGATGTGGACGACCTTGAGGCCAGTGGCATAACCGTGGAGGTAAGGCTGCAAGACCTGTATGTCATCAACAATTACGTCCCAAACATACAGCATCTTCCCGGGGTAATCGAGATGGACGTTATTGACTCATTCAAGATGATCTGCCGGAAAATTGAAAGAATCGACCGCGGTATCAAACTGAAAGGGCTTGCCTAGTCGCGTCTTTCGTTTTCTTCTATCTCGCTGGCCATCTGGTCCAGCTCACTAAAACTCCCAAATTTCTGATAGGTCAGTTTTTCAAGCGTCAACAGGGCGCTCTTTGCGGATCTGTACTGCGGTATCTGCGGGTTGTCAATCTCAGCATAAAGGCCGATTCCATGGAGGCCGCTTTCCTTGGCAAGGCCGAGGATCAGGCCGTTAAAGCCAGTAATGTACGACATGCCCGGCGTTGCTTCAAATCCAAGCTTCTGGATCCTTTCAGACAATTCCTGATCCGTTGCAGTAACCAGGGTCTTGGGGTTCTTGCCGTACTTCCTGCTGGTATGAAAGGCGCCCACCGTGTAGATCCACTGGGCCGAGTAACGCTTGGCCGTGTCCACCACCTCCTGACAGAGGTCGTAGAGCTCCTGATTGGTCTGCGGCTGGCCAGATCCGCCGCCAAATACGACCATCCTTCCTTCGTTGCCGTACCTGTATTCCCATTTCTCCTGCTCATAGTCTATGTAGCCGCCCTTGTCGATGACATAGTTTGGATACGGCACCAGCACCCTTCTGAAAGGCACGGTCTTCAACCTGTCATTGATAAAATCGATTACTATGCCTCCCACGTTGCCCATGTCCTGCATCGCGGCTATGACTATGGGTTTCCGGATGTCCGGCTTCTCAAGATCGATAAACTGCATCCATTGGTAATTGGCAGCAGCCGAATAAAAGGATGAGTTGGAAAGATTTAAAGTCCGCGTAATGTGCTTTTCAGCTAGATGTCAGCAGACACCGAAGTATCCGGTGAGCATCGCGTCGCCATCGAAGGTTGGAAGGCTCGAAAGAAGCAACTGCAGATGCAGCAAGAGTCTGTCTGGCAGATAAACGACGAAGCTGAAAAGGTTAACCTGCTGTCATTTTCCAAGCAGATGAGCAAAAGAAACGACGGTTAGGCCGGCTCATGCAGTTCGGTCTGGGGATGAAAAGCAACCCATTCAAACCAAAAGCCCTGATCAAAGGGCAGGCGGCTTAGTTTGCTGCCTTTCATGTTTCCTTCAACTGCCGCACCGTCAAAGTTCCAGACGCTGCCTGTCTGCCTGTCAGTTATCGTGTCGTCTTTGTAAGAGAAATCCAGAGTCTGACCTTCCACCGTTCTGTCAAAGAGCCTTGCCATGAACGGATAGGCTGAAGCAAGCACGATTTTCTTGCCGGCGATTTCGTCGTTTATCACATGCCTGTCTTCTATGTCCTGCAGCCTGTATGCGCGGTACGTCTGGCCGTCATCAAGGCCGACGATTATCTCCTTTGGACCAAGCCTGTCGTCCTGGTTGGATACGGGAAAATAGATCTGCGGGCTGGTGTAATAGTCGCCGTACGGATCCGCGCCGTAGGGTCGTCCAAAGCCAGTGTCGGTGGAGAGCACCTTTGATTGTGGATACAGGACTTTCCAATCTCCCCAGTAGGCCACGTCAAAGGGGACTCGCTCAAGTTTGATGCCTGCGTACTTGCCAACTATTGCCTGGCCCATGGCCTGGCTCCACAGCGATTCTGAAGTTCTGTCGTACATGACAAGGTTGCTGTTGTACAGCTTGCCGGACGTGCCAAACTCGACTACCTGGCCGTCAATGGTACGCTTGAACACTTGATTTGTAAAGCAAAGAGGGCAGTAGGTGACAGCCACGGGCTCGCCTCCTACCTCGTCGTTGACTATTTCATGCCATACCAGTATCTGAAGCGGATAGGCTCGCACGTCTCCGTTGATCTCAAGGCCCAAGACCAAGTCAACATCCTGAAGTTTTGCTTCTTGTACCGAGATGAATTTCGGATTGTCTATGGAAGGGATGCCGTCACGGGGAGGGCCGCCGCTTACTATCTGGTCAAGGGGGACTATGGATTTATCAGAAGGCTTTGCTCTGTCAGAGGCAGCAGGCTGGCTGACGGCTATGATGGTTATTGCAGCTGATGCTATGGCAGCCGCTGCAATTGCAACCAAGATCTTTGTGTTCATCTTGCCATCCCTTTTAGCCTCTTGCGCAACCGCAGCACGGAAAGGACTGCAAATCCAGTTACGGCTGCCAATGAAACGTAGGACAGCGGCTCAGAATAATTCACCAGAAACACGGACAGCGTCCCGCCAAATATGGAAGGCAGAAATGAGAGTATCAAAAGCCAGCTTCCACAGCATCCAAGTGGTACAAGCGAAAAGAACGAAAAGAAAGACCCGATGGCGGTGCCGCCGGCTCCTGCACCAAGAGTCTTCCTGTTGCCAATAGCGCACCCCAGGCTTCTGCTGTAAGAGGAGGAAAAGACCTGGATACCCACAGCAACCGCAACGCCTACGATGATTATTGTGTTGATGGCAAAGGCAGCCCTGATGGCAGACAAGGCCGGCAGGCTGGGGGTGGTAACCACCACGACAAGCAGGTACGCCAGCAGCGTAATGACGCCTGCCGCAATGCCCTTTACCGTTGCCCTCTTGGCGTTGTAGGAAAGACGCTGCAGACTGGTCAACGATCATCTTGCGCTGGCTTGTTATTTAATTTCATACCCGAACGGTTAAACAATTGCTTTGATCATAGCGTGGTCCTGGGCTTCCATCTCTTAAGGGAAAGGGAGCTCATGGTTACCGAAACAGAGCTTGCCGCCATGGCCAGGCCGGCCAGCGCAGGATAGAGAAGGCCGGCCGCCGCCACCGGGATCAGTATGATGTTGTAAAAGAATGCATAGGCCAGGTTCTGTTTTATCTTGCCGACCGTCTTTCCTGCTATATCGTAAGCCGAAACCACATCTAGGATGTTGTTTCTGACAAGCACCACGTTTCCTGCCTCTATGGCCAGGTCGGTCCCAGAACCAATGGCTATGCCGACATCAGCCGCAGTCAGGGCCGGCGCGTCATTAATTCCGTCGCCTACCATGGCCACTTTGCCGTCAGCTTTGCGGATATCATTTATGACATCCACCTTGCCGGATGGAAGGACACCTGCATAAACGCGCTCTATGCCCACAAGACGCGCGACTTCCTGTGCTGTTCTTCTGTTGTCGCCTGTCAGCATTACCGGCTCGATACCTCTTGCTTTTAATTCTGATACGGCCCTGCCTGCTTCTGGTTTTGGAGCATCAAGCAACCCGATGACTCCTACAACCTCGCTTCCGACGGAGACCAGGACCGTTGTCTTGCCCTGAGCCTGAAGCTGTTCCAGCGTCGCAGTGGCTGCGGCGGTATCGACACCAAAAGTTTCCATGAATCCTGCGTTGCCGACCCTGACCTTGGTGTCGTCGAGGGCAACCATGACCCCCATGCCTGGAGTGGATTGAAAATCTGATATGTCCTTGGGCTGCAGTCCCATGCCCTGCGCGTGGCTGACTATTGCCTTGGCAAGGGGATGCTCTGAATAGTTTTCAGCCGTTGCCGCCAGGGCTAGAACGCCGGATTGACCGTCTGAATATTGGCTTCCAAGCGCGCCGATCTCCGGCTTGACCTGCACAACGTCCGTGACGACGGGCTTGCCGACCGTCAGCGTGCCGGTCTTGTCAAAAACCACGTGGGAAACCTTGCTTAGCATCTCTATGGCATCGCCGCTTTTGAATATCACGCCGTTTGAAGCGCCCTTGCCCATTCCGACCATGATGGCGGTGGGGGTAGCAAGACCAAGGGCACAGGGGCATGCCACGACCAGTATCGCGACCGTCGGAATTATGGCGGCTGACAGGTCCCCGGCGTTTGCTATAAAGAACCATGCTCCAAAGGTGGCCAGGGCGACCATCATGACGACGTAAGCAAAGTAGCCGGCAACCCTGTCGACCAGTTTCTGCATGGCCGGCTTTTTGCCCATTGCATCTTCCACCAGCCGGACTACCTGCGACAGGAAAGACTCTGATCCGACATTGGTGGCCTTGATCAGCAGCATGCCTTCCTTGTTGACGGTTCCCCCGATCATCTGGTCGCCGGCCTTTTTGTATATTGGAGCAGACTCTCCGGTTACCATGGACTCGTCTACAGAGGATTCGCCCTGCACGACTGTCGAATCGACAGGTACCTTTTCTCCGGGCCTGACTATGATGATGTCGCCTGACTGAATAAGGGCAACCGGCGTCTCTATCTCGGTTCCGTCGGCCTTTTTGACTTTGGCTGTCTTGGGCTGCAGCTCCAGCATCTTGCGGATTATGGAGCTGGTCTTGCCCTTCGTCTTGATCTCCAGATACTTGCCTAATAGTATGAACGTGATTACCAGCGACGAGGCATCGTAGTAGATGCCATGCCACATGGGCGTAGGAAACGTGTTAAACGCGCTGACAAAATAAGCTGCCGAGGTTCCAAGCACCACCAGGGTATCCATGTTTGCGGACTTGAGCCTGGCGATGCGGAGCGCTCCGGCGTAAAAGCGACTGCCGGTGAAAAACTGCACAACGGAGGCAGCGGCAAATGCTACGTATGCCCCGACAGCGGTGTTTGCAAGGGGGACAAATCCAAAGACTTCTGGGTAGCTGAAGATAACAACCGGAACGGAAAAGGCCATGGCAACAAAAAGCAGGTTTCGTAGCTTGCGGGCTTCAAGGTCATACGCACTGGCCTGCTCCGTTTCTGACAGGATGAAATATCCGCTGTCGCCTACCTTCCTTCTAATGTCTGCAAGGGAGACCAGCGCCGGGTTGTACTGCACGTTAACCTGCGCGTTGCCGTAATTTACCGAGACGAGCCGGACACCTTCAAGCCTTGCCAGACTCTGCTCAAGCCGCTGCGCGTCTGAAGAGTCGGAAATCCCCTCCACCTTGAGGATTATCTTTTCATAGACCACCTTGTAGCCAACCTCTTCAATCGCCCTTTCAACGTCGTCAAGTTTTACCTGGGTCGGGTTGTATTCCACGACAGCTCTTTCATTGGCCAGGTTGACTTCGACCTTTGAGACGCCTTGAATGGAAGAGACGTATCTCTGGATAGAGTTGACGCATCCGGCGCAATGCATGCCGCCTATCTTTAGAAGCATGCGCTTTTGGGTCTGGGCAGAAGCCAACGCCAATAAATTGTAAATTCGGTTATTTAATGACAGGGCTTTACATCTGTAAAGTCATCCGGCGTATGTATTCACGCAATTCACTGGCCTCGTCGCGGTACGCCTTTATCGTATGGGTTTCGCCGCCTGGACAGACCACAGTTACGACTACCAAGTTTACCTCTGCGTCAGAAGCAAAGACTGGCGGCTGAACCTCTTGAACCTTGCAACCCCTTTCTAAAAGTTCTTTCAACTGCGAAATAGCGCTGGACACTGTCTGTTTTTGTGTCATTGAACAAGATAAACCTTGAACAGCCGAAAACTTATTAGCTGAAAATCTGGTGCTCAATGCAATGTCTATTTCCTACAATGACAAGCTGATCCTGCTTCAGTATGCAATTAACAAGTATGATTCAGAAAATGTTCTAAAGGAAAAACTAAAGGATGTTCTGTCCGTCAAGGATATTGAGAGGGGGATTGACACGCTGATAGCCACCCAGCGCGTGCGCAGGATCGGTGCCGACGTTCTGCAGAATAACGTCAGCCATACCGAGCTTCCGGAGCTCCCTGAAAACCTCAAGCCGATCATCGAAAGGATCTAGAAAACACACTTTGTCCGATGGTCATAGAATGAGAAAATGCAGAAAACGGAAATTCGGGGCTGATTTAGCGTCTTTGCAAATTCATCTAGCTTCATTTCCTTCTTGTATTTCAGATAAAGGCATGGATCCGATTTTACCCTTCTATTCACTAGAATCCCTTTTCTCACCTTTGTCCTGACGAGCAGAAAACGCCGCTCTAGGCTGATCCTGCCGGGTTAGACAAGATCCACGTCGTGCTGATGGCCTGGTCCAGAAGGATTACACCAATCAGCATGGAGGCGATGATTGGATCCGCTCTATGTCATAGCTTTCTGGCTCCCTCATCTATTCAATCTGGACCGGTAGCAACTATCACCGCTGTGTTGGTCGCTCCGTCCCCACTAGTGGGCGCGCTGATACAGTGAACGTTTACCGTATTCGTGGGACCGCCCGTAATGGGTGGAACATTTGAAAGAGTGCAGTCGACAGATTGCCCACCATCGTTGCGGGATTGAACATGTATCACATAGGCACCTTCAGAGGGTTCTGTTATTCCTTCCTCCTGAGTCACTCCCTTTGTGATTCCAAGCGCAGGGAATTGCATTGCACCTTGACAATCCATTTCATATGAATGAGAATTTGGGCCCTCACTATTCTTGCACCAAATCCAAAAAGCGGCTTTCCCTTCTTCCCCACCAAACGTTCCGGCCACAGCTCCAGAAAATACTATTTGCTCTTGGCTATGGTTCGGCTCTTCTTTAGAGATTCTGCCAATCAATGGCTCAGTTGCAGCTCCAGAAAATATTACCTGCTCCGGACTATTTGCTGCAAACGCTAGCGTGGGGCTTAACCATACCATAAGCGCGGCGACTGCCACCGCAAAAATCGCGCCCAAGATTTGTTTTTTCATATCCACTATAGGACGTTGATGAAGATAAATCTGGCTACGAACCCCATAAATGGGTCCCAATACTGGGATTGTCAAGAAGAATGTTCTTGGAAACCACACATTGGATGACGTTGTGATAACGAGAACAACATCTTGTCGAGTTGATTTCGGTTGCCCGCAGGGGATCTGATAAGATCGAGTTGTTTGCAACAACCTGAAGATCTTGTATATGTATCTAATAACTGGATACATATGCAGGAATGTAGCAAAGGCCATTACATTTTGCTGTTTCTACATATCTGTCGGTAGTTCTGTTTTCCCGTAACTAATAATATGTATTCAATAGTATATTCATGGTTGCTGCCAAAACAAGACGCCTTAACGATTTTGCAAAATCATGCAAAGTTGGCAAAAGATCTAGCATCGAGGGAGTGTAACGCAAACAAGTCTTCATCAATGTGTAGGATAATGGCACGGTATTCGTCATTCTAGCAAATAAACGATCTTTTAACTGATTTTCGCACGAATATTTTTAGAGTCATTGAAGACAAGTAATGTTTAATTTAAAGCCAAAGCTGCCACACTCCCATGTCCACAATGAAGTATATTCAGCTAGAACCACACGGCGACGTTGCCGTGGTAAGGATAAACCGCCCGGAGGCACTCAACGCCATGAATGTAGATGTCATTTCAGAACTTTCACGTACCATTGACATCATCTCGGCCGACGATGCCATCAAGGTTGTGATTATCACCGGAGCTGGCGAGCGCTCATTCTGCGCTGGAGCTGACATCTCGTACATGGTCAACATCGAGCCGATGCAGGCAGAGAAATACGCATCATCGGCACAGGCGGTCCTAAACAAGATAGAAAAGCTTGAAAAGCCAGTCATTGCTGCAGTCAACGGCTTTGCCCTTGGTGGCGGCTGCGAGCTTGCGATGGTTTGCGACATACGCATCGCCTCAAGCAACGCCAAGATCGGCCAGCCAGAAGTCACCATTGGCATCCCACCAGGATGGGGCGGAACGCAGAGGCTGCTTAGAATAGTCGGCCCGGCAAAGGCAAAGGAGATGATCTACACCGGCAAGATGGTGTCTGCAGAAGAGGCGGCCAGCATCGGTCTGGTCAACAGGGTTATCAGCGTTGGGCCGGAAGACAACCTGCCTCCAGCGGCGCCGGCGGGAGACGCGGCGAAGGAGAAGGAAAGGGCTGCAGAGGTTGCCAAGATCCTGAACAGGAAGCTGATGAACGAATGCATGACCCTGGCAAAGGAGATAACAAAGAACAGCTTTACTGCCGTCAAGGTAAGCAAGATGCTGATAAACCGCGGTATGGATGCCGACATCGAAACAGGCCTGCGCCTTGAGATCTACGGCTGGGCCCTGTGCTTTGCCCACGAGGACAGAAAGAGCATGATGAATACCTTCCTCAGCAAGGGCAAGAAGTAGCTAGACAACCCGCGATCCGTTGCTTGGCCTGCAGGTAAAGGCGCGGCACTGGACGCCTGCCTCCTTAAAGCCTGCGGCCATGGCTGCGGCGACTTTCTTTGCTTTTTTGCTTGTTTTCAAAAACGCAATCATGGATGGCCCAGCTCCGCTTATCGTCACAGCAAGGGCCCCTGCTTCAAGGGCGTTGGAGCGCACCCTGTCATAGCCGGGGATGAGGTGCTTTCTTGCAGGCTCGACAATGACATCGTTGACGCCCCTTGCAATGACATTGACATCCTTAAGCGCAAACCCCGCAACTATCGTGCTGGCGCCAGAGACATTGTGAACCACGCTTTTCAGCGGCACCTCTTTTGGAAGGACGCTTCTTGCCACCTCTGTCTTTTTTGCAGGAACGGGAATGGACGGTACTGCCACCACAAGCACAAGGTCCCTTGGCGGGTCGATCCTGATAAATTCAGGCACTTGCTTGTCTGGCCGGATGCTGGATACGATGAAGCCGCCAAGAAGCGAAGCAGACACGTTATCGTAGTGTTTTGCCCCTGCGCTGGCTATCTCGCCTTCCGCTGCATATTCAACAAGCTTGTTCTTTGGTATTTTGAGGCTGTAAAGCCTGTTAAATGCAACTGCCGCGGCGGCCGCTGATGCGGCACTGCTGCCCATCCCGTAGCCGGCCGGCACGCCCTTTCTAACCTCCACTTTCAGGTTGTCGCTGATGCCAAACTCCTTGGCCATCCTTTTTATGACAAGGCCTGCCGAATTGAACTCTGCTTCGGCCGGTATTTTCATGTCAGAAAACATTGTAATGTCTATCCTGCCGTCTTTTCCAGAGGCCTTGGTTATCTTGACGGTGTCCTCCAAAGCGTCCAGCGCAAGGCCAAATACATCGTAGCCAGGACCCAGGTTTGCCGTTGATGACGGCGCGGCTGCAGCACATGATTTCATGGTTGTGTCGTCAGTCCTCCCCCAGATTAAGGGTTCGCGCAAGCGCCGCTGCCAGGTTTACCTGGCCACTCATCGTCGTGCTGGACACGGCCACAAGGCCGGGGGCAAAGCCTGCCCTTGTCAGGCTTCTGGACAGGTCCTTGCTCAAAAGCGAATACTCGCTTTCCTTTTCTTCATTTAGGGCTAACTCAAGGGCCTGGTTTGAGCCGGCCCAGCCCATTATGTCCTTCAGCTTGTCGGGGACCAAATCTCTTTTTGTAAGCACGTTGACCTGGGGGCATTTGAGGCGCAGTTTCACGGCCGAGGCCAGCAAGGAAATTGAAACAAAGTTTATCGGAGACGATACCAGCATGCCGTCAAAAGCAAACACAACGGCCTTGTTGTCTGCCTGCAGGTTGCTTACAAAATACGGCCCGCTTGCCCTAAACGCGAAAAGCTCTATCTGACCTGGCGTGTCAACTATCAGGTAATCCGGGTTTATTTCATCAATCTGCTGCTGGATCTCGTCTAGCCGGGTGGCTATCATGTCGCTTGCCATGACCAGCGCTCCGTTGGGGCCCAGACCAAAGTTTTCCATCAGCGTTGAAATGTCTATGTACTGGCGGACATCGATATCCGGATTGTAGGGCAGCGAAGCCGCGCCGGGGTCAAGGTTGAGGCTGGCAGGAAAGGCGCCGTTATCCTGGTACCACTGGATCAAGCGCGATGTCAGCAGGGATTTTCCAGATCCAGCGGTGCCGGTAATGAAAATAGCATAAACCATCCTTCCTAAAGGGCTGCCAAGTCGTATATCTGCTTTACATTTATTATGTTCTTGTTTCTTTCTAAAACAAAGGTTGAACTGGCGAATCGCTGCCATCCCCGCAAGCATCGTACCTTTCATCATAATGTTCGTCACCACAAAGGTCTCGCCACAGGATGTCTTTGCGGTTGGACTCGTGCCATTTGCGGCCTCTGCAGTAGCAGCGGTGACAAGGGTGATGCTTCAGGCCTACCGCTTCAAGTACTTTGTCAGAAAATTCATCGGACATGACATCAGCTCGACAGGTAAAACCATGTCGGCCAGACTGGCCGGCGAGTTTGTAACCTCGACGACACCGTCCTACGTTGGCGGTGAATTTGTGAGGATCGCCTGGATGTCCAAAAACGGTGTTCCGCTGGGAAAGGCTGCATGGATTGCAACAATGGAGATAATCGCCGATGTCTTTGTGGTAACTATTCTAGCCTTCATAGCTGGAGCCTTGGCCATATACAACGGCGGAACAGCCATTGGGATCACTGTAATATTGGTGGCGCTGCCCACCTTTGGGTTCTGGCTTTTCCTGGTTCTGTACTCTGCAAAACGTAACCTGCAGATACCATCATTCATCCAGAAACTGATTGACCGATTCCTTTCAAAGCAGAAGGCGGAGCAAATATCCAGTAAAACAAACAAGGCCCTTGCCGACCTGTGCACCATGAGCCGGGAGAACTTTAACTCGCCAAAGGTCATCGGCCCGTTTGTAGTGGGGCTTGGAATTACCTTTCTGTCTTTTCTTGCGTTCGGTGTCTCATTTCTTATTCTTGCAGACGCCGTGGATTCGAGGGTCGGGCTTCTTGAATCGCTCATGGCGGTGTCTGCATCAAACGCTATAGGAAACCTTCCCCTAACGATAGGCGGCTCGGGGCTGGCGGAGCTTGGAATCTGGGCATATGTCTCAAACCTCAGCAGCATCCCAGACTTGGGGGCAATAGCACAGGATTCAAAATTAAGCGTGATTATAGCGTGGAGAATAGCCACATACCATGTACCTCTTGCAATATTCTGGGCTGCCCTGATGAGGCTTACAGTAGTCAAGAATCCCAAAATCCTGAATACAGAAAACGCAGAAAGCAAGCAAGATAAGGCATAAACTACCTTTTTTCAGGCATGAACTTTGCAGGCAAGGTGGTGCTTGTAACCGGCGCATCATCTGGCATCGGAAGGCAGGCATCCATCGATTTTGCCAAGGCGGGCGCCCAGACAGTCATCATAGTGGCCCGCTCCAGAGAAAGGCTGACCAATCTAGCAACCGAGATATCAGAACAGGAAAAGCGCTGCCAGGTTATCCAGCATGTTTGCGATGTATCCAGCAAGGAGCAGGTTGCCGCCATGGGCAAAAGCACTCTCGACAAGTTTGGACGAGTCGATGTCCTAGTCAACAATGCCGGTTTTGGCGTATTTGGCCAAGTCAAGGATCAGACCATAGAACAGATAGAATCGGTCATGGCCACCAACTATCTTGGCATGGTTTACTGCACAAAGGCATTTCTGGATTCTATGATCGTCAGGGGATCCGGCCATATAGTCAACGTTGCGTCACTTGCTGCCAGCTTTGGTGTTGCAGGTCTTGCCGGGTACTCTGCATCCAAGTATGCCATGCTTGGTTTTTCTGAGGCTCTGCATCATGAACTGCACGGGACCGGAGTCGGCGTCACTGTGGTAAGCCCGATTGCAGTCAAGACCGATTTTTTCAACAACGAATCCTTCAAGGGCCGTAACCCGAATTACACGTATTATTCGCTTGATCCACACAACGTCTCAAAAGCCGTACTGAGGGCTGCAAACTCACCTAGGCTTGAAATCATAGTTCCATTCTACATGAGGGCAGCCGTGTGGTTCAAACACACCCTGCCTTTTATGGTGCAGCCCATAAGTGGGATATTGTTTAGAAGCAGGCTGACCTAGTCGTCCTCGCTTTCTTCTGACGTAGCTGCAACATCGGACTCGACATCCATCAGGGTAAGCTCCTGCAGCTCAAACTGGTAGATTGCCTTCATTTCAATATTGTACTTTGTTTTCAAAAGCTCGACTAGCTTATCGGACAGTGGTGCTGCCAGAACCTTTATCTTGAATTCGTAGACGAACCCCTTTAGAAAATCGGATATCTTCATGGATTTTGGAACATCAAGGCCTTCAACTATTGATCTTCCATCCGGAATCGGCTCATAGACCTGGATGTCTACTTTGTGATCCTTTTCGTATATATCGAGAATGTAGCCAGCCCTGGTGATTACTTCTGGATTTCCAAACTGGACGGATTTGATCTCGTCTTCGGCCCATTTTGGCAGGCCTTCTTCCTTGCTTTCTGTCTCGGCCTTTTTAGCTCTTGGCATTACGTTCAATGCGGCTTTGTGCAGACTGGATTTAATGCTTTCCCATCATGAGGCCTTTTGTAAGTCAATGACTGGCAATACTTTTCTATTAACTGCTAAACAAAATTCATCGTAAAGAAGACTTTTTATTCAAAGCCTATCTTCAGATACCCGGATTTTTGTGCAATGAGGCTTAACACTCCATCCGCCTGATACTTGTCTATAAAATATTACCCGTTGGTTGTTGAATTATGACATTTCTATTTAATCAGATTTTCTAAGCCTAGTTGCCATGACGAGCTTCAGCAGCAACTGGGTTAAGGACAATAAACCAAGCATGTCTGATAAGGTAAGAGAGAGCTTAGGGCCGCAGCAACCACTGAAACCGAGAATCGAATTTGCAAAGAACAAGATACAGGCACAGAATCAAAAGCTGGATGCTATTCTTGAGAAACTGAAGGGTAAGGAGAAGTCCCTGTTCAACCAGGTGGTCTCTTCTCTGCAGCGCCATGATGCTCAGCAAGGCAAGATGGTTTCCAACGAGATTGCTCAGATCAGAAAGACTATCAAGATGATCTCGCAACTGAAGATGGCGCTAGAACAGATACAACTCCGCCTCGAGTCGACCATCGACCTTGGAGATGTGATGGTGGCCATCGGACCGGCAATGGGCGCATTGACCAGAGTAAGATCTGGTCTAGCAGGCGTAATGCCCGAAGTGGACAGAGAACTTGGCGAGATAAACGGAGTCTTCAGCGACATCATGATGAGCGCTGGCAGTATGGGCAACACATCCTTTGCATTCGATGCAAGCGGCGAGGAAGTCGACAGAATACTTGCAGAGGCCGGTGCAGTCGCAGAGACAAGGATGAACGAGCACTTTCCGGACGTTCCGGTTGGCTCGACAAACAGCTTCAGAACATCTGCAGGCGAGCACTCACAGTAGCCGCGCCTCTCTTTTTTCATTTTTTATTTTTCAAAAAATTCTGATTTTACACCATCAAAAAACGTCAAACGTGCCATTAACATTGTTCAGTTAAAGTTCGTTGTTAAAAAAGAAATTAAGAAGGTGCGCTGCCGGCCTGACTGGCAGACATCTCCAGGTGGATCAGTATGGCCGGTTCCTCTTCACTTCTGACGATGTAACCGGGGACATTGACCTTCCTGTTGCCTATGGAAACGTGTCCATGGCTTACTATCTGCCTTGCCTGGTACGGTGACTTGGCAGTGGCCTTCTTCATTACTATGGTCTGCAGCCTTCTTTCAAGAAGGTCTTCTACCTTCAAGTTCAGGATATCATCAAGCGTTGCTTCTTGCTTTACCAGACCGTACCTTGCAAGGAAGTTTAGAAGTCTTTTCTCCTTCTCAGACCTTACCTCGGTTGGAAGTGCGAGCAAAGCTCTTGCCTGGTTTCTGATCCTTGCGACCTCAGTCTGTGCCTTCCACAGCTCGCGCTTGTTCCTCAAGCCGTAGGAACCCATGACGTGAAGCTCAGCACCAAGCTGGTCTGTGCTCCATATGCTTCTTGGACGGCGGAACAGTTTCTTTGCCTTACGAGGATCTCCCATCTATACCACCCTACTTCTTTGCAGGCTCCTTGGCTGGGGCACTTGCAGGTGCCGCAGCAGGCTTTGCAGCCGGAGCAGCCGCGGGCTTGGCCTCCTTGCCTGCAGGCGCCGGAGCTCCTGCAGCAGCCGGAGCAGCACCGGGAACTGCCTTGACCTTCTTGACGCCAACGGCTCCACCTCTCCTTCCGGTTGTTCTGGTACACTGCCCTCTGACTCTCAGGCCAAACATGTGTCTATATCCACGCCAGCTCATGACAGTCTTTTCTCTGTCAACATCGTTGGATATGGCAAAATCAAGATCCGATGTTATGAGATGATGAGTAGAACCGATATCCATGTCTTTTTTCCTGTTCAGATACCATTCCGGAACTCCCACCTTTGCGGGGTTTGAAATGGCCAGTTCGATCTCATGAAGGTCTTTTTCTGTCAAGAACCCTACGCGCATGTTCGGGTTTATGTTCAAAGACTGCGTTATCACTTGGGCAAAATTGTAACCTACGCCTTTAATTTCGCTGAGAGCAACCAGTAGTTTCTTGCTGCCCTCAACGTCCTTTCCGGCAATTCTGAGTATGTGCTTGTACTCCGAAGCGGACAAATCAGTATTCAGCGAGTATATTCGGCAATAAAAACCATGCTGGGGCGCTTGAACCAAAAAACATGAAATATTTACAACAATGCCCTTATGTCAGGTCCGCCGTACAATCAATATTGATCAAGGCCGGGCATTTTATAAAAAAAATTGATCATAATGTGCGTTTTGATTCGTGTAAATCATTATAAGATGAGCCCTGCCAGATATGTTAGGTAAATGGACTCTAGGAAGGAAGTCAGCTCCAACACAAAAATGCAGGTGATCTCAAAGACGGTCAAGACGAAGGAGGAACTTGCATATGAAGAATACCTTAGAGATCTGGAGCTGGCTATTGAGAATCACTGACATCTGAGAATATTTAAATTTCCGTAAGGTACCCCGGAATTCATTTCTCGACATGAGTTCAAAGATAGAGGAAGCAGTTCATCGCTCTTACAGTACTAAACCCAAATACAACGAAGTGGTGCCTGGAGTCCCCGAAGACTATAAGCAGATCAAGACGCTGGGGGATCTGATCAAAATAAACTACAAACACGTTACCGTTGAAGAGCAGCTCCGCGGCAATCTTGTTGCCAAACTAAAGAACGGGGAGCATCCCTATCCCGGCATCATCGGTTACGATGACGATGTCGTGCCTGCCGTCAATCGGGCCATACTGTCCGGCCACGACATTTTGCTGGTGGGCCAAATAGGGCAGGCAAAGACCAAGATAGCAGAGGCCATTGCAAAGAATCTGCTTTCTCCGATCCCTGTTGTTAGGGGGACTATAACCAATGATATTCCCACATCCATTCCGGAGGATCATCTCGTTGCATTGCTGACGGGCTCAGAGATCATCCGCACCACGCCGGAATTTACAGTATCACGGGAATGCGAAGATATCATTAGAAACGACAAGCTTGAAACCAAGATCGACTGGATTAGCGGCATCGACCGGTTCAAGTACATACTCTCAACTCCCGACATCTCTGTCAAGGACCTGGTTGGCCAGATAGACGCGATCAAAATAGCCAAAAAGGGAGTCGAGCTTTACAGCATGGAGTCATATTCTGCGGGCCAGCTTTTGCAGGCAAGACATGGCATACTGTGCATAGATGAACTGCCTGTGCTTGACCCAAGAAAACAGGTCGCGCTATTAAGCGTGCTTCAGGAAGGCAAGTTCACCACCGGCGCCTATCCTGTTGTCTTCAAGCCGGACGTCAAGATAATTGCAACTGCAAACCCCATAGACTACACACACTCTGGCAAGATAATCGAGCCACTCTTTGACAGGCTGAAAAGCCACGTGGATACCCACTATCCTCTGACTGTAGAAGACGAAATGCTGATAATAATTCAGGAAGCCAGAATCGCGGATCCAAAGAACGTGTTCTTGCCGGTTTTCATGATCAAAACCATTGCCCTGATAACGCAGATGATGAGGGCCCACCGCGACGTAAACCATGACAAGGGTGTCAGCGTCAGAATGGCCGTGCACAGCATGGAGATGATGATCGGAGAGGCAGAGAGAACCCGGTCAATAATCCACGGTGTAAAGACCATCCCGCGCTTTTGCGATATACACTGCATACACCAGTCATCCAAGTTCGAGCTTTCAGAGATGGAAGACACGCGGGAGAACCGCAGAAACATACTGGATTCAGTCATAGAATCCGCACTGAAAGAATCCTCTATTGAATACGTCCAAAAGATCTCACCGGAGCAGATAGCCAAGATAAAGAACGAGTTTTCAAAGAACAAGGCATTCCAGGTCTCGCAGGTGCTGCTTGGAGGAAAGAAGGCCGATTCTGACTATGAATCGCAGCTGGCCAAGTTACCTGCCCTTAAGCAGGCAGTTGGCGAGACCCTCTCGCTGGTTAAAGAGGAGCAGAAACAGATCGTGGACCGCGCCAGGCAGCTTGGAATCCGGACCGATGCCATATCGGTAAGCCAAGACCTGGACGGCGAGCTGACCGCCGCGGTGGCCGAAGTTGTACTTGAAGGGCTTCGCCACATCCAGCCGCCAGTTCTAGACAAGAAGGATAACAGCTATGCCCTTGCCCAGTAAGTCCGACGGGTCCAAAAAATATCTCTACTTTCAATCGGAAGACAAAGAGCAGCAACAGCAGCAACAAAAGGGGAAAAGCGATCTATCAAAGGAAGCCCTAGAAAAGCTGCTAAAGGCCGCCGGAAGGGAGGTCCTTAGAGAAAAAACACCCACGCTGCAGGAACTCGAGCAGGTCCTGCAAGGTGTCCTGTCATCCACTGCTGAAGAGCAGAATAACACAAAGCAACAGCAGGGCTCCAAGTCCGGTGAAAGGAAAGACGAGGAGGGAGAGGGACTTCCACTGATCAGGCAGCTGATGCAGAAAGGCTACCTCAAAGACTCTCCAAAATGGCTGAGCAACAAGGGCTTTGTCAGCATCGGAACCAAGATCCTTACCGACGTCATGAAGGCCTTGAAGGCTGGCGAGTCCGGGCTGCACGAAACCCATGATCTTGGGAGCGGGTCAATGGTTCTGGATACCAGCAAAAAGTACGAGCCGGGCGACGACATCCGGTTGTTAAACGTGCCCAAGTCCCTGCTAAATACGATCCAGCGCACATTCAAGGAAGGCAAGGAAGTGAAACTGCCACTGCAGATAGACGTCGAAGATTTTGAAGAGTACGAGACCATGCAGGACGTCCGGGTGGCCGTGGTTTACTGCATCGATCTAAGCTCTACCATGCGCTACTCTACAATGTACGGCGACATAAGCCGCATAGAAGCGGCCAAACGTGCGCTTTGGGGGCTCTACCTTCTCAACCGCAAGTTCTTCCCTTCAGACTCGGTATACATCGTGGGGTTTGGAGCGCTGGCGTCAAAGGTTCTTCCGCAGGACATACCGTATTTGAAGACCTTTGAACCGGGGTCAGACTTTTTGCACTACACCAACTACCAGGCTGCATTTCGGCTGGCCAGCAGGATACTGCAGAAAGACGGCGCAATGAACAAACGTATAGTGCTGGTAACAGACGGCCATCCAAGCGCGTGCTTTATCGACGAAGAAGGTGAGCAGGAAAAGATACTGTCGCAACGGCCCTACTCACACTTTTACGCGCCGGACAGCGGAACGCTGGAAAACATCAGGCAGAGCCACAGCATGAATCTGGATGTTGCGTCAGGCGAGCTTGTGTACCTGTGTTACAGGTACCGACAGGTAGACCAGTACATAGGCGCAAGGACCATAATCGAGGCCAAAAAATGCCATTCCATGAAAATAGACATTGACACTATAATGATAAGCGAGGAGGACTCGTTGCTTGGATACATCAACGAGATGGAAAAGTACGTCAAAGGAAGATCATACTACATCAACCCTGCTGAAATAGACAAGGTTCTGCTTACTGACTATCTTAGCAACAAAAAGCAGCGGACTATTCGGGCCGGATCTTTTTAGAGTTGACAAGCTTAATATTATGAGGAATATCTGTCTTGCATAATCACCAAAAAATGCTGGCCGTTTTTGATGTCGAAGGCGTTCTTCTAGATGCCGAATATCTGCCGGTTCTGGCCTCGCTAATGGGGCCGGAGAAGGAGAAGGAAATATGGGACATAACCAAGGCCGGTATCCGCGGCGACATAAACTGGGAAGAAGGGCTGAAAAGAAGGGTTCACGCACTTCGCGGGATCCGATACGAGGATGCAAAAAAGCTTGCAGAAAACCTTCCCATAATGCCCGGCGCCAAGGAGCTGTGCAGCGCGCTAAAAAAAGCAGGCTGGAAGATGATCGCCGTTTCCGGCGGTTTTACCATCATTACTGACAGGCTGAAGGGTGACCTTGGGGTAGACAAGATATTCTCAAACGAGCTGATATTCAAAGACGGCAAGCTGCATGATGTAAAGCTGAACGTCACATCGGACAAGGCTGCCGCCATCCGGTCCACCATAAAGGATTGGGGCATCAGAAAGGAGGATACGGTAGTCGTAGTGGATGGGGCCAACGACCTCAAGCTGTTCGCCCTGGCTGGTTACACGGTCGGCTTTTGCCCGGTAGAGATAGTAAAGGAAAGGGCCGACGACACGATAGAAAGGCGAGACCTGAGCATTCTTTTGCACCTGCTTGAAAAGAAGTTCGGCAAGGCAGTGCTGGCAAACACAAGCAACTAGTTTTTTTAACTCTGCCTCCCAGTATCCGCAATTGACAATCACGATCTTACCTGTCAAAGTGGCCGGCGACATTGAATTTGGCGACAACATCGGCCAGATGATACTCGAGTCTGCAAGGTCAAGCGGCACGGACATCCTCAGTGGCGACATTATCGTGGTTGCGCAAAAGATCGTTTCAAAGTCAGAAGGCCGCGTGGTGCGTCTGCAAGACGTCCGGCCGTCAAGAAAAGCTATGCGCATTGCAGCCAAGATCCAAAAAGATCCGCGGATAGTCGAGCTGATCCTGCGAGAATCAAGCGAGGTTGTTAGACTGCGAAACGGCATACTCATCACAGAGACGCGGTATGGGTTTGTTTGCGCCAATTCCGGGGTGGACCAGAGCAACCTGTCCAAAGACGGCACGGCCGTCCTGCTCCCAGAAGACCCGGACAGGTCGGCAAGAAATCTGCGCAGTTTTTTCAAAAGGGCCGGACTTGATGTAGCCGTGATAATAACCGATACATTTGGCAGGCCGTTTAGGGAGGGCCAGACAAACGTTGCAGTAGGCCTTGCAGGATTGAGGCCTATCAAAAGTTACATCGGCAAGAAGGATATGTTTGGCAAGAAATTGCGCGTAACTGAAATCGCGGTAGTCGACGAAGTAGCATCGGCTGCGGAACTTGTCATGGGCAAGTCCGGTGGCGTTCCTGCTGCGATTGTGAGGGGATACAAATACGAAAGATCAAGATCGTCTGCACACGATCTGGTGAGGCCTAAAAAACAGGACCTGTTCAGATAAACTAGTCTTCAAAGGACAAAAATTGCCACCCAAACTCCGAAAATCAACCCAAACAACCGAATATTGAACAGCAAATAAACATTTAATATAACGCTGTTGTCATTTTATCAAGTTCGCAAATATGAGTACGAGCAGTAACATTAACCCGACCAAATCCATTGATGTTAGGGGACTTTACTGCCCCGAGCCTGTATTCCGCACCAAGATGGAGATTGAACGTCTGTCCATTGGTGATGTTCTCAAGATTGTTGCCGATGACCCCGAGTCGGAGGAAGATATCTCGCGCTGGGTCAAGCGGAACGGCCATGAACTTTTGGCGATAAACAAAAGCCAGAAGGATCTGGAGTTTATTATCAAGAAGGCGAAATGAGATGACAACCGTGGCAAGCCCTGACGTGGTTCACCGTATCGGACAGACTCCACTGGTGGAATTGACTGCCTTTTCTACCAAGAAGGTAAAGCTTTACGCCAAATTGGAGTGGCACAACCCCTTTGGCTCAGTAAAGGACAGGGCCGCCTACTGGATGATCAAGGATGCTGAAAAGAAAGGCATCCTGAAAAAGGACAAGAGCATCATAATCGAGCCGACGTCCGGAAATACCGGCATTGCTCTGACAGGAATTGCTGCCGCCCTTGGCTACAAGGTAGAGATCGTGATCCCAGAAAAGGTAAGCGACGAGACCAAGAATATTCTGCGACACCTTGGCGCCACGCTTCATGAGACCTCTGATGACCTATGCCCCCGTGTTGGATCGGGGACGGATCAGAGCATTGCCCTGGCAAAGGCGATCTCAAAACCGCGGCCTGACATTTACTACATGCCAAACCAGTACGAAAACGATGCCAATTTTATGGCGCACTATGAAAGCACGGGACCGGAGATCTGGAAGCAGACTGACGGCAAGATAACCCACCTTCTTGCTGGATGCGGCACCGGAGGAACCATAACCGGCACTGCCGCATTCCTCAAGGAGAAGAACAAAAATATCCGGGTAATCGCCATACAGGCACAGAGGAACCACCTCCTGCAGGGTCTCAGGAACTTTGAAGAGTCTGCAATGCCAGAGCTGTTCAAGAGGCGGGTCGGCGTGGTTGACGAGTGGATGACTGCAACCAACAAGGATTCATTTGATGCAGTCAGGATGCTTGCTGAAAAAGAGAGCCTGTTTGTAGGTCCCTCTTCTGGCTCTGCAATGACCTGCATGATGAAAACGGCTGAAAAGATAGACGAAGGCATCGTAGTCGCAATATTCCCGGACGATGCAAGGAAGTTCAAGAGCCTTTACGTCAGAGAGGGGATCTTTACTGAACAAGAGTACGACAGCAACCTAAAGAACGCCAAGCATATGTCAAGGCTGGCCTACAGCCTGCCCTAGTCTTTTACTTTTTCCTGGATATTCTGTTTTCTGACAGCCATCTTTCGACATCGATAGCCGCCATGCATCCAAAGCCCGCAGCAGTGACAGCCTGCCTGTATCTGTGGTCATGGACATCGCCGGCTGCAAACACACCTTCGACGCTGGTTCTCGTGTGGTTCTTTAGTACAATGTAGCCTTTGTCATCGGTCTCCAACTGCCCTTTAAAGATGGCCGTGTTTGGTTCATGCCCTATTGCAACAAACAGGCCGCCGGCCTTGACGGTAGCCTCTTTTCCAGTCTTGATGTCCTTTACCAGCACCGTTGTAACTTTCTTATCTCCTTTAATGTCTGAAATAGCGCTGTTCCACATGAACTCGATCTTTGGGTTTTCCATCGCCTTTTGCTGCAGTATCTTGCTTGCACGAAGCGAATCGCGTCTGTGGACTATTTTGACTGACTTGCCGAACTTTGTGAGAAACGTTGCTTCCTCTATTGCAGTATCGCCACCGCCCACCACGACAATGTCCTCGCCCTTGAAGAATGGGCCATCACAGGTTGCACAGTATGACACGCCCTTGCCGCCGAATTTCTGCTCGGAGTCCAGACCCAGCTTGCGCGGCGAGGCCCCGGTGCATACTATGACTGCCTCAGCCTCGTAAGTTGTGGCGTGGGTGGTAATCTTGAAAGGCCGGTTCTTGAAATCGACCTCAATAACTTCATCGTCTGTAATGACGGCTCCAAAACGCTCTGCCTGCTGCCGCATATTCATCATAAGTTCAGGACCAAATATGCCACTTGGAAAACCGGGGTAGTTCTCCACCTCGCTTGTGGTCATCAGCTGACCTCCCGGCAGGGTGCCGGAAATTATCAGTGTGGAAAGCCTAGCTCTGGATGTGTAAACTCCGGCAGTGTATCCTGCGGGGCCCGACCCGATGATAACTACATCGTAATCCTTTTGATTGGCAACGGATGATTCGGTTTCGGACAAGATGAGTCAGGTTGACAAATTACAATGGCCTCTTAATAATCCGTTCGGAGCCAGTTTTAGACCAAGATATCTTAATAATATGGAAAAAATTCCTGCAAGCGATGCAAATTATTGACAACAGTCTGCTGACAGTCATGACCTTTTAGCATGAAGCAGTCTACGGTTGAATTTGTTTGCAATCCTTTGATGTTTTAAGCAGAGGGCCGGATTTTCAATCTGCGTCCTGATAAGGTCTTCCTGCCAGTGCGCGTTGAACAGCCTGCACTGACTGTTCTTGCAAAAAGCTTGGCCGCCTGTGATAAAAAAGAAGATTGCCTGCAGGGCATACCCGGCAGCAGCACAAGTCATCCTTGCGTCGTTATAGTCTATAAAGCGGCCGGCAAACCTCCTCTTCAGGCTCTGAATGTCAAGGCCGCCTAGCTGCGCAAGGTAGAACTCTTTTGGCTTGGCGGGTGCTTCTACTATGCCTGTTGTGGATATGATTGATGGGGTACCACAGATGACGGCCCTGCCATGGTAGCGCCAGTCTTCTTCATCAAACGTGCAGATTAAAAGGTCGGTAAACATCACGTGCAAATGCTCAAAGCTGCTTTCTTTTTCTGGGATTATCTGCGCTAAAATTCGTTGCATCACAAAGCCGTCGACAAGCTGGACCCCGTACGGGCCTGCACGCTCCTTTGGTTGCTTCTCAAACGGGGTTTTTGTATCGGATATCGCTGATTGCTGGATGATCTCTGGGCTTGCAGACCAGTGCTCAAGGAACGGCTGCCTGATGTCTATGCTGCACGCCGGAAATATGCCGGCAACTTCTTTTGCCAGTTTGTCAAAGTCTACCTGGCCGGAAGCGTCGCTGTAAAGATGGATTTGGCGTACGTCCAATACAAAAAAGGAAGAAAAGACGGTATTTTACTTTGCCTTGATCTTTGGCGGGTTGGGTGTCTCTTTGAGCTTGCCCAGGGCTACTTCAGCTGCCTTTTTGCCGGAAAACAGCATCGCTCCAAAGGTCGGACCCATCCTTGGAAGACCGTGGGTTTCAGTGACAGACATGCCGGCAGCTATCAGGCCTGGGAAGACCTCGCCGGTGTAGTTGACCACTGCATCCTCGCTGCCTTCAACCCACATTGGATCCATTCCCTTCCACTTGACGTACCCCCTGTCCATCAGGCGCTTGACGGCCACGGAATCATGGCCTGAAGCATCGATGACCAGCTTGCTTTCCAGGGCAACGGGGTCAACACAGGTGATGTTCCTTGGCAGGGCAGACACTGGCATCCAGTTGACCACGACGCCGCAGACGCGCTTGTTTCTAAGCACAAGGTCGTCGAATTTGGTAAGCTGCAGGAACCTTACTCCGGCGTCACAGGCCGCTGCAATGAGCTTTGAGCATGCATGCGGGCCCCAGGTTGCGTAAAGGCCATCGCTTATCTTGCGGTAGGGAACACCCAGCTCGTCCCAGACCTTCTGGGCTGGCGCCCTCACAGTCACCGGGTTCATCATGTATCCGCCAACCCAGTAGCCGCCGCCTATGTAGTTATTCTGCTCAACAATTAATGTGCGCACTCCAGCCTTTGCAAGCTCTCTTCCTGCCATCAGTCCTGCAGGGCCGGCGCCTATGATGATGACATCAGAATCCACGAACTCGTTCATGGTCTCGTTAAACATCTGGGCTATCGTTCTAGTGATCTCTTTCTCACTCGCATCGGAAAATATCTTGGCCATATGGGTAGCTGACTATGCTGGATATTAATAGATTATCAGAAAAATCTCTGATTGTACGGGATGTGTTTTTCAGGTAAACATCTTGACAAAGTTCGAGTAAGACTCACGAATCCTGTATTTCTTGGCCGGGTTCTTGAATCCGTAGGCGTTTATCGCTTCTGCAGCTTTCTTGATGTTTACGCCTTTTGCCATGGCCGCCCTGACTACATCGAGCAGGACGTTGCCGGCATTGGCGCCGTCACTTGTGCGCAGCGTCAGATCCATGACTATGTTGCTGCCAAGGAATCCCTCGCTTACCATCCAGTAGTAGCTGTTGCGACAATCGCCAAGAAAGTCCGTGTATTCTGTCGTGCCTGCCACCGATTCAAACTTGTATGGTGCTTCCAAGCCTATCGAGCCGGTCTTCATGGAACGCTTGGCCATCTTGATCCTCTCATCCATGGTTTTCCGTGTTTCTTCGCTTCCGCCCACATCCAACTGGTAGCTCTTCTTTACGCGGACGCCGCGCTCTATAATAAAGTCAATCATGCCCTTGTGGAAGGCAGTTCCGCCAAACTGGCTTAGCAGGTCATCACCGGCAAGGACCATCTTCTTTTTTGCAAACTTGGACGCCCATGCGGCGTTGGTCGCTATTTTCGCCGGCGTGCTGTTAACAAACGCCGCTCCGGCTTGGAATGCAGCATTGGCGTATCCGGCGGATGTCTTGTCCATCCCAGACGAGATCAGGTTAAGAACGATATCCGCGTTGGAATCCTCCAGCTGCCTGCCAAACTCTGCTGCAGATGTTGCGTTGGACTGGCCATTTGGTTTGTCAAGTAAAAGGCCCGGCATGACGGTTACCTTAGAAGACTTGACTTCGTGGTATTTTCTGGTGCTTTCCGTTGCGACCTGCGCCAGATTCTTGCCGACCTTTGCGGGGTTGATGTCAAAGGCAGCGACTATCTTTATATCGGAAGGTTTGAAGCCTGCTACCTTCTGGTGCCAGAGGCCAACAGTATTCTTGCTATTGCTGTAATAATCGACGCCCTGAACAAAAGTAGCTCCCACGTTGCCAACTCCGATAACGGCAACCCTGATCTCTGCCATCAGAGACGCAATAATTTTGGTGTAGATTTAATCTTTTGCTGGCTTGCTGACTGGGCCGCTCCGTACCTTCATGTCTATCTTGGATATCATGTCGATAAGGGACTGCTTGTTGGCATTCAGGTATTCCTGGCCCTTGTCCCGGAGTCTAATCTGGGCCAGCCTTAGGTCGCGGTGCTCGTCAAAGAACTGCTCTATCATGGCACTTCCGTGCTTGGCAGGGTTGATGAGTTCATCAAGGGCGTCCTTTGTTGCTCCAAGGTCGCCTCGTTCAAGGCTTTCCCTGGCCCTGCCCAGAACTTCGCTGATATCCTTTAACTGCTGCATGGGGGCGGAGACCTGTTTTCCGCCTAAAAGACCAACACGTTTTGTAACACCGACCTTGTCGGCAATCTCTTTGGTAATCTCAAAGTATTCCTCCATGCCGGTGATGTTCCTCTTCTCCCTTTTGGTCAAAAGGCCCTTCATTGAAAGGCGCATGATGGCGTCCTCGACTTCGACCTTGTCGATGCCGGTGACCCAGACTATCTTGCCTACATAATCGTAACCCTGCCTGATGGCCTCAAGAACCACAACTTCTACGATCCTGCGGAACCCTTCCTCTGCACGGGCTGTTTCAAAATCCCTGTCCTTTACCGCCTTTCTGGCGTTGGCGATGTCTATTTCGATGGACCGCTTCAGGGCCTCCAGACCGTCGTCCACCTTACCGCTGAGGGTCATGTAACAGGCCTTGTTGTACCACGACATGCCGTCATTGGGGTTGATGTCAATCGCCTTTTCGCAGCATTCGATGGCCTTCTCGTAATTCTTCAACTTGTAGTATGCAAGACCCTTGAGGTTCCAAGCTTCGGCATTGTTGACGTCGATCTCAAGAGCTCTATCGTAGGAGGAAATGGCAACCGTGTATTCGTTTAGGTGGAAATGGGAGTAGCCCTTCTTTACCCAAGCATCTACAAACAGCGGGTCGATCCTGAGGGCCAGTTCAAAGCTTCTGATGGCATCAAGCATCTTGTCGTTGGACATGTGGTTGAGGCCCTTCTTGAATAGGTCTCGCTTCTGAAAATCTGAATCACTATAACTATAATCTGTCTTTTCCTCCACACGTTCCTCGGAAGGGCTCTCTTTTTCCTTGCCCCTTCCAAACAGCTTGCCCATTGAGCTAGATGACCCTGTTCGAGGATAAATAGATTATGATACGCGCAGACGAGGCTTCATATTTATACCCTGCCCGACGGATCAGTTGCATGGAAGGCGGCAAACCGGATAGGATCGAGTTCCGCATACTGGATTATTCAGTTCTGGGGGACGATACCGTGTCTTTCAAGCTGGAAGATGGAACCGTGGTCAAGGTTAAGGTATCACTTGACCGCGCAGGCGTTGCAACGAACTACAAAAACCCCGACGGCACGGCGCATTATGCTGTCAACACCTCTGTCAAGGTTTTCGTGATACCCCACGACAGGAGGTTTACGATGGCCAGAAACAAGATTGAGGGCGCCGTCAAAGAATCCCATGAAAAACATGAAACGCCAAGCCACATAACCTAAGTCAAACTTTAAATCATATTCAAAAAGTAGCTTCCAGTAAATGCAGAATCTTGCCCTGATCAAGCTTGGTGGGTCGGTAATCACCTTCAAGGATCAGGTCCTTAAAGCTAACACGGAAGCCATAGACGGGATTTCAAAAGCTTTGGCCGGGCTTGATATCCCGATAATGGTCGTCCATGGCGGCGGCTCTTTTGGCCATTACTGGTCTGTCAAGTACGACATGCACACAAAACCCGATGCATACGATCCGCACGGAGTTTCTGTGGTGCATGAATCAATGATAACGTTAAACCAGATCATTGTCAGCTCTATGATCAAATCCGGTATGAACCCGTATTCGGTTGCCCCGCCGGCCTTTACCACGGGCCACAGGGCCATACCTGCAAAGATAAGGCAGCTTTATGTGATGGCAAAATCCCGGGTCACCCCCGTTACTTTTGGCGACGTGATCCACGTTGAAGGAAGCAAGTATTCAATTCTGTCCGGCGATGCTCTGATGTCCGTTCTGGCCCGGGTACTCCGGCCGTCCAAGGTGATCTTTGCCACAAACGTGGATGGGATCTACAAGGACATGGAAACCAAGGAACTGGTCGGCGAGCTCAAGCTCAGCAAAGCCGGCTTGGTAGAATTTTCAAAGGTGGCCGGCGCCGATGTCACCGGCGGAATGCAGCGCAAGGTCAAAGAAGCATTTAAGATTGCATCCCTTGGATTAGATGTGATGCTGATTAACGGGCTCAAGCCGGATCGCATTTCGCAGGCCGTGACCGGCAAGCTAGAAATGGGCACGATAGTGAAGGGGAGAAGATAGGTGCCGGACACGTCGGACGTTGCCTCTGACATTGAGCTGATAAAGCAGCGCAAAAAAGACGGGATAGAGATTCCTCTGCAAAAGGATGTTCAGGCCAGGACTACTACCACTTATCTAGAATATGTCCGGCTGGTGCACAACGCGCTGCCAGAACTGGACCTCGATGAAATAAACCTGTCCACCACATTTCTTGGGCACAGGTTTTCTGCACCCATCATCATAGACTCCATGACCGGCGGCACGGATGAGGCCATCGTCATAAATGGCCGGCTTGGAGAGCTGGCCGAAAAGTTCGGCTTTGGAATGGGGCTTGGAAGCCAGCGGGCCGGCCTGAAAAGCGAAGAGCTTGCCGCCACTTACGCCATAGCTAGGAAAAACGCTCCAAATGCATTTCTCATAGCAAATATCGGAGGCGCGCAGCTGGCAAAGGGTCTCTCGATAGATGAGGCAAGAAAGATTGTAAAGATGATCCGCGCCAACGCGCTTGTCGTGCACCTGAACACCTTGCAGGAGCTGGTCCAGCCGGAAGGCGAGCCAAAGTACCGCGGAGTTCTGGCCAAGATAACGGAGCTGGCAAAGAGCATGGACGTTCCAGTAATAGTCAAGGAAGTGGGGGCCGGCATATCCCGTGAGGTGGCCGTTAACCTGGAGATAGCCGGCGTCTCTGCAATCAACGTGGCTGGAGCCGGCGGCACCAGCTGGGCCGGCGTAGAAAAGCTGCGGGCCGAAACTGCAAACAACAGCCTTAAAAAACATCTTGGGGAGATGTTCTGGGACTGGGGGATACCCACTGCCGCAAGCCTCATCGAGGTAAGGCGCGCGGTAAAACTTCCAATAATTGCCTCGGGGGGTCTGCGCAACGGACTTGAAGTGGCAAAGTGCATCGCCCTTGGAGCAAACATGGCCGCCATGGCCTATCCGTTTCTCAAGGCAGCAGCCAAGTCAAAGGAGGACCTGTTCGAGTTCGCAAATACCGTTCTTGCGGAACTTCAAAGCACGATGTTCCTGGTGAGCGCAAGAAATATTCAGGCCCTTGCCAGCTCAAGGTATATATTGACAGGTGCTTTAGCACAAGAGGTCAGCCGTACATGAGGGCAAGCAGCATCAAAAACGAGCTGGAATCGTGTGCCTCTACGGTAAACAATTTCCTGATATCTCAACTTGATGGCAAGCCCAAGGAGCTGTATCTGGCATCATCTCATTACATTAGAACCGGCGGTAAGCGCCTGCGGCCGTTCATGGTCATCAAGAGCTGCGAGCTTCTCGGTGGCAACATCCAGAGGGCATTGCCAGCTGCTGCAGCTGTTGAACTTGTGCACAACTTTACCCTTGTCCACGACGATATAATGGACAACGACGAGATGCGGCACGGCGTTGCAACCGTCCACCGGTATTACGGGTTGCCCCTGGCGGTTCTTGGCGGCGATATTCTGTTTTCAAAGGCATTTGAGATTATTGCTTCTAACGCTAGCAAGGCTGGCGTTGAATATGAGGCCATAACTGCCATGGTGGGCAAGCTGGCCACGGCATGCACCATAATCTGCGAGGGTCAGGCTACCGACATTGATTTTGCCTCAAATACCAAATTCCCAAGCGAGTCGCAATACGTCAACATGATAAGCAAGAAAACTGCTGCGTTGTTTGAAGTATCCTGCGCCCTTGGAGCGCTGTCCGCTCCGCATCCTTCTGACAAGGACGTGGAGAACCTTTCTTCGTTTGGCCGGAACATAGGAATAGCGTTTCAGCTGGTCGATGACCTGATCGGAGTCGTCGGAGATCCAAAAATCACCGGCAAGGCTGCAGGCAACGATATCCGGGAGGGCAAAAAGACCCTTCCTATTTTGCTGGCGCTTAAAAAGACAAGAGGGGAGGAAAAGGACAAGCTCCTCAAAGTGTTGGGTTCCAAAAGCGCCTCGACGGAGGAGATAAAGGAAGCAGTCAAGGTAGTTTCAGACACCGGCATCGATGAAGAAGTAAGGAACACCGCAAGGCGGCACATGCAAAGGGCACTTGAGTCCATCGGGGAGTACGGCGACTCTGATGCCAGACGCGCACTGGTTTTTTCGGCAGATTTTATCGTCGGCAGGAGTCTGTAAAAGTGCCACTTGAAGAAGATATTGACAACCTCATCAGGATAATTGCACTGAAGAATTCTGTAGAGCACGACGGCAAGGCCCAGGCCGATGCCGTCATCGCCAAATTCATTGGATCTCGGCCAGACAAGCGCGGCACCATCAAGACACTGATCCCGGAGATACGGTCCATAGTACAATCGATAAACGGCATGTCGCTGGCCGAACAAACTTCGATGCTGGAAAGGCTTGCTCCAGAACAGCTTGTCAAAAAACAGGCTGCCGAGCCCGCGCCCAGCCTGCCGCCACTTGAAGGCGCGATAATGAGCCAGGTTGTTACAAGATTCCCGCCCGAACCAAACGGCTATCCGCACATAGGCCATGCCAAGGCCGCCATCATCGACGAAGAATACGCACGGATGTACAACGGAAAACTGATCTTAAGATTTGATGATACAAATCCGCTCAAAGAAAAACTAGAATACTACGATGCAATCCGCGAGGGTCTTGACTGGCTTGGGGTAAAGCCGGACATTGTAAAGAACACCTCAGATGACATCTCGCTTATCCATGAGTATGGGCGCAAACTTGTGGAGCTTGGCGGCGCGTACGTTTGCACATGTAGCCAGCAAACCATGCATGACCTTCGTGCAAAGGGGTTGCCATGCGAATGCAGGAAGGACCAGTCCGAGGCCCTGAGCAGGCTGGAAAAACTGTTCAACGGATCTTACGAACAGAACGCGGCCATCATCCGGTTCAAAGGCGACATGGCTGACCAGAACACTGCCATGAGAGATCCAACGCTTTTCAGGATAATAGAGGGCGATCATCCAAAACTTGGCAACAAAGTTAGAGTCTGGCCCACGTATGATTTTGCCGCACCAATCGAGGACAGTCTGGACGGCGTTACTCATGCCATGAGGACCAAGGAATATGAGCTTAGAAATGAGCTGTACTTTGCCATACTGGACCGGCTTGGACTTAGAAAACCAGTGATGATAGAATTCTCAAGACTGGAGTTTGAGGGCATTCCTGTCTCCAAGAGGAAGATAAAACCGTTGATCGAAAACGGCATAATCAAAAGCTGGGACGATCCGCGGCTTCCAACCCTCTCTGCATTCCGCCGCCGCGGCTTTGTTCCTGCAGCCATCCGCAAGTTCGTCATATCCCTTGGAATCACGCTTGCGGAGACAAAACCCCCGTTTGAGGCCCTTGAGGCATACAACAGGAAGGTTATCGACGCTGTATCCATGCGGCTGTTTTTCGTAAAAGATCCTGTCGAACTGCACGTAGAGGGAGCAAGGGGGACGGAAGTCGTGCTCAAGAACCACCCCACCGATGCCGCGCTTGGTTCCAGAAAGATCCAAGTTTCAGACCGTTTCTACATATCTTCTGATGACGCATCAGGCCTCAACGAAGGCGATGAAATACGGCTCATCGAACTTTACAATATCAAGATAACCAGAATCGAAAGAAAGGATGGCAAGGTCTTGTCGGTCGGCGCCGTGCCCAGCGGCAGCGAAATTCGGCAGTCCATGCCCAAAATCCAGTGGGTTGCAAAGGAAGATATATTTGACCTTCAGGTGCTAACTCCCAAGCAGCTATACATCGGTGAGGATTTCAACACGAACAGTCTTGAAGTGGTAAAAGGGGTCGCAGAATCATTCATGACGGGCTTGAAGCATGGCACGGTTGTGCAGTTTGTCCGGTTCGGTTTCTGCCGAATAGACGGAGACGGCAGGGCGATATTCACGCATAGGTAAATGGGGCATGAAGATAGCAAGAATAAACAACACAAAGGTAAAGGAAACCTATGCTATTGTCTCTGATGATGGCAAAAGTCTGGTTACGCGTCAGGAAATTCAGGAACAGACGGGCATACCGGTGCCGCCCAGCATCAAGGACTTTATGTTCAAAGGCTGGCTAGACGAAGTAAGGCAGCAAAAGGACCACTTGCAGTACAAGCACAAGGTAAGCGACGTTGAGCTTTTGGTGCCAATTCCAAACCCGCCCAAGATAATCTGCCTTGCGTTCAACTACTTTGACCATGCCAGAGATGCTGGACTGACTCCTGCTGATGAGCCTGTAATATTCATGAAGCCCAGGACTGCCCTGAACACGCCGTATAGGGATGTGATCTGTCCGTCCTTTGTAAACCGGCTTGATTACGAGGCTGAGCTGGCCGTGATAATCGGCAGGGACACGAAAAAGATATCAGAAGAAGATGCACTTGACTGCGTTTTTGGATACATGATCTTCCACGACGTCTCAGCAAGGGATATCCAGTTCAAGGACAAGCAGTTCACCCGTGGAAAGGGAATAGACACTTTTGCGCCTTGCGGGCCGTGGATAACCACAAAAGACGAGGTGCCTGACCCTCAAAACCTGCAGATAGTGACAAAAGTCAATGAGGAGATCCGGCAGAATTCGTCTTCCAACAACATGGTGATTTCAATCAGAAGGATAATCTCTGCGCTAAGCAGAACGATGACCCTTGAAGCCGGGGACATTATATCCACCGGAACACCGGCTGGCGTGGCCATGTCCATGAAAGAACCGCGATATCTAAAGCACGGAGACGTCGTTGAAATATCCATAGAGCGGCTTGGAACCATAAGAAACCGCATTATCTTCCAATGATTATCTTCCAACAGCGTTTGCACCTTGGAAATCGTAATGATGAAAGGCTGACCTTACAAAGATGGGAAACTACAATAAACACGATTTAAAAAGAAACTTGCAGAGTCGTTTTTGATGGCTTTGAGCCAGTTGTTAAACAGGATCTTTTACCATATGTGGATAAAACTAGTATGCGATTTCATACCTTGACGGTTTGCCTTAAGCCTAGGTAAAAAATGTAGAGGGTTACTGTGTGACAGTAACCGTTCCTCTCATGTACGGGTGTACCATGCAGAAGTAGTTGTACGTTCCTTCTTTGTCAAACGTTATCTGCTTTGATTCGCCGTTGGCAAGTATGCCTGTGTCAAATATGTCGTTTGGTGCCGGTTGTGCGTTGCCTGGGTCTGCATCAGTGCTAGTTACAGTGTGGACGACAAAGTCATCATTTACGACAGTAACCGTGCTTCCAACCTTGACAGTCAGGTTCTGCGGCCCGAAATAAGGTGCTGCCTGCCCAAGTATGGATATCTGGTTTGGAGCCGCTGTTGATACCGGCGTGCTGGTGCTAGCAACACCGTCTTCGACTACCAATACCTTGAACCTGGCACTTGCATGTCCGTATTGAACGTCGGATACTGGAAGCGAGTTCGTGGCAATGTCAACAAGGTAGAAACCAGTTGTCGGGAATATGGTCGTCACTGCCATCTCACCGGTGTGTCCATGGTAGGCTCCACTCATTGGCATCATCGGGCTGCCAGCTTCAGCAGAATCCGTCAGTGCAAAGGCGCCCTGCTGTATCTTGATGAGTGCGTCTGGGTGCATGATGTTCTTGCCGGTTGCAGCATCTCTGACATTAAGTATCAGTGTGGTGGGCTGCCCTGCTACAGCCATGAAGGGGTTGGTTGAGAGCTCAATTTCAACATCCTTGCCCATGTCGCTTGTTATCGTCCTGATGCCGCCCTGGCTTCCCACTTTAACTACAAAGTCGTGGCTTCTTGAGCCAAAGAAGAATGTCTCGTCAACTTCGGGGCTCTTCATCGGGTCGCCTGACTTGAAGATGCGGGTAAGAGCTTCCTTTGGTACATCCATTCCCAGCATCTTTGGACCTAGCGATGACATCTGCACTGTAACGGTATTCTTGCCGGGATTCAGAAATGCATAATCAAAGCTTTCAACACCCATGTGCGAATGAGATGTGGACGTCTTGTAGACTTCCTTCCCATCTGGGTCCTTTATGATGATGGCCCAGTCAACGTGCGACAATGGTGCGCCAGAAGCAGTGTCGGTTATCTTGACGTTTATGTTTGCTCGGTCCACTGCATGAACTTCAGTTGGTGTTACCTCAAAGGAAACTGTTACACCATCAAGCTCTATTGTTTGAGATTCGTTTGTTGGCACCGTAGCCGGTGTGTTGTCTGCAGATGCATGCTGGACATGTGGAAGAGCGGCGTTTGTAGCCAAACTGCCTGTCTGCGTTATGGCAAACAGACTTCCAGTCAGCATTACCGCAGAGACAACAACGGCTATGGCCAGTTTGTTGTTAAAAATCGCGGAATTCATTATAGACGGTTTGAGAGAAAATTATGTATGCATTGCCCAGAACAGTTTGAGATATCTTTTAACTGTTAAATGAAAAAGTGACTTTTTAGCGGATGTATACGTAAAAAAGTAGGTGGCGATTCGGACAACCTGTATCGACTTTCCGCCCTTTTCGATCTGGTTTGCAGGACAATGCAACAGTTCAAAATCCTGTTCAATAGTTGGGGCATACGCTTATCATGACAAATCAACACACAGTATCTGAAGTGGAGAAGCCAAAGAAGAGACAGGTTCAGGAAATACTTGCCCAAGAACAACAGGGCGAAGAAGAAACAGAACACGACTGCGGCTGCTGTTGTGGTCATTAGACTCAACGCGCCTTGTTCATCGCCGCCCGAAAGCCAGGATGGTGAGTAGGGCATTTTTTCTATACTTTTCACCGTTCTTTAAAAGTAGGAATCTGGACATAATGGCTCAGTAGAAACCATTCCCAAACAGGGCAAAAGCTATCTAGTCCAGCCATA
>CAZKXR010000008.1:0-81913 GCA_964556935.1 uncultured Nitrososphaera sp.
AAGATGGACACGATCTCTGCTAACAAAGATGGACGTCAATTGTGCTACTCTACAGATAGCTCCAGAATGTGCATTTGAAGAAATTCGAATTTTCAATTTTTTATTTTCGTTTTGCAATTTTTGCAATAGTAGGTACGCCATTTTTTGTTCGGGAAGAAGACCCTGACCCCAGTGAATCGAATCGCCAAAAACCTGTATCCGATAGTTCCACTGATCCGGCATAATCTAAACTAGCTGGTCTCAGTACTTAAGTTCATTGGTATCAATTATGGTTCTAAAGTAGCCTTTTGTCTTTTAGGATGATAGAAACACCAGCCTTTCAAGAGTTTTTACCTTCTGGTTTCCTCGTATTCAGCGGGCAGACGTTCACTCTGCTGCCCTTCAGCGCCATCGTTATGCTCTACACTCCACCGAAAGCCGGAAAGCGGCACAAAAATGAGCGTGGATGAGGGATTCCTTTTTTACTCCTTGTCTATAAAAATACAATTCCCCTTCCTGAGCGCAAGCTCGTGCCGCTTTTCTAGGCATGAGTTTGTAGGCGCAACGCAGACTATTATCTGGATAAGCGATGGTAACGATACAACGAAAACTATCTAGTGCTTGCAAAAACTTTGTAATTCGTTTCCTCTCCGATATCGACCATGATGATCACAAGTGATACGGCGGTCTACATTATAGTGATAAATAATACAGCTCTGGATAGTGCTATAGCGATATGGTCGAAGTCGCAGGTGAATATGGCTTTATTCTTGGCTTGGCAACAGTTATTGTCGAAAGCGTCATCGTAGTTCTTCTTTATAAGGCCGTCAAAGACTATGCTGAAGTGGCCAAGCTATCAAGGATCGAAGTGAAGCAGAGGTTCCGGCCCTGGATTGGTCCTGCGGGTGGAATTGAATTTCTAAAGAATACTGCAAATGGAAAGCACCAATATGTCGTTACAATTAGAAATTATGGCGAGATACCTGCATCGGGCGTAATTGGGATGTCGCTTGCAGACTTTGAAATGCCTACAAGGGAGATGGTGAAGGGTGACAAGCTGAGCAAGTTCGACCTAGGTCCCCTACTTCCTTCTATGGAGAAACGCTACTGGATCTTTATCGATGCCGAACTGTTGGAAAGGGCAAAAAACGATACCGCGAGATCTATACCATCATTTACTTTTTGTACGCTTTCGGAGCAGAGATCAAGAGTGGCTATGACATGATAAGCCGGCTTGATCCAAAGACCAAATGTTCGTCCATGCCGAAATGTGGGTTGATCAAACCCTGTAGGGCTATGCCTTTCTTGTGACTACTGCAGGTGACTGGTTGGGTTCAGCATTCGCGTTCTGCTGCCGCATCGGGCGACTTTTGAGTATATTTCCCCTTTTACACATACCGTAACCATCCAATTCGAGAAATATTAATAATTGAGCTATGAACATGCAAAGTCTATGAAGTTCCTAGTGGAGTTTAATCCGCCGGTGGAAGTCAAAAACGACTTCGAGAAGAACCCGGAACTGCAGAAGAAGGTGATGGAAGCGATAGAGAGGATGAGGCCGGTGGCTGCATGGTTCACACTTAGGCGTGGTTATTTCATATTCGAGGCAAGCTCTATAGAAGAGCTGACAAGAAAGACCGCAGTATTCTTCTTTGCCTTCAAGACAGATCCGGTCATTTCACCAGCTATATCGATGGAAGAATTCGGAACGGTTATTGGTTTCTTAGGGGAAGAAGCCAAGAAGTTCTAATTACGACCGAAACGGTGAGATGTGTCCTCGCTTTTCCTGATCATTACTTCCGCTGTACGTACAGACTCGCGCGGGAAGTCGCGTTCACAACGCTCTCGATTCTACAGTCAACCCGTGCACACTTACTATGTCATTACTTGCATGCGTACTAACATCCGCTATATCAAAAAGCGGCACAAAACGACAAGGAAAAGAGGAGGAGTTTTACTCCTTGTCTATGAACTCGTCCGGGTTTGGCGGCTCGGGGTTGAGACCCTTCCTCTTCCTTACGTCTCCGACCAGGGTGCGGAATATCGAGTTTGGAACCGGCTGCCATGCCTTGAAGAAGGTGGTCCACATCGCTTTTCCTGCAGTGCCGCCCCTCATCACTTCAGACAGGTCAAAGGTCTCTGACGCTGGCACCTCGCCCTGAATGATGGCAATGATTCCCTTCTGCTCGACGTTCAGCAACTTGCCGCGCTTGCCGGACAGAATTCCGGCCACCGTTCCTATCTGCTCCTGCGGGCACTTGATCTCGATGCCAAGGATTGGCTCAAGCAACACAGGATCAGCAATCAGCATCGAGCCCAGCATTGCCCTTCTTGTGGCCGGCATCAGCTGCGCAAGGCCTCTGTGGGCCGGGTCTTCGTGGGGGACAAAGTGGTGCAGGACAAACTTGATGCCCCTGACCTGCTCCTTTGCTATGGGGCCGTTGCGTATCACGTCGTCAAAGCCTGACCTGATGGAGTCCATGGATTCTTGGATGAACTGGACACCCTTGGTCTCGTCCACAAGCATGTTGCCGGATGCATCGATGGCAGCCACGCTCCTTGACTCGTCGGTGCCCCAGCCCTTCTCCCTCAGCAGCTTGGCCATCTCCTTCTTGTCCATGTCCTCCTTGATCTTGCCAGTCCTTATCATGTCGACAATGTCGTCGGCCAGCGGCTCGACGCGCATGAATATCTTGTTGTGCTTGTTTGGTGACTTGCTCATTATCGGGCCAGCCTTGGCGCGGATGGTCTCACGGTAGTTGATCAACGGCTGTGTAGTCACAATATCAAGGCCCATCTCCTGTAGAAGCGATGTCGCGATTTCAAGGTGCAGCACGCCCATGCCTGCCATCAGGGTCTCGCCGGTCTCCTCGTTTATCTTGACTACCAGGTTGGGGTCCTCAACCGTGATCCTTCTGAGGCCTTCAACAAGCTTTGGCAGGTCCTTGGGGTGCTTTGGCTCGACGGCGATGGTAACGACCGGTTCAGAGACGTACTTGATGGATTCAAACGCTGTCGAGTTCTTGACCGTGGAAATGCTCTCGCCGGACACTGCATATTCCAGGCCGAGAAGCGCCGGGATGTTGCCGGCCGGAAGCACGCTTACCACTTCCCTAGTGTTGCCCATGTAGATGTTGACTGACTGGACCTTGCCGGGCCTCTTGGCATCGATGAGGTAAACTTCGTCACCGTCTTTTATCGTGCCAGAGTACAGGCGGCCGGTTGCAACCCTGCCGGCTTGCGGGTCGACGTTGATGGTGGTTACCATCATCATGGCTGGCCCCTTCTCATCGCAGTTCAAAAGCGCCTGGCCTATCTCGGAGTTAAGGTCTCCAGGCCAGATCTTGGGGATACGGTATTTCTGTGCGACGTGGGGCGGCGGGTGGTGCTCGACTACCATTCCCAGGACGGCGTCATGCAGCGGGGCTTTTTCTGCCAGCGCCTTTATCTTGCTCTCGTCGCCGGAGCTGTACGCTTCATACACGTCTTTAAATCCGATGCCCTTCTTTTGGGCAATCTTGAAGTTAAAGCCCCATCTATCCTTGGCGGAGCCAAAGGCAACGCTGTTGCCCTGGATGCTTACCTTCCACTTCTCCTTGTACTCTGGCTCTGCGTAGATGTCGACAAGCCTGTTGAAATCGGCGATAATGTTGGACAGCCACTTTTGCATGGCCGGCGCGTCAAGCCGCAACTCCTTGACCAGGCGGTCTATCTTGTTGATGTAAAGGACTGGTCGAACACGCTCTTCAAGGGCCTGCCTTGTCACGGTCTCTGTCTGGGTCATGATGCCCTCTACAGAGTCTGAGACGACTACCACGCCGTCGATGGCGCGCAGCGCGCGCGTAACCCTGCCGGTAAAGTCGATGTGGCCCGGTGTGTCTATCATGTTGACGACGTAATCCTTGCCCTCGCTTTCGTAAAGCAGCGTAACGTTGGCGCCCCTGATGGTCATCTGCCTGTTCTGCTCCAGCTTCATGGAGTCCAGCGCCAGTGCCTGGCCGGCAACCGACGGGGCAATGATGCCTGATGCGGCAAGCAAGCTGTCGCTCATGGTGGTCTTGCCATGGTCAACGTGCGCTATTACACCGAAATTACGGATCTGGTCCTTGTTACCAATAATTCTCAGGATTTCCTGAGTAGACTTGAACTTTGGCATACACTTGTTTTGAAAAAAATCTGTTCGGGGACTATAAATGTTGCCTACATCTTTTCATAGATTTAATAGTGGCCGGGCCGGCCGTACGGCTCGATGCAGATTACCCTTGGCCATACGCCGGACGCCGACGACGCGTTCATGTTCTACGGCATAGCCTCTGGGAAGGTTCGCTCCAGCAACTTTACGGTCAAGCACGTAATCGAGGACATTGAAACCCTGAACAGGAGGGCGCTAAAGCACGATCTGGACGTTACCGCGGTATCGGCCCATGCGTACGCCTATCTGAAGGACTATGTCATTCTGCGCGGCGGCGCAAGTTTTGGAATCAACTACGGCCCGGTGGTTATAGCAAGAAAGGACAGGAACCTGACTGCAGACGGGCTGAAAGGTGCGAAAATAGCCATACCGGGCAGGATGACTTCTGCCAACCTTCTGCTCAAGCTTGCCGTGGGTAGCTTCAAAGAAGAGGAGCTGTCCTTTGAAGCCATCCCGCAGGCGGTGCAAGACGGCAGGGTGGACGCCGGTCTTGTGATCCACGAAGCCCAGATAACATACGATAGGTCAAAGTTTTCCGGCATCCTGGATCTGGGAAGCTGGTGGTCTTTGGCAACAAACAACCTTCCGGTCCCACTTGGAATCAACGTGGCCAGCAGCCGGACCATGACCCGAGGCCAGATTCAGGAGTTTAGCGACCTCTTTGTGCGGTCGATACAGTACGGCCTTGACAACGTCGATGCCGCCGTCGATTACGCCATGCAGTATGGAAGGGGCCAGCCCAAAGACACGATAAAGAAGTTTGTCCTGATGTACGTCAACGACTACACACGGGACATGGGTCAGCCGGGCAGAAAAGCCATAGAAAGGATGTTTGAGATGGCCAAGGACAGCAAGCTGATAGATTCTGCTGTCGCCGTCGACGTGGTCTAGTCGAATCTTTTGATGATGTTAAAGAACGTGTCCCGCTGGGCCGGCTCGCGCTTTATCTCCCGGACCATGCCTGCCAGCTCCTGAATCGAAGTGCCGCTTGCCTTGCCGGCGGCCTTAAAGATCTCTTCAGAGTAGGCGGTCCCCACCATGTCGTTTCCGCCGTAGGACAGGGCAACCTGCGCTATCTTTTTGCCAAGGGCTACCCAGTACACGGAGAGGTTTTTCAGCGTGCTTCCCAAAAGCAGCCTTGACACTGCTATGACGCGAAGATCGTAGGTAGACGGGCTTTCGGCCTTGATGAGCCCCTTCTGCTCAAGCTCTGTATTTTCAAGGCTGAACTTGAGGGGGATAAAAGTGGTAAAGCCTGCAGTCTTTTTGTGCAGTTCGCGGATCTTTAACACGTGATCAACTACGTGCTCTGGCTTTTCCACATGCCCAAACAGCATGGTGCAGTTGCTTTTCAGCCCCAGTTCATGGGCCTGCCTTGCCGTGTCCAGCCATTCCTCGCCGGAGCACTTGCCAATGACTATCTTGTTCCTTGTCTCGGGATGAAAGATCTCTGCCCCGCCGCCAGGCAGCGCATCAAGCCCCGCCGCCTTGAGCCTGGAAAGCACCTCCTTGACGGAATTGCGCGTAAGCCGGCCTATGAAAAAGATCTCTGCGGGGGTAAAGGCCTTTATCCTGACCTGCGGATGGGCCGCCTTGATGGCCCGCATCATGCTTTCATAGTAGTCAAGCCCCAGCTTGGGATGAAAGCCGCCAACTATGTGGAGCTCCGTTGCCCCCATCTCGATGGCCACCTTGGACCGGGCCACGATCTGATCCGTGGTCAGGGTATAAGCATCATCCTCGCTGCCCTTGCGGTAAAACGCGCACAGCGGGCAGCTGGCAGCGCAGACGTTGGTATAATTCAGGTAGTATGATGCCACAAAGGTGACAATATTTCCGCACAGGTCGCGCCGGAGCCTGTCGGCAGCGGCTCCAAGAAGGAAAAGGTTCTCCTCCTTCATCAGCTGCACGCCGTCGTCGTGCGACAGCTCCTCGCCGGCAAGCGCTTTTTCAAGCGCCGCGGTTCCGCCCACCTTACTGACGGCGTCTATTGTCTGCAACGCCTGAAAATAGGCCTGCAGGCCATTATAAATTTAGGCAATGAAGGGTATGGGAAACAAAGAAACCCTGTCCTTTTCAAGGGTGGGATGAATTTGTTTCCTATCACATGACATTCCTCCCACTCCCCTCAAGGTGCTGCAGATGCTAAATAGCAGATTTCCTAAACAGATACTTACGTGCTGACCTACAAGTTCCGCCTATATCCCACGGAGCAGCAGGTTAAGGTTCTGAATGATACCCTAGAAACTTGCAGACATCTCTATAACGATTCATTGGACGAAAGGAACAAAGATTGGGACGTGGGGTTTTGGGAACAGAAACAGCTGCTGACGCTCAGAAAGCCTGACAACAAGTACTACAAGCAAGTGCACAGCCAAGTATTGCAAGACGTACTCTTGAGGCTCGACAAGGCTTATCAGGCTTTTTTCAAAAAGATAATGAGGTATCCAAGGTTCAAGAGGCGTAAAAAGTACAATTCTTTTACATATCCGCAGTACGGCGGCTTTCAATTCAAACAAAGCAAACTCGTGTTATCTTGCATCGGTGCAGTCAAGTTCAAGATGCACAGGATACCTGTCGGCATGGTGAAAAGATGTACCATAATTCGAGATGTTGATCAGTGGTACGCGTGCATAACCACAGATGACGGTGTTGATACCGGCGCTGCCAATACAGATACTAGCAAGCTTGTGGGAGTAGACGTCGGTCTGATTAACTGGCTCACATTGAGCGACGGCAAGGCGATACAGAATCCGCTCAATTTTGAAGCTCAGGCCAGACACATCAAGGAATTGCAAAGGAATCTGGCTCGGAAAAGGAAAGGTTCTCACAACCGTGAGAAGGCCAGAATTCAACTGTCTAAAGCATGGAGACAGGTGAGACGACGCAGGGATGATTTTGTACACAAGGCATCTGCATCTCTGGACAGAGAAGGTTACACTCTTGTTGTATTTGAAAAACTGAACATCAACGGCATGGTCAAGAACCACCGTCTAGCAGCGGCAATAATGGGTGCCACTTGGGGAAAGCTGCGCGAATACGCTGCCTATAAGGTAGGGCGTCGCGGCGGGCGAGTAGTTATCGTCAACCCGAATGGAACATCGCAGAAATGCTCAAGGTGCGGCGTGGTTGCAAAAGAGAAACTTGACCTCTCCGTACGTACCTTTGAGTGTCATAGTTGCGGTCTGGTCATAGACAGAGATCTAAATGCAGCTATCAACATTCTAAAACTGGGTCTGGAACAGGCCCGTGCTGAGGCAGAACCTCTACTTGTCCAACGCAAGCGGATAAGCAAGTTCCAGTCAAGGAAGCAAGAAGCCCACGAATTTATTCGTGAGTAGTTCACGCACTCCAAATAGAATAAATATCATCAAAGGCACCGGGATACTGTTAATATTTGCAAAGCAGACTGGTCCAGGAATTTCTTAAAAAGTCAGATATCCGCGACATTCTGGACAGTGCGCTGGCCGGCAGAAAGCTGAACCTGGATGACTGCATACGGCTTGTCAAGTCCGACGATGCGTATTCCATGGGGCTTGTTTCCAGCATCCTGCGGCAGCGAAAGTTTGGAGATACGATAACCTTTGTCAACAACATCATCCTAAACTACACCAATGTCTGCGTCACGTACTGCAAGTTCTGCGCGTTTTACCGGCCGCCGGGTCACGAAGAGTCGTATACCGTGCCGCTTGAAGACATTGTAAAGAGAGTCGCCACCTCGCGGGAGATGTTTGGCATCACGCAGGTCCTGATGCAGGGCGGCCACAACCCGAACCTGAAAGTCGAGTATTTTGAGGACGCTTTCCGGGCCATAAAGCAGAAATGCCCGGAAGTGGGAATCCACGGCCTTTCACCGTCAGAGGTGGACATGATAGCCCGCGTCGAGAGGAGCAGCACCAGGGAAATACTGGCCCGGCTAAAGGAGGCCGGCTTGGATTCGCTTCCGGGGGCCGGCGCCGAGATCTTGGAGGACAGCGTCAAGGAGCAGATAAGCCCCCTCAAGATAAAAAGCCACGAATGGCTGCGGATAATGGAGGAGGCCCACGGCCTTGGGATCCGGTCTTCGGCCACGATGATGTACGGGACGGTGGAGACCGAGGAGGACCGGGCAAGGCACATTATGAAGATAGCTAGCCTGCAGGAAAAGACCGGCGGCTTTATGGCGTTTATCCCGTGGAGCTTTGAGCCCAACAACACAGAGATGCAGATGGAAGGCCTGATCAAGTACCCGTCAGGCGGCCTGCAACTGCTAAAGATGATTGCCATCTCCAGGATAATGTTCAACGGCCTTGTCGATCATCTGCAGTCGTCGTGGCTGACCAACGGCATAGGCATGGCGCAGCTGGCCCTGAGCTACGGGGCGGATGATTTTGGGGGCACGCTGATCGGAGAAGAGGTAGTGAGCGCAACGGGCGCAAGATCCACCGAACTGACATCCGACAGGATAATAGCTGCCATCAAGCAGGCCGGTTTCCGTGTTGCGGAACGGGACAACGCCTACAACATTATCCGGTACCACTGAATAGATCTAGTGTTTTTATGCATCTTGCTGGTACTATCTGTGGTTGGATATAGAACTGCAAGGCGGGCATTCAGGACGTCTTGGAGATGTCTATCCTGTCTGGATGGAATACGTAGGCAAGAACTTCCGGACATACAAAGACAAGAAACCGCTCAAGCTTGACTGGTGGAACTTATGCGGTTTTTCGGTTTTCAAGATCGATGTAGACCGGGTTCGATTCGTATTCCGTCGTGAAAAAGAGCTGAAGGCCATGAACAACAAGAAGCTCCGATACATGATCGAGTTTGACGTGAAAATAGACGAATTAAGACAGCTTTTACAGAATGATACTTTCAAAGTCCCAGAACGCCTGACGGAGATATACGGGATCAAGTCCAAGCTGCGGTTTCTTCAGCTGGACAGCGAACACTTTTTGTGTGAATACGTGCAAGGAAACAGGCGGCTGCGCCCTGTCGAAGAGATTCGCCCTTACATAATGCACGTTATGGATGGTCCTGTAACCGGAATAGGTTTCATGAATACAACCGAACCGCCGGAGGGCGCACTCTGCAAGGTGGTGATCTACCATCCTGCCAGAGATCTTAATCCAAAAAAGGACTTTACTGACGAACCCACATTCATCAGATCTGTTCATTGCAGCCAAGACCCTGAAAATCGTGACAAGATCAATGTAACTATTGTTTACAGCGGCGAGAGACTGAGGCAGCACTGGTTTCTGCATTCGCTGTACAAAGTTGTCAGACTGATACGTCATGGCCGGACCATGGATGTGGAATCCTTTAATGCGATATTTGAGAACGGTAAAGCATCGAAATTTGATTTTCGAGGCATTTACAGCGGCAACCATGATCTGTATGCAGACAAAATCCACGAAACGGCGTGCGCGGTACCAGCAAAATACTTCTTCAACAGCCGCTATCCTTGCGTTTTTATAAACACTGCAAACCACGCAATGGCGGAACGTGACGCCAACCCAAGTAAGTGGAAGCTTGAATATGCTTTATGGGAAGATGACTGCCCCATCACCGCGGGTTCCGAAGGCAGATGTCTTGTGGAAGAAGGCCTGATACGACTGAGACTGAATCCTGCGCTGTGGGGGAAATGCAACGACAGAAAGTACAGGCAGTGCACTGAAATTCATTAAAAACTGCCCGCCTTTTACTTAAAGTAACCAGGCCATTTCCTGTCTACAAGAGCCTTGGTCTCGTCATCCACCACTGCCAGCTGCTGGATCTCGCGCATGTAGCCTTCCTCGCGCCACTTTGTCGTTGCGTCGATGCCAAGCTTGGATCCCAGGTTGACAAGCGGCGATGCCGGGTCCAGCGTGTCGGTGGGGGCGTTGTTGATTATTATCGTGTCCCTTGCCGCGTCGGCCCGGGTGGTAAGCGCCCATATCACGTCGTTCATGTCGTGGACGTTGACATCACTGTCCACCACCACAAACATCTTGGTCAGGGCCAGCTGCCCCATGCCCCACAGACCCATCATCACCTTCTTGGCCTGGCCAGGGTACTGCTTTTTAATCGATATGATGGCCATCCCCTGAAACCAGGCGGCGGCCGGCATGGCAAAATCCACCACCTCGGGGTGAAACATCTGTATCAGCGGCAGAAACGAGCGCTCGATGACCTTGCCGATGTATGCATCTTCCAGGATGGGCTTGCCTACCACAGTCGTCAAGTAGATGGGCCTGCTTCTCCTCATCACGGCCGTCAGCGTGAACATTGGGAAAGGTTCAGGCGGGGTGTAGTATCCGGTATGATCACCAAAGGGCCCCTCCATCCGTATGTCGTTTGGGTCCACGTACCCTTCAAGCACTATCTCGGCGTTGGCCGGCACTTCAAGGTCTACGGTCCTGCACTTGACAAGTTTGACTCCTTTCTTTCTTGTGATCCCTGAAAACAGGTACTTGTCCATGCCTTCTGGGACCGGCGCGACGGCGCTAAAGACGGTGGCTGGATCCGCTCCTATCACGATGGCAGCCTCGATCTTTTTGTTCTGCTCCTTTAACATCCTGTAATGCTGGGCGCCGCGCTTGTGGGCTTGCCAGTGCATTATGGCATGCTTGTCGTCGATTATCTGGATTCTGTACACCCCAAGGTTGCGGATCTCTGTCTCCGGGTGCTTGGTAACGGTAAAGCCAAAAGTGATGAACCTGCCGGCATCGCCGGCAAAGGACTTGAGGACCGGCATCGAGTTAAAGGATGCCCTGTCTGTTTCCACAACCTCTGTGACCGGGCCTCCGTCAACGTATTTCGGTCCGTACTCGCCGATTTCAGACAGTTTGGGCAGCATTTTCAGCTTGTTGAGCATCCCGGACGGCATTTTCATCCGGGTCAGGTCAACTATGCGCCTGCCGATGTCGACAAAATCCTCAGACTCCAGGGCAATCTGCAGCCTCTTCATCGTGCCAAAGGCATTGCCAAGAATCTGCATCTGCGAGCCTTCAACGTTTTCAAACAGCACTGCCGGCTGGTCGCCAGAGTACATCAGCCGGCGCATTATCTCGGCCACTTCCAGGTCGGGGCTTACCGGTGTTCGGACCCTTTTCAGCTGGCCGGCGTTTTCCAGTGCTTCAACGTATTCGCCGAGGCTTTCGAATGCCATCTTGGCATGCTAGCATGCATATGTTAGATAAGTGTTGCCTGCATCAGGTTCGCCGGGTCTTCAGGAACTTGCTTGTGTTCTTGCGGACAATCGGTATTATCTTGTCCATTATTATGCCATGGACTTTATCTCCAGATTCGACATCAAACGATAGTAGCATGACGTAGTAAAGCCGGCTGTTTTCATCGGCTATGGGGATGGTGGCCCGGACAAGTTTTGCGTAGTAGGAAGAAGCATAGTTCACCTTGCCAAGCAAGTACTCCCATCTAAGGCGCGTGTACTGCCGCGTGGCTGCCGTGATGGCATACTGGGCGCGCTCTTCCGGATTGAGCAGCGGCTTTAGGTTCTTTCTTTCTGCGGTGGCCACCAACGTGCCGTCCCCGTCTGCTATTGCCACAAAGCGGATCGCCGGATCAAGGGAAACTACCTTGTCGCAAACTTCCTGAAAGAATGGTTTCATAGACTGATATTCTCAAGCAGTTGGCAAGTATATTTGATTTTCCTGTCTGGCCAGACCGAGCGACAAAACCTCTGACATGGCCATCGTTATTTTCAGTATGCATTTTGTGACAGCTGGCAACAGTGCTATTTACAATAAAGATACAGGCACTATCAGCTAAATGTCAGTATCAGCACCCATACCACGACGATAATTGCTAGGATGATTATTGCGATTATCAGCCAAGTCCACCACATTAAGCCGTACTGGCGTATTAGGACTACAGCTAAGATTATTCCCAGTATTATTATGGCGATCAGCACCCATATCCATGGCGGAATTACCTTGGGAAGGAAGATCAGTGCTTGTATCTGCATCTGTTTGTGGATCTTGGGAGAGATCTCCTGTGGCAGTGCAAGTGGAGAAGCATAAACACCGTCATAACTGGCAGCGTCCGTCCTGAAACTGCTATACAACAGGTTCGACCAGTCGTTAAAACCATTAAGAGTTGAACCATAACCGGTGCATCCTGAAATGTTGAGATTGTTAACATTCTCCAGTACGCCGGTTTGAAGATTACCGTTGTACTCCCAGTCTTTCGAGCTTGGACTCGCTGCGCCTTTGGCAATTTTTAAAGTACCATCAGGAGAGCCCCATACAACTGTCTGACCTTGCGTGTATATATTCGTCGTATCAATGCTTAGGCCTACATTCTCATCAAGATATGGACTGGTGCCTTCCTTAAGCTGCGGTGTCACAATCTGTCTTGAATAATCCAGTCCTTGTTCTCTCCACATCTGTTTATCAGCACCGGTAAAACCCCAGTAAGTTGGAAATTGCCTTGCATAAGTCATGACGGAAGGATAGTTGGGTTTGCAATTTGCGTTATAATCACTTGAAGGAGTACTGGTTCCACCCACCTTCTTAGGGGCTCCATGATACAGACCGAGAGTGTGTCCCAATTCATGCATGAGAGTCCCTGCCTGCTCTTCTCGGCTTCCTACAGAATATTTGTTCAAGTCAGCAGGATTTGGATCGGGATGGGATGCAGGATTGTTGAGCTCATCGAAATTGCACCCCAAACTCACAATAAAGTCGTTGCCAGCCACCTCTCCCAATCCGGATGGACTGCAACTGTTGTTGTAGCTGTGTACGGACATACCATATCGGTATACCCAAGCTAATTTGTCTAGGATCTCTGTTGTTACGACAGGTTCAGGACTTTTTAGACTGCTTACTGACACAGTTGAAGAGGGTGAAGAGCTAGATGTTAGCGTAACAGTAATGTTAGTCAGTGCCTTATCTGTTGCAGCAGTTGCTGTTGCGAAAGGAATCTTTATTGTTACCTGTCTGGCCTTGCTTGCAGTTGCCACAACTGAAGCAGTAGGGTTACTAATGTTTAGAGCAGGGTCACCTGTAACCGTAACCGCGCCTGTTACTGTGCCTGTACCATCCGGGTCGGCAGAGAATACTACAGTTGTAGTGATAACAAGAGTCCCCTTGACGGAGTCAAATGTAGTTATTGTTAAATTAGATAATCCAGAGTCAGAATCGTGTACTCTAAACTGAACGGTATTATCGCTACCGCCAAGTGTATTATTGGATGTTACATCGGATGACACAGGTCCTACACCGTTTACTGCCGCATTACGCTGGTTATCCGGGATATTATCAATCCCAAAGGGACCCGCCCCCGTCCCAAATTTCTCTTTTTTCAAGAATGCAAAATCATTAAAATTGTTTTCATCATGCGGTTCTCCAGCAGCAGTAGTCGGATCTTTCCATGCATAAACGTACTCTAGTTGATGATCGATAATCTGTTCGCTTTGCACAACATGCAATGTAATCCCAGCAGTACGGCCAAATGCATCTGGGCCAGCATTAGTTATCGTGGGATTGCCGAATCCTTGACCAAACGCCCTGATGACATCTTTAATTGCATCTGAGGATAACTGATGATCCTCCTGAAAATCTATCTCCACAAAGACATCTTTATGGTCCACTCTTGGGCATATGGGTTGACTTGGAGGTGGTATATTCCAAGGCGGAACATTCCACGCATCAGCATAAGCATCTGTAAAGCAGAGACTCAGAGTTCCTTGTGTTCCATCACCTTTAGTGAAAGTTACTCCTGTAGTTTCCCAATCATTACACAACCCGTCAGAATCCGAATCCTGCGCGCAGCTTGGTGATGTTGAATAATCTGAACCGGTATAGTCATAAATAGTCGAGGATTCGCCACCACTACCTAAATCGGTAGCCGTAGCCACCGTTACCGTATACTCCCTTTCCTCGCTAGATATTGTCGTAACTTCATCAAGTTGAGCGCTTAAGGCTGGAACTACCAGTTGAGCTTTTACTTTTCTTACAGTTCCCTCTTCGTCTGCGAGCGCCCTGCCTGTAGAAAAGAAGAATCCGTCATTGACGAAGAAAACAGTACCTTTAGGCCCTACATCAAATTCCTCAAAGTCTATCACATGTTGTACTTGTGGACTACCGCCAAAATCAATGGTGGTCATTGAGGAAATACCCATGTAGTCGCCGTTATCTACAGCATCAACTTGTATTTCTTTTACAAAACTTCCAATAGGAGATACCCTGAAGACTGCAAAATTGGGAGCCATGCCCTCCGATTGAGCAAAAAATGTCTGCCTGTCGCCTGTTGTAGTAAAACTACCATCCTCGTCATTTGTTACCGTTACCCTTACCTGAGATGTACCAATATCTTGAAGTACTAGGGTAGCTCCACGTGTTTTTTCAGGGAACTCTATCCTACCTCCCTCGTATAATCTAAGATATTTATTGTCTGCATCTGGGTCAAGATTCCTTTGAAACTCGTCATCGGAGCCACACTGACAAACTGCGATTTCTATTTCCTTTGAGGTACCTGATGAGTCAAATGTTATGCCCGATGTAATTACGTTGGGAAGAACAAACCCATCTCCTTGAAACTTTATCTCTTCTCCATTGATACCATTGCCCTTCTCGTCTAAGAGAAGTCCAGAGACAGTAAATGGGCCGCCAGATACAACATTATTAATTGGATTCAAGAACAGGATCGGCCCTTCCCTGTTATCGGTCGAGTAAACCTGTCCAACAAATGATTCATGATTCATGATAAAATTACTTGAATTGTCGCCTTCTGGCGATAATTCGCTTTTCATGATAGAGCTTGAGTTGTCATCCGCCGCAAACGATTCCTGATTTACTACAAAGGATAGTACCGGTGGTAGAATTATCAAACTGATCAACAATACAAGTCTAATTCTTTTTGTACAGCGACTTTGATTATTCACCGTATTTGGTCACGGTGTCTATACAAAAAACTAGTATTAAAGTACTATTCAGATGTACTTTTTTCTACTATAAAGCGATTTTGACAAATATACACCGAACATACGCCAACTTAATCAAAGAATTATTGGTCATTATCATGTGGGCGCCATAGGATATGAATCGACTTACTTTGAACTGTTGCTTTGCCATCAAATGATATCTGGAACTAAAACAAGCAAAACAAAGCTCAAAGCAGAAAAACAAATGGAAAATAACGAGCAGATGCTTTTGAGTCGGAACGAAAGATCATGCAAATAATTTAAACATCTTCTTGGTATATTCTGCGTCCTGCTCATGGTACTCTCTTCGCCAAAGCCTCTTGCAACAACTTATCACTGGTTCTTTACTGATATTGTTGCATCAGCCGAGCCAAGCAGGACAGCAGATGAACAAGCTCGCAAGATAGTGGCATTAAATAGTCTCATCAGAAAGACAAAGGTGTTCAAGAAGGTAAATCACGATTCAATCTTCATACTTCCAACAGGAGATGGAGTGGTAATTGGTTTCAAGGATAGCCCTGAGAACCCTTTTTTGCTCTCCTTGCAGCTGCATGAATTGCTCTACCAATACAACAAAGGAAAAGGAGAGAAGGACAAGATATCTATCAGGATAGGCCTGAACACAGGTCCCGTTTACGACATTGTAGATCTTAATGGAAAGCCGAATGTTTGGGGACCAGGGATAATCATGGCCAGAAGGATTATGGATTTGGCGAAGGGCATGAACATTCTTGCTTCGGAAGGATTTGCTAGTGATATTCAGAAACTAAAACGGGATTATAAAAAATACCTACACTCCGTAGGTAAATATCCAGTAAAGCATGGTGAAGAGATCGAGGTTTACAACATCTATGGCGGCGGGATCGGAAATTCCAAAGCGCCGCCAAAACCAAGGGAACAGGAAGAGAATGTTATTATGAAAAATCCGGTTCTATTCAACAACATTGTCTTAGAGTTGGAGATCAAAGATCCAAAAACTATGCGGACGCATCATACTTTGCTCTGGGATTTCATTAATACTTCAGATCACGAGATAGACCGTCTTTTTTACTTTCTGGACGGGGACGCTCCACGAGACTTTTCCGATTTGCATGTTAAAGTTAAGGATGAAACCAGAAAAGCATTGGAAATAATGAGCTTGGATCAAAATAAGCCATATCACAAAGAATTTTTTGTATTGCTACGGAAACGTATAAAGCGCCAGAAAAGAGGACTTGTAAAGTTAGAATACGACTGGGAAGAAATTGACAAGCGTTTTCACTACAGGTTTGCCAGTGATTGTAAAAAATTCAAGTTTATACTTCGCGCACCAAAAGTACTTAGTATAAACCAACGTATAATACGTGTTAATATGGCGACGGGTGAGAAGGTGAGGGTGGAATCGCCGCCGGTTGTAAGATACCTGTCCGACAAGACAGAAGTGATTTGGTCGCAGAAAAATCTACACGCAAATGACGAGTATAGATTTGATTGGTAAAAGATCATAAATCTAGTGTGTTTTAATAAAATTTAGATATAACTGCTATTGATTACTTCAAACAACTACATACCATTTAGCAATATTGCTTGAAAATTGTTTTATAGTTTCAATTATAACAAATATTGGGATGAGGCGCAAAAGATGTAGCAAGTTAGCTAAAGCTCCTTGTTTGGCATTAACTTACACTCTGTTAAAATGTAGTTTCAGATCCTTTTCCAAATTGACCAGATTCAATTCGATGGGCATCTTCATCGCACTTGTTTTAGTAATGTCTGTTGTGCCTATTACAGTTAAGCAATTAGTGCATGCCTTACCTGTGCCAATTTTAACCTTGGACCCGATTGCAAACGTTGTGCAAGGTCAAGATATAACAGTGACCGGTTCACTAACAGATAGTGAAACTGGCAATGGTATAGAAGGTGCAACAATAACATTTGATGGAACTGGCGCAGCTAATTTGGGACCTGCTGTTACTGATGGTGATGGTAGGTTCGCTGTTACAGGCGCGTCGCCAAACATGGCTTTAGCTGGATGGAATGTTCAAGCACATTTCTCAGGAGATGAAAATTATGAATCAGTAGATAGCAATACGCAAACATATGATACAACAGGGTTTACAGTTAACGTTGGCACGGAAGTTAATGTTGAACTCACCGGTTTTGACGCGTCTATAACATTTGATGAAGTAGTTACAGAGGGAGAAATGGCTGTAACAGATTGCAATTCATCATCAAGCCCGCGATACGCTCCTCTTGACACTGACAGGTGTCTTGATCTGTCGTCTACGGCAGAATTGGCGCCTGGCACCTTTGCTCATGTTAGCATGTCTTTTGACGAGGCAACGATACCCCATGGATACACCGCCAATGATGTAAGCATATTCCATGATGATGGATCGAGCATAGTGGACATTACCAAGTCAAGAGACGTAACAAACAATGTTGTAGTAGGCCGGACAAATGACTTTAGTAAATTTATTGTGGCAGTCGCCTTACATGGAGAAAAACCTGTCAACTCTGTAAGGCAGAAGATCTTCACCGGAGATGGAAACATAGTCACCATCAGGGACATAAGTAACTTGGAGGGTAACATTGCAACAATTGCTTTTTCCAAAGATAAAGTGCCAATCAACAGATCCCTGACGGTGACTGTCAACGATCCGGAAGCAAATCTGGATCCGGATACAAAAAACACTGTAAGAGTACTCCTGACTTCGACGAGCGACTCAGAAGGATTGATAATTGAGCTTACAGAAACTGCTAACAATACCGGTGTATTCAAAGGGAGTGTCAAACTAACCAAAACCCCTGGATCTGCTGACTCCTTGTTTGTGAAGGTAGGTGATAACATAGAAGCGAAATATCAGGTTACTAATGCTAGGTTACAGGCGATTATTGACGGTATGAGTGAAGCAGGAGAAGTTGAGCTAAGTGACTTTTTAGTAGATGCAGATGAGGTTGGAGCAACATTCACACGTTTAGGAAATGGCATTGATATGAAGCTTATTGATGCTCAGCTTGATGATGAAGGGAAGATCACTGTTACAATGTCATATGCCAACTTTGACATCGAAGGGCAAACAGAATCAGACTTGAAGCTATTCAAGAGAGAAGATCTTGGAGATGGTGTGATAAATTGGATTGATATCACCACCAGTGTTGACGTAGACACCAAAACAGTTACAGGAGAAACAGATTCTATTGGTGAATTTGCAATAGGCTGTTGTCCGGATAATGGACCTGGAGGAGCAGGGGGTGGACCTTCGCTTCCAGGCGCTGGCATAGTGCTTGATGATATAGCAACTGTCGGAAAGGCATCCGGCGGAGGTGGAGGCGGTTCAAGTTCAAGACCTAGTAACACAACACCCGAACAAACACCTTCTAATAATTCAGCAAAAACAATCGTTTCTTCGGGCCCGAATGTGGAAGCAAAAATCCTGATTGATAGATCCGAAGATGACAACGATGTCACAATCAGTCTAACATTTGAAAGCGTCGCGTCAGAAGGAAACCTGACAGTGACAGAAAAACCCGCGTCTGACTTTCACGATATACTCCTACAAATAGACCAGAACAAAATAATAGCAAAAGATGTGGAAAGTGTAGAGTATTCGGTCATTGGATCTGTATTTGATATTGATGCATCAGACATAACATTTGCAGGTATTGTAGATGTTACAATACCGTATAACGAAACATCGGCATCAGAACAAGGAAATGAATCATGGGTGCGATTTCTACATTACACCGGGACTGGATGGGAAGATTCAACAATAAATATTGACATAGCATCCAACACGGTTACTGGGAGGGTAAGTTCTCTATCACCTGTAATGGCCGCCGTCATTGATGATGGAACATTTGGTGTAAAATACTCCGATGAGCATCCCACGAGCAGAATAATAATCACTGACAAATCCCCTACCATCGAGGGACACACCGGAGATCATCTATCGATATCAGCTCAAATAAAGAACATGCAGAGAGTAAACCAGAATTATGTATTCGTAATTCAGATCATCGATAGTGATGGTGTAACTCAGAACCTTAGCTGGCAGACTGGAATGCTTGTAAGGAGTCAAAGCACAGAGATCTCTAGTAGCTGGCTACCGCAGCAGGCTGGCATCTATCAGATTCAGATATTCGTATTTGCTGACATGGATAACCCTCTTGTACTTTCCGAGAAGTTTGCAAAAAATCTGACAATAATTTAGGCGACTTTTCTAACACTGGTGCTATCCTGAAAAATTGCCGGATTTGCAATGTATACACGAAATGTTTCTTGGAGTCAGCTACCTGAAAAGTGTTGGTACTGTTGGACACAAATGCAGTCGCAAAGTGGATTGAAGCAAATACATATATGGGTTTTACAGGCCGATACTTGCCAGTTTGTCGCAAGAACTAGTGATGCTCGAAGACCGTAAAAACTCGTTGCTGAACAGGCGCGAGGTAAAGGCGCTGTTCAAGGGGGCAGCCGGCCAGCTGAAAAAAACAGACGCGGCAGAAAAGATAGCCGGCCAGCTTAGCGTTGACAAAAAGAACGTTGTTCCGATAAACCTTGTTTGCGAGACCGGCATGACCGATGTTCATGCATTGTTTTACGTGTATGACAACGAGGAGGAGGCCAAAAAGCAGTTACCACGATACAGGCTGCTTAGGACCATGCCCAAGGCAGAAAGAAAGAAGCTCTTAGACGAGGAAAAGGCGGCCAGACTTAAAGCCAAGCAGGCAGCTGCTGCGGAGAAGGGCGGAGGCGGCAAAAAGTAATGGCTGACAAAAAGGCCGCTGCCAAGGGCGAGGTAGCAATACACAAGTTCTACAAGGTAGAAGGAAGCAAGGTTACCCGGCTCAAGCGCGAATGCCTGAAATGCGGCAAGGGCGTATTCATGGCCGAGCACAAGGACAGGTTCACCTGCGGCAAGTGCGGCTACACTGAGTTTGCCCGCAAGGAACAGGCCAAGAAAGGCAAAAAGTAGCCTTCAGCCAAAATTCCTTATTTCATTTTTGATTGCCCGGGCCACGGCCGGCGTCAGCACGGGATAGAATGTTGCTATGTACTGTTTTGAATCCATCTTGGCCGCCAGCCTGGTGTCCGCGTAGCCTTCCAGGAACTCCTTTGTTATTGCTGCCGCCATGTCTGCATTTCTGCTGCTCTTGAGGCCCCAGCACACAAACTGCGCAACATCCCATGCAGGGTCGCCAGCATCAAAGACAAACTGTTCCAGATCAGTGAAATACAAACCGTCATGGACTATGATGTTCTTTGGCTTTATGTTGCCAAAGCTGGCCCCCGTTTGATGGACTTGGGACATCTGCCAGCCGGCGATCCTTAACCAGCCGGTCTCCTCGTCTCTGCCCGAAAGCAGGCCACGGATCACGTCGGCAAGGGACCTACCTTCTATGAACTGCGTGATCAAAAGCCTTCTGTCCAGAACCACGGCTTCTATGGGCGGCGTCAAAAGCCCCAGCTTGCGGATCTGCCTTGCGGCCCTGTACGCCGAACCCAGCCTGTACAGCGGGTCTATCTTGAACTTCTTTACCGGCGCAGTCCACATGCTTAACGCTGCCCATTTCACGGATTTCGTCCTTGCCAGTTTTTTGACCGCGTACCTGCGTTCATTATCTCTGTTCCGAAGCACGTACAGCATGGTTCTGCTGTTTGGGTTTCCAAGCCGTTTTTTGGTTATAGCGTAATCATCAAGTCCAGCCTGGCTGGCCAGCAGGCCGATCCAGTCCTGCCTTCTGCTGTCTGATACCAGCAGGCCTTCTGGAAGCTTCCAGTACACGCAGGCAGGACAGGACATGAAATCCGGAAACTCTACCCGCTGGGTTACCTGTCTCTTTATCTTGGACTCTGCCTCCCTTACGGCAAGATGCAAGGTCTTTCTGCCAGCGTACGTGTGGACGAAATACGAGCTGAATTCCTGAAGCTTCTTGGTAAGTTTTAGCGAGGCGCGGTTTTTTTCCACCTGCACGCGCTTTTCAGAGATCCTCAAAAAACTTCCATCCTGTTCAAAGAGCTCCTTGTCTTCAGCCACGATCTCTGCCAACGCCCGCCTGTAGCCGTCCAGCGCAAATTTCAGGTTCTGCTCACTTGCCGTGTACGTCCTGCAGTAGCTGTATGCAGCATTTGGATACAATGACGCCCTCCGTTTAATCTTTGAGAACAGCACGTATTCCAGCGGAAAGGAGATCTCGGTGCAAAGCAGGCTGGTCTGGCCAACCATGTTCTGCATCTCTTCAAGGATCACCCGCTTTTTGTAAAGGCGTTCTATGCGCTCAAAGAATTCGGCGTTGATTACTGGTTCGTAAACATGCAAAAGCCTCCCGACAACAAACTCGCCCAGATGCGCATGCCGTGCATCGCCTTCCAGCGAACCCTGATCGACTACCAGAGCAGAAACCTGCAGGCCTTGATCCTTTAGGTAAACGTACTTGACTGCATAGGGGTAGTTTTCAAGAACTATCATGACGTCGACGTCACTGTCCGGCCTTGCGTAGCCTGCCACCCTTGAGCCGTAAATGCAGGCGGCAACTATTCTGCGGCGGCCGGCTATCCGTTCCATCAAGTTTTTCAGGGACTGCAGTTCTTCGGGCGAAAGGCTAAACATAGCCAGACTGGCTCTTTTTCCTGCGCAGTCTTGTACTTTCGAATTCTGCAATCCTGTCCTTCACCGCCTGATCCACTTGAAGCTGCGCCATTGCATCGACCGGGATCTTGACAACGTTGGCGTCTATTGGCACACGTACCATGGGAAGGCCCCTGTCCATCCACTGCTTGATGGACTTGTCTTCCAGCTTCAGGTCCCGGAATCCTTCTGGAAAACGAGTGGTTATGTGCCTTATCAGAGTCTGGTCGGATTTGAATACCGCCCGTTCTTCCATCAGCCTTCCTCCGTCTGCGTACCTTCCTTCAAAAAGCGTGCCGGCCAGTTCATCGGATACCACGTTCATCTTTGCTATCCTGCCTACAAGTTCCAGATAGTGCATGAATTCATGAGCCAGTATCGCGTGAATGGTGCCCTTGAGCCCAAAGGCCACAAGCGGAGCAGTTATCTGTACAACGACATGCAGCGTGTTGTCGTCGCGGACCACTGGGATGGTCCGGGCAAAAAATATGCCAAACTGGGTAAACTCCACCGCAGAGGTTGACACCACCATGCTTGGCTCAACGTAGTAATACGGATAGTTAAGACCTGACGCTTTTTCTACCCTGCTTATGCCCTCAGTGACAAGCGAGAACCTCTCTGTTATCATCTTGTAGATCTTGTCTGGTATCTTGCCCGCACTGGCCGCGTCATGGACTTTGTAAAGCGGGTCAAAACTCATCTGCTTGCTTTACAAGCGGAGTCGCCGGACAAAAACGTTACTGAATGTCTACCGCAAGAATGTCAAAGGTGATGCACTGGCATTTTGCCCCAAGCAACTGCGAGATGTTCGGATCCATGTACTCCTCGCCTCCGATGAACTGCTTTATGGGAAGCCCGCCGTCTGCGGTTATCGTGATGCTTGCCTCGTTATCTATCCTGCTGGCCTGCACTGAGTAGATCCTTTTCGTTGTTACTTTCGACTTGTTTTCAAATTTTACTTCTCTGCCGGCAAGCAGCCGCAGTTTGCTTATGTCTGATGCCGCCAGCGTCCTGTCGCATTTTATCATGATCTTTGTCTTGACCGTGAAGCGAGTCTGCGTGTCAGGAATGTCTTCTAGGACGCCAGTTATCCTGGCCGTCACGCCGTCTCTGCTGAAACTCTTTTTTTTGATGTGCCTTGACTTGGGATCAGATATCCTGACGTAAAAGGGCCTTCCGCGTCCAAGCACGAGGCTGCTCTGGTCCTCGCTTCCAATCCATGAAATCTTGGGCGTCTGCCCTCCTGTTGACGCCATCAGGTGCTGTGTTATTATTCCTTCCACGCTGTCATAGCCAGCAAGGCCGGAATAGTCGCAAAGGGGGCAGCCTTTGCCCAGGCACATAGTGCATCTTTCCTGTTTCTGCGGCAGTCCCCTGACCTTCTTGACGTACCTGCCCTCAAAGGCGATGGGCCGCGCCTTTACAGTCGTCGTTATGCAATTGTCCTTGTCGACTGTCAGGTTCACAAGAACGTCTGGCTTGAAATAGTCCGTCTTCTTCTTCATCCGTTTGGCAAGGCGCAGGCCTATTTCTCTGGTCAGCTGGCTTTTGGCGCTTTCCCTGCCACGGATCTTGAATCTGGCGCGCAGCGCGTCCTCTCGGTCGTGGATCTGCGTGGGAAGGGAAGCACCGACGAGGAAAGTCCTAAATTCATAGGGTTTGAGCGCCTGCCTTACCTCTTCAACCATGCTGTCAAGGCCGTCCATCAAACCGCGGCAGATGAAGCACTTTTGCACCGTTTTTCTGCCCAGAGTGGTGCCTGTCTGTCTTGCAAGGCAGCGTTGGCAGAGTTGGTACTCTTTTAGCTGGACAAGGGCGCTGCGGCTATCATCAACCAATGCCAAACCTCCTTAACAGTCCCTGCATCTGCCGCCCTTTGGACTGCTTCATCATCGCCTTTGAGTTGTTGTACTGCTGTATCATGTGTTTTATCTCGCTTTCCGGCATTCCTGAGCCGCGTGCTATCCTCTTGCGCCGGGACTCGTTGATGACGTCCGGATCCTTCTTTTCATCGTTGGTCATGGACTGTATTATGTACCGCCATTTTTCCATGCGTTCTTGCATGGCGTCCAGCTGGTCTTCTTTTACCATGCCTGAAAGGCCGGGGAGGTTATCAATGACATTTCTAAAACCAAGCTTGCTGACCTGCTCCATCTGCACGTAGAAATCCTCGATGGTCATCTTGCCTGAAAGCAGGCGCTTTGCCTGGTTTTCATCGGATTGGACCTCAAGCCCGCGGGCCATTTCAAGAAGAGCCTTGATGTCCCCCATGCCTAAAAGCCTGCCAACAAACCGGGTCGGCGAGAACTGCTCAAGGTCGTCGATGCGCTCGCCGGTTCCTATAAACATGACCCTGGCGCCGGTGGCCGCAGATGCCGCCAGCGCGCCTCCTCCTTTGGCTGTGCCATCCAGCTTGGTGATTATGATGCCGCCTACCGGCGCAGCCTGATGGAACGCTTGGGCCTGGCTGAAGGCTTGCTGGCCGATGGTTCCGTCTATCACCAGCAAGACAAGGTCCGGCGTGGCCGCCTTGTACATCTCGCTCATCTCCTGCAGAAGCCCTGCCTCCTCCTTGTGCCTGCCAGCAGTGTCGATTATCACAACGTCCAGGTTCTGCGGCTTGAAATGCTCAAGACCGTGCTTTGCAATGCCCACCGCGTCCTTGCTGTCTTCCTCGCCGTACACCTCGACGTTTATCTTGGCGCAGTTCATCTTCAGCTGGGTCAGCGCGCCGGGTCGCCAGGTGTCTGCGCCGACCACGCCTGTTCGGTAGCCATGTTTTGAAAGCCACCTTGCCAGCTTGGCGGTGACCGTGGTCTTGCCGCTACCCTGAATCCCAAGCATCAAAACCACGTTCTGCCTGCCGGGCTTGAAAGACTCTGTCGCACCGGTATCGTCTTCACGCGTCTTGTCTATGGTGGTTATCACCTCGCCGGAATAGCCCAGCATCTTTGCCAGCTCGCCGTAAAGTATGGTGACTATGTGGTCCTTCCTTGACAGGCCCTTTGGAGGCTGCTCCTTCATGGCCCGCTCCTTGAGGTTCTTGGTGATGGTCAGAACCAGCCTAACGTTAACGTCTGACTGTAAAAGCGCCCGCTGGACATCCTTGCACAGCGAGTCTATAATCTCTTCATTGATGTCCGACGCGCCGACAATCTTTTTCAGCGCGCTCCTAAGACCGTCACGCAGGTTATCAAACATTGTTACTTGTCTACTAAGACAACTTCCTGTATTTCAAATATTCCCCGCTGCCCGTCCCAGCGAGCGTCTGCCTTTTTGACCTGAAGGCACTTGCTAAACATTGGGCAGTCGGTGACCAGGGTCTCTGCCTCGCCGCCCTCAAAAGTAAGGTTAAAGCCGTATTTCTTGCTCAGCTGCTCAAGGTGCCCTATCAGGTTGCTGTCAAGGGTCCTGCCCAGCAGTTCCTTTCCAAGCCCCATCGCGGAGACCCCCACGATCATGGTCTGAAAGCCAGCGCCGACAAGCTCCTTCATGTATTTTGCAGGCTCGACGCCCCACAGCGGCGATACCGGCTCAAGGGAATGCGCCCTGCATACCTGCTCAAACGCCTGCTTCTGGAACCCACTTGAAATGCCGCCGTACACCACGCCTTCTATGCCGTAAAGCGACTTGGCCTGCGATACGGCCTCTGACAGCGCCTTCATCTCGTCTTCTTTGTTCTTGTCCTTCACCTCAAAACTCAGGACTGGAAGCTGCATGGCCTCTGCTAGGTGTTCTGTAATCCAGCTGTTGGGGTAATGGAACAGCATGCTGTCGTCGGCTGCCGGGCGCATGGTTATCAGGCAGTCCACGGTATGCCCCATCCTTCTGGCAAGGTGTATGGAAAACGTGCTGTCCTTTCCGCCGGAGTAAAGCGCTGCCAGCTTCACGCAGGTGATAGCAACATTGTTTAATATTAACTACTGTTCACTACCAAAACGGGGCGCTGCGCATTGGACACACTGCTAGAAGTACAAGACCTCAAAAAGTATTTCCCGGTCAAGAAGGGCTTCCGGCAGATGTTCCAAAAGGGAATGCAGTACGTCCGGGCCGTCGACGGCGTCAGCTTTACCCTAGAACGCGGCAAGGTGCTCGTGCTGGCCGGCCAGTCAGGTTCGGGCAAGACCACCGTTGCAAGGCTTGTGATGAGGGCCATTGATCCGGACTCGGGTTCAATAGTGTTTGACGGCAAAGACGTAACAAAGTACACTGGAAGCCAGCTGAAGCATTTCCGAACCCAGGTGCACATGGTCTACCAAGACCCGTATGCCTCGCTCAACCCCCGGATGAAGATAATGGACACGGTCATGGAGCCATTGAACATCCATGACAGGCAAAGCTCGAGGCAGGAAAAGGAGGAGAAGGTGCTTAGGGCCCTGCAGGATGTCCGGCTTGAGCCTGTCTCTGAGATCGCCCTGAAGCTGCCGCACATGCTTTCAGGAGGCCAGAGGCAGCGCGTGGCCCTGGCGCGCGCCATCGTCCTGCATCCTGCACTAATAGTTGCCGATGAGCCGGTCTCCATGCTCGATGTCTCGGTAAGGGGCGAGATTCTGGAGCTGATGCAAAACCTCAAAGAAAAGTTCAGGATCTCATATATCTACATCACCCACGATCTTTCGACTGCACGGTACGTTGGCGACGACCTTGCAGTGATGAGGGGTGGCAAGATAGTCGAGATGGGCCCGATAGACCAGGTTCTCCTAAACCCATCTCACGAATATACACGCGCCCTGATTAATGCGATACCATACTATGACTAAAGACCATTTCATGTTCTCCGGTCTCACCTATACACACTCGTCCCGATAAACGTTTTACCAGACCACGACAAAATCCTAGGATGCATTCTAAAAGATATATTAGTGAATTTCATAATTTATGACCATTGCTGAAGGCAACTATACCGGCTTTGTTAGTAGCTTTAATGCTTTTTTCCAGCTTTATTTTTACAAACACCTTTGCGCAGGTCGCAAAGGGTCCCAATGTTAATACTATCAAATTCATTGCGTATCCGGATGAAAATATAGCACTCGAGGAGTTGAAATCGGGCAATATTGACGCATATTTTTGGCGTATTCCTCTCGAGCGTGTGCCGGGAATAAGAGATGATCCGAAAGTGAAAATCTATGACAGAACTGCAGGCTCATTTGGCCTGTATCTAAATCCAGCCGAGCCTAAAGACAGCTCGGCTGAGATGAATCCTTTTCAGTACAGAGAGGTAAGATTTGCTCTTAACTACTTAGTTGACCGCGAATTTGTAGTTAATGAAATACTAAAAGGCCATGGGACTCCCATGGTCGATCCTTTCGGACCATACTCGCCAGAATATCTGAACGTTATAGATGTCGTAGAGTCTTTTGGTTTTAGACATGATCCAGCCTTAGCAGACAAGATGATAAGCGACAGACTCACTATTGCAGGCGCTACTAAAGAAAATGCCAGATGGGTGTTCAATGGCAATCCTGTCGTCATAAAGATGCTTATTAGATGTGACGATACTAGGAGGAATTCGCTTGGAGAATCTCTTGCCTCAGATCTTGAAAAAATCGGTTTTACGGTAGAAAAAATATGTGTAGAGCTAAGCGGCGCGCAACTTACAGTATATGGCTCTGACCCACAGGAGCTCAAATGGCATATCTATACTGAAGGGTATGCTGGCACTTCAGTATTTGTAAAGTATAACCCGGTTATATCTGCACAGATGTATGCGCCGTGGTTCGCAAACATGCCCGGCGCAGCAGACCCAAGTTTCTGGCAGTACAAAAATGAAACTCTTGACGAGGTTACACAACGTATCTCTCAGTTCGACTTTACTTCAGAAAGTGAAAGAAACGAGTTGGTGAGAAAGGCCGTAATGATGGGCATTCAGGAATCTGTGAGACTTTTTGTGGTTCAAACTAGTGAACCTTACGCTGCTTCCTCTTCACTCACTGGTCTAGTAAATGATTTTGGTGCCGGCATTACTAGCAGTTATTCACTAGTAAATGCCAAATCAGACAACAATGATTCTCTAAACATCGGGGTAAAGCAACTATCGGCCGGCTCATGGAATAACGTCGCTGGCTTTAAGGATACATTTAGCAGAACGATAAGCGATGCACTTTCTGACTCAGGTATGTCAAAGAATCCTTACACTGGAGATGTAATACCGGTAAGATTAGAATGGACTGATATTGAAACCGCTGGTCCGTCAGGAACGGTTAGCATTCACCCAGATGCACAAAAGTGGGATCCTTATTCTCAACGATGGAAGACCGTAGGCGAAACTACAGAGAATGAAAGTTCAAAGAGCAAAGTTACTTACAAGATACATTATTCAAAGTGGCATAATGACATTCCTATGGATAAAGCCGATTTGTTATATGGATACTACTTTACTTTTGAATGGGGCACATCTAACCAGACAAACGATACAACTGTTGACTCAGAGTATACATCGCAGATAGAGGTAGTTCTGCCGCTCATCAAGGGAATAAGATTCCTTTCGGATGACGAAGTTGAATCATATGTTGACGTATGGCATTACGATGAAAAGGAAATTGCAGATTACATATCTGTATGGTCTGGTGAACCTTGGGAGATAACCGCAGCAACTGAAAGACTTGTGGTATCTGGCAAGCTGGCATATTCACGTGGTGAGGCAACTTCAAAGGGTATAGATTGGCTGTCAACGATTAGTCCGCTCCATGCAGATACGATAAGACTCGAATTGCAAAAAATGAAAAGTGAAGGATATGTGCCGGCAGCATTAAAGGGCATTGTGAAACCTGAAGAAGCAATTAGCCGGTATGACGCCAGCATAAAATGGATAACTGAACACAGAAACGCGGTGATCAGCAATGGTCCCTTCTATCTTGACGACTTTAATGCAGAAGCGCAGACTGCGACGATAAAAGCATTCAGGGATGAATCCTATCCATTCGAACAAGGTCACTGGTCTTCTTTTGGAAACCCCATGATCGCTTCTATCAACAAGATCGACACAGGCGGTTCTATTGTAATAGGGCAGCCAAAACCAATACAAGTGTACATTAGTATTGCTGGACAACCGAACAGTGATGCACAGGTGGAATACTTCATTTCGGGTAGAGAAGGTACGATCCTTAAAGGACAAGGTGAACCTGTATCAAATGAACCCGGAAAATTCGAAATTAATTTGCAAGCAGAAGAAACATCAAAACTTTCCGCCGGCCCGGCTACCTTTAAGGTGTTTGTTACCGGTAATAAAGCATACAGACCTGATTTTAGAGTCCTGACAGTTTTGATCAGTACAGGAGCCGGCGTAACAAACGGTGGCGCTGGCAGCTCGACGCCTACGCAGCCGGACAATCAACCGCCACCAAGTGGTACTAATAACCAACCCTCAGGATGTCTTATTGCCACTGCCGCGTTTGGATCCGAGTTAACGCCGCAGGTACAGTATCTACGGAACTTTAGAGACAATTACATTCTTTCTACCGCATCTGGCTCTGCATTTATGAATATTTTTAATTCTGTGTACTATTCTTTCAGTCCCCAAGTTGCGGATTACGAAAGAGAAAATCCTTGGTTGCAGAAAACTGTCAAAATATCCCTATATCCTTTGTTTGGCATTTTGATGTTGTCCGAGAGGGCTCATAGCTCAGTTGGAGGGGGAGAGGCAGGAGCTGTTCTTGCGGGGACAACTGTAAGTGTGCTAATAGGAGCAGTTTACCTCTCGCTTCCCGCCGCTGCCTTAAACTTTGTTAAGGGTGGAAATAGAAAGTTTAGCCTTAATTTTAAGGGGATAACAATTGTCTTGGTAGTTCTAGGCGGTCTTACGGCTGCCATAGCGATAGGAGCCGTCGCCGGCAATACATCCTTACTTTCTGTGACTAGCGCCACATTCGTCTTGGTAACAACGGGAATTTCTGCACTTGCGGCAGGAAAGGCATTCTTCAAGTGCTTTGCTAACATGAGGACCAAACGACAAGATTTTTAACATGAACTGTTCTCCATTTTGATAATCATTGAAGGGATTCCATCTTTTCGCAATAAAACGATCGGTGTATATGCTGCTTGTACTGTTTGCCACGCTTGTCATTACTCTGGCCCTGCTTGGCCCAACCTTTGACAAGATAGTTAGGGACTCCATCAGAGCCAAAATATCGATGGAAGCAAGCGAAAATCCCAACTTGCGTTTTCTTCCGCCTGACAAATTAAGGGAATACTTGGACGAACAAGTAAGAAAAGAAATTCACGTCCAAGGACTAGATGAGCCCTGGTATTCCCCTAAACGTTTTTACAATAGTGTTGTAAAGGTGATGGTTCTTGACTTGGGTAGGACAGGTAATTTTCAGAGTAGTTTAGGTTCTTCAAGTGTTAAGGACATTATCATCGAAAGGTTGCCTAGGACTGTTTTGCTCTTTACGACTGCGACAATAATCGTGTCTGTAATAGGTCTGTATGTAGGAGCGTTCGTTGCTAGCAAGGAAGGATCAGTGTGGGATAGAATGAATTTAGCATTCGCCGTATTCAGCAACAGCTTTCCTACGTGGTGGATCGGAATGCTAATGATCCTTCTCTTCGCCTTCTTACTCAATATCTTCCCGGCGCAATCATTACCCCAGACCCGTCCGTCCGATCCATATTATATAGTAGACCTGCTCTATCATATGTCACTTCCCCTACTAACATTGGTATTGATGGGCATTGGTTCTTGGGCTTATTTTGTCAGATACTTCGTAGTTGGAATCTTAGGTGAAGACTATATCCGAGCAAAGAGAGCTTCGGGTATTTCAGAGAAGAAGATACTTTACTCACATGCCCTAAAGAATGCGGGACCACCAATTATAACTTCTATTGCTCTTAGTCTCGCAGTCTCCTTCTCTGGGGCGCTACTAACTGAATCGGTCTTTAACTGGCCCGGCATGGGAATGCTTTTTTATGAAGCAATAGGAGTCTTGGATATACCTATCATTATTGGTCTCACTTACATTTCTACGGTAATTTTCATTATTGCAGTGTTTCTCACTGATCTAATCTACGGCTACCTCGATCCCAGAGTCAGGGTGAGTGGAGAAGGATTTGGAGGACAATAGTAACCTGAAATGACCGTAAATGAAATACTCTCACCAAAAGAAATAGTCTCTGTCTTTCGACACTCCAAGCTTGGTGTTGCAGGTATCATTTTGCTCCTTTCTCTACTCCTTCTTTCAGCCTATGCTGCAGTCGGTATTCCTCTCGAATCATATAAACAATGGAACAACCCTAACTACTGGTTAAATTACCCTGCTTCTGCTGCTCCTGCTTGGACAAATACCGGGTTATTCGGACCTAGATCAGCAGAGCATATCATTCTACCTTCTTCCGCCGCTTCGATTTCAGATTCCATGACAGATGGATTAAGGACTGTTACCTATTCTTATGCTGCAAATTTCAACTACGATTCTTATCCTAGTGATTTCATTTTAACTTATACAGCTAAATATGAAAGAACCCCGCCTATATTGCAGCTCAATGTAACGCGTCCCGACGGGCTAGATTTTCAGATCTATTATTCTGCACTTCCTGATTCTAAAACAGAAAAGAATGAATTCACGGGAAGAGTTTTTTCCACAGGATCTTCAGTTGCGGAGAACCTGCGCCAATACCTTGACAAATTTAGCTATCTACAGGATCCCAGAAGGCCGGAAATAATGATATTTTCTGATACGGGCCAGAAAGTCGTTCTAAAGGGAACCTATACTTTCAAAGAAACCTTTTACTTTTTTGAAGATTCTGATTTCGTCAAAGATTCCCAGCTAGTGCTTGGCGGAAAGGTTTATGGTCTTATGGGAACAGATGACCTGCGGCGCGATTTATCTTTTGGAATTCTCTGGGGGGCTCCGGTAGCTCTTTTTATTGGTTTGTCAGTTGCTTTAGCTTCCACGCTGATTGGACTGATCTATGGGGTGGTTGCAGGATACAAAGGGAAGCGTACTGATGAAGGTTTGATGCGCATAAGCGATATATTTTATGCTTTGCCTGTGTTGCCATTACTTATCATTCTCTCTATCGCGGTTGGCAGGAGCATATTTCTTTTTACAGGGTTTTTGGTAATTTTTGCTTGGGTTGGAATGGCAAAGGTCAGCAGAAGCATGGCCTTGCAGATAAGGAACTTTCAATATGTGGAGGCAGCGAAATTGATGGGCGAGTCTGACACCCGAGTGATATTCAAACATGTAATACCTCAGCTCTTGCCCTTTACTTTTGCGACCATAGCAATTTCGGTTCCCGGAGCAATACTTGGTGAAGCAGGATTAAGCTTCTTAGGGCTCGGAGACCCATCGATTCCGACGTGGGGCAGAATACTACATGACGCAAATTCTGCTGGCGCTGCCGCAAGAGGTCTGTGGTGGTGGATAATTCCTCCAGGCCTCATGATCGCCATAACCGGGCTTGCATTTGCCCTCATCGGAAACGCGCTGGACGCCATTGTGAACCCCCGGTCCAGAAGGGTCTAAGTAATGGATGCCTCCGGACTCATAATCCTCATCACAAGATGATCAGACGGCTCTTCCTTTACCTCATCAGCATCCGAAAATAATCCAAATATCTGCCGTATGAACCTAGCGATATTATCCTTTGACCCTTACTATCTTGATCCTGTCAAGTACCTTCCAGTACTCCACTTCTCGGCCTTGGATCTCTGATTGCTGCAGTTTTTCCTTTATCTCGTCTTCTACCGCCGACGTCTCGAATACCTCAAAGGTCTCAAGATCCATTATCTGCAGGGTGTCGCCGGACTTTGAGATTATCTGGCCGTTCCTCTTGTCTATGAGCGGCACGTCTACCTTGGTTGATACTGGACCGACGAACGGATGCGGCCTGTTGTCGAAAACCCCCACCGCGGTGATTCTTGCCTTGGCAGATCCGTGCTTGCCCGGCTTGCTGTGGTCATAGGAGACTATTCTGCACGGCTCTCCGTCTATGATGATGTACGATCCAATCTTGAGAGCACCAAGATCCATCGGCTTGCTCAATATAATCAGAAGGCTAGAGAAAAACCAGTATATTTAACGTTTCTGATTACTTGAGTTTTTCTAGTATCGAGAAACTAACAAGGTTGTTGAGCATTATTCCCTTCCTTGCCACGTCGCGTCTTGTACGTTCGCAGTACTTCAGATCAGTCTGGTGAGTTGCCTCTCCTTCCACTTCCAGCATCACCAGGTTCTTGGAGTACGGGAATACGAATTTCGGCTTGTCTGTTGCCAGAACCTGCATCTCTGCAAGGCTGGCCTTCCTGACACGGTCGCGGCGCGCGATGACGTTTGCCAGATCGCCGATGGCAGGATCTCCATTGGTGTATTTCGTGAAATACAGCGAGACGTAGTTGAGCCTTTCGCCCGCACGCTCAAAAAGTGGGCTGTTGAGGAACAGAAATGCCATTCTGTCTAGATTGAAACTTTTGATATCGTTCAGTACTCCGTTCATGTCTTTGAACGATGCCAGAACGTAGGTGTTGGCCCTGTTAGGAAAGTACGGCGTGCTTTCTTCAAAGAAGGTTGCCGCAGCAAAGTAAATGTCAACTATGTTGTTGCTGTTCTTCCATTCTTCAACCATAGAATTCAATTGTTTACTGTGCGGCGCACAAACGTAGCCGCGTATCTCTACCTCTGCAGCCAATCCCTAGTCGTGAAAGAGCGTACTAGAATATATAGTGTTTGGTATCCGGCAAAATTCTCTCCAAATAACGGGATTGTGTTATAAAAAACGCCATTTTTTCATAAAAAAGTAGAATTATCTACCAAATTCCAGCCAGCCTATGCGGCGGAAGTGCAAGAACATTACGCTGGATGCCACCACAGATATGACAAGTACGAATATCAAAGTCGTATACGGTCCAAACTGCGTCCAGGGGCCGGTCTCAACGCCTCCCGGCAGGTTAAGGTTCATACCGTAAATTGCGCCTATTACCGTCACGGGAATAGAAAGCGTGAATATTATTGTCAGCGCCGCCAGTATCTGGTTGGTCTTTTCGGTGCTCAGCACAAAGTCGGTGTCCTTGTAGATCTCGACCGTTTCTTTTGCCTCTTCCAGCGCTTCATAGACCTTGTCTACGTGGTCCTGCACGTCCCTGAAGTAAAGTGTCAAGTCGTCCTTTGAAAACCGCTGCACGTCCTTTGTCAGTTCGATCACCATCCGCCGCAGATGTACCACTATGCGCCGAAGTGTGGTTATCTCTCTTCTGAGGAGCGCAACCTGTCGCGAAACTGAGACCTTTTCATCGAAGACCAGATCCTCAACATCGTCTATGTTGCCTACAACCTTCATAAGAAGGTGAAGCAGGTCGTCTACAAGCAGGTCAATGATCTTGTGGAGCAAAAATCCAGAGGACTTGCCCATGGTTGCCTGGCGGTGCCTTTCATCCACCTTGCACATGCTGAAGAGTTCGTCGAGGGGCCTGAGCTCTCCCTGGTGAATAGTTATCAGATAGCCGTTACCGATGAAGATGGAGAGCTGGCTGAACACAAATCCCCGTACCTTGTCCGGTGTGGGGAAATGCAGAATGATAAAGGTGTGATCCTCATAGTGGTCTATCTTTGGGATCTGGATCTTTGAGAGGCAGTCTTCATAGTTGAGTTTGTGAAACGATGAATACTTGTCCGACAGGACGGCTAGATCGGAGTACGAGGGCTTTTGTATGTCTGTCCATGCCAAGCCGTTGTTGTAAATGGTTTCCTTCCTTTTCTGAGCCTCCTCCATAATCCTCCCTTACTCCCTTTACACCTACCTGTTGCCTTGTTACAATAATGTCTGTCATAAAAAGGTGTACTACCACAATCTATGTTCAATACATATTCATAGGTCATTTATTCATCAACACCTGAATTGCAGCAGTTCCCGGCGAAGGGCAGCTACATGGAAATGCTTTCCACCGTTGGACTGCGCAGGGAGCATTTGATCTCTCCCGTGTTCGTGTCTGAAAGACCGGCAAACAGGACAGAGTCAATGCCGGGAATGCCAGTAACTCCTGCTTCACAGATAGTCAACCGGGTTCAGTCGATAGCAGATGCAGGAATTTCATCGATAATCATATTTGGCATCCCAAGGGATCGTGACAGGACCGGCTCTGCAGCATACGACAGAAACGGCGTCGTGCAGACGGCAGTACGGAAGATTCGGGCCTCCTTTGGCAGACAGATAAGCATCATAACCGACGTGTGCGTCTGCCAGTACAACCTGACTGGGCATTGCGGTCTGCTTGTCAACGGCCAGGTGCACAACGATTCAACACTAAAGGTTCTATCAGAGGTTGCAGTCAGCCATGCACAGGCCGGGGCTGACATCGTGGCACCGTCTTCCATGATGGACGGTCAGGTAAGGTCCATCCGTTCGGCCCTCGACAGGCAAGGGTTCTCCACAAGGATACTTTCGTATTCTGCCAAGCACTTCTCATCGCTTTATACCCCGTTCCGGTCGGCAGCATTTGCAAAAAAAGGGATCATAGACAAGTCCTCGTACCAAGTCTCCTTTGCCAATCCAAAGCAGACGCTGCGGGAGATCGAGACCGATATCCAGGAAGGGGCCGACATGGTGATGATCAAGCCCGGCCTCGCGTACCTGGACCTAGTCAGGGCAGCAAAAGACAGGTTCGACGTGCCAGTGGCCGTGCAAAACGTCTCAGGCGAGTACGCCATGGTCAAGGCTGCCAGCAAGCGTGGGTGGATAGATGAAGACGAATGGAAAGCGCTCTCAATAGCTTCTATGAAAAGGGCCGGCGCCGACAAGATAATCTCGTATTTTACACTGGAGCTGGCAGGCTACCTGCCCGAGTAGGATTATATAGCATTCTTGCTGTGAACGGAAATGTCCCGCGGTAGCTCAGCCTGGTAGAGCTTTCGGCTGTAGATGTCGGCTAAATAGCTGACCCCGTGCAACAGCCTATCGGGCGTACAAACAGTAACCGAAGAGTCGCAGGCTCAAACAAAACTGGCAACCGCCATTTTGGAGCAGATCCTGCCCGCGGGATACAACTTATGCTATATCCATGTACGAGAAAGAATTTGAGCTCGTACACAAATACTGTTAGAAAATGCGACAATATGTGGTGACACCATCTACCACCGTTCGACCAAGTTAAGAACAATAAAGACCTGTCTTGATCTCTATGAAGAGTATGTTGCAAAAGACTTCATAACCTAAATTATCAGCAATCAAAAAACCAACGATAATAAGGAAAGGCCGAAGACCAATATACAGGAATAGATTTAGGATTATAAAAGACGGTTCAATCAGTTAGAGGAAGAGCCTAGTAAGCTTTAATGGATCTGGTCATCATCCGTTTTTATCTCCACTTAATAGGCCTCCTTACGAAAGCAACCAGATTAATGTTCCTACTGCTACAAAAACGATTGGGTTAACTGTTCCGGTTCTTTGTTGAATAGCTGAAAGCCTATTATATGTATCTAATCGTCCCCTCAAGAATGTTACAGCATATTTAGCAAAGGAAAGCAGGCTTTTTTCATCATGATGTAAAATTGTCTGAGGATAAGCCAGCTCCCATCGACGTTCATCTATATGCCTGGTAATCATATCTGTTGATGGCTCCTGTCTTATCTTGGAGGGCAAGAAGTACACTATCTGTGGAAAGACAAAGAATTCTTCTGTTTCATCCTGCAACAATTTCCATTCTTGCTTTCCACTTTTCTGTTTGGCAAGTAAGTAAAGAACAGAGTTCCAAGATGATACGAATCCGCTAAGGCTGATTGTGACGGTATCTAATGCAACAGAGATCACTTGCTGCATTAGACCTAAGGAAATCAAGATACCTGCAATAACTATCAAAACACTTTCCCCTCCCTTTATCAAGAGAACTAGCCATACCGCCAGCGTGCCGAAGCTCACTCCTAAAACAAAGGCATTAATGATGAGCGTCCGTTCCTTTTGTTTAATCAATGTCATGTTGTAATTTGGATTATGATTTTTCTTCAAAAGATCAGCCAGATTGGCAGTTAATACTAGTTGAATGAAGAGGTGCAATAGCATCTCTTTCAATATGTATGGTGTCATTCTGAGTTCTGATTCACTGACTTCGTATGGAAGAGTCAACTGCTATTCTACCGGGATCATTCTTAGGTCGCATATAATAAAAATAATATTGTCCTTATCGATAATCGGTTCCATTTAAATTACTATATCTTGCGAATTTAGTTTCCCGACTTTCTCAAAATCATTCGCCAGAAGTCCGGCATATCCAATGTCAATATGCAATGCATTTTTACACAATAATTCGCTTATGCTCGATTGGCATACATCAAAGTGAGCCTAGATGACAAGACGGCGAATTCCATGTTATGTTATCATCAGTGGTGAAAACTTGACGCCGAAATGATACAAAGGTAGATCAATGACATCTTTACGAATGTGTTGTAAAGATTGCATGTTCTAGATTTCTGGTACGGCTCATTATCTCGGGATCAGACATCATCTCCTTGTAAACATTATTGTGCTGTATACGATCGAAGACACTTGCCACCTCATTCCTGGTTACGCCATGACTAACATCATATTCTATCTGCCTAACACAACTCATTATGTTGCTGTATTTTCTGTAATTACACTTTCCGTGAGAAGAGGCGTCTGATGAAACACCCTTCGCGAAGCGGTCGATTATTTTTTCAACATGTTCAAGATACCATTACTTCATCGCAAAAATATTTAATTCCATACTATATTTTCTACATCATGATATTTACTCATGACTCTAGAATTTTCACATATAGTAGGATTTATTTCCATTCGCATGGTCATTGTAATCCGGCAACAGCCTAACTATCTTCGGCTCTGCAAAGTTTTTACGCGAATTCCACTTCCTGAATTTCTGAATCGATCTTAATGCTGGGCGTACCTCGCCATGGTTATTTGCCATTCATTTTTATCTGAAAAAATATGGTCAAAATCGTTAAATCCTGTTTACAGAACATATCAATCATTATCTATCTTGACAATCCCTTATTAGTGCAGTTATCAATGTATGATGCATGTCTCAGATAGAAACTGTCAATCCAACCACCGGAAAGGTAATAGCTACTTATGATAATGAAACGCCTGAACAGGTAAGCCAAAAGGTCAAGGCTGCCAGAGAAGCCCTTCCTAAATGGAAGAATCTGGATCTCTCTGAGCGAACGGACTATATGAGACGGCTTGGACGCGTGATGAGAAAGCGTAGGGAGGAATACGCCAGAACCATCACCGAGGAGATGGGCAAGCCAGTCCGGCAGTCGCTGGCAGAGATTGAAAAATGCGCCTGGGTTTGCGACTATTATGCAGAGCATGCCGAGGTCTTTTTGCGAGACCAGATAATCCCGACAGAGTTCCGCAAGAGCTTTGTATCCTTTGAGCCTCTTGGAGTGGTTGCCTCCATCATGCCCTGGAACTTTCCGTTCTGGCAGGTGATGCGGTTTGCAGTCCCTGCCCTGACGGCTGGCAACGTAGGCGTGCTTAAGCATTCAAGCATATGCCTTGGATCGTCGTTAAAGCTTGAAGAGGCCTTCATGGACGCCGGCCTTCCGGATGGCGTGTTCCAGACCGTTATAGGGGACTACCGCGTTGGCGAGGCGCTTGTACAGTCCGACATCGATGCCGTGTCAGTGACTGGCAGCCTGAACACCGGCAAGCGCGTTGCAGAACTGGCTTCTAAAGACTTGAAGAAATTCGTCCTTGAGCTTGGAGGAAGCGATCCATTTATCGTGCTTGAGGACGCTGACCTGAACCAGGCCGCTATCATGGCCACGCAATCGAGGCTGCTTAACAATGGCCAGAGCTGCATTGCGGCAAAACGGTTCATAGTGGTAAAGGAGGTGGTAGACAAATTTACCAAACTTTTTACCGAGGACACTATGGACGAAGTTGTTGGAGACCCGTTGGATCCAAAGACAACGGTTGGGCCGCTTGTCCGCGACAGCCAGAGGATGATGCTTGCAAAACAGGTCGAGGACGCAAAAACCAAAGGTGGAAGGGTGCTGGTTGGAGGCAGATCCATCCCAAGGGACGGCTTCTTTTACGAGCCGACGATAATCTCAAACGTCAAGCATGACATGGACGTGCTAAGGGAAGAGGTATTTGGCCCCGCTGCGCCTATCATCGTGGTTGAAAATGAAGCCCAGGCCATAGTCGAAGCCAACAATTCAGAATTCGGCCTTGGTGCCAGCATCTGGACCAGCAACCTTGAACGCGGGATCCGGCTTGCCCGTCAGATAGAAAGCGGCATCGTGTCGGTCAACGAGATGGTCAAGTCAGACCCAAGACTTCCGTTTGGCGGCATCAAAAAATCGGGGATTGGCCGTGAGCTGTCAGAATTCGGAATCAAGGAGTTCGTCAACATCAAGTCCGTCGTGGTCAAGGACGTTACAAGCAAGCTCTTGGTAGAATAAAAGATAGATCGGCTTAAGGGTTGATTACAGCCCTGCCGATTATCTTGCCTGTCTTTAGCTCTTCCAGCGCGCCGTTTGCCTCGTCCAGCGAGAACTTGCGCGACACCACGGACTGCACTTTGCCCTGCTTTGCGATGGCCACCAACTCCACCAGATCGGCAAACTTGCCGGTGTAAGCGCCGGTGAGCGTGAACGCCCGCAGCGGCACCAGCGGCAGGTTAAGCTCGTACGAGCCGCCAAAGAGGCCCACCATCACAAGCTTGCCGCGCTTTCTGAGCATGTTAAACGAGTTTGGAGTAGTCTTGCTGTTGTTGACAAAGTCTATTACCGCTTCAGCTCCAAGGCCGCCTGTTATGTCCTTGATGCCTTTTACAGGGTCTGTTGTGCCGGAGTTTATGGTTTCATGAGCTCCAAGCTTCTTTGCCTCGGCCAGTTTCTTGTCGTCAATGTCCACTATCGCAATCCTGGCGTTGGTTACCGCCTTGGCCAGCTGGACTGCCATCAGACCCAGGCCGCCGGCGCCTATGATCACCACGGTCTCTCCAGGCAGGCATGAAGCCTTCTTGACGGCAGTGTATGCCGTGAGTCCAGAGCAGGCAAGGGATGCGGCGGCGTTTGGATCATAGTCTCCCAGCTTGACTAGGTACTTGTGGCTTGGCACAAGGACAAGCTCGGAATAGCCGCCGTCCTGGTACACTCCTATGGACCTTGGCGCGTCACAGATGTTCTCCTCTCCGACTCTGCATGCCGGGCACGTGCCCTCTCCTATCCACGGGTAGACTAGAACTCTGTCGCCTTTTTGAAAACCGGACACGCCCTCACCCATATCCTCTATGGTTCCGGCGATCTCGTGTCCTGGCGTCAGCGGGAACTTGACTCCCCTGTCCTCGACCTTCATAAACACGCCCTGCGGGCCGGCGTATCCGCCCTCCCACAGGTGCAGATCACTGTGACAAACACCTGCACTTTGAACCCTCACAAGAACCTGATCGTTCTTTGGTTTTGGGACGTTAACTTCTTCAATCTTTAACGGTTCCTTCGTCTTGATAATGCGAGCAGCCTTCATGACTTATCTGTTTGGACTAGAAACTAAGTGAATAAAAAAGGTTGCCCAGACAGGAATAACGCTTTAATTGCTACGCTGACAAACATCCTGCATTGAAGGCACGTTTCAGTGCCGTTGCCGCCGTTCTTGCGGCCATCAGTGTCGCCGGGGCAATAGCCATCCCGTTTGGAAACCCCATGTTCCTTGACAGGGCTATCATTCTCGAACTGTCGTTCATAACTCTTGCTGTGCTGGTTTTTCTGGGCATGAGAAAGCCGCTGTACGTCTGCATCCCGCTGGCAGTCATTGTCATGGTGGGAAACTCGCTGGCTCCGCCACATGTGGAGCTGATGACCACGTTTTCAAAGCCTTTCAACGCCACCGTGCTTATCGTCGGCGGATATGTCCTTCAGATAGCGCTGATCATCACTGCTGTCCGGGAAATAATGAAAGGGCGAAAAATAACACAGGGGCCGGAAATAAAAAAGGACTAGCCGGTTCCAAGGATGTTTTCTTTGGATAATGCCGCGTCCAGCTGCTCTTTGGTCATCAAACCCTTGCTTAGGACCAGCTCCCTGATGGTCTTGTCTGTCTTGAGAGCTTCCTTGTAGATCTCGGCTGCCTTCAGGTATCCTATGTAGGGGTTGAGCAAGGTGACAAGCACCGGGCTTTTCTCTATGTATGATTCAAGCCTTTCCCTGTTGGCCTTGAGCCCGTCAATCATGTTGGTCGCAAATATCGGCAAAAAGTTCTTCAGCATGTCGGTAGAGTCCAGCATGCACTTTAGCATTCCAGGGAGCATCACGTTCAGCTCAAACTGGCCGGCCTGCGCAGCCATGGCCACGGACACATCGTTTCCAATAACGTTGAAGCAGATCATGTTAAGGCATTCAGCCAGCGACGGGTTAACCTTGCCCGGCATTATGGACGAGCCGGCGTGCACTGCAGGAATAAGTAGCTCCGCAAACCCGGCCACCGGACCGCAGGCCATAAGGCGCAGGTCGTTTGCCATCTTTGTCAGCTCTACTGCCAGGTTGCGCAGTGCCGACGAGCAGTTGGCCACGTCAAACTTGCTCTGCAGCGAGTAGAACATGTTCTCAGAAGGCCGCAGCTTCAGCTTTGAAATTTCTGACAGGTGCTTTATTGCCAGCTCCCTGTAGCCCTTGGGGGTGTTGGCGCCGGTCCCCACAGCCGTGCCGCCAAAGCCTACGCTGCAAAGACCATCCATAGCCTCAAGTATCCTTTTCTGCGCGCGTTCAAGGGAGTACGCATATTCCTCGAATTCTGCACCCAGCGTCACCGGTATGGCATCCATCAGGTGAGTCCTGCCTATCTTTATCGCGTTTTGGAATTCCTGTGCTTTTCTGCGCAGCGAGTCTATGAGAACGGTCAACGATGCGTTTGTCTCCTCCATGTTCAAGAGTATCGCAACATGCATGGCCGTCGGGAAGGTGTCGTTGCTGGACTGCGACATGTTTACATGGTCATTGGGGCTGAGGAATTCGTACTGCCCCTTCTGCTTGCCCAGTATTTCAAGGGCCCTGTTGGCAATCACCTCGTTGCTATTCATGTTAAATGCGGTTCCCGCGCCTGAATTGATCGCCTCGACGATGAACTGATCCAAAAGTTTGCCAGCCAGAATCTCGTTGCATGCCTTTACTATGGCGTCGGCCCTTTCCTCATCCAGAGCCTTCAGCTCTTTGTTTGCCAGCGCCGCGGAGCGTTTTATCATGACGTACGCCCTGATAAGGTTGATGTGAGCCCTCTGGCCTGTCACTTTGTACTGCTCCTTTGCACGGGATGAAAACGGGCCGTAGTAAGCATCTGATGGAACCTTTACTTCACCAAGCGAATCTTTGTCAACCCTAAAAGACATGGGGATACGCAGCTAATCCGGCTGTAATAAATTAATCTAAAGCTAGATGTTTATCCTGATGCGGACCAATTTTTCTATCGCGGAAATTTCATCATCCGTGATTTCAAGGCCGTGCAAGAGCGTGGGTATTTTTTGGGCCAGACTGGTGTTCTGAAGGTCTACTGGCGGCTGAAACTTTGCTAGTTTTTCAAACACCATCTTGCCGTACCAGTTGTTCTCCATACAAAGCCTCCGCTCGTCCCCGTCCAGCTCGTCTAGCTCTACTATTCTTTTGGGCATTCCTGAGCCGATGAAGGCATCGCCGGGCTGCAGTCTTTTGACAAACAATATCTTTGAGTTTCTGTCCCAGTCCCTGCGTATTCCTACGTACAGCATACGTCTGACGAACAGCTGTCTTTCCGATTCGTCCTTTATCCGCAAGATGTAATGCAAAGCCCGCCTGATGCCTGCTGCCTGCGCGAATATTAAACCATTTACTGTCGAATGCAATATATTAGCACCAAAATTTTTCAAGCCGTATGCAAGTTAGCGGCAAGGTGCTGGTTTGCGATTCCATTGACCAAGCCGGCGTTGACAGCCTGAAAAGGGCCGGTATGAACGTTGACTACAAGCCTGAAATAAAGGCAAATGAACTGGTTTCAGTCGTCAAGGATTACGATGCAATTGTTGTCAGAAGCAGGACCAAGGTGACCAAGGAGATCATTGATGCTGCGTCAAACGCCAAGATCATCGCCAGGGTCGGTGTGGGCCTGGACAACGTCGACGTCAAGGCTGCGGAGGCCAGACAGATCAGGGTGATCAACGCGCCGGAAGCTGCATCGACTGCAGTTGCAGAGCTTGCCATCGGCCTGATGATCTCCCTTGCCCGCAGCATCCCCAGAGCCGATGCAGAGACCAAAAAGGGCAACTGGATCAAAAAAGAGCTTGTTGGCACCGAGCTGAAAGGAAAATACCTTGGCATTATCGGCGTCGGCAACATAGGCCGCAACATCGGAAGAATGGCCAAGGCCCTTAGAATGAACCTTATTGGATACGATATCTTTCCCATAAACCGCGACTTTGTCAGCGAAGTCGGCATGATAGTGACCGACCTTAACACGCTGCTTGAAAGCTCGGACTTCATCACATGCCATGTGCCAGCAACGCCGGAGACAAGTCACATGTTCAACGCAGAGAGGCTGGCCAAGATGAAGCCGACGGCGTACCTCATCAACACTTCAAGAGGCGAGATTATAGACGAAAACGCCCTTTACGAGGCGCTCAAAAACAACTGGCTGGCTGGAGCCGCGCTGGACGTCTTTGAAGTCGAGCCTCCCACCAACAAGCTTCTTTTGAACCTTCCAAACGTGGTGTGCACGCCGCACATCGGTGCACAGACAAAGGAAGGCCAGGAACTGGCATCTTCGGTCATTGCAGAGAAAATAATCCAGATCCTGCGCGGCGTAATATAGCATATAAAGGGGTTAAAGTCAGGAGATCGGTACAATGCACAGCTACATGGCTCAAACATGGCTCAAGATGTGGAAGAACAATTCCGACGAGCTCAAATCCAAGGCCGTTGCCTGGAGGACAGAGCCAACCATCAACAGGATAGAGAGGCCAAGCAGGCTTGACAGGGCCAGAAAGCTGGGCTACAAGGCCAAACAGGGCGTAACAGTAGTCAGGATCCGAGTCGGCAGGGGCGGCATGAGAAAACAAAGGCCCGTGGCAGGCAGAAGGCCCAAGCACATAGGTGTTGTCCGCATAAAGCAGGGCATCAGCATGCGCAAGGTCGCCGAAAGAAGGGTTGGCGAAAAGTACCCGAACATGGAAGTCATGGGTTCGTACTACCTGCACAAGGACGGAATGTACTACTGGTTTGAAGTGATACTGGCAGACCCAAGTCACCCGGCCATCTCCAAAGACAGGGAGATGCGCGGCAAGCTCAAGGCTTTTGCCAAGTAACTATATCTTTCTTGCAGCCTCGATAATTCTTGCCACTTCAGACGCCGGCGTATCTTTGTCCATGGTTATGTAGTAGAAATCCTCACCACCGGGCACCGTCAGTATCTTGACCTTTTCATTTTCGGTGTACGTGTACTCTGTTTTACCAATCGAATTCTCAAAGCTCTTGCGCATCCTGCTGCGGCTTGCCTCGATAAAATACTCGTTTCTGGCCTCTTCCGGGCTTAGCAGCGGCACCACTCCTTTTCTTAGCCCGCCGGCCATTGTGCGGCCAAACTTGTTCATGAGGCCCGCATAGCGTATGTGTGGCGATATGCCTAGTATCTGATTGCACCTTTCCTTGTACTTTTGAGCATCTTGGTTGTTTTGGGGTCTGCTCGACATGATCTGGTACTGGCCGGTGTATGAAAAATACTTTACCGGATGGTCTTCAGTATTATCACGGTGTTGGTGTCCGAAACACCCTCTATCTTGCGGATATCGTCTATGCACTTGTTTATCTCGGAGATGGCCGGCGCCGCGATGATGGCTGCAATGTCGTACTGGCCGGTGATTTCGTAGACCACTTCTACGCTGCCAAGCTTCATCAGCCTCTGCGATACGGCCGACGTGTCTGCCGTCGAGCTTACCGAGATGAGCGTAATGGCGCTGGTCTTGTCGCTTGCACCCAGCTCGATGGTAAAGCGCTTGATGATGCCGCCGTCCACCAGGTTCTTGACACGCCTTCTCACCGCGGACTCGGAAAGGCCGATCTCGTTGGCAATGTCCACAAACGCTTTCCGAGAGTCTGTCTGAAGTATGTGGATTATCTTGTCGTCCGTCTCATCGATGTTAACTGACATTTCTCCTTTGCTCCTCCCTTGTTAGTACGGCATCCATTATTTCAACTGCGCGGGAAACCGTTGCTTCGTCCATCACAAGCGGCGGAAGCAGGCGTATGATGTTCCTTCCTGAATACAGCATCAGTAGTCCGTGACTGATTCCGTCAAAAAGCACATCTTTGACCTCAAAGCGCAGTTCCACTCCAAGCATCATTCCAAGTCCCCGTACCTCGCGGATTATCCTGTGCTTTTCCTTGAGACGGAGCAGGCTTTCCTTGAAGTGCCGGCCGACCCTGGCAGCGTTTTCCACCAGCCCGTCCGTGGTAAGGGCATCCATTGTGGCAGAGGCCGCGGCGCATGCAAGCGGGCTTCCGCCAAAGGTCGAAGAATGCTCACCAAGCTTCATGGCATCCATTATCTCTGGTCTGGCAAGGACAAGGCCCATCGGGACGCCGCCGGCAATCCCCTTGGCAAGGCACATGATGTCCGGCGTGGTGTTCCAGTTCTGACCTGCCCACATCTTGCCTGTCCTGCCAAGCCCTGCCTGGATCTCGTCAAAGATAAGCACCAGCTTGCGCCGGTCGCAGATCTCCCTGATCTTTGGGATGAGGTTGTCTGGAGGGACTATGATGCCTGTTTCGCCCTGTATTGGCTCTAGGATGACGGCGCCAATGCTATCGTCTACCGCCTCCTCTAGTTTTTCCGGCTCGCTGTAGGGGACGAACTTGACTCCCTCCAAAAGCGGCATGAATGATTTTCTGTACTTTTCGTTGTACGTGACTGAAAGCGCGCCGAAGGTCTTGCCGTGGTAGGCGCCGTTCATTGCTATCACGCCGGCCTTGCCGGTATATTTCCGGGCAAATTTCAGGGCGGCCTCGACGGACTCGGTACCGCTGTTGGTAAAGAACATCTTGCTTAGGCCCGGTGGAGTCACAGCTGCCATCTTTTGCATGAACTGTAGCCGCGTATCGTTGTAAACGGACATGTGCGCAGTTATCAGCGTCTCGGCCTGCTTCTTTATGGCCTCCACAACCCTGTCGTTGCAGTGGCCGACAAGCGCGACGCCGTAGCCGCCCATGCAGTCGATGTATTCCTTGTCTGCAGTGTCCCAGATCTTTGCGCCCTTGCCCCTTGCCACGTTGACCGGGAACCGCTGATACAGGTTTGCCAGATAGTTGTCTTCGCCGTTCATTTTGGTGATATCACCGTGCAGTTGTTGTGTGCAATCGCCGAGGAGATCGGGTTCTCAACCTGTCCGGAAGCGATGATTGCTTCCTTGACACCCATTTCAAGGGCTTCTGTGCAGGCAAGCACCTTCTTTTCCATACCAAAGCCAATCTTTGGCAGAGTGGCCTTGGCCTGCTCAAGTGTCATGCTGGTAACCAGCTTTTCGTTAAGCATAAGGCCGTTGACGTTGGTGATGAATATGACCTTGTCTGCCTTGAGGCCGCCTGCCACGTATGCAGCAGCCCTGTCACCATCAACGTTGAGGAAATCAAATTCCTCGCTTAACGCGATTGGAGAGATAACTGGTGTGTAGCCGCTGTTCACAAGGTTGTTTACCAGCGCTGGGTCCACCGCGTTTATCTTGCCGGTGTAGCCGCCATCGATGGCCATCTTTCTTCCCTTTTCGTTGATGACTACAAGCTTTTTCTTGCGTTCTGCCTTCAGGATGCCGCCATCAATTCCGGCGACGCCGACGGCCTTGATGCCTTGGCGCAAAAGCATCCCCACTATGGCCTTGTTTATCTTGCCGGACATGACCATGGTGTAGATCTCGGCAGTCTCCTTGTCGGTGTACCTGCTTCTGACTCCTCCAGGAGAGACGATGAATTTCTGTTCCTTGCCCAGCTTGGTTGCAGTGGCCGTAACCTCCTTTCCGCCGCCATGGACAAAGACCAGTTTTTCTTTTTCAGACAGCGATTTGATGTCGGCAAGAGTTGACGGGTGCAGGCCGTCGACGACGCTTCCGCCTATCTTGATGACTATCATACCGGTGTCAGCGGGGTGAATCGGAGACCTTCTGTCTCGTCAAAGCCAAACATCACGTTCATGTTCTGTATGGCAGAGCCTGCCGCGCCCTTCATCAGGTTGTCAGAGGCAGACAATGCTACTATTCTCTGGTTGTCTTCGTCGATGTCAAAGCCGACATCGCAGAAGTTTGAGCCGACCACAAACTTGGGGTCTGGGAACTTGTACAGGCCCTTCTTGTCGCGGATAAGGCGCACGAACGGCTCGCCTTTGTACGACTGGCGGTACATCTTCCACAGCTCCAGCTCCTCGACATGGCGCTTGAGGAACGTGTGGTTTGTAGTCAGTATGCCGCGCACAATGTTGACAGCGTGCGGGCTCATGCTCACCTTGATCTCTTTTTTGGCGATCATGGACAGCTCCTGCTCTATCTCGCCGGTGTGCCGGTGCTTTGCCGGCTTGTACGGCCGGATGACACCGTAGCGCATGGCGTGGTGCGTTCCGGCGTTGGCCTTCTGGCCGGCGCCGGAGGATCCGATCTTGCTGTCCACCACAACATGTTCCGTATCTATCAGACTGTTCTCTATCAACGGCTTGAGGGCAAGAAGTGAGGTAACTGCCATGCATCCAGGGCAGGAGACCAGCTGCGCCTTCTTGATCTCTTCGCGGTGAAGCTCCGGCACGCCGTATACAGACTTTGACAGCATGTCGGGGAACGGATGTTCCCATCCGTACCATTTGATGTAGTCTTTTGGATTCTTTAACCTAAAATCCGCGGACAGGTCGATTATCTTGACTCCGCGGTCGTAAAGGTCCTTGACTATCTTGTTGGCCTTGCCGTGCGGAACTGACGTGAACACCAGATCGCAGGAATTGGCCAGTTTTTCCATATCCATCGGTGAAAATGAAATGTCGATGAATCCCTTCAGGCTTGGATGTACCCTGTGCACGTACTCGCCTGCCTTTTGTCTTGAAGTCACCATGCCCACCTCTACCTTGGGGTGAGTGACCAGCAACCTGAGCAGCTCGCCTCCAACGTAACCGGAAGCGCCGACTACTCCAACCTTCATTTATGACACGTCCTCCTCTACTTTTATAGCTCTAAGATGCATTTCTTTGAAAATTTTGCCTTGAAAATCCTCATTTATATTTTTTGGTCAGATATGACCCGATGCAGGTCAATTATGACCAGAATTGGTCGTACTGGTTTCCGATGAACCATTTGTGCAACAGATGCGGATTAATCTTGATGCTAATTCCGACAATAAAGCTTCATAGAATCTCCGGTCACATTGAGTATCTTTGTCTGGTAGTTTGTATAATAAAAAATGGTAGTTTTGTTTCAACCAGTTACTGCAGTTCGAACTCTACTGCCATAGTGACGGAAACTTGTTGTCCTTGGATGCTGGAGCTGTAGTATGGCGGTACGATGTTTACTCCTCCGTATGTTACAATGCCGCCATATGGATTGCCTAATGGACTTGCATTAACCTCTATGCTCTTTAAGCTTCCTACCTCCAACCCTAACGGCTGTGCAATTTCATTGGCTCTTTCTTGCGCATTTGCGAATGCCATTTGATTTAGTCCAATCCTTGCCTTGTCTATTGCAGCATCAGATATTGACAGAAATACATTTTCAAGATAAGCACCTTCATTTCTGGCAGCTTCTGCAATCTTGTTGATGTCTGAGGGGTCAGTCTTTACGATGAACTGTGTGTACGTAGAATACGTTGTTCCCGGCCCCGGCCCGCCATAATAAGCTGGATTAAAACTCACATTCGCCGGCTCGACCTTCTCTGAATCGATTCCTGCGTCCTTTAGTATGGCCTTTACTTTTTCTATTCTTTCGTACGTGGTTTTGATTGTGTTTTCAAGCGTATCTGGCTGCGTGTTGATCACAACGTATCCTGTGACAGCTATCCTCTTTGTCTCCTGATCTGGTTCTTCTGATACCGGTTCTTCATCTGAAATCGTTATCGATCCAGTCATGAAGGGGTGAAGAACACAGTAATATGTAATAGTTCTTGGCAAACCATCGATTCTTACAGTTGCGCTGTCGCCGGGACCCAAGAGGCCGGTATCAAATATCTTTCCAGCATCATTATTGCTTGGCCTTCCAGAGGTGGCAGTATGAAGAGCAGAGTCCTGGTTAGTCCAAGTTACCGTACTTCCAGATGCTACAACAATATCTTTTGGTTCGAAGGGAAGTGAGTTCTGGTCGGATGCACCAAAGGGAATTATCACACTGGCATCGGCTACACCGGCATATTCTGGTACCTGAGAAACAGAAATGCTTTCCAATCCAAATCCCTCCTTGCTCAATGCTTCAGATATTACTGTAAATTGATCTATGCCCGACGATATCGCTATTGAAGCGTATCCGGTAAACGTGTTAGATGGACTTGGTGGTCCGGAATAGTATTGGTTAATGTACGAGTTTCCGATGCTGATGGTTGTATTTTCATCGCCAACGGCCTCTCTTATGGCATCCATTACTTTCGCTTGTCGAGTGTGAAGGTCTGCTATCTCTGAAATGTCAACAGGTTGGTTCTGTATTGCCAACATTACTGTAGCCTGATCTGGATCTAGCGTCTTGGATGCTTCACCGGTTATCTTTATTGATGCTCCTGATGAAGCAGATGCTGCCTTTTGACTGAATGCATTCTGTACAGCTCCAACAGCGGATAGGAAAAGAGCTGATACAAGAGCAACTCCCACAGTCGAAGCTATAACGGCCAGCTTCGGTGAATTTGGTAGAAAATTATTTCACCAGTATTTGGGAGGCGTCCTTCGTATTTAGAAGTTACTTGCAGATAAGCCTTCAAGCAAACAGCTTCCTGTACTCCTTTGGGCTAAAGGCAACCCGGGTCTTTTCAGACACACTACTCTGCACCGCTATTGGCATGGACTTGGTGTTGGCTGACGCACCAAAGCGGCCCTTTGAATCAACCGTTATCAGTCTGCCAGTATCCTGACCAAACCTTTCTGTCAGGATCTCTATTGCCATGTTGCCAGACTGCATGGCATCTTTCTCTTTCATGCAATCGCAGGCAGATTTGCAGAGGCATAATCTTATCATGTATTCACCGTGACCCGTGGCACAGGCCGCGCCGGACTGGTTATCCGCATACAGACCAGCGCCAACAACTGCCGAATCACCTATCCTGCCGGGCATCTTGAGCCATAGGCCACCGGTGGAAACGGAAGACGCAACATTCCCATGTCTGTCGATGGCAACCGCGCCAACCGTTCCGAAATTGTCTGAAAATAGTTTGTAATTCTTTTTCAATTCTGTCTCCATCTGCCGGTAATGTCTATCAAATGTTCTCCGCCTTTGAAGGTCTGGCTCAAGCGGTTCCGGCGCGACCTGGCAGCGCTTTGCCAGCTCCATGGCGCCATCCGCGACAAGAAACACGTGGTCTGTCTTTTCCATCACAAGGCGGGCCAGCTTTACCGGGTTTCGTATGTTTCGGGCCATGCCTACCGATCCGCAGGACAGGTCCTTGCCGTTCATTATGGAGGCGTCCATCTCAATTCTTTTGTCCACCGTAAGACAGGAGCCCACTCCTGCATTGAAAAGGCCGCTATCTTCCATGTTTGCCACAGCTAACTCGACTGCATCTACGGCGCCTTGCCCGGCCTCCAGAAGAGCATAGCCAAGGGAAGCCGAGTCCTTGAGGGCTTTTGATATCTTTACGGAAGACTTGATCATCGAGCCTGCCCCGCCATGAATCAGGATGCCAAAATTAGCCATCTCCTATGATCTAGCTTTTCTTTGCGATATAGATTTGCACCTGCTTCTAAACAAAAGATTTCGGGAAAAATAATTATCGAACATAATCCCAGATGTTAACGTCGGAGCCAGACTTTAGTCTGTACTTGCCACTTGCTAGATTGAAGACAACCTCCGCGACTTTTTCGGGAGGCATACCGCGAAAGTCTGTCATTCTTGTAGCTATAGCCCCGGGGTTCACCGCATATACCTTTATTTTTGGCAGCTCCTCTGCTAGAGACTTTGTAAATCCGCGAACGCCCCACTTTGTTGCGCAATAAACAGTAAGGTCCACGTATCCGGTAAGACCGGCGCCGCTGGCCATGTTGATTATGGTATCTTGTACAAATGGCAGGCATTCTTTCGTGACTTTTATCAACCCTTCAAGATTGGTTCGGATCTGACCTGCTATGTCATCGAATTCTTGCTCTTCAAGACGCCGCCAAATAATGACACCTGCATTGTTGATTAGGATGGATATCTCGCCGAACCTGTCGACGACCTGCTTTACCGCGCTTTTGATACTTGCGTCATCCATAACATTTAGGTAAACGACAAATGCATCGGCGGCTCCCAAGTCTATGCATTTTTTGGCTGTCTTTTCTGCATCTTCCCTGTCCTTGTAGTAGGTTATTGCAACCCTGCAACCGGCCTGAGAAAATCTGAAGGCATCTTCCCGCCCTATTCCTATGCTTGAGCCGGTTATGAGCACGACTTTATTCTTCAACGTTTCCATAATGGCATTATCTGCTTGTCCCATAAAACAATCACTACGATCTGTTGGAATGAAGGAATTCCCGGCCGCGCGCAGCCATTGAAATGGAGAATATTTCGCCGGGTCTGATTACAGAAATTCCTGCGTTGCGGCCAATTATCTCTAGCCGTACTATTTTATCTGGCTGTCTGAGATCGACCTTTTCATCTATCAAGCCTGCCAAGTGCTTTATGATTTCAGCCTTGTGGCACTGCGTGTACCGCCTTTTCTCAATGACCATCATCCACCTCTCGCCCTTGTTGATCTTGTTTCTAAGGGTTGTCAGGCCCTCCGCCATCGAATCCATGTCAGATGGGACCCAGCAGTCCACAGGAACCCATTTTACCGTGTGAGCAAAAACAAAAGGATCATGGCTGTACATTTTGTATAATTCCTTTATCACATACCTGGAGTCAAGAACCGAGCTGACGCCTGCCACACCCTGCGCGATGGTTCTCCTGATCATCGGGCTTTTGTCTCCAAGCGCTACCAGTATCCTCCTTATCTCCTCCCTGGCAGGATAAAATCTGCCCCATCCGTAAGACACGAGCAGGTTGTAATACACATAACCCGATTGCAGGAGCAGCCTTAAATCTACGCCGCATCGTGCAATCATCTGCACGACAACGCAAACGTGCCTGCTAAATACCAAGTTGCACTATCTTTACAACACGTTCAGATTCCAGTCGCTTTCAGTATGGGGTAACAAGGAAGTAAGGAGCAGACTGAGTTGGTACCATGATGTCATGACGGATGTCAAGCCAGCCAAATTCCTGATATGTAAGAGCATTCCCTGCAACATAAAGCTGAAAGATGCTTCCCTAGCCGATCTTTGGGCCGAACATGGCAGGCTGGCGGAATTGTTCAAAAGGAAGCTTGAAAAAGTGAAATCCGGCGCCGTCGATCTCGCTGTCGAGGAGCAGAGTTTTCTGGATCTAAAATTCGAGCTGGCCAAAAAGATGCTGGACAGCTGCAATTATTGCGAATGGAACTGTAAAGTTAACAGAAACCAAGGCAAGGTCGGTGTCTGCAGACTCGACAAGGTCACACGGGTAGCATCCTGGTTCAGGCACTTTGGTGAGGAGCCTCCATTGGTAAATACGCATGGTTCGGGCACAATCTTCTTCACCGGCTGCATGTTTCGCTGCGTTTTCTGCCAGAACTGGAGCATATCCCAGTATCCTCTGGCAGGGGAAGAAGTGGATGAAAACAAGCTTGCCGAAATAATGAAGGAGCTGCGGAGGGAGGGTGCCCACAACATCAATTTCGTCGGAGGAGAGCCCACGCCCAACATACACACAATAATTGGGGGCATGCTGCGTCTGGACGTCAACGTTCCGATGCTGTGGAACAGCGACATGTACGCCAGCGTCGATGCGATGAACCTGCTTATGGAAGTGATCGACATATGGCTTCCAGATTTCAAGTATGGAAACGACGGCTGCGCTAGAAGGCTTTCCAATATTCCAAACTATTCTGCAGTCACTTCAAGAAATCACAAGCTTGCATCCGAAAGTGATATGATAATACGCCATCTGGTACTGCCCAACCATTTTGAATGTTGCACCAAGCCGGTACTTGAATGGATATCCCGGAACTGTCCCCGAGCACTGGTAAACGTGATGGGTCAGTACTATCCTGAATACAAGGTGGTGCAGCATCCTGACAAATACCCGGATATCTCCCGCAGGCTGACTTTAGAGGAGATCAGGAAAGCGTATGCTTATGCAGAAAAGCTGGGGCTGGTTTACGAGCCGGTCTCATAATCCAACACATGTCAAATATTAGTACGGCAAGGTTATGAAGATGTTCTGTCTACTCTTAGTCAGGAGTTGAACAGTGGTGGGCAGAAAATACATGGAGCAGCATATCCACGAGTACCTGAAGGGCTTGATATTTAGATGCATTGCAAACAACGCAAACGGAATATCAGTCGAAAAGATCAGAGAATACCTGAATATCCAAGAAAAAAACTACAAGGAATTCAAGGATTGCCTTCATGAGATGGAAAGCGACGGCCTGATAAAGTGCGATGCCAGAACAGGCCTGTGTAAACCTGCATGAGACGTTTTGTTCTATTTTCTGGCTATGCTGACTGCATAGTCTATCATGGCGCCGGGTATGTCTGCAACCGAGACGCTGGCTGCCCCCCTGAACTCGACGGTGTTGTTGACTTCGTGGACTACAAGACCTTTTGCTTTGTCTTCCATAAGGTCCACACCAACGATGCCGCCGCCAACGGCCCTAGCAGCGCGCAGGGCGAGGTCTTCAAGCTCCTTGGTTATCGGCGCCAGCTCTGCCTTTCCGCCACGCGCAACGTTGGTCCTCCATTCATTTTCTGCAGAGTAGCGATAAACGGCCGTGACCAGGCTGTCGCCTACCACTATGCAGCGGACATCCCTTGGAGGGCGGTCAATCATCTCCTGCACGTAGTAAATGCGTGCCAGCGGGCTGTCGTTTTCTTCCCGCATTTCAACTATCATGTTGGCCGTTTCTTCGTCCCTTAGCGGGAAGACGCCCCGTCCCCAGGAACCTACAATGGGCTTCAAGACAAGCGGCAGCCCTGTTTTATGTATGACATCCATTGCAGAGTCAGCGCTGAACGCAAACTGCGTCCGCGGCGTCGGAATGCCACTCTTTGCAAGCACAAGCGATGTGACCAGCTTGTTGCCGCAGGTCTCGGCCACGTTGAACTTGTTTATGACCGGATAATCAAGAAATTCAAGGCAGGCAGTCAGGTACAGGCCGCGGTAATGGCTGACGCTTCTCTGCATTATGACATCACCCAGCGCAAGGTCGCTTTTCTTGCTGTCCGTGCTGACGGTGATGGTCTTTGCGTCCACCATCTGAGCCTTCAGGCCCTTCTCCAGGGCCTTGTCGTACAGCGCCTTTTCTTCAAAGCGCACCTTGTCGTAGATTATGCAGACTTCGACCATTATTGTCCCCAGTCTTCGCCTACTGTTTCTGCCGGCTTCAGTTCCACCTTCTCATCAACCTTGGTTGCGATCTCGTAGTCGCCACCGCAGTCTGGACAGGTCACGATCTCTCCAACGACTGCATCTTCTGGTATACTGATGTCGGCTCCACATTCTTGGCATTCTACTTTTGTTTTCATTTTTTTACCTCCTTTTTTGCTGCTGTTTTTTGCTGGCTGCGTCTACCACCGAGTTTGCGATTATCGATTGTAGACCCCACAGCTCAACAAAGCCCTTTGCCAGACTCTGGTCAAAGGTAGATCCGGCCGCATACGTCGCCAGATCGTTTTTGTACAGAGAATACCGCGACTGTCTTCCGACAACGCGCAGCGAACCTCTCTGCATCTTCAGCCGTACTTTTCCGCTAACGCGGGTCTGCGTCGCATCTATAAATCTATCCAAGTCAGAACGCAGTGGGTCCTGCCACAAGCCAGCGTAGCAAAGCCAGCTCCACTGCTCGTCGACCATCCTCTTGAAGGCAAGCTCATGTTTGGTGAGCACCATCTTTTCCAGGTCTTTATGCGCCTCGATTATCGAAACTGCAGCCGGTGCCTCGTAAACCTCGCGGGACTTGATGCCCACCACCCTGTCTTCGATGTGGTCTACAATTCCCACCCCGTGGGAGCCGGCCTTGTCGCTGACGTACTGGATAAGATCGGTTATCTGCATGCTCTTGCCATCAGCAGCCACCGGGGTTCCCTGGTCAAACTCCAGTTCAAGGTAGCCGGGTTTGTCGTTCTTGAAATTGATGAACTGAAACGCCTCTTCGGGAGGCTCAAAATCCGCGTCCTCGATGTTGCCGCCTTCCACTGCCCTGCCCCATAGATTGATGTCTATGCTGTACTTCTTGGCTTCGGTGCTTATGGGGATGTCCTGCTCCTTGGCGTACTTGATCTCCACGTCACGCGTCAAATTCATGTCGCGGATGGGAGCAATTATCTTGAGGTTTGGATTAAGCGCGCGCATGGTAACGTCGAACCTGATCTGGTCGTTGCCCTTGCCGGTGCAGCCATGGGCTATGGCGGTGGCACCCTCCTTATCGGCCACCTGGACTGTCTTTGCTGCGATAAGCGGCCTTGCCAGCGCCGTTGCCAGCGGGTACTTGCCCTGATAAAGACCGTTGGCCTTGATGCTTGGAACAACATAGTCTCTGGCAAACTCTTCTTTGGCATCCACATAGACGTGCTTTATAGCGCCTATCAACTTGGCGCGCCTTTCAATCTCCTTAAAGTCGTCGTCTTGGCCGCAGTCCACTGTCACGGTGATGACATCCATCTTGTGCAGCTTTTGCAGATACCTGATACAGACAGAAGTGTCAAGGCCGCCAGAGTACGCCAGCACAACCTTGCCGTTGTTTGCCATGAACATGCGTTGCGTTTCAAGCACTACATTTATATTTTTTGGTCAGATATGACCTAAATCAAGGTGAAAGTGGCCAATGTCGGTCATCGAGAAATCCATAACAAACGCGGTTAAAGAAGTGGTTAACAACGACCTTTCATTCCAAGATTCACTGCAGCGCGATTACTGCAACATAAGCGCGCTTGCCAGGATAATCAAGCCGCAGATAGACCAGATGCTGGGAAAGGGCACCAGCCTAGAAAGCATAATCACCGCACTCAAGCGGTCGCGGCAGGACTACGACGTACCTGAACGGCCCATCGCTGCGATACTGGCTGGAAGCACCGTGAGCGTCAGGACCGATGTGGCAAAGGTCTCTGCCGAAAAAAGCAAGAAGACCGTTGACAAGGTGGCAAAGGCTCTGACCCAGAACGTTGACAGGTTCATCAGCGTGTCTGAAAGCATCATGTCTATCACCCTTGTCTTTGACGACGTGCTCTTAGATGAGGTCAAGGCCATGTTTGCCCACGACGACATACTTGAGGTAGAAGACGACCTTGCCGCGATCATCGTCCACAGCCCCGAGGAGATCATAAAGACGCCGGGCTGCGCCATCGCATTTTACAACCAGCTGGCCAGAAGGCACATCAACATTGAAGACACAGTCAGCTGCTACACCGACACCATCATGCTTGTGAAAATGGATCAGGTGGGAAAGGCCTTCAACGCGCTTACCGACCTGATATCCAATTCAAGGAAGATGCCCAAAAAGAAGCACAGGTAAGGGTTTTATCATGCGGCAGGTGTGCTGAATCAATGTACCGGCGTTATTCCCTTGACGAGGTAAGGCGCAAGATAGTGGATGTTTTGCAGAATGCCGGAACCGGCCTGTCTGGAATAGAGCTGGCCGACAAGACTGGAATCAACAGGATGACCATAACAAAGTACCTGGACATCATGCACTCCCTTGGCCTGATAAAAAAGAAGAAGGTTGGCTCAGTCAACGTCTGGTTTTTAGAGTCCGGCGTTGCTGACATTGAATTCCCAATCAACTACACGCAGGTGCAGCAGCGCCTGATCGATAATGCCCTGGCCGGCGATGAGGAGCAGGCCCGCAGACTGCTGACCAGCGTGCTCAATTTCGACATCGACCAGGTCCGGATGCTTACCGACGTCATACTGCCGGCGGCAAACACGGTAGAGGAGCTTTACTCAAGGGGCCGACTTGGCAAGACCGACCGTACGCGCCTTTCGACCTTGATATCCGAATTCATAGATCTGGTCAAGTTCAACGCGCGTCCGGCGGGGTCAAAGATGAACGCCCACGTGCTCTGCGTGGCAGGCTCTGCAAACCGCGTGCAGCAGGCCAAGAGCGCGTCCGTGGCATTTCAGATCCTAGGGTGGGACTGCCGGTACATCGGCGATGTCGAGCAGGACATCGACCCGTTCTTTGATATCGACTTTCAGCGCTACATTTCGCGCACATGGGGCAACAGGCACGGCATGATGCTTGTCTGCGTGTTTTCTTCAAGCGAGAGCTCCCTGCGGTTTCTTACGTCGACGACCAAGTCCATGAAGGGCCGGCTCAAAGGTGAGCTCAGGCTTGCCGTCATGGCGCCAGCAGAGCTTCAGCCCGTTGCTGAAGAGCATGCAGACTTTTTCGCCAAGGACCTGCAATCCCTGATCGACTGGTCTGAGCGGCAGTATGCAACAGTTGCCTAGACGTTGAACGACGGCAGCGGCGTTATGGCCGGCGCGTCAGGAATCACCATCTGCAGGATTACGGTGATCATCGCGCCTATCACGATGAATACCACTGTTGCAAGTACCGCAATGCCTAGGGCCCGCAACCAGCCTGTGTCAAAGCCGTACTTGAACACCGCAATCCAGGCGATGAACGCAAGTATGAATGACACAAAGACAAAACCTCCGGTTGCAGCGAGCGCGGCGTTGGAGATAAAGAACACGATGCCGTAAACCACTGGACCTACGGCAGTCACCAGCATCGCGCGGGTGAACCTTGCCTTGCCCCGGGTGATGATCTTGGCTGCCAGCCAGACTGGAATAGAGACTATTGCCCAGAGAATTATCAAGGCTGCAATGAGGGCCAGTACCACTATTGCTACTTCGGTGGCCCCTTGCAGAAGCAGTTGTTCAAACAATACATTTTTCATTTTAAAGCCATGATTTAAAGAAGTTATGTTTGGCTACTTCTTTTGCGGTACCTGTTGACGGCTACAATGTACACTATAACACCAACGCCGGCAAAGATCGCATAGATCATCAGTTCACGCCAGCCGCCGGACTGATAGTAGGATATGTCTTCCGATATGTGAAAGTCCACTGAACGCTTGTCAAAGGAGTAGCCGGTCGGAGAGATCAGCTCCAGATCCACGCGGTAGTTGCCGTTTTTTTCAGGAGTGTAGTTGAACGTAACATCCTGTTTCTCGCCTCTTACGGTATAGATCTTTTTCGTATCCAAGACGGCCTGGCTTCCGTCAGGGTCAGTCACGTAAAAGATGGTAAAGACAGCGCCGTCTTCGTTGGAGCCGCCCTGCAGTACTCCGGCGTTTATAGCCAGCTCGTCTCCTACATACGAAACAGATTTTGACACGGCTGCCGATACAAGACGGAAGCACCAGCCCTGATCGGGTGTGCAGCTGGTTCTTGCAGTAACTATGGATGTCTGGCCCACAAAGATCCTTGTCTCTTCCTTGGTTATGGCGTACACCTCGTAAAAGTACACTTTCTCAGACATTACGTCTTTGTGGTTGTATATGGTCTGGTTCCCCGTATTTGCCAGAAACACATAGTTTACCGACCCGGTCTTGTACCGTACTTCATAGTCTATTATCTGCATGTCTGTAGCCGGGGCAGTCCAGTAAAGCGATACTTCGTTGTAAGAGTTAAGGTAGGCAACAACACTGTCAGACGTTTCGTCGGAAGCATACGCTTGAGTGTTGTAATGTATCGATGCAACAATGAACAATAAAAGTGCGATGGAAACTAATTTTGACAGTCCCAATAGACGGAGATCATCCGCATGGCTTTTCCTTAAGGTTTTTGCTAGGACGGCTTGCACATAACCTCATACTGGGCTGTTGCAGACAATATAAAATTTGGAAAACTGCACGATGCAAGTTAAACCCTTAAAAAGGAAAAACTCTCTCAAGACGCAAAGGATGAAAATAAAACTTTTAGTCCGCTCTTCTTCATTTAAGGAAATTCTGGATGACCGATTAAAGGAATTCGGGTTCAACTCCGAAGTTGTGGATCAAAACCAGCCGCTCTCAGGGCAGCTTGCCGACGCAGATGTTCTTGTCGGCGGCACAGGCAAGATCGACAAGTCGATAATAGATCTCTGCCCAAACCTGCAGCTGATTCATGCATCGGGGATAGGCTACGATAACGTTGATGTTGATTACTGCACGTCAAAATCGATCTTTGTTGCAAACGTTCCCCTTGCCAACGCCGTCTCAGTAGCCGAGCACACGATGTTTCTAATGATATATCTAGCAAAAAACATCCAGAACACAACCAACAGCCTGATGAAAAGGAGGCTTCCCGGCGAGATGGGAATCGAGTTGCACGGAAAGACCCTTCTTGTAGTCGGACTGGGCGCCACCGGAACGGAAGTCGCAAAGCGGGCAAAGGCATTTGGCATGCATGTTATAGCTGTTACCAAGGAGCAATTCGGCTACAAGCCGGGTCGGGAAAAGTCGTTTTTCGTAGATGACATTCATGGACCGGAGAGCTTGTCGGAAAATGTTTCCCGGGTGGATTTTGTCTCTTTGCACGTGCCCCTTACAAAGGAGACAACCGGCATGATAGGAACAAAGGAGCTGAGCATGATGAAAAGATCAGCTTTTCTTGTAAATGTCGCTCGCGCCGCCGTCGTGGACAGGGATGCGCTGTTTGAGGCACTTCAGAACCGCAGGATTGCCGGCGCGGCCTTTGATGTTTTCTGGGAAGAGCCTGCGGATCCTGCAGACCGGCTTCTGCAGCTGAGTAACTTTATACTCACGCCGCACATCGCTGGATGGACCAAGGAATCGGTTGACGGGGTAGCAAGAATAATTGCTGCAAACATCCACAGGCTGTCAGACGGCAGCTCCCCGCTGACTCTGGTCAATACCCAGCTTTTGAGGTAACGGCCGATTTGACTGTTCAAGGAAATCCTTAACTGTTAAACATCACTCTTATTACTTTTGGAGGTGTTGTTCTGCAGAGATGCAGTCAAAAACACTCCACATAGCGACTTTTGGAGATGAAGGTCAGGAGGGGATATCCTCGGGAATCAGAAACTTTCCAGTCCACAGACTGGCGCTTATCTGCTACAGCTCAGACAAGCAAAAGGCTGAAGATTTCGCAAAGAGAATAGCCAACGTCCTTAACATCCGCGTCACTGTCAACGTCGTTGCAAAGGAAAACGTGATCAGAGACGCCATGGAAAGAGTAGCCGAAATACTGAATCAGGAAGGCAAGGAATTCCATCAGATTCTCATGAATGTCAGCTGCGGCGACAAGCTGATGGGCTGCGCTGCACTGTCGGCAGCATTTGTCAACGGCATCAAGGCCTTCGGGATGGATGAAACCGGGACGCCGATGCTCCTGCCGGTCCTCAAACTGAGCTACAGCGAGATAATATCTGAAGCCAAACTCCGGATTCTGAGGACCATAAACGATAACGGCGGTTCCATCGACAGTCTAGAACAGCTGGAGCAGATCTCCGGTTACGGAAAGCCGCTGCTCAGCTACCATGTCATGGGTTCAAAAGAAACAAAAGGTCTTGTGGATCTGGGACTTTTGGAGGTAGAAAAAGGTGACAGGGGCAAGATCTCCGCCAAGCTGTCAACGCTGGGCAAACTGCTGGTGGTAAACAGCTCTATTGCAAGCACCAGCGTCTGATAAATTGGATCCGCAACCTATCTGAAAAGCCCGAAAAGGCCCCTTCCACCAGCTATGTCACCGATCACATACAGTGCGATGGCCAAGGCAAAGGTTAGTACCCAGACCAACTTGCTCCAGCTGAAAATCTTTGAGCCGTCAAGTCCCATGAACGGGATCAGGTTGAAAAATGCAATCCAGCTGTTGAATATGGCGCCGGTGATCAGAATCTGGATAGCCCTGTCATACAGCGCGTTTGCAAGGTAGTACGAAAGCAAGAAGCCAAGGGACATGGCAATGTTTGTCAACGGACCACTCAGAGAAATCTTACCGCTCCTCTGCTCGCTGATGGGTCCGCCTATAAAGACGGCTCCTGGGGCAATGAATTTGAACGGAAAGAAAGGAAGGGCAGAGATCGCGGTGATCACGGCACCGTAAAACTGTACCCTGAATTCTGCCCATGCCTTGTAGAATTGGGCAAGGAATTTGTGCGCCAGCTCGTGAATGATGAACGCGCTAACAAAAATCACTATGTAATCAAGTCTTAGCCTAAAGCCAAACAGCGACATTCCAACGCCAACAACCAGAGCCGTGCCGATTACAAGATGCAGTATCTCTGTTTTTGAAAACCTGAGAACCGTGGCATTTCTGACCGCGTTTACTATCCGCTCCCCAGTGCTTCCAGCTCTGCCGCTGACGTAATCCAAGAACTCTCTTTCTCTTTCTGGTTTTTTCATGAACATGTTTAGAAAGACGCAGTTGTGGTTTGGAGGAAGCCTGTGCGCGGAACAAAAGATGCCCTTGCAGTAACTGCATTTGAAGGGGATGTCTTCTTCATGGCCGCAAATACCGCATTCCAATAATTGCTTTCACATTCTATATGCAATTCTAAAATAAAAATCCTGCAACAGTCATCTGTATTGTCAAAAATAGCCAAAAAAATAAAAGTTGTTTTTGCAGACAGAAATTCCATGGATGGCAAGCTTGAACCGTATCACGGCGGAAGAAAAAAGGTCATAGTCTACAACACGTATGCAGACAGGGGCAGACTCCACTTCGATGTCTTTGTTCCCACCGACAAGTCGAGCAGTGGCCAGATATCAAGGGAGATGGACGCCCAAGCAGTGGAATATGCAAAGGAATTCCTGAAGCTGATCGGTAAGTCGTCTGACAACATCATGGTGAACATGTGTGAGCGCTGCCACATCGACGATACATCCCTGTATTCAAATGAGCTTTGGCAGCTCCCCGGCAAGGATGTGTTCATCTGGCCGATGGAAGGGTGTCCAAAACCTTCTTGAATTTTTCAACCAAACTTTACTTTTTTTGTAGAAACTGCTAATTTTTATCATTGGGCCACATTGATGGTCCGTAAAAAATAATAACCAATAGATCGAAGCTTGAACCTACCTTGCATGTGACCATAACCAAAAAGCCAGAATCAGTTAGATACACCTTTACATGGTGTTGCAACAAGATGGCTTGGTCCAAGGAGAAGAACCTAGTCAGGGTTACCCCGGACGGCACGGTGGAGCTGTACAGCAAAAAAGGCGAGCTTGTTGATCCGGATCTGACAAGATGCCCGTACTGCGGCACTGGGATCATAATAGCAAGCGACTAGCCAAAAGCCAATCTTTAACCATACAAATCCTGACAACCGAGCCGTGACTATTTTACAGAGACAGAATAAACCCGATAGCCGTTTTCTGCAAAAAGCGGCATGTCCTTTATTTCAGTAAAAACATACTCTTCAAAGGATTTCACTTTCTCATAGAGGCCCTCGCCGATGACTATGCCGCCTGGCTGCGCCAGAGAATTCATCTTCGCGCACAGGTTGACTGACTTGCCAAAGATGTCGTTTACCGATGACGTGGACATCTTGGCAACGATCACCGCGCCGTAGTCGCAGCTGATCCTGTACTTTACATCCGGAAGCCCCAATTGCTGCAGCTTGGCGTTAAGCTTGGTGCCCTTTTGTATCATTGCCACGCAGCAATTCAATACTTCCTTAAACGACTCCGGCTCTCCATATTCTGTTTTGGGAAAGTAGTACAGCAGACTATCGCCCACGTTTTTGACCACCGTGGCTCCGTAACTGGTTATAGTTTCAGCAAGGCCGTTTAGGAATATGCTATAGTACAGGCTCACTTTTTCCATGGGCATCTTCATCGTTATGCTGGTCGAGCCAACCATGTCGACGATGCCGACGCTGTAGTTTTTTGTGGTGGTGAAAAACTGCAAAAGTAACTCTATCTGCTGCTTTTCCTTTGCGTCATGTTCCTGAGAATCGCCTCCAGCCTGCGTCCTGTAAACATCTTCAGACAACAGTCACACCATCTTTCATGTCACAAACTCTGTTCAATTCTTCGCGGCCGCCAGCTGGCTGATTTCTTGCACTTTTTCAAAGAGGGTCTCAATCCTGACTGGTTTTCTAAGGCACGAGTGCACGCCCTTTTTTATGAGTTCGTTCACTTCGGAATCGGTGATAGAAGAAGCCGTGAAAAGCACCACGGGGCTGTCTTTTATCTTGCCGGCCTGAACGAGACTATCTATTATTTCCAGCCCAGAAAAGTCAGGCATTGCAATGTCAAGAAAGATCAGATCAAACTTTTCTTTCAGGATCATCTCAAGTCCTTCCTTTCCACTGTCCGATGACATGACATCGTGTCCTACAGTTGTCAGGACCTTGACCAAAAGGTCAGTGATGTCCGCACTGTCATCGATTATGAGAATTCTCATTTCTGGATTCTCTGGGCAGACTAAAATAAAAACTAGACCCCTTGCCTTCTTCTGTATCAACCCATATGTTGCCGCCAAGTCCTGTGACTATGCCCTTACTTATGGCCAGTCCAAGCCCTGTGCCACCGTGCTTTCTTTTCAGGGAGGTATCCACCTGGTAGAATTTCTTGAACAGGAACTGCTGCTTGTCCTTGGGTATTCCAGGCCCGTTATCCTTGACGCCAAAAACGATCTGGCCATTATCGACCTTCGCTACAAGTTCGATCTTGCCGTTGTTCTTGGGCACAAAATCGATGGAATTGTACAGCAGGGCGTTTAACACCTGCATGATTCTGGCCTCGTCGGACCTGAACCTGAGGCCGGGCTGGACGTTGATAGTGAATTCTATGTTCTTCTCCTTCATTATGAATTCGAAATCCCGCTGCACATTCCTGATGATCCTGTCTATGTCCACCTCGCCTATGTTGAACTTGAGCTCGTTTAATTCCAGCTTCTGAGCGTCCAGCATGTCACTTATCATCTTCTCCAGCTTGACGGCGTTCTTTTCTATCGTGTCGACAGCTGCGCGCTGCTCCGGTGTCAGGGCGCCAAGAATTGTGTTGGACTTGAGCGCACCGCACCAGCCTATGATGGGCGTCAGTGGGGTCTTGAGCTCGTGTGAGGCCATGCCGAGAAACTCGTCTTTAAGCTTGTCCTTCTGCCTGAGTTCCTCATTGGTCTTGTTGAGCTCCTCCACCTGCATCTTGATGATCTCGGCGTTGGCCCTGTCCCGTGCTAGCGCCTCCTGCAACTGCTCTTCAGTATTCTTGAGGTTTGTGATGTCGTTATGAATGGCTATGTACTGTTTTGGTTGGCCGCTTTCGTCCAAGAACGGGACAATGGTTGTCTTGACCCAGTAGTAGGCGCCGTCCTTTGCCTTGTTTTTGATCTCGCCTTCGAATATCCTGCCGCTTGAAATGGTCTTCCACATACCGTCAAAGAATTCCGGCGAATGGTAACCAGATTTTAAAATGCGGTGGTTCTGGCCTACCAGCTCTTTTTCTGAATACTTGGATATTTCAACAAACTTGCTGTTGACCTTGGTTATGGTGCCATCCTTGTCTGTGACAGCTACGATGGCCGTCGCGTCCAGCGCATTTGTCATGTCTGTCAGGTCTTTGGTCCTTTCCCTGACCAGGCGGTTGAGATTCATGTTGGTCTCAAGGACACTTTTCCTCATCATGTCAAATTGCGTGGCCAGCTGACCGATCTCATCGCCGGACTGGATCTTGACAGGATGGGTGTAGTCGCCCTTGGAGATCTTGTCCACGGCTCCCATGAGCTGGGTTATAGGCTTTGTGATGGTCCTAGAAACATACAGCGAAATGACCACGACCACGCCGCTTATCACTACCGCTGCCGCGATGATGGCGTTTCTAAGTTGCGTGATGGGGCTAAAGATCTCCGCCTCGTCTATCTCGGCTAAAAGCACGAAGCCAAGATCCTTGGCACAGTACGAGAACCCGACTATGGGGATGTTCCTGTAATCGGGGTAGATGGCACTTATCTCATTGTCATTATCAAAGCATTCCCGCACGGCGAGCGTGTCTACTTCCTGCCTGAACGCCGCGTTTTCAATGAACCTGGATTCTGAAATCATGATCCTGTCAACGTTGACGATGTATACCTCGCCGGTGGCACCAAGCCCCTTACGGTTGAGAAGTATCTCGTCAAAAGCCTCCGTATCCGTGGTGGCGATAAGAACGCCTATCGGGGTGGTGGTTTCTATCTTACCATGCTCAAATATGGGGACTGCCACAACGGCCTTCCTCTGGTCGTTGACGGGGGCAAATTCAAGCAAGCTCTCGGTTGTTCCTCTTTTGAACGTCTCGTTGGCAGAGTAGTCGCTGCCTTCCTCAGAAGGGTCGGACGACAGGTAAACTATGCCATTTCTTCCTATGACCTTTACGTTCTCTAGATTCATGGAGTTGCCGGCCACCCGCTGGAAGGATTCCACCTCGATTTCAAACTCATTTCTATAATCGGCAAGTTGCTGGCTGTCCAAAGCCGTGTTTTCGTTGAACTGCTGGATGCCCTTCTGGATTGCTTCATTTGCCGCAAGAAGGCGGATTTGCTGAACCCTGTTGTCTATGAGGGAGCGTATTGCGGCACCTCTGCCAGAGGACTCGCTTAGCAGCTGGTCGCTGACCCTTTCGCGCAAAAGGTTGTCTGCCGAAATAAAGCTTAGGACCGACACGGCAAACAACGTGGTTATGGACAAAAACAGACTGACAAATATTATCTTGGACTTGATATTGACAAATACGGGCTTTTGCAAGGTTCTAAATATGGCACGTGATGGAGCATAAAAACAATTTTGATCACCGGCCGGTGATCCTCATGAAAAGCGATTTGGCGCGATAGACTCCCGGTATGCCAAACTCCCTGGTCACTATAACCGGGCAGGGGAGCTGCCTTATGGTGCTTAAGAACTGCGGGTTTTGAAACATGCTAAACTGGCCCACGGTCGCGCCTATAACCACGAGGTCGGGCTGGAAGGAAGAGATCGTGTTAAGAACGGAATGCGATAACTCATAGCTGTCATCAGACAGGTGTATCTCTTTTAGGCCTACCCCCAGCTGAGTCAGGTACTCCGGATGCATCGGGACGCTTCCGTCCGTGTCGCTTTCTTTCTTGCTTACCGATACAATATTGACGTTGAATCTTCCGGAATGCTCAAGCCAGCTTGTGATCTTGAGCACCATGCCAGAATGAGCTCCGCCGTCATAAACGGCCACAAGGTTCTTCTTTTCTTCTGCAGGTACAGCATGCATTTCCAGGTCTGCCTCCACCCTAAGGCGCTCCGGCTCCAGCTGCAGGCTGTCCTCTTCTGCCCTTATGGCCAAAAGGTCGCAGGTTGTAAGGGCAAGCAATTTCTTGTTCCTTCGCGTGGTCTCAAAATCCGTGATGAGCAGGTTGATCTTTTGTTCCTCTATGGTGGCCAGAAGCGCCTCAGTTGGATCATGGGATATTCGCACCAGGTAGTGGCTTAGAACATCATTGTTCTGGAAGACCTTTTCCAGCGGCACAAACGATTTCCTTGCGCTTTCTGCAAACGCCACTCCGGCAGACAGCGGCGTCTGGGGCGGGACGGTTATAACACGAAGAACGTTTACCTCGCCGGACCGTTCCTTGGCCGCCCTTATCGCGTATTTTACCAGCCTGTCGGGATTCTCAGGCATGTAGGGAATCAGTATCCTGAAGCCCAGCCGCTCCTGCGTGCCTTCACTTGTCACGACGGGCGCGTAATGCTCCACCTCTTTTTTGAACGTGTATTTTCTGTAAAGCACGAACCCTGCGACGATCCACAGAATGGTTATAACCCAGCTGAGAGGCTGCGTCACAAGCAGGTACAGTGCCAGTCCTATGTTGAGGAAGACCCCTGCAATCGGGATCACGGGAAACAGCGGAATTTTAAAGCCATACTTCAGCTTGTCTCCATAGATCTTGCGGATGTTGATGGCCGCAATGTTGACCTGCGCAAAGAGGAGCAGGAATATCACACCTGCCGCAACGGCGATATCTGTAAGCGGCAGCGCATAGGCCATTACGGCCATGATTGCGCCAGAGACTACCGCAGCTACATGCGGAGTCCTGTTCACGGGATGTATGATGCTTAATGCGTGGGGGAGGTTGTAGTTCCTGCCCATAGCAAAAGCCACGCGGGATGATGAGAACGTGGTGGCGTTTAGCGCGGCCAGCGTTGAGACGATGCCTCCTGCCAGGACAATGATGGCTCCGTATGGCATGAACAGGTCCACCGCCCTGGTTATGCCCAGCTCGCCGGACTCTCCAATGAACTTCCAGACCGGCTCGCCGGTTGGTGTCTTTGTTGCGGCCAATGATACAAAAGCCATGAGACAGTAGAGCGTCACCACCACTGCCAGCGAAATGAAAATAGCCCTTGGGATGTTGCGTTTTGGGTTCTTTGCCTCCTCTCCTGTCTGCACTATTATCTCGTACCCCTCAAACGCGATAAAGGTCAATCCCATGGCCGCCACAAGGCCGCTTATACCTGCCGGAAACATCTGGCCTGTGAATTCAAATTCCCATCCCGGTTTTGCATGAAGGGCCCAGAATCCAAAGCCGATGATGGCCACGATGGTGGCGATCTGGACAAGGGTAACTATCGTGCCTGTCCGGCCGGTCTCAGATGTGCCCTTTATGTTGACGTAGGTGAACGCCACGACGGAGGCCACTGCAATCAGCTTGTCGACAGGCATAATGCCAAAGACTGGCTGGTCTGGAAGGCCAGCCATCTTGAGCAGAATAAATACAAAGGCGCCAAACCCTACCGAGTAGAGGCTGCCTGCCACTATGTGGGCAAACCACGCCATCCAGCCGCTGATAAACGCGTTTGGCCTTGGAAGACCCTCTCTTATCCACAGGTAGCCGCCGCCGGCTTCCGGCATGGCAGAGCCCAGCTCAGCGTAGACCATGGCCGTGAAAAGCGTGATGATGCCGTTTAGTATGAACGCGATAATAACGCCGCTTCCAGCCAAGCCGATGGCCGGTCCGGTGAGGACGAATATGGCTCCACCTATCATGCCAGCGATTCCCACCATTATTATGTCCATGAGGCTGAGCGTACGCACAAGTTGGTTTTGACTGTAGGAATCAACGGGTGGCCGCTGGGACCCACGGTCAGCCGAGGCCGACAAGCGTATCCGCGGTAGTCTCTGGATGAGAAATAAATGTTTACAATTGGAAAATTATTTCAACTGATTGGTTGAAAGTAAGAGCATGGCCCCGACCGGCAGTGTGGTGATGGTCCGCGGCCCGGCCACCGTCCGGGTTGACGGCGCCTGTCGAATCTTGGGGATGGATGTCTCAAACAGCCAGGTGACGGTCAGGGCAGGAAAGGTTCTGCCGTTTGAAATAAAAGATGAGACTAAAACCCACATCGAGCCAGGGGGCGGCATGTTCTGGACTGCCGATCCTCTGACTTCGGGCACATCGATGTGGCAAACCGCCGTGGAAAGGATTCTGTCTGCCCGGCAAAGGGTGGTGATGCTCGTCGGCCGGACAGACACCGGCAAATCCACGTTCTCTACCTATCTTGCGAACGTCGCGATTGAAAGAGGGCTCGTACCCTGCATCATAGACGGTGACATGGGGCAGGGGGATTTGGCCCCGCCGGGAGCAGTAGGAGCGGCAATAATCAGGAGGCAGCTGACGGATCTGCGCGATGCCCGCGCCGATTTCTTTGAATTCGTTGGAAGTCTCACTCCTGCAGGGTTTGAAAGGATTGTGGCCGGCAGGCTGAGATCCCTGTTGCTTAAAACAAGGCGACTGGCCGACCTGCAAATCATTAACACTGACGGCTACGTGGAAAATGGCGGCCTTCCCTACAAGCTGATGATAGCAAGAGTGCTCAGGCCAGCAGTGCTAGTCTGCCTTGGCCCAAGTGAATTCTGCAATGGGTTTGGTTCTGAACCATGGATGCCTGTCCGCGTCAAGTCCAGCAGAGAAGCAGTCAAGACCCGGTCAGACAGATTGGGCCGCCGGGCTACCCAGCTTCTGCATTACACCGGCGACGGCCTTACAAGCAAAGAGCTGGCTGATATCTGGTTCGTATACAGAAACAGGCAGTATTCCTGGGATGAGGTTACGTTTGCTACCGGACTCTGTCATGCTGACATGAAAGGAATGTTTGTGGGCCTTGGCTTTGATGGCAGAATTGCCGGCTTTGGAATAATTCAAAGCATCGAGGACGGCCGGATCACCGTCAAGACCAGCCTTGGAAATTTTGACAGGATCCACTTGAGCAACATATTTCCTGAAAAAGACAGGTCTGGGCCTACCGTTCTGCAAAAACAGGATCCTTGATGCCAAGCATGTCAAATGCCTCGAGTCTCTGCTTGCATGCATAGCACTGCCCGCAATGCGTCTTGCCCTCAATGTGGCAGCTCCACGTCAGCTCGATAGGCACATTAAGCTGCCTGGCAAGATTGATCACCGCCGTCCTGTTCATGTCTGCCAGCGGCAAAAGTATCTGGTATGGCCGGCCGTCGCAGAAGAGGCAGCCCTCTCTGAATAGCGAGTTCAGCTTTTCGATGTAGCTTTTTGATGCATCCTTAAAGAAATCAACGTCGTGGCTGTTGTGCCCTCCAATTATCCACCTGACGCCTAGGTATTCTGCATAATGCGCCGCTATAGAGTAAAACATGATGTTTCTTGCCGGCACGTACGACGCCCACCGCATGTCGGAATCGGGGTTCTTGAAACGGCCGTTGTAAAAGTCGGCCGCCTCTTTCACAAAGGGCACGTCGACGGTTATCATATTTGAAACGCTGGCCCTTTCTGCAAGCCTGACGGCTGCCAACTTCTCCTTTTCAAGCCGCCCAAAATAGTTGAAGGTAATCGCAGAGACATCGAATCTTTGTTTTGCCCAGTAAAGGCATGTGGCGGAATCCAGCCCGCCGGAAAGCATGACAAGCGCCTTGTCCATCTATTCTTTTTTCTCTTCCTTCTTTACTCCGGCTATTATGTGCGCACCCTTGTTCACACCTTCGTAAATGTACACACCCAGAGCCTCGACGTTTGCCGGCATCCTGGGGGCCAGCAGTCTGATGATTTCTGTGGACAGGTTCTCAACGGTGGCCTCGCTTGACATCATGTATGTGGTCATCTTTGGCAACTGCAGGCTAAAGTATCCCCTCGGGCCTTCAAACGCAACGTGGTAATGGGTGTCATCTTCTTTTTGCAAGTATTTTGCGTTGATAAAGAACTTGTGGTCTATGGCATTTAGCGTGTCCTTGATTATCCTCTTGGCCTCGCCGAAATCAACTACCATGCTGTTCTTCATGCTTCCAATTATCTCGACCATGACCGTGGAGGTGTGGCCGTGGAGGACGGAACACTTTTCCACCAGCGGCAGGATGTGGGCATAATCAAACGCAAGAGAAGGATCCTCGATGAAGATGGAGCCTGTCTGAGTGCGTTCCGACTCGTTGTAAAAGAACATGGAGTCTATCTCTCCGATCCTGCTTGCAAATTTGGAATGACCGACAGCCACGATGTTAAGCTGCGGTATCTTTTCCTTTATCCTCTTGAACTTGACGACGTCGGCCTCCGAATCTATGACCTCGATGTATTTGTCGCCGATGGCAAAATCAATCCGTGCGCCGGTTCCGTCGGGCAGATTCAAATCAGCGTCATATCTGTAATCATGACCAAGAAACGCCAACATCTTGGCAACCGATAGCTCTGCCCTGCTACGAAGCAGGTTTCCCCTGTCGTCTAGGTATCGAAGGTCGCTGTTTAGCACGACCCTTTCAGTGGCCATATCTGCAGCTGACTACATCTGTTACTATATATATAAATGGTATTTTGCGCGGCTCTCGGTATTTATGCGAGAAACCCCCTCAGCTTCGCGACTGTGTCTTACATACAGGACCTGAAAAATGCCCTTTATTCAGCGGTCAGAGAAACCGTGCCTGAGACGACTGTGGGCGTTGCATTCTCCGGAGGCGTGGACAGCTCGCTTCTGGCAAAGATCTGCCAGGATCTGGACAAACAAACAATCCTGATAACCGTGGGCTTTCCCGGCTCCAACGACATCGAGTTCTCAAAAAAGATTGCCGCACAGATGGGGATGCAGCAGCGTACTGCAGAGTTGAAAAGCCATGAATTCCAGCAGGACCTCCGTTACGTGCAGCGTCTGGTAGGCTGCAACAACACATCCCATATTGAAAACTGCATAGCATACCATTACATAGCAAAGACCGCACGGGAAAATCACGTCGATGTGGTGCTAAGCGCCAACGGTTGCGACGAGTTGTTCTGCGGCTACAACGGTTACCGCGCAGTTTTCAAGGAAGGAGAGTCTGCTATAATGAAATTCATGGATGAAAAAATTTCCAATGAATTGACACTGGTAAAGGAAATAGCCACCGTCGCCAGCGAATTTGGCGTGGCAGTTAGGCAGCCTTTTCTATCTCCAAAATTCATTGAGTTTGCCAAATCCATACCTGTGGATCAAAAGATCGGAGGAGCCGACGACATGATGCGAAAGCATATCCTGAGGCAGGCCGCTCTTTCGGTCGGGGTTCAAGAGGAGTCGGCCATGAAGCCCAAAAAAGCTTTGCAGTATGGCTCTCTTATCCACAAACACTTCATTATATCAAAGAAAAATAGGCAGCAAGGAATGTGAAAAATAGGTAGTCTAGGATCCCTTTACAAGGATCTCTTTTAGCTCTTGGTTGTCAAGCAGAGCGTCCATAAGCTTCCTCTGCTCTTCCTTTGGGAGTTCGTTGGACATCTCTAGTGAATCAATGGCCTTGAGCTTCCAGAAGTTGCTGATTGCCTTTTCGACGGTTACCTGCGAGTCGTAGACTACCTTGCCAAACGCGGTGAGGGTATATTTACCACTTTTCTTTCTCACAAGACCGACCTTTGTCATTCTGGAAAGTCTAGAGTAATACTGCTTGCGGGTAAGCTTGGTCTTGTTCTTCAAGTTCTCACTGTCAATGCTGCCCTGAGCGATGGTCCTGAACAATTCCATCGATTTGTCATCAGAGATGGTCCTAAGGATAGAGGCGGCTGTCTGGGATTTTGCCATCTTCTTACTCCATAATATTGTGACCTTATATTTTAATTATCCCTTCATAAGGCAATTCTTCCAAAGTTTCCTATACTGCGGACTGTCCCTTTAACGCGAAATATCCAGTGTATGTGCCCTTTTGCGGCTTTTTTACAGCAATATTGTTCCGATGGCCAAGTTTGACTGCAGGACCATGTGGAGCGGGAAGATCTTTTTGTGCTGTCTTCTTATGAATTCAGTGTTATCAAGACCTTTCAGCGTCATGACCATTCTTGCTGCAACCAGTACCGAGAACATGCTGGTTAGAAGTGTCGTAACCAGACCAATGCCGCCGGCTGCGTACATAGTCCACGACGCAACAGACATACCTGCGATGAGGATCATTGACATTTTTACCGTGTTTCTTTTTCCTATAACAATCGGTATTGTACGCCTTCCGGATGCCCTGTCGCCTTCAACGTCGCCTAGGTCGTTGAAAACCGACGAAACAAAGATCATCGTCCCAAACATTGCGATTGCATGAAGAGGTACAACCGGATTGCTAGCTATCAGTTCAAGTCCGTAATTAGATGTAATTCCCAAGGTTGCACAGAGCATGTAAAAAAATGCAATAGACAGCGTCTTTATCACAAACCTGTTGGCCAGTGCAATCCTGGGTGCTGAATATAGAATTCCTATCGTTATCATCGGAACTATCAATACCATCGTAACGACATTAAATGTGAGGACCGATAGCAAGATCGCCAGGGCAGTGGTCCATATGATGAAAACCCATGCCTGCGACTTTGAAACCCGACCGGAAGGTATCGGCCTTTTCTTGCCATTGGCTTTGTCAAGGTCAGAGTCAACAAGATCGTTGAGTATGTACATTCCTGTTGCAATGAGAAGCGAAATGAAAGGCAAAAACGAGTTCTGCTTCATTTCTTCTACCATGTCTGCTAACAAGAATCCGTTGATTCCAGGTACACAGAACAGCCCTGCCACTGTTGCCAGTGTGTAAAGTACTCCCCACTTGACGCGGGATTGGAACAGAACCAGTTGAGATTGGACAAAAGAAACCTCTGCCCTCTCTATGCCGATTCTGTTCCTACGGTGCGCCCATTCTATGGCCGCCATGTAAAAGACCGCACAAGAGGAGGATATTTCCCTTTTTTTCCAAAAATAGCCTTCAGTGGCTAATTTTAGATAATATTCCGCCTCAGATTACACTGCCTAAAAGTAAAGTGCTTGCTAAAGCAACTGGCTATCTTTCCCGAACGCTTTCAAGCAGTCTTGGCACGGCGGCATCCTTTGCCAAGGTCTTGTAGTATGAAATGAAGCGTTGTGCAAGGTATGGATCGTCATAGTGGGATATGGCAACAGTAAATTGTTCTGGATTGGAATAGCCTACGGTTTCATAACATACCGTGGTGCCGTCAACCACCATAAAGCTGGATGGTACAACAGCTTTCTTCAGATCAAATCTTGAAGATCTTATAATGCTGTTTACCATATCAAAGGTCTCCTTGTTTGGAGGGGTCCTAAGTACCGCGTTAAGCCTGTTCTCAATAGAAATCTGCTCCGGAAGGCCGTCAATCAAATGCATGGTAAGCCCTTCGTAAACTCTTTTGAACATCCTTGAAGAGAAATTGGGATCGTGGTACCTCGTAGCAAGGTACACTTCCTTTTTGGCGTTATCCAAGAGTTTTATGACTTCGATCACGAGCTGGTTGTAATCCTTGATGATGGAAAAGCCAGAAAGATGGGTGACATTTACTATGTTCCTCAGATTGCAGTTCTGGATGATTTCGTTGATTACCGATTCCTTTTGGTGCAACGGGAAATCCTTTCTTGCCTTAAGGATGTCCACCGCCTTGAGGTTCCAGAAATTGTTGAGGACCTGTTCCATTGTGCTGACGTAGCCATTACAAACAAGGGAACCAAACGTGGTGGTCCTGTAAAAACCGTCGTGCTTGTCAATGAAACCAAGGTCCTTTAAACGTTTTAGTCTTGCGTAGAACTGCTTCTTGCTCAAATTCCCTGTGTAACTTGTTGAAGATGCCCTCAAACCGGAATATGCGTTTTTGAGAATATTTACAGAATGCCTGTCCGCAAGAATGGAGAAAACCTGCTCTAAAGTTGCTTGTTCAGACATCTAACACCTAAATTAAGCCGTGGAATATTTAAATTTTAAACGAATCTCGTCATAAAAGTAACTTGTCTTGTTTCTTCTCCATATATAGGGAATTTAGTCCTACACCATAGTGAATAATGTCGAGTAGGTAGGTACAGCCTTTTGGTTCTTCAAAAATTTGTGGAGTTGAAAGGTATGGCTGCCAAGCTTAGATGGGTATCATCACCCTCTCAACCATGATGGGGTGTTCTTCTTTGTAATGCTTTACCAACTCCTTAACAGAACCAAAGCTGAGTTTGCATACATCGCAAACCTCTGCAGCTGATAACTTGGTGAAAGAGATCAACGGCTTCTTACTGACCCTAATTGCTTTGTCTCCGGGCAACGAGATGGTAATCATGCCACCATCGTTCCAGCTTTTCAGATGCTTCTCGAATTCCTCATAAAGTGACAGATTAAAGCATGCAACAGGGTCGTTGTCAAATTCACATAATTTCTTCTTTGCAATGTATTCTTCGTGGATGTTTCGAAGCCAGTTGTCCACTATTTCTGGATGTTCTGAAAGTATGGACTGTACTATCTCTGGTGTATAGATAGCGATCTTGGTTTCAAGCGCGTCGTTGGGGACGATGCTGTACCCCTTTAACTTTAATCCAAGAGTTTTGTCTTCAAATGCTTGGCTCATGCCACCTTCTATAGGATTCCAAATAATTAAGCATATCCCTGTAGTTATCAATAATAACTGGATGAAAATTGATTTTTAGAATGAAATACTAGGAACTGGAACTTTTTATTTGAGAAAATTAGATTTCACTACAACGGTATAGCTAATGTCCCATTGTTCGTCCAAAAATCATGATGCTTGGATACTTTGCGGCCAATTCTGCGTTAAAGAATAGTTCACCTGTTCATGAAGTCCGTGATCCTAACAGGCTTTTCAGACCAGAACTTTCGCTCTATCCTTTCTTTAGCCTTTTTCTGAGGTTCTGTTATCCTGCCTGCCATTTCAAGAAACTGCAGCGCGTTAGTCGGCGCGCCTGCCCTGTAATGGTTGTTAAAGTAACCGTAGACGGTGCCAACTTTCGTTTCGATTAGCCTCAACTTTTCTACCCATTTCAGCAGCTCTTGTTCAGAGTACCTATAGTCGTACCAGATCTTTTCGCCGCGGCCATGCCACCTGATAAAAGCATGGGTACTGGATGTGACGACAGGCTTGGATAGAAACTCCAGCGGCGAGTCGGTTATCGTATTGGCCACGTTGTATTTTTTCAAAAGTGTCCAGGTTTCTTGTCTATCCCATGATTCGTGACGGAATTCTACAGCAAAGTGCATCGTGGAGGGGAAGAACTCGAAAAGCCTTTCCAGCCTTTCTATCTCATCCTGCCCAAAGACAAAATTTGGAGGCAGCTGCACAAGCAGGCAGCCAAGCCTTTCGGTCTTTACAAGCGGCTCTAGCACCTCAAGAAAGGAGGCAAAATCTTGCTCAATTCCCGTGAGGCGCTTGTCGTGAGTAATCGATTTCGGCACTTTGAGCGAGAATTTGAACGACGGTGCAACCGCTTTGGCCCAGCCGGAGACCATCTGTTTTGAAGGTGCCCTGTAAAAAGACGAGTCTACCTCGACCGTTTCAAAAACCCTGTTGTAAAAAGACAGTTTGGCTATCCTGTTGTTGGGATAGAACATTCCTACCCATTCTTGGTAGCTCCATCCGCAGGTGCCTAAAAGCAGCGCCAACGTTCTTTCGTCAGCAACCACAAAAATATAGATTTGTGATGGTTACACCGATGCACAAAGCTATTGCCTTTGTTCTTTGACCAGTTCGTACTTTGAGGTGTACCCTCTCGGGTTTATCATCAGGCCGTTGTAGTTAAAGGTCGACGAATTTCCCACGATGACAGTGGTAATCATGCCAAGCATGTCAGGGAAGTCAAGCATCTTTTCAAGCGTGGTGATCTGCACCTGCTGGCTTTCTCTGTATGCGCCTTTTATGATGGCCACCGGCGTGTCTGGCTTTCTGTACTTCAGGAAAATATCCCTTGCATCGCGAAGCTGATGCACCCTTTTCTTGCTTGCCGGGTTGTAAATTACCGTGACATAGTCGCCAAGGGCGGCGGCCTCGACCCTTTTTAGTATCATGTCCCAAGGGACCAAAAGATCGCTCATGCTGACGACTGCAAAATCTGTCATCAACGGCGAGCCGACCAGAGCAGCGCAGGAATTGAGGGAAGAAACCCCTGGCACACATTCCACGTATATGCCTGTCTCCCGGTTCCAGCCCCTCTCTGCCAGTATCTCGTAGATGAGGCCAATCATGCCGTATATGCCCGGGTCGCCGGACGAGACCAGCGAGACTGTCTTGCCATTCTCTGCAAATTCGATGGCCTGATTTGCCCTGTCTACCTCCTGCGTCATGGCATACCTGTAGACTTCTTTACCTTGAATAAGGTCCTCGACCAGACCGACGTACGTATCGTAGCCAACAATGACCTGGCTTTCATCTATGACCTGCTTGGCCCTGTACGTCATGTGATCGTGATGACCGGGTCCAACTCCCACAACATACAATTTCCCCTTTTTGACAGAATCGCCGGTCATAGAGAGATTTTCTGGCAGCTGTAAATTTATCTCTTCCTACAATCTTTGCGGTCCGTCATTTGCCGTTGTTGCCAAGCCCGAATTCGTCGTGAAGGGCCCTGACGGCCTGCTCGCAGTCGCTGTCCTTCACAACGAACGCCAGATTAAGCTCCGATGAGCCCTGGGCTATCATTATCACGTTTATACCGCATCTTGCGACAGCTCCAAAAACCTTGGCTGCCACGCCTTTGATGCCGCGCATGCCTGAACCTACAACTGCAATGACTGCAACGTCATCGCTGACGTTGACCTGCTTTATCACCTTGCCCAGAAGGTTTAACTCCAGAGTAGTCGTTGCCTTGTCAAGGTCGTTTTTCCTTACGACCATCGATATGCTTGATTCAGACGGGCTCTGGGAGATCATCATGATGTTCACCTTGTTTTTTGCAAGGGTATCAAAGATCTTCGCGGCAGTTCCGGGAATGCCAACCATCCCACCTCCACTTACGTCGATGAGCGCGGTATGGCGCATTGCGTTGATAGACTTGACTATCTTTTGCGAGTCTTTACTTGGATTTTGCGTGACTACCGTGCCGGGGTGTTTTACGTTGAAAGTGTTGCGGATCCTGACTGGTATGCCAGTGTCCATCACCGGCTCAAGTGCCCTTGGGTGCATGTATTTTGCGCCAAAAAGCGCCATCTCCATGGCCTCGGCAAAAGACACCTCCTTCAACACTTGAGCGTTCTTGACTATCTTGGGGTCGGCGGTTATCAGACCATCTACATCGCCCCAAAGCCAGACCTCGTCGGCTTCGATGCTGGCCGCCACGATGGTTGCGGTGTAATCTGAGCCTCCGCGTCCTATGGTTGTTATGTTGCCATGCTGGTCCGCGCCGATAAACCCTGTTATTACTGGAATGACTCCGCGCTTGAGCAGGGGTTCAATTTTGTGGCTCACACGCAGCTTTGTGGTGTCCATGAGAGGCCGGGCCTCGCCAAAGTTTGAATCGGTAAGTATACCTGCCTCCTTGCCAGTCATGTGTTCTGCGTCCAGACCAGCATCCTGCAAGGCATACGAAACAATGGGAGCAGAAAGCCGCTCTCCAAAGGACATCAGGTAATCTAGGGATTTTGCCGTGACCTCTCCTAGCAGCACAATGCCACCCAGGATGTCGTGGAGCTCGTCGACCATTCTTTTTACTTCTGACAGCGCTTTTTCTCTCAGACTGTTGTTGGAGATGGCGTTTTGCGTAATTTTAGCATGGATTTTGTATGTCTTTTTCAGGAAATCCTCTATGGATGACCGGTCGCCGCGTCTGACGCCATCGGCCACAGCCAGCAGGCCGTCAGTCATTCCGCTGACCGCGGAGATGATACAGACTATCTCGTTGTCCTTCTTGTAGGTCTTGATCAGCTTTGCGACATGTTTGACCTTGTCGGGGGAATCTACCGCCGTTCCGCCAAACTTCATTACCAGCCGCATAGGTCAATCTTGCACTCTCGGTGCCAGGTAAAAGTGGATTCTGCCCACGTTGGCAATCTTGAACTCTAGCCGCAGCGGCATCTTGCTGGAATATTCTGCGGCTACCGAGCCGCCCATGGCGACAACAGCCTTGGTTATTTTTGAAAGGTAGTCCAAGCTGTAAGTGGCCTTGCTGTCTTCCTTGACAGCCAAATCTTCGAGGCCCTCGTTGCCAGCTTCCAGGCTGATTTCGGCCTCTCCGCTGTCGCCCCTGCCGGAGAAGTTTATCCTGCCGGATTTTGATTCCATCAAGATGTACTCTGAAACCACCTGCACATCTGACAGGATCTTGTCAAACGCTGCTGCAGTAAGGACTGCTTTGGAGTTGAAGTTAAGCTTTGGTAAAGGCGTTGAACTTGCCGAGCTTTCAATGAGCCGGGTCTTGTACTCGCGCTTGTAGCCGTTCTGCATCCTGACATGCAGCATGCTGTCGTCTCCAAGATTGATCTCGATGGCATCCTTTTTGTCGGCCCTCTTGATCACCTTGGAAAACTCGTCTACCCTGATGCCAAACTTGACAGCACTGTCACATTCGTATTTTTCAAACGCGAAGTTGGGCCAGTAGATATCGATAAGCGCAACGTGGGAAGGATCCATGCCACGGAAGGAGATGCCTTCAGCAGTGGCCTCAAAGGTGGCCTCATCGACCAGCGTAGAAATGGCCGAAGCAATGGCCTTCCATTCTTCCGGAGACTTTGTCTTGGCTACAAACACCAAATTAACAATCTGTCAGGACTATCTGCTTTTAATCATTACTGTTAGCTACGCATAGTTCCGCCAGGTGTGGTTGCACTTGGTGCATCTGTAGAACTGGGTTGTTGGCTCATCAGCCGACCTGGTCTGAAGCATCCACCAGTATGCTGTCCTGTTGCTGCATTCCGGGCAGTCGATGCTTGTCGTGGGAAGAGACTCGATGCTGCTTTCTTCGTCCATCACCTTGAGCGAAACATCCTTTGAGCTGGCCTTTTTGGTCTCGCTGGCGACATTTTTTGCGCTGCTGCTGGACCCCCTTACCTTTGAGCCGCATTTGGGGCAGACTATGTCCTCACCGGGTTTTGATCTCAGGCGTGTTTCACAAGCAGGGCAGAATCGCAAACTGGAAAAACTCCTTAACCTGTTATCTCAGACTTGACGAGACTGGAAAATTCTTTTGAATACTCCGCCGCAGAGGCGGCGGCTTCTTGAACCACTTCAACGGGGTTTTTTCTCTTGGTTACCACCCGCATTATGTAATCCTTGGTCAGCGGGTGCTTGAGCATGACTCCTGCAAAGTCAACGCTCTTTTCCTTAAGGAGCTCGTGTTGAATGATATAGAGAATAGAGATATCCTCGTCGCGTATCTTTAGCTCAAGTTCATTATCCTTAAAATCGGTTATCTCTGCATACATGACGGCATACAGACAACTACTTATTGAGGATATAAACGATACCATGACGGATTGTCGTCTGGTGATCAGAGCTTTATCAGCGGCGCGACGCTTGAAAAATCTCAGGATACTGTCAAGCCCGGACAGCCGCTAACGCTGAGCCTTAGCTTCAAGATAGACGGGGCAATCAGACAAGCCTTCTCCCAGAATAACTGGGAAAGGGCGTACAACAAGCACGACAACGGCTTTAGGATGACAATTGAAGTGGACCTAAAATCCGGCAGAAAGGTGATAATGCCGCTCAAATTTGTTAGAAAGGCCGCATTGTTCTGGACGCGCAACCCCAAGATACCTTACAGGGTCTGGGTCTCGATAGTAAAGGACGAGACTCCGTACTACCCGCTTAGTGTGGAAGAAGCGCTGTCTCTTTTGTTCAATGTTGACAAGGTTATCGAGTTGAATGGAAACGACATACCGGCGGGGGCTCACAAGATTTCTGCAGACATCCGAGTATCGTGGGGCAAGCACGAGTATACCGAGCCGACCGAGATAGGTGGCAGATCCAACGAGATAGAACTGAAATCGGTAGCCTGATTCTAAATAATTATAAGATTAAAGCGTCAATAATAGACAGTGCAGTCCGAGATACCTGGCAAGGATGCAGAGCTGTGCGTTGCCTTGCCCAACGGAAGGATAAGGTGCACCGCCTGCGCCCGTTACTGCGAGATACCTGAAGGCAAGATTGGCCTCTGTGGTGTAAGGGGCGTGGTAGGCGGCAAGCTACGGCTTTTTGTTTATGGCCGAGTAATTGCAGGACACGTGGACCCGATTGAGAAAAAACCTGTAACCCATTACAATCCTGGTTCGGATATCTTTTCTATATCCACGACTGGCTGTAATTGGTTGTGCCAGTACTGTCAGAATTACGACATTTCGCAGCGGCGCAAGGTGGAGGGCATGGAGATGACCCCTGCCCAGGTTGCGCAAACCGCAGAATACTATGGTTCTCAGGGCATCGCCTATACCTACAACGAGCCTTCTATCTTCATGGAGTTTGCAAGGGATTGCGGCCTGGAAGCCCACAAGCGCGGAATATTCAACATCTTTGTTTCAAACGGCTATGATACTCCGGACTCGGTCGCCATGATGGGCCAGTTCCTAGACTGCATCACCGTAGATTTCAAGGGAAGCGGCAAGCAGGAGTTTGTCCGACGCTATATAGGGATTCCAAGCGCCGACCCCATATTCCAGACGCTGCGGGAAATAAAGAGCAAGACCAAGATCCACGTAGAGATCACAGACCTCATAGTGCCAAGGGTCGGCGACGACCTTGAAGCCGCAAGAAAGCTGTGCCGGTTCGTACATGATGAACTGGGACCAGACACTCCAATCCACTTTTTGCGGTTCCATCCGGACTACAAGATGCTGGATTTTGAATCGACGCCGGTTGCAACCCTGGAAAAGCATTACGAAGTGGCAAAACAGGAAGGGCTCACATACTCGTACATAGGAAACGTGCCGGGGCATCCTCTTGAGGATACTTACTGTCCTGAATGCAAGAAGGTTGTGGTAGGGCGTTACGGCTTTTATGTAGATGAATGGAACCTTGATGACAAGAACTGCTGCAAGAATTGCGGCTGCCCAATACCTATAATCGGCAAACTTCATACACGAAAGAAGAACCGGTTTCAGTTTCTAAGCTGACTTCATTAGGTTAAAATTGCACTCCGCGTGCGCTTCTTTTCGGGGTCGTTGTCTAGCTTGGTTAGGATGCCAGCCTTGGGCGCTGGAGGTCGCTGGTTCGAATCCGGCCGACCCCATTATCTTTGAAGCACCAACAGGATATATCTCTGGTCCGCTACTGCTAAAACATGACGGCCGATATCAGCCAATTTGTCGATCATCAATATCTTAATCTTGAAACATACAAAAAGAATGGACAGGCCGTTGCCACGCCGGTATGGTTTGTAATCGATAACGACAGCATTTACATAGCAACCAAGGCTGGCACCGGAAAGGTCAAACGGCTTAGGAACAACCAAAATGTCCGCGTCATGCCCTGCGGTTTCAGGGGCGAGCCAAAGGGAGAATGGGTAGATGGAAAAGCCCGGTTTGCAGATCCGCAGGAATCGGAACAAGCGATCAGCTTGAGGAACAAGAAATACGGCATGAAGGCCAAGCTTGCAGGTTTCTTCTCTTATGGAAAAGGCGAGTTTGTCGTGATAGCTGTAAAGCTTGACAGCCAAAGCTAAGGGTCTGTCACGGCGCCACTTTTCTGGCGGGTCATTCTGGGACTGCACTGTGAGCAGCCGACGCCTCTGACCCGTGGGGTCTTTTGGCCCTTGTGGCAAAGAGCAGTGCCGTGAGGAATACGAACACGCCTATAGCTACTGCATAGGTGGCAGGCGCATCGGCCATGTGTATGCTAGACGAATGTCGAAGATAAAGTTGTCGGAAGTCCGGTTATCTGGTAATAGATTGAAAAATTAAAAGAAAGAAAGAGAAGGGAGTTTTAGTCCCACTTACTCCACGCGGCCATCCATCTGTATGTCCACGTGTTGAGTTTTGCTC
>CAZKXR010000009.1:0-57681 GCA_964556935.1 uncultured Nitrososphaera sp.
TAATTCTTTCTTGAATTCCGAAATCTGAACCGATTTTATCGGTTCTAATAGTCGACACTTCATCGATTTTCTTGATGTGCTGAGATTTTTTTCCACAGATGTCCCCTTTCTCATTTGATCAAGTATTTTTTTCAAAGAGTATGAACAGATCTTGCTACGATAAAGGTTCAGGAGAAAAGTTTCAAGCATTCTTGTCGAGTTCTTATCATTGTCTTTATCTACATCCTTAAAATGTGGATTTCTTGATTCTATCTGAAATACTTCGACCTCACGCGTTGTCTGAGGATAATCTGCAAGTAGTCCGCCGAATTTTTCGAACATATCTATCAATTCATACTGTTCTATTGGCAGGCCTGCAGAAAAGTGTAGACATTCTGCAAGAGGGATTGAAAGTGCATGGTCATTGGAACTTGCGGTAACAATAATATCGGTCTCAAATCCAGTTATGGATGAGAGGACCGTATTTAGATACCTGTTCTCTTCTTTGGAGACCCTTTCCAACTTGGCAAAATGTAAGGAATTATCTTTTATCATTGGCCTGTGTGACCAAGAGACTCTGACGTTGGTGTATGGTGCGTTAGACATACCAAAGCCTGCGGCGAAAATCTTAACATATTCATTTGCTGCCCCCGGAAGATAGTTGCTGCCGTCTATGAATCCCACATATTCCCTGTGGAACATCTTGGCAATGAGCATTCCAATTATCAAAGCCCCTGTTCTTCCGTCTATGATATTTCCCCGAGAATCAAGAATCGAGCGATAGCCTACCTTCTTGAAGGCTTGTTTGAGCCCTTGGTCACTTTGATGTATTACCACCATCCGCTTATCGGTAAATCGAACAAGTTGTCTGATGGCACTGATTTCTACTTGATACTTATCTGCGGGTATTCTACTACTATTTGATACTATTACTATCAGACATTCGTTAGGAATTCCGGATAGAACTCCTTCCAAGATCTTTAGATTTCCATTCTTGATTGGAATTACTATAGCAAGATCGTTTAGGATGTTGGAAATTTCACCATAGTTAAATTCTCTAACGGCCTTATGATGAATGTGAAAGTCATTTGCTTTGCCGGAATCGAGTTCATAAACCCTCTGCAAAGAATGAATGTTAACCGAACCTAGTCTTTCAAAATAACTAGGAATATCTATCTTCATACAGATTGTAGGCATTAATAAAATAAAATATTTTTTATTTGGAAAAAATGTCGTTCATTTACCGCGTAATGCAACTAATAATTAGAACCGCAGAACGGTACATAGAACACAATTAACATCCCAACCATTCCAGGGGGCAATACCGCAGTGCTCATTCTTGTGTAGTTTTTTCATTGCGCTCGAATGACCAGCGGCGGTTGTAGACTTCGTCCTTCAGTTTAAAACCTTTAAACATCTGGAAATACACTTGCTTTGTCTTACTTTGCTTGTCCAGCTCAGACTGGATCCACAATGACTCAAAAAGGGACGAATTCGAGAACACGGTTGATTCGCTGTTTGAATAAGTGGCCAACCCGACTGCCTCATGAAGAGTTTCTTTTGTGTCGTCATTCACTTCCATTACGAGACTTTTGTCCTGATCAATGATAAATGTGGTTATTTTCGTCGGCATGAATTGCTGAAGGTAGTTGACTCGTATATCTTGATGAGCAACTTTCAACTTTTCCGCCGATGTCTCTTGCACAATATCGTCTTTCATTACTAGTATCCTGACCTTGATCCCCCGCGCAGATACAGGTCCAAGCGCATCCAGGATTCCCTCACGCTCGGCTACAAGAAATGAGTTTCTAGTTGAAAAGAGAATGGATATTTCATAAATTGCAGAGTTTATCAGATCAAATAAAAGAGTCTTGACGCGGTGCGGATCTCTGATGGTCTCCATGAATTCGGCATCAATCCCCCTTCCAATTTCGCGGATCCTTTGAATTGCAGGTACCGCGTTGCCAATCACACCATTAAACAGGAAACGCTGGCCATTAACGAAAGAAGGAATTCTAACGTAAAGTAACGTTTCTTCATCCTTGTTGTCCATCAAGAATCCCAGGTATTCTTTTCCATCAAGGATCATAAAGCTGCCGTTCAGCAAAGGTATATGGTAAAGATCGAGATACTTCATCATCTCCTTGCAAAAGGGGAGGTTATCCTTCGTAACCTCCGTGACGCACCTTAGTTTCAACCCTTTACTCTTCAGTTCAATCATTTTATCAGGCATCAAGATACCAATGATTGTTGGGATATTCCTTGCATCGACATAACAATCCAGACCCGCACTAACGCTGGAAAGGAGCTGGCGAATCAGCTCATGGATACTGTTTCCGGTAACAATCCTGACACCATCAAGCGCCGTGGAGTGGATTGTCAACGGAGTAGATACATGAAAATAGAATATAAAGTCACAGTCCGAAGGTGTCAGTGCCCCTCTGGTGTTCTTAACATATCAGTAGACAGGATATTAGCTTGAAGAATGGCGGTTACGTTAGTTCATGAGAGAGGCTTTGCGCTAAGGTGATGATTGGCCAGCAGTGTTAAACGACCTTGCGAGACTAACCTCTGCAATCCATTCACATTTGATGTTGACCTTTGCATGATGTTTCTCAATGGCATCAACATCCGGTCCTTCTAGCAGACAAAAACAGATTCCTGCTTCTTTGTTATAAAATAGATTGATGTGGCTAACTCCGAATTCATCTCTTGGAGACAAGCATAATTCTTTGAGATTTGCTTCGCTGAATGGTACTTTGTGAACATTAAGAAAAATCGGCATGAATCATGAAGGTATGCCGCGCATATAAGAATTTCCTCCGAGGTGTGATGGTTGCGTTTTCTCATCGCAACATAGAGCCAGCTTATGGGCCAGTCAAATGGCGCGTGGTGGCTCCGCGGACTTGATGGTTTTGCCTCCAATCTGGACATCGTCCGATGACAGTTTAATGCTTTAGTACTAGTTTGTGTCGGTGTACGTATGCCTAGAGCGGCAGACAAAAAGACTTTCAAAGACTTTGCAGTACACGCCAACCTTGACTCAAATATGGAATCGTATGCGAATTGGTTAATTCCTGTGCGGTATTTTGAGCCTGCCGCATGTTCTCATAAAATAGGAGAAGGATGATGCCTCGCAGAAGAGTGATATCTAGGTGCGCCCTCTGCGGCAGGGTCATCAATGCACGAGAAAAAACACCAACGATAGAGAGACTTGACGGACGGAAATATTCCTTTGATACCAGTGATTGTGCATTGATGTTCAAGAAATTCAGAAGTGTCTATGGCAAGACTTTCTTCAGATAACGCGGATTTATCTTGACGCCCCGCCATGCTCTATCTTTGTAGGCATTTTGGGATTCCCGAAATCGTCTGAATAAGCGGAGTATATCTTGATCATCTGACCGTGCTTGATCATAAAGCCGTCGCTTATTGGCTTGATCACCGCGCGATACTCATCTTTCAGGTTGATGAGCTCTTCGGCCAAGTTGCCTGCCAGCAGTATGTGCTGATCATCGCCAATGTCCATGACACGGCGGGCTATGATTATTCCAGGGCCCCAAACATTCTGGTTGTTGTTGATATCGCCGACAACGAAAACAGGGCCTGAGCTCAGGCCTATCCTAACCCCTATGTATCTGTCTCCGTCGGAATTTCTATTGAACTGCTTGAGCTTGTGGTGCAGCTGTATGCCAAGCTGCAGAGGCAGTTCTGGGTTCAGCAGGAATCCTACGGCCATCCCGTCCCCGGTGGGCAGCATTATCTTCTTGTCCCGCGGCGTTTTTGCAAATGCATCGCAGGAGCTGATCAAGCGATTGAGGGTTTCAATCTTTTTGATCTGCTTCTCTACAGACAACGAAGGATCGGAAAGCCCCACAATATCTATGAAAAAGAAATTTGCATTCACCACGCCGGAGGGGACTACGTAGATCATGCTTGAGCCGTAAATATCGGACAGCTTTCTGTACGTATCAAGACAGCTAGGATGGAAAGGCGAATCTGAATCCATCGCCGGCGTACCCGTTATTGGCTTTTGGCACAGCTTGCAGACAAGTTCTGTCCCGGATGTGGTCGCAGCAAAATCAATGAAGCCGTTGTTTTTGATCTGGAACTTGACCCATTTTGGTGTGTGGTATACGCCCTTGACGGCCAAAAGTCTGATGCTCCTGACTAGTTCGCTTTCCTCGTCTTCGATCTTGATCTGCAAGGTGCCGTCAACCAGCGACCCAAGTATATCGGCAACACCTGCGGGTACTGCAGTGCTCAGAGTAAGCATGGCCATCGCCTGGGCACCTTTCAGAATGCTATAAAGATCTGCGACAAACCGGACTAGTGCATTTTCATTGGATATAGCCATCAGGTTGGTAAGCGAATCCACGACCACCCTTACGGTTGCGCCATGTGCATGCTGCAGGTTTATACCATCTTGCAGCCTTTTCAAGATCAGAGAAGCAGGGTTGCCCCGATGAGGGTGACCTCTGGAATCAAAGGGATTTATGAATATGCATCTGCCTTGGTCTTCCTGTAAGAGAGTCGCAAATCCCTTTTCCGCGAATGCCGGATTGAGGCTGACCCATATGCAACGGTCTCCCTCAGACAGACCGTCTTTGAGAAACTGCCTGCAGTACATTGTCTTGCCGGATCCTGCAGGCCCCGTTAGCAGCAAAACGCTGGCCGGAAGACGAGCGCCGGCAAAAAGACGCGATTCTCCTGGGATTCCAGAACTAGAATAACCATCGGAGGATCTGTATGCCACTCGGGTTTCGTCATCATTGATACTCATGTTTGCACTTAAACTTTGGTCTTTATCTCTTCTATGAGCTGCTCCACCTGCTTTGCAAAAGGATGGTTTGGATTCCTCAGTGCCGTAAGGAATTCCTTTCTGCTGAACTGTATATCGCAATAGCAAGGTATGGACGAGATAACTTGCATTCCTGTTTCTTTTGAAAGGAGGCTTGCGATATCCTGCTGGCTGTAAAGCGACTCATCGTCGTGGCTATGCGTCATGAACTGGCTGCTATGCTGCAAGCTGATGTCAGGCACGCAATATCCGGCAACCCGGTTAAACAGCAGAAACGACTTTGCGCCGTACTTTGTTAGCGAACCGTAAATTTCGGTGGCAAGTCTTTTTGTGCCTTCCAAGTCGATGTCTCCCATTTTTAGCGTCAGAAACATGGCATCTGCTACCGCCAACGCGTTAATTGACCAGTACCTTATTCCAGGGCTCGTGTCAATTATGATATAATCTGCGTTGCAGTTTTTGACAAGGTGTTCCCGCAACAGTATGAATCGCCTTAGTTGGGATTTCGAGTTTTCTTGGCTCCCACTTTCAAGGCGGTATACGTCTTCCTTCTTTACGCTGCAAAATCCAATCCATAGCTTGCCTTGAAGTTGACCGTCCTTTATGTTGGCAAGCTCCTCAATGACCGGGGTGACGTCCGTCATTATGTCATCGATATCCGCGTCACCTAAAAGATAGTCATTAAGCCATTTTTCGGGTTTTTTGTCAAAATAAGCCAGCAGGCTGGGTGCATAAACATCCAAGTCCAACAGAAAGACCCGGAAGCCTTTCTTTGCAAGTACGGCGGCACAGTTGGACGCAATTGTAGTTTTGCCCGTGCCACCTTTATACGAATGAAAGGCTATGCACTTGGCCATGACGTTATTGTATGTTAGTAGAATATAGCAATTTCCTCATGACGACTAAAGAAATTGCATTATCATTGGAAAACTGCGCTAATCCAAAGACATTTCAATTCTTTTCTACCAATTTTTTTATCATGAAACGTCAGATACCAGTCAACGAAATGACGTTTTTGCCCACAAGAATTCCACATAAACATGACTGGAATGGAGGGGATGGGATTTGAACCCATGACCACCTGCGTGTAAGGCAGGTATCCTAACCAGTCTAGACAACCCCTCCGACGGTTTGCAGGTCAGTTTGGCAGCTCGATATTAATAGTATTTGAAGCTCAGGAAACTGAAATTACAGATATATACGGCAAAGGAAAATTGCTATTGAGATGTTTTCCGATCCGAAGAGGTTTCCCCTACGTCCAGTTTTGGCGATCGCATTTTTTGCATCGATGCTGATCGTTGTCCCGGCTCTGCCCGGAGCATTTGCGCACGGCGGTATGCAGCCACCGGCTGCAGACTTTGGTGGTAAAAAGGCAAGTCTCTTTCTGAAGCTTGACCCGCCGGTGGTGACCGATGCGAGCCAGCCGGTCTTTATCACTGCCAGGTTCTTTGACGAGAACACTAACGAAAATTTCAAGGAAGTGACATACAGGATATTCTTCATGAAAGACGGCAAGGAGATCCCCATCTCCACGGAAGGTGGAATGTATGGTGGACAGGGCTTCTTTTATGATCCTAACGGTAACCTGCTTATCAAAATAGTTCCAGAAAAGACCGCAGGAGCCGTTGCAAAAGGTGAGCCAGAATTCCAGTACGGAGGCGTATGGAACAGAGGCCAGCCTGTCGAAGTTCGCGGCCCCATCTTTACAGAACCGGGCCTTTACAACCTGTTTGTGGAGATACATACTGTAGGAACTACCAGGACGCAGGTAGAGCCAGTACTGAAGTATGACGTATGGGTAACTCCAGGAAGAGAGCAGACTATCGATGTCCCAGTTAACGGTCAGACCCAACAAGTGAAGGTCAGAAACTATTACGGTGCCATAGATAACTCCAGTTATGATGAGGCCACCAAGACCATCAAGTTCTCCATGCCCTTTGATTGGAAATCAGACATGGTCAGCAGGATTGGCATGCTTCACACAGAGGTGTTCATTCCAAAAGCAATCTCTGAATTTGACAAGGAGTCCCTTAGCGGCACTGTCAACGGTATAGACACACCGGTCTTTGTGGACAACTTTGGTGAGAACGAAACAGTGGTTCACTTTACCATCTCAAAGCAGCACCTTGAGAACTTGGCAAACCAGATCAGATCAGAAGACAGAACCCCGTCTCAGGCGGTGTTCACGCTCAGCCCGCCGGACCCTGAAAACATGGTAAACATAATGCAGCTTGACGCAGACTCGAGCAATTACAAAGTCACCTTAACCATCCCAGAATTCATATTCCCCGAGCAGCCAATTCCGTTTGGTGTCAAGATCACTGACAAGGGCGGCAACCCCAAGTCTGCGGCAACCTATGAGATGGTCATACTCGATAACCAAGGCAATGAGCTTTCTCGCAGCGGCGGTGTAACAACCCCCGAAGGCATATCCTCGCAGGATGTCACCTTCAACGCACAGGGCTCTTTCACCGTCAGGGTAGAGAAGATCAACGCTTCCGGAGAATCGGTCCAGTCAAGCATTCAGGTGGTCCCCGAATTCCCGGTGGGCATTGCCTCCATGGTGGCGGCACTCGGCATGATGGCTGTCATTTTCTACCTCAGAAGGTCCAAGAGGGCCTAAACCCCTCCCCCTTTTTTGGGCAAAGTGTATTAGTTACAAAAGCAGTTTGTTTGTCATGCAGGAAGATTACCGGGAACTTTCAAAGCAAGAGCTGGACAAAAATCTCTCAGAACTTGCAGGTTGGAAGGTAATCAACGGCAAGCTCAGCCGGACGTTTGAGTTTGAAGACTTTGCCGAGGCCTTTGCCTTCATGACGCGGGTTGCCATCGAGGCCGAAAAGCTGAACCACCATCCGGAATGGTTCAACGTCTACAACCGCGTCTCGATAGACCTTGTTACCCACGATATCGGCAACCAGATAAGCAACTATGACGTGATGCTGGCAAGAAAGATAAGCGAGATATACGGCAGCTGAATTATTCTGGGTGTTGGTTCAGCCCCCACCTGGACCGGATGCGCTCTTCAAGTTTGTAAAAGAGAATCCTGTCCACGGCCATGCCGATGACAAAGATGACTATCATGGTGGCCATTATCCAGCCCATGTTTATGAACTCCCGGCCCACGCTGAGAATGTGGCCCAGACCTACAAGGGATATGAGGATCTCTGCACCTATCAGCGCATGCCAGGCAAAAGACCAGGCTTGGCGGACGCCTATTATCAATGACGGCGTTGCTGCTGGGATCATCACATGGCGGAAGAGCGCAAAGCCACCTGCCCCCATGTTTCTTGCGGCCCGCAGGTAAATCGGCGGGATATTTCGGATCCCGCTGTAGGTGGACATCATCACTGAAAAGACGGAGCTTATCACCAGCACAAAGAGTATGCCAAAGTCGTTAAAGCCGATCAACAGGATGGTAAAGGGCACCCATGCAATGCTGGGGAAGGACTGCAGGCCGACAGAAAACGACCCCATGGTTTTGCCAAAATCCTTGAAGCGAACCATGGCAAGTCCGACGGCGCCGCCGATGATTATGGATATGGCAAAGCCCGCCAGCAGCCGGCCCATGGTGACAAGGACTCCAATTCCAAGCTCACCTCCGACCGCCAGGTCGGCAAAGGATTTTGCCACAAACAGCGGCGACGGCAACGATGCCTGCGGGAAGATCCCCAGCAGATAGATCACTTGCCAGACGCCGCCAAATGCGGCCAGAAACAGGGCTATGCTGGCAACATCGTTTATCGTTGATTCCCTTTTGATTGGTTGTAGTTCTGCTTCAGCCTTTTGCAAATTTTAATCCCCGTTAATCCAGCATTCAGTTACAGGCCATTGCATTTGATCCAATATAACCGGCATCATATGCGCAATGTATGAGATATAGGCGAGATTTTGGCGCATTTTACAGGGCCGGCAGACCCTTTTCCACAAGAACCTGGTTTAACAGCCGCAGGTCAAACATACCATCAAGGTTGGGCTCCACATCCCCTAGGAGTCCCACTTCAAAGGCATCGCTGGCCGACTTGCTTACAGACTCTTTAAGCGGGTCGTATGTGAATTCCATCCTACCCAGCGCATCAAGAAGGTCTTCGGAGGGTATCTCGCTTCCTATTATTTTTTCAATCTCGACGTTAAAGGCCCGTATGGCCTCTTCTTTGTTGGCATTTACCCACGCAGTCTCTTCTATGTGCGCTGAGAGCAGTTTTTTTATGGTATCCGGGTTGCTTTGCAGATAATCTGCCCGGCAGATGATAAGCGATGTCGAGAATTTTCCTTCCGGCCACAGCTCCCGCTCATCGAGGAATATGCTTGCATTGGCCTCCCTTACCAGCCTTGCGCCCCACGGTTCTGGAACCCATGCGCCGTCGATCTCCTTTTTGATCATGAGTGTCAGTATGTCTCCAGGCTTTGCCGGAACTATCTGCAGGTCTCCTCCAAGAAGCCGGACGTCGTAGCCGTTGTCATGAAGAAAAGTCCGCAAGGATACATCTTGCGTATTTCCAAGCTGCGGAGATGCCAGTCTCTTTCCGGCCAAATCATCGGCCGAATCGATGCCAGCATCGTTTCTAACGACAAACACCGCGCCGCCACTTGAGACTCCGCCAATCACTTTTATCTGCCCTTCCGATGCCAAGTATCCATTTATCGCGGGGTTGGGCCCGACGTATGCAACATCAATCTGTCTTGCAAGAAGCGCCTCAACAGCCGCCGGCCCGGCGTTAAAGATCTGCCGCTCAACTCGGATGTTGCCCAGCTCCCTCTGGTAGTCACCATTTCCAACGCCGATGACTGCCTGGGCGTGGTTGAAGTTAGGAAAGTAGCCGATCCTGAGGACGTCTGATGGCCGGGAATCCGCCCTGTCAGAAGAGAAAAGCGGCTTGTCGCTGAGCGCCAAGGAAGAGCCGACGACGAAGATCACTATCGCGGCTGATATGCCCAGCTTGACCTTCGAATCCACCTGCAATCTAGCAGTCTTGGATCAATATAATTGAGATCAAATGTGCAGGCCCAAAGACGCAAACCTAGAAATATATGCAAATTCTGCATATATCACAATCATGCTGGACGGCCTTGTCAAGAACAGGGTTGACTCGAAAAAGCCCCGCAAGGAGGGCCTCACGTGCACCATAGACAGGCTGCAGAGCGTTGATCGCGAAAATTTTTCCATACTCGCACCATTTGTCGATATTGTCAAGATCTACGGAGCCTTTCCGCTTCTGGCATCCGAGGACGGATTGAAGAAAAAGATCAGATTCTACCAGGACTTTGGGATCAAGGTCTCGACTGGAAGCACCATCACGGAATTTGCAATCATCGAAAACTCGTTTGAAAAGTTTGTAAACGAAGCTTCCAGCCTCGGATTTGACATCATAGAGATAGGCGAAAACAGCCTTGACATCACCGTGGAGCAGAAAAAGAAGATAGCAGAGGTTGTCAAGACCGCAGGCCTAGACTTTCACTGGAAGGTAGGCAGGAAGGATCCAAGGCACCAGCTTGGCATCGACAAGACGCTTCAAAAGATAGGCGAGGCTGTCAAGCTGAACTCCAACAAGGTAGTCCTTGAGGCAAACGAGGGGATAAACGTCGGCATATATGACGAGAAGGGCCTTGTCAAGTGGAGTTTTGTTGGCGCCATTACCAACGAATATCCTCCTTCAACGTTCATTTTTGAGGCTCCGCTTGAATCGCAGCAGTCCGCGCTGATCGCCGAGTTTGGGCAGCGCGTGAACCTTGCAGAAATACACCAGGATTCCATAGCATCGGTTGAATCTCAAAGGCGGGGTTTTCTGTCAAAATCGGCTTTTGGCGTCTCGTACATCCGCAGAAATCCAGAGGGAGGCCCGGCATCCAAGTTCATCTACTACATAATCAAGACAAAGCACCCCATAGAGCAGGGCGAGTTGATGAGCTTGAGCCACCTGCCCAGAAGGACCGTGCAGGCGGCCGTTGACGACCTCAAGCGGCAGGGCTTGGTGATCGAACGCAACAGCCTTGAAGACGCAAGGAAAAAAGTCTATCTGCCAGTCCAGTCAGACTGGCTTTGAGCGGTATGCCAGCAACGCTGCAATGGTCTTGCAGTCCTGTATCTGACCGTCAAGGCATTTTTTGACTGCGTTTTCAAGCTTGACTTTCTTGACAACGATGTTTTCATCTTCGTCCCTCTCCCGCTTGCTCTTTATTTTCCGGAGGCCGGTGGCCACGAACAGGTACATGAGTTCCGTGTCGTAGCCAGGAGCAAGGTACCACTTTAAAAACGGCCTTAAATCGCCGGTATATCCTATCTCTTCATCCATTTCTCTTACAGCTGCCTGCTCTGGCGTCTCGCCGTCCTCGATTTTGCCGGCCGGGATCTCAAGCAACGTCCTGTCGGCGGCGCGTCGGTACTGTGTGACAAGAATCACGCTATCGTCCAAAACAGGTATGATGCCCACCGACGGCCTATGCTCAACGATCTCCTTTTCAACCTGCCTGTTGTTGAGAAGGAATCTGTCTTTGCGCATGGATATGGTGCCCTCGTACAATTTCTTGCTTTCAATTAACCTGACTGACAATGCATAATTTGTTGAGATATGGATTAATTACTGATTCGTTAGTTAATGCATCGACAGTACTTGTTCAGTCGCTATTGAACAGAACCTGCTGAACTAGAAGGTCGGTTGGTGTTACAGTCTATATGCCGCTACCTTTTTCGCTGCTGTTGCCTCCAGATGTCTTTTTAGGCGCAAAGCACATTCAACACAGTTTGACTTCGGAGCTTGTGGAGTATGGTAAAACATGTTAGGATTTGCCTCACAACGGATCATTGTACTTTTGCATTCCCAGTACCCACGGGAAGGTATTGTATAAGGTACGAAATGTCTGGTTTCTTGGAATCGTATACGACTACTGCCATGACATGGAAATCCCCCCAAACTTCCATCTGTAAAGCAAATCCTGTGCTTTTGTCTGCGACTGCGATTACATTAGGATCAAATGTTTCTCGGTGAAGAACGTAGACCACCTTCTCGACTTTATCAAGTGAATAGCCACGTTGGGGTTCAAGAAATAGCTTTACTGTATACCATGTATTGCCTTCCTCGTCCTTTCTTTGAGAGAGTACATTGTGTTTGAAGATAACTCTCCCATCATAGGAGGACTCCTTTGTCAGTGACCTTATCTCCCTGTCTAACGCGTCAAGCTCCTCTGAAAGTTTGTCAAAATTCATCAAGGCCAGTTCATCTCCTGGGAGGGGGTTTAGCCCTTACCAATGTGGGCAGAGGTTCGGGTTCTTTCGTCAGAATCGACACAGTGTTCTTGAAGGCGAAGTCCAATACTTCTTCCTTGTCTTTCACTACGCGCGTGTGTTCCGATAATTGTTTAGCCCGGTCCCTCAAATCCGAAGCTCTTTTAGCCAGCAAACTCTCCGGACTCTTGAATACTAGCCAAACCACCATCATGACCACCAAAACAAACATGAATGTTCCTAGGTAGCCCAGAATCAAGCGAGGAGCATCTTGAGTAAGTTGAGCAGACAGAATGCCGATAATTGATTCGACGATCAAGAGGGCGAGTGTGAAGAATCTCAATGGCGTATCTACCGCCGTGATGGTTTCCACTACTCCTCTTCCTTTTTTCTGCGTGCTTTGAGAAGACATGCAGGAGGTATGTGAGCCCAAGTATTTATGGTCTAACTCCTCCACTTGAAATCATTCCCGGTAGATGATAGAGGACATGGATAGAACCAATGACGATTTACTATGATGACCCTATCTCCTTTTTTGTTAAGATGTATTCGCAATGAGCCTTTTTTCGTACGTACAAACGATCGTGGCATTCAAAATGAATGTCCTGTATATACCCCATATTGTGATGAGTTCAACAGAATTTGAATCACGAGTTAGGGGCAGACACTTTGTTGCATATGTACTATTACTCCAGTCTGACTGCATCTTATTGTGCAACAAAATTAGAAACAAAATAGACACAAGGCAGGATTCAACATCTTGCGATTGACGTGCCTTATCCATAAGAGCATAAAGTATGACATCAAGTTTACATTACAGCAGTGTAGTAGACTTTTGGTTCATTCCTGCTTGACCAGATAATTGGACGGTAGTCGGTAAGACATCAAGAACCTGTTTCTATTTGGATGTACAAACACTGCCATTTGTAACACCGCCAATGCGAAAGGCACATCCGCAATCTCTGTAGTCATTATTGCAAGAGCAAAAACAGTCTCTTTGCAGAAGAATCACCGATAAATAATACCGATTCATCTATCATTATGAACGGAATATGACACGGTATGTTTCGGTTGCAAAAACAAGCGATATTCCTGCAGGACAGAAGAAAAGGGTAGAAGTCGACGACAAAGATATTTTGATAGTGAATATCGATGGAAAATTCTATGCAATAGACGACAGATGCGGCCACATGAACATGTCGTTGGCAGCAGGTAAGTTAACTGGAAAACATGTTACCTGCCCTTTTCATGGAGCGACATTTGATGCTACGACGGGAAAAGCTGTCGCAAAGCATAGCGAGCAAATCGACCAATACGTCCAGTCGATGAACCTGCCGATAGTCAAGACCAAAGACGTAAAGAAGTACAACGTTAGAGTTGAAGGGGATAATGTGCAGGTAGAGACGGATTAGTCATAAACATCCTGCAGCAACACATCCATCTCACCATGCAAAGATACAAGAAAACAGCATGAAAATAGCGAAAAACGCTCAGTGACGTCCTTACAATGGCTGTCTCTCATTTAATTGCCATGCAGTGCGGGCCAACTGCGTAAATACTCGGCCGAATATCGTTAACACAATGAATATCGTCTGTCCACAATCCGATGTGGTAATCGCGAAAACCTGCGGATGTAGAGAGATGGGTAAACAAAGGGTAGCGTATGCCCTTTCGTGGGAATTTCACAGCCTATGTATGGACAAAAAAGATCTCCTGCAGGCTGAAATACAGGCTTGTGAAAAACTGTTGAAATATGCTACAAGTGACTCTGAAAGGAGAGTTATCGAGAAAGAGATAGCAGAACTAGGGATGGTGCTAGATCTGATGCCATGAGGTCCCTTGAAGACGCGGCCAGACTTTATAGAAGCAAGTCAAGAAAAGCCAATTTCATAATCTGTCAGTTATGCTATTGGTGTGCATCCTGTCTTAAAGCAGACAATGATTTTCCAAGATGCAAATGCTGCAGAAATCAAATCGTTGACGCCCTGCCCATATCTGACGAGGAATTCTACAAGCAGGACAGTCGCATCCAGCCTCCTGTATATCAGATGGCATCGCTGAATGAATGAGTCCTGCTATTAGGTAATTTTATATCCAATCCTGAGCTTTTTGGATCTGTGGAGTTCATAGACGGCGAAGGCAACATAATTGTGCCCAAAGCTGTCAGGCCGATAATTGATCTCGACGAGACCGTGCTGGGCAGCAAGAGAAATGCCAGAAAGCAGTACAGGTATGGCAATCTCCACATACGGGAATACGACAGTCATTATACCGTTCATGCAGACAGGATAGACCCCCGCAAGAACCCGATAGGTCATCTGCTGGTGGATGCGCCGGAATACGTTGTAGCTTCAATGGCGGCCGCACTGGTTGGAAAGCATGTAGGGATGGAGGTTTACCGCAGGAAAAGAAAGGAGGGCAAGGATGCCAAAAAGGCCCTTGTTGATGCAGTAGCCACCGGGTTGGTAGCCGGCTCGTCGACAGGCAAGATTGTTCACGCAGCTGCTGAATCCCTCAAGAAAAACGGGCAGGTTGACTGACTCTGGAAAGTCCAGCCCGTGTTGGAAAACCAGCGGACCAGGAACTGAAAACCACCCTGCAGGATAATGCAGTTTATGCAAAGCCTTCAAAATTGCACGTCGTCAAGGTGGTGCTCAAGCTGGTCCCCGTGATCTTGAATCTAAGGCGCGACAGACGCGAGTGGGTCAGAAAGGAAGGCAGAAACGTCAACGAGGAGAAATACCGCAAGCACGCTGAACTGGTCTTAAAAACCTTCATTGATCTTGGTCCGTCGTTTATCAAGCTTGGACAGTGGCTTTCCTCGCGCGCAGACATTCTGCCGCAGCCATACCTCGAAGTGCTGTCCAAATTGCAGGACGATGTGCCGCCTGCACCCTTCTCCGATATAAAGCCGATAATTGAAAGCGAACTGGGCAAGATAGAAGACATGTTTGAGGAATTCAATGAGCAACCGCTGTCCGGTGCAAGCCTTGGACAGGTGTACCTTGCCAGGCACTCTGGAAAGCAGGTGATAGTCAAGGTTGGCAGGCCCAACATTGAACAGATAATCGCAAACGACATCTATGTGCTAAAAAAGATTCTGCCGGTTGCAACCCGGTTCATTGATCCCAACCTGCGTTTCTCAGCCGAGGGGATGCTTGCCCAGTTCATAGAGACAGTCCACGAAGAGATGGACTACAGGATAGAATCTGAGAACCTGCTGACGATAAAGCGCGACCTGGCCGATGATCCGTCGGTAATAATCCCGGATGTCTTTCTTGAGAGAACCACGCGGCATGTGCTGACGATGGAGTACATCCCGGGGATCAAGATAACAGACGTTGCAGCACTGGATGCAAGGGGCATAGACAGGGCGAAGCTGGTGATCAAGGTCCACAGGCTGTTTTTCAAGATGCTTCTTCGCCACAGCATATTCCATGCAGATCCGCATCCAGGCAACATCTCCGTCGACGACAGCGAAGATGCCAGGCTGATTCTGTACGATTTTGGAATGGTAGGCAGGCTTGACAACGAAACGCGGCTAAAGCTGATCAGACTCTACCTTGCACTGGTCGACAAAGAGCCAGAAAGGACGGTAAACGTGTTGATAGAGCTTGGGACGCTTGAGCCCACCGTCAACAGGTACGTCGTTGAAAGGGGGATCGGCCTTTCCATCCAGTCGATGTACGGAAGGCAGGTAGACAAGATGGAAGTGAAGGCATTGATGGACCTTGCCAACAAAACCATGAGCAGATTCCCGTTCCGGCTCCCAAAGAACCTGGCGCTGTATATGAGGATGGCCTCAATCTTGGAAGGGATCTATCTGCACCACAAAGTCAAGTTCCAGTTTGTCAAGGTGCTTGCAAACCTGCTCGAAGAAGAAGGTCTTGTACGCGATGCGTATATCGAGGAAGTCAAGGTCTCTGCCAAGCGCATTGCAAAGGGGATCGAAGCGTCCGTCAACATTGCTCCTCTTCTCAAGACGTATTTTGAAAACCAGCCTATGTTCAGGACAGAAAAGTCTGGCAGCCCGATGCTTCCAGCAAGCATACTGGCTTCTGCACTATTCATTGGCTCAGCCGTCATGCTGCCGTACAATGCCGTCTTGCCGTACGCTGGATTTGCAGCTGCGGCCGCCGCAATAATTGTGGGCTACATAAAAAGATGATTACGTTATGGGGATGCTTGTGGATGTCCCAGCCATGGGTATTCTGAGGACCACGACTCCATCGGTGTAGGTTGCCTTGCCGACGATCTTCTCGTCCTCCTTGACCGAAATGGGAAGGGCCACCTTCTTTTCTATCCTGGCTGGTCTGTGCCTCTGGTAAGCCGTACCTGTAACTTCGGATACTCTTTTGGCGCCGATAGAAAGGATGTTTCCCGTGATCTTGAGGTGGATGTCCTTTTTGTCAAAGCCGGGAAGGTCTATCATAACCACCAGTTCGTTGTTATCCTCTACCATATCAATAGCAGGCATGACAAATTCATAGAATTCCCTTGACCGGCTGTCAAGCTCTTTAGCAATCTCTCGGGCCATGTACTTTCCTATGCTCATGATCTAGTTTTGTTTGATTGGTATAAATCCTTTATTTATCCTAAAAGTAAGTGAATGTTGTTTAACCAACGCTATTAGATATCCTAACAAGAGACACGGAAATACGCTTTATTACCAAAAAGATGTCCAGATGACCGATGAACTTAGCTTACACCTTTTATCAGAAAATAAATGGAGTCTAACAAAAGAAAAATTTTGATAGAGTTCTGTTCGTTGAATAGTGACTTATCATATCTTCCATGAGACACAACGTGTCTATTAGCAAATCGTGTGTCTATACGTTCTTTCCATTGCTTAAAAATATCGAATACAGGTCCGGAGGTGAGGAAATTTGCAGTGGATTCCGCTGTGCGTCTCCAAATAAAACTCCCACTATTGGTAGGAAGGGCATCGTCAAGGAATTTCTTAATCTTTGTATTCCCCTTCCATGGAACCTTTTCTGTGGTCGTTACCAAATAGTCTGTTATTATCCCTTCCATCATTGGAACAAGAACATGAATGGACGAGACGTGTTTCTTTTTGGTATGAGAATCCAACGCTTCTTCTATAGCTTCCTTTCTTTGAACAAAAGGTTCAAGATCCCACCATTTCATAACTAGTTCTTGTAAATATTGTGGATTACAAAATGTGGTTAGTGTTTCGGTTGCTTTATTGTCCCCATTATTTGACAAATCGTAAAGGATTTGACTTATTGGATAGGGTATCAAGGAAGGAGCCATCCATAACCCAACTCTTTCCAAGAGAACATCATAATTGGGATATGCCTTTACCAATTTTTCTTTTAGAGCAAGATTACAACTTTCAGCTATCAGCCTTCCAAGCTTCCAGTTTCTGTAATCTGAAATGGTGGGCTTTTCTGGCCAAGCAGGGTGAAAATCAAAAAACATATGCCATTTATCTTCTATTAACATTAAAAAGACAAAAGCAACAGGTTTTTCGTCACTCTTTGGAGGTAATGCATATGAGAAGTCCCTTATGTCGTGCAAGTACATTTCCTGTCCATATTCAAAATCTTTCCCTGGCGCCTTTCTCCCTACAACATCAAAGGCCGCTTCCTCGTTAAATAATACAATTGGAGGTTTTTCCTCAGGGAGTTTTATTAAACATCGAGTAACATCTTCTAATTGGGGCTTCCCGGAATTCGCCCTATTCAGTAATTCCTTGTCAATCCACATCGCTTTGACATGGTTAAAGAAATTTTGTCCTGCTTCGTTATCAAGTCGTTTTTGTTCCAAATACAAAAAATTCTAACATCTTTGCTATTTTTACTTTTGATCATCAAACATATCAGATCGCGCTCAAAGTATGCTAGCGCATGAAAAAACTAGACTAAACATAGATCTCCACAGTTTGTGGTGACTTCAGGTAGACAGAAACAGGTAGTACGGCTTCATTATCAGGTTTTATCCAGAAATCAGCATGATAAAAATAGTATCGGTTAAGCAGCAAGCAAAGTAAAAATAGGCCGGCAAGATAGCAACCTGTAATGTACGCCGGTTCTTATGATATGCCCCGATGTAACGCCTGCGGCAAAGAGGTGCGCCCCGGCGAGTTGTCCGAAAGTTTCAGCTGCCCAGGTTGCAAAAACGCCAGAATTTGGCGCTGCGAAGGCTGCAAGGGCAAGTCCAAGAAGTACCGTTGTTCTTCCTGCGGCTACGAGGGCAAGTGATCACGTCATCACTTTAAAGAAATTCCTGACTAGTTCTCTCTGCTCCTGCTGAAATCCGATGAAGGCCTCTATCAGCTCCTTTTCTATGGCTATCTGCTTTGCGATCACAGGCCTGAGCTTCTTTGTGTCAAGTGGCGTGATGGAATCAACGGCGCCGCTGCTGTAGGCATGGATGTACTCGTCGATTATCTTGAAAACAAACAGCGGAGCGCGGTCGATAAGCAAGAGCAGGCCTTCCTTCATGGCTTTGCAGCTGGAATCGTCGGCGCCGATGGATGAGATGTATGATTTGAGCAGACTCACACGTTTTGGTCCAAGCTCTTCTATGGACGATGCAACAAGCAGGCCGGTATCCGTCAGGTCGTAGAACGGGACACCCTCAAGCTGGAGTGCCTTTGGCCCTCTGCGCAGGGGAAGCCGGCCGCCTTCCTTTACCACGCCAGCGGGTATCAAGACCTCGTCCAGGTCACGAAAGATTCCAGAGTAGATGTTTTGCCACAGAATACCGTGTTTTTCAGCTATTGCGTGGGCAATAGAGGTTCTGGTCCTGAGATCCGGACTTTGTTCGGTGGCCAGATGGACTATGATGCCCCGCTGCCTCTTGGCCTCGCCGGTGAACTTGTTCCTGCGTGTCTTGAATGTGTCAAATATTGCAATGTTGGAGTGATTATCTTTCAAATGTTATCGCCCTGGCTGGAACCTCATTTTTTAACACGACAGATAATATTTTAATTTGTTGGTTTTCGGCTAAAAATCTTTTGACACAGAACAGTGTAAAATCCCACAAACTGGCTTTTGCGGAAATTATTCAACATCTTTTTATGGATGCTTGCCTTGACCAAGGCGGTGGCAAAGGGCAAGATTATTGTAATAGAGGGGACCGACAAGGCCGGCAAGACTACCCAGTCTCGCATGCTGCAGGAATCCCTCAAGGCTCAAGGCAAGATCTGCGTTGTTCTGGACTTCCCGGACTATACAACCCCCATCGGGATGGAGATAAGGGCCTTTCTTGACGGCAAGCGTGACTACCCGGTAGAGGTTAAGCACCTGCTCTTTTCGGCCAACAGATGGGAAAAGAAAAGGGAAATCGAGAGCATGCTTGAGAACGGCACCATCGTGGTAATGAACCGCTATTATCAGTCCAATCTTGCCTACGGCGTGGCAAACGGCATGGATCTAAACTGGCTCCTCAAGCTGGACAGGGGTTTGCCCAAAGAGGATCTGGTCCTGCTCTTGCTTGTCAGCCCAAGCGTCTCAAAAGACAGGAACGAAATGCCCGATGTCTTTGAAACAGATCCAAAGTTAGCTTCACAGGCCCACAAAAATTATGTCAAGTTTGCCAAACAATTCAAGTGGAAGGTAATAGACGGCTCAAAAAGCAGAGAACAGGTTCATCAGGAGATCCTAAAGACCGTCAAAAAAACACTGAAAATTTAAGTTGGCTGTTTCCATTTAACGTCATCAATGGATTTTGCAGGTGAGATAACCGATCCGGTCCATCGGTATATTCGTTTTTCCAGCGTGGAAAAAGATGTAATCGATAACCCCGCTTTCCAGCGGCTGAGGCGGATACGTCAGCTGGCAGGAGCCCACCTCGTTTATCCAAGCGCCCAGCACTCGCGTTTTGAACATTCCCTTGGGGCCATGCACATCGCCGGCCTTGCGGGGGAAAGCTTGCTGGCCAAGGGGTACATCGATAACGCGGAGACTGTCCAGGAATTGAGACTTGCTGCACTGCTGCACGATATAGGCCATGGGCCGTTTTCCCACCTGTTTGAAGAAGTGCTTGAAACCAAGTCCAGCACAAACCACGAGGAGATAGGAAAGAAGATAATTACCAAAAGCACCATAGCCGACGTCCTGCAAAAGAACGGCCAGAATCCAGACTTGATAGCCAGCCTGTCTTTTGGCCAGTCCAAGGTAGGCTTTCTTAACGAGATCATATCCGGCGGCCTCTCTGCAGACATCATGGATTACCTGCCGCGAGACTCTTTTTTCACGGGCGCGGAGTACGGCAAGATAGACTATCACCGCCTTGTCAGCTCGATGGAGGTTGCAAACAATCGCCTTGTCATCGACAGGTCTGCCCTCAACTCTCTGGAATCCATGCTTATTTCCAGATATGAAATGTTCAAAGCCGTCTACTTTCACAAGACCGTGAGATCGGCAGAGGTGATGCTGCTGCATTCCATGATTGCCGCCGATGAATACCTCAAGCTCACCGATGCCTCGCTTGACAACTACCTAAGCCTTACCGACGAGGCCACGCTTGAACGCATTTGTGCGCTTGGTGAGCGCAGTTTTGCAGCCAGGCTTGCCATAGACTACAGGGATCGGCGGCTGCTCAAATGCGTTTACGAAAAGATGCTTCACAAGCGAGACCGGCGCAAGCGTGTGGACAGGAAGACCCTGCGGGCGCTGGAATCAGAGATAGCAGATCATGCAGGGATCGACAGCAGTTTTGTTTTTGTCGACGCCTCCCGGGCCCCTTCCATGCCTTTGACGCCGAGCAAGGACGAGATGTATTCGGTTCTTGTAAGCGACAAGACCGGCGTCTACGAGATGCCTGTATCAGAAATTCCTCTCGTTGAATCTATCTCCGGCTTTTTTGATATGCTGAGGGTCTACACCACCGCCGAGAACAGGCAGGCTGTAGAGCGATCTGTTAAAAAGGTGCTTGGCGATCAGGAGTCTCTGTACATGGGAGTGTGGAAGCAGCATGGCCGATAAAAAGCGCGTTGTAATCAAGCTCAGTGGCAAAGTTTTCAGTGCTGAAACAGGAGACGAACTGAAAAAATACGCGAAGATGCTTTCCGATATTGACAGCAAGGCCCAAGTCGTAGTGGTAGCCGGCGGGGGCAAGGTAGCGCGCCACTACATCGACATCGCAAGAAGTTTTGGTCAGGACGAGGCAAGCCTTGACATCATGGGAATCGAGGTTTCAAGGCTGAATGCCAAACTGCTGATTGCGGCTCTTGGTCGCAGGGCATACCCCTCTGTTCCAAAGGACCTTGAGGAAGTGACCCAGGCTGTTGAAAGCGGCAGGATAATAGTATCTGGTGGCCTGCACCCCGGCCAGAGCACCAATGCCACTGCGGCCCTGATAGCGGAGAAGATCGGCGCTTCAAGGTTTGTAAACGCCACCGATGTTGATGGCATATACGATTCTGATCCCCGGTCAAACAAGAAGGCCAAGTTGTTCAAGGAGATCACTGTCAAGCAGTGTCTGGAATTGCTTGGAAGCGAGAATTCTTCGGCCGGCGGTTATGACCTGATGGATATCGTGGCCCTGAAAGTCATTGAAAGGTCCAAGATTCACACCACCGTGCTGAGGTCTGAGCCGGATATCATCAGAGATGTCATAATCAAGGACGCGGCTGCAGGAACGCGTATAGTTGTTTAGGAGACTGTTCTGACGTTTCCGGAATACTCTTGCATGCCGTCGGCCAGCATTTTTTTGAATATTTCCTCCCCCTTGTCTAGGGGCATGGGCTTGGACTGGGCTTTGGCATAACCGTCCTTGTCGCAGATAAACAGCATGGCTTCGTCTCCACGGGTCATCTTGGCCGCCAGATCTTCTTCTCCCACCGGTTCAAATCCCCCTGTAGACTGCTTTATGGTGTATGTCAGCATTGCAAAGCCGGTATAGTCAAAGAGCTTCATCTGGGCTTTTTGCGCCCTCTCCCTGCCTAGATGGGCAGCCTTATGATACTGCAAATCTGCTGACTGCTAACAAAAAGTAAAGTATAATCCTTGTGCACTGGCAATCGACAGATTTAAACAGAAGATCGGCTGGATGAATTTTGATCGTGAATACCAAGATTATCTACGCTGCCGCCGGAGGCATAGCTGCCGTGGCAGTAGCGATGTTTTTTGTCATGGGAAATATTTTCCCCGGAGGTCAGCAACCAAATGCTTCGCGGGAAACAACTATTGTAGCCCCGCCTATTGGAGTAAAGGACATCACGGTAACCAAGCTCGACGACAAGAATGCCAACGTTCAGATCACCTTCACGTTGGACAATCCTAACCAGACCACTCTTCTGCTGGAGACAATCCATTACAACATCTTTGTCGACGAATCTCGTATGACAATAGGCGATGTGGGCCAGGGCGCCCAGGGGTTTGTGAGCTCGCAAAGCGACCTATTTCCAATAGTTGCTGGCACTACCCTTACCGTCAAGGACACAGAGACTGCCGTTAGGAATAACCAGATAGGGCCGGCATGGGACAAGATGGTTTCAGGCAACGCAAGATACATCATAGACGGCACTTACTCATACAGGTTGACTGCCGCAAACCTTCAGACGACAGCAGATGAAAAGGAATTTCAACTGACATTCCCCTAACATTTACAATCCAACCTATTCAGGGATTCAATTAGGAGCCCACCCTAACAAAAGGTGCTATGCATGGTACGTCATTATAGTTTACTATGAACAACATGTAGTAGCCGGGCGGTAACAGATTCCTGTTAGTTGGAACATTAACCAGCAAACCGTTCGTGCTTTTGCGGCTAAAATCTAAACCAACGTACCTTTGTTCGGTGTTAAGACAATGTGTTGTTGATGAAGGTCTGATTAGTCCGACTGCTTTGATTTCATCTGCAGCATTTTCGGTTTCGATTTCAAAGGTCTGCCCATAGTCCAGCCCTTTGGGGCTTTTTGATATGACTGGGCGTTCCTTTCCTTTGCACAGATATGGCGGTTTGAATATCTCTATACGCAGCTCATTGCATTTTCGCACAGGATTACTTCCTGCTGCCATTACTCTTCCATCAGGCAAGAGAATGGCGTTTGAATGATACAGCCTGGCGACTTTCATCTTAGCTTGAGGCTCCCACCTTCCTTCTTTTGTTTTAAAGACCTCAGATTCTAGGATGGCTTTTTCATCAGGCTTGATTTCACCAGGTCCTTCTTCAATGCAATCATGAGCATCATCATTATGGCCATACTGACCTACCTTGCCGCCTAAGACAAGCACGTTCTGATCCGGCAGCAACACCGGATATACATAATACCGTTCATGTTTCATCGGACCAATTGTTTTGTACTGGGGTTCTGGCTCTGAAAAATCGATCATCTCGACCGCGTTTGTGGCGTGATTTGCCAGAGTGTCCCCTCCGCCAATTAGGAGAACACGAGCCTTGTAGTCTGGAGGAAGGAGTGGGAGCAATACCGTGGTACCTTCTTGTCTGTGCAGCTCTCTTGGATACGGCAAGGGCTTCCATCTTCTTTCTTCCATGTTAAAAGTAGCTATTCTAAAGCCCCACAATGAAAATGGGAAGGTGAGATGAGTGTTGTAAGAACCTGCATAAAACAATTCTCCATTTGGCAGCAGGTGAATCCGTGGATAAAGTGGAAAGAACTTATCGCCTCCCTGCAGGTGTTGCCAACTCTTGTCTTTGTCAGAATAAACTTCATGGAAAGGCAAGAACACCCACGGAGGCCATTTCGTGAGTCCTCCAAAGGTTGCGATTCGGCCGTCTGGAAGCATTACACATGTTGGGTACCACCTGCCATGTCTCATGTTTTTAAGTCTAGTCCAACTGAGGTTCTCTGGATCAAAAACGTAGGCATGTTCAAGACCCGAGAATGGTATCAGAGGAAACGGTCTTCCAAATATTCCGTCGTACTGAAACGTTCCTCCCGCAATAAGCAGTTTGCCATCCGGCAGAAAAGCATGACCTACGCAGAAAACGTCGCCTTCTATTCCATCGTCGGAAATCCCATAGATTCGTCCATCTGATTGACCGGTATAGTCAGGTTCAAAGATTTCTGGTTTGTCCCATTTTCTTAGTTTGGACGGGTCGTTGCCAGAACCACCAAATACCAAAACTTTCCCATTATGAAGTAATGCCATGTGTACTGGCAGATGCTTGAAATGTGGTCGAATTATTTCCCATTCGCCAAGCTCCTCCTCATCATGGCAGGTGGAACTCAATGTCAATAATAGAGTCCTCAATTATATTAGTAATTGGAAACTTGGACTTCATCCATTTACCAATATCACTGTAATCGACTATGCTGAAATACTGAGAACCACATACAAATATCGGCTTTTGGATCTTTTCATCAAATATACCATTGTTATAAAATCTCTTCATTTTATGATAATATCATCAAGTGCGCTGCACCATACCGATAAAGATAATAACTTTTGAGCTAACGTTCACCGCATGTCAGAAGAGCTATTTATGTTCGGTGTGACCATAGGAATGTTCGCGATCCTTACAGGCATAGTATTTGGGACAAGGGCAAAGAGGTACAGCAGCGGATACACTCCAGGTGAAAGCCAAAGCAGCCACGGTGGGGAATAGTTCTCCTCTCACTTGGGCGATAATTTTCCAAAAATATCTGCCAGTATGTCGCCGCTTGAGCTCTTTATCTTTTCCCGTGCAAAGCAGCGTTCGTAATACTTGCAGCGCAAGCATAGATCCGATGGCTCGACAATTGGAACCTTGTTTTCCTTCAAAAGCGCGCTCAACACTCTTGCCCGCCGGATGATTTCTTCAAACATCCGGTTGTTTTTGGTTACTGAGAATTCTGCCGTCTTGCCTTCGGCATCCATATAAATAAGAAAGCCATCGTTTTTGTTAAAGGCAAACAGGCAGGCGTTCAGATACAGCAGGTGCCGCGGGTGCGGGATCTCCGGCAGCTGCGGCACAACTTCAAAGCGCACGACAAATTCGTCGGCTATTATCATGTCAGCGTTTACTTCAAGAGTCAGGTTATCCACCCTGTACTCTCCTTTGATGTTGCTCAGGGCGTGTCGCAGGCCGTTTCCCAAAAGTATGGAGATCTTGGAATTATTATCAGGTGTTACGGGATCCCTTCTTTCGTAGTAGGCAAGCCGGGTACAAAGCGAGGCTTCCAAGGCGTGGATCCTGTCGTTGTTTGTCTTGTCTATTTTGATGCTAAGATCATCGTACAGCCTGTCGAATGCCTTTTCTATCATCCCCCGCAGGTTGCGATCTCCAAGCATCTTGGCGCGATACCACTTGGCGGTATATATTGTGTCGTATCACTAAAAGCCAGCCTTAATCGGGTCTTCTGGCTTCATTAGTTCCCTTAATAGGACTGTTGCATAGGAGCCCTTGGGAAGCTTGAACGAAACGGTCAGCGGATCTTTTCTTACAGAAAAATCCCTGCACCATATGGGTGCCTGCCGGAAGCCGCCCTGCTGGCTCAGCTCCTGCATCTCTTTTATGTAGAAATCCTTTGCCAAGACGCCTTCCTGTGCCATGAGCTCCCCGGTCAGGGTTTCAAAACGCCCCTTTCCGGCCTGAAAGGTGTAGCCGACCATCCTTACTGCCGGGACCATCAAGGCCTTCGACGATGGGTCGAACTTTCTGACCCGACCAAACACGGCCGGGCCTTCCATCTCAAAGCAGAGATCACCAGTAGCGGGTCTGACGATGTCCTGGCCGCTTATTATGATCTGACTAAGGCAGCGGTTGAAAATGTAGGCCTGGTAGGCCTGAACAAACAATCGCCTTATAGTTATCGGGACCGCCCGCAGAACCGAGACATGGTCTTTTCCGGCCACAAGGGCCGACAGAAGGTAGCGTTCTATATCCATGCCCCGCGGCAGGACTTTTAGCGCTTGCCTGTAGCTGGCAGGATCTTGGCACCTGGCCCGGATTTCCCGGCTTACCTGCGAGTCGTACTCTGTCGTGTGGCAGAGCAAAATCTCGACGGCTTTTTTGAAGTTCCGCTTGACTATCTCCCTGCCCACGAGATGGGTGACCAGCCTTTCGCTGCCAAACCGCTGCAGACCGTAGAAATTGCCAATTCTGCCTATCTGCGGCACAAAGTCTTCAAGATCGGATCTTTTGTATCCGTGTATAGCTATTTCAAACTGGTTTCCAAGCAGCGACTCCCTGCCAAGAGGTCTTTTTGTAAAGCCCTGCAGCGCAAGTCTCGTGTGCTTGGTGTTCAATTTAGGCGGCGGGCTCTTCCATGTTTTTTCTGTGCTGGCATACTGCCTTGTCACGGCCTTGGCATCCTTGATGCCCATCACTTTTAGACGGATGTGCAATTCGCGTTCAATTTCAATAAGCGCGTGGTTCGAATCAATGCCCTCTTTTTCAAGAACGTAAAGCGGATAGCGGTGCGATTCGCTAAAAGCTGGCGACATGTTTGAAAGAAGCGAATCATCGACCAGTTCAGAGACCCTGAATCCCTCGCTGTTCTGCTTTATAGATCCTCCTATGCCTTCAAAATCTGTGCAGTAGCATTCAATTCCAGCCAGCTGGTCTATCTTTGGAGGGTTCATCAACCCTGCTTGCGCATTCTGTTTTATCTTTGTAACTTATATGGTTCGTTGCCAAATCACGGTTATGGCGTATTGGCTCTTTAAACAGGAACCTTCCAGCTATAGCTACTCTCAGCTTGAAAAGGACGGCCGGACGGTCTGGGACGGTGTGGCTAACAACCTTGCCTTGAAGCACCTCCGCAGCGTCAGAAAAGGCGACAAGGCCCTGTTTTACCATACTGGCGATGAAAAACAGATTGTAGGCGTCATGGACATCGTTTCCGATCCGTATCCAGACCCAAAAGACAAATCGATGGTAGTCGTGGACGTCGCGCCATCCCGCAGACTCAAACTGGTCACGCTGGAGCAGATCAAGTCCGACCGGGCATTTTCTAGCTGGGAGCTGGTCAGGATCTCGAGGCTTTCAGTCATGCCGGTCCCAGACGAGCTTTGGGACAGGATAATCAGAATGGCAAGTTAGAGATGGCAGAAATTCTATAAATAGGGATGGAGTCTGAACCAACATAGTTGACCCCAAGAAAGCAGTTTTTCCTGGCAGTCGGTATAATGTCGGCGCTTGGTATTGGCGTTAGTACAGCAATAATCGCGTTTGGCGGCGGATTTTCTGGTGCCGGCCCTTCTATCTTTAACCCACCCACAGAGAGTGATATTTTTGTCATCGGCTCCAACGTCAAAGACGGCATGTCTCTTGAGTACACCGTGACGGCCAGAGGGCCGCAGACATCACTGGTCGACGGCAGGGTTTCCATTGACTTTGACCAGGCAAACGACAGCTGGAATACAACGTTTAACGTCGTCAACGGCACGGCCTCGTCAAAAGAGTTTGTCCTCATGCTTTCAAAGCAGCTGACCAATGAAGGCCAGGTTGACGGATCGGTCAGGCCGTACTTGGAGCCAGTCGAGTCGTCTATACTTGCCATCCGGGACATGGACTATGGCGGCCGCGACAAGTACCTGGTGGTGGGCGCGCCCTGGGACACGATATTCTACGGTTCGTCTTCTACCACCGTCAGGATAACAAGCCAGGAGACCGTGCAGACGCTTGCTGGCTCTTTTGATTCCTATGTTCTTGGCTACAAGCTCAAAGAAAACGACAGCAAGATATGGATGACGCGCCAAGTCCCGTTTCCTGTCAAGGCCGAGGTCTACGACCCAGATGACCAGCTTCTATACGAGTTTGAGCTTGTCAGGGCCAGCAACATCGGCTAAGGGCCTATTTATTATCACCAAAATACACGTTCTGCATCAGCCAGTCGGCGTATTTTCTGACCCTGTCGTCTATCTGGCACCAGAGGTGCACCGAGCCGGGCAGGATTTCAAGCCTGCCACCGTCTTGCATTACCACTTTTACTCCCTCCTTGCCCTCGTACATGTAGGCATCCTGAGCCCGGACATCGCCAAGCATTTCAACAGCTTTTTGCTTTATCGCCTCCCTTGGGACTGGAAAGGTTCTGCGGAATTTGTCCACAACAACGCCAACGTTTTCGCTTCCATACGAGTCGACGTCCGATACCTTGGCTGGGACAGGAAAGTGCAGCTGCATATCGACGTTGTGTCTAGAGCCAACGAAGAGCGCCAGATCGTTGACCTTCTTGTAGGCCATGTGCGGATTCTTTTTGGCGATGGCCATCAGTGCCTCGCGGTTGTCGGCAACTATCTTGTGAAAATCATCCATAATCGCCGAGAAAGTGGTTCCCATCGCCCGTCTCATGGAATCTGCGGATTAATTAGCGTGACTATACTTATTATAGAACTGCGTGGACAGAATGCCGTTGGTCAGGTCAGAGCAGCTCTACAGCAGGGCAAAAAAAGTGTTGCCTGGTGGAGTCAACAGCCCTGTTCGATATTATGATCCTTATCCTTTCTTTGCGGTTTCATCGCATGAAAGCAAGATAGTCACCGCAGATCACAAAACGTACATAGATTACTGCATGGGCTACGGCGCGCTGCTTCTGGGACACGGCTACCCCGCCGTGCTGGATGCAGTAAGGGAGCAGCTGGACAAAGGTACACTGTACTGCGTGCCTACCGAACAGGAAATCAAGCTTGCAGAGACCATCTCCAAGGTTGTTCCATGCGCCGAGATGGTCAGGACTGTAAATACAGGCTCGGAGGCAACGATGAACGCCATCCGCCTGGCCCGGGCATTTACAAAGAAGAAAGGCGTCATCAAGTTTGACGGAGGCTACCATGGTGCCCACGACTACGTGCTGGTCAAGGCAGGATCCGGTGCTGCAAGCCTTCCAGCATCAGAAGGCGTGCTGGAAGAGTCATCGGCGCAAACCACGGTTGTGCCATACAATGATGCTTCTAGCCTTGAGCGAGCCATTGAAAAAAACCGCGACACTGCCTGCGTGATCATGGAGCCCGTTCTGGCAAACATCGGCTTGGTTCTTCCAGACAAGAATTACCTCAACGACGTGAGAAAGGTAACCCAGCAAAACGACGTCGTCCTGATTTTCGATGAGGTTGTAACCGGCTTCCGGCTGGCCCTTGGTGGGGCCGGCGAGTTCTTTGGCATCAAGCCGGATCTGGCAACATTTGCAAAGGCGCTTGGCAACGGCTTTCCCATCGCAGCTATAGCCGGCACAAGAGAAATAATGCAGCAGCTGGCGCCGGCCGGCACGGTTTACCAGGCAAGCACGTTTGCCGGAAATCCGGTTTCTGTCTCTGCGGCAATTGCAGCTCTTGAAACTATGATGGAGGCAAGAAACACACTGTATCCAAAACTTGCAAGAACATGCGACAGCATAGTGGAGGGCATCAAAGAAGAGCTGGAAGACATTGGCGGCATTGACTGCGTTATCAACTCCATAGGCTCGATGTACCAGATCTTCTTTACCGCTGAAAAGGTCAGAGATGAGTACACCGCAAAGAAGGCCGATGCAGCAAAATTCAGGAAGATGTTTGACGAGCTTTTGAAGCGCGACGTGTTCATACCGCCGTCCCAGTTTGAGACATGTTTTGTTTCGTATGCCCATGACGAGGAGGATGTCGACAGGACCGTGGAAGCGTACGGCGAGGCATTGAGGAAGATAAAAGAGCAGAGATGAAGACCATCAAAGTAGGTACAAGAGGAAGCAGACTTGCACTGGCCCAGACAGAGATAGCGCTTGCAGCCCTGAAAAAAGCCCGTCTGGGAGTAAATTTCAATGTCATCACTATAAGCACCAGAGGAGATGTTGACAAGCGCCCGCTGTTTACGATGGATGAAAAAGGCATCTTTGAAAAAGAGGTCAACGAAGCCGTCAAAAAAGGCGAGGTAGACTTTGCGGTCCACAGCCTCAAGGATGTCCCCTCGGAACTTTCAGACGAGCTTGTTGTTGCATGCATCCCCAGGCGGGCTAGCCCCAACGATGTCCTTGTCAACGAGAAGGGCATGAAACTAAAAGAGCTGTCTCCCGGTTCGATTGTAGGCACGAGCAGCCTGCGCAGGGCAGTCCAGCTGATAAGGGCACGGCCCGACCTTAAAGTGAGGCCCATCAGGGGGAACGTTGAAACTCGCGTCAAGAAGGTGATAAGCGGCGAGTACGACGCCATTGTGCTTGCCGAGGCAGGACTGTCAAGGCTTGGTATGAAGGACGTCATAGTCCAGCGTTTCAGTATAAGGGATTTTATGCCGGCCCCCGGCCAGGGTGCCATTGCCATAGTGTGCAGACGTGATGACAAAAAAACGATTAGCATGCTCAAAAAGATAGAAGACCCAAAGTCAAGGGCTGAAATCATGGCTGAAAGAGCCCTGATAGAAAAAGTGGAAGGCGGCTGCAGATTCCCGCTTGGCGCGGTGGCCGTGGCCAAAGGCGACAGGATGGCATTGTATTCAAGCGTATTTTCTGCTGATGGAACCAAATCCCTCAAGGTGAGCAGGACTGGCAGTCTAGCCGACCCAGAAAAGCTTGGCATCAGGGTTGCAGACATGCTACTAAAACAGGGCGCCGGCAAGCTGGCAGAAGGATGGCGCGACGCAGTAGAGGAGTGGAACAAAAAGGTATGAGCGGCAAAGTCTATATCTGCGGCGCCGGGCCGGGCGACCCCAAACTGATGACTGTCCGGGCAATGGAGCTTTTGAAGAGCTGCGATGTCGTGCTTTACGATAGGCTGGTAGGGCAGGCGATAATCGACCAGATTCCGGAAAATACGGAGAAGGTTTACGTCGGCCGGGCGGTTGGCGACCCAACTACCCACCAGAAGCACACCAACGAGTTGATGGTCAGTTACGCCAAGAAGGGCAAGAGTGTCTTAAGACTCAAGGGCGGCGACCCGTTCATTTTTGGGCGGGGGGCGGAAGAAGCAGAGTATCTGCTCAAGCACGACACAGGTTTTGAGATAATCCCTGGCATCACCTCGGCCATAGCGTCGCCGGCGTATGCAGGAATCCCGTTAACTCACAGGCGCTACTCATCTTCAGTGGCCATAGTGACTGGCCATGAGGGCGCGGAAAAAGAAGACAGCCCGCTTTCTGTCAACTGGAAAAAACTTCCTGGCGCGGTGGACACCATTGTTGTACTGATGGGCATAGGCCAGATTGAGCAGATCGCCGGCGACCTGATGAAGGCAGGCCTCAAAGGCAGCACAAAATTTGCCATAGTGGAAAGCGGCACCACCGCAAAGCAACGCGTGGTGACCGGGAATCTGGCCAACATCGCCAGGGTGACTGGCAAGAGCCAGATAAAGCCGCCGGCCATCATCATAATAGGCAAGGTTGCATCCCTGCACAAAAAACTTGAATGGTTTTCAAGTGTCAAAAATGCCAAGCCTGACTGACAGAACCATTGCAATCACCAGAAGCGAGCAGGAAGCCTCTGAATTCCTGCAGATGGTCAAAAGCGAAGGCGGCATCGGTATCGCGATTCCCACCACAGAGGTCGTGTCAAAAGGCGCTTCCGCAGCCACGGAGTTTATCGATCTGCTGCGTGAAAAAAGGCATGATTATTGCGCCTTCATGAGTGCACAGGCAGTGAAGGTACTTTTCAGCCTTGCAGGAAAAGATGAGATCCTTTCTGCGCTCAGCAAAACGTCTGTTATCGCTGTTGGCCCAAAAACCAGGCTGGAGCTGGAAAGGCATGGTCTTCACACCGACCTGATGCCAGAGAAATATTCCTCCATCGGACTGCTGGAGTTTTTCTCCAAAATGAACCCAAGGGGAAAGAAGATCATAATCCCCAGAAGCGGCGCTTCAAACGAGTTTGCGGTCAACGCGCTATCAGAGCTGGGCGTCACAGTCGATCAGGTTTTCCTTTACACAGTCCGGACTGCCGACGTTACCGCCGCCTGGCATGAATTCTACAAACTGCTTGCGCAGAAAAAAATAGACGCCGTTGTCTTTACCAGCGCATCCAACGTAAGGTCGTTTTTCGAGATACTGGGCAAGCTGGCTTCTGACGGAATCCAGCTTGATGATCTGACAGAGGTGATATCTATAGGCCCGTTTACCACCAAGGAGCTTGATGCTATAGGGGTCAGATGCAAGGAAGCCGACGAGCACACGGTAAAGGGGACTTTGGAGCTGGCAAAGGCTATTTTCAGCCAGCGCCGCTAAGCCATTTTGAAATTTGAGTCGCTAAAGGCGCAGCCGCACCAACAGGCCCGCCAGCACTTTCCAGAATCCTTTTTGCAGAAGAAAGGCTCTCTCTGATTATGATCGCCTTGGGTTTAGGGGATCCCATCTGACTCTCCAGGGTTTGTATCTCTGATTCCAGCTCCTCTTTCTCTTCCTGTTTCAGCTGGGCTTGTCGCAGAACCTCTTTGAGGGCCAGAACGATTTCCTTTAACTCATGCTTGCTGCTTTCATTTACAGAGATGGTCTGGTATGAACCGGGACTTGCCTGCGAGATATTGGAGTTTATCATGCTGCCAATGCTGATGTAATTGACAACATTGGCCGGAAAGTGCTCTGTAGGGGATTGCGGCGTTGTCAATGCTGCCTCTACTTCCTTGATCCCCTTGTGCTTGATGTACAGGCCGACATCAAAGTATCTTGGCGCGACTAATCCGGATGTCGTTGCCTCGATCAATTCTTCGCCTCTAAGATACTGTACTATGGCTTCAGCAATATTATCATCAAAACCCAGCGGCTCGGCAACCTGTCCTACTCTGACCATCTTGCTTTGATTGCCGCCGGCAAGCTCCCAAAGTTTATGGAGAAATTGAAACCGTTTCTTTTTCAGTTCTTCAAGAGAGCTCATTTAACGGTGCATACTGGTTTGCTATTATTAACAATATCCTGTATTTACTTGTCTACTCTCAGATCGTCGAGTAGACTTTCAATGTTTGTTATCGGGCGGCCGTTTGCATCGGCGATCTTTTGGTGTGCCGGCGGGTACTCCATGTAGTTCTGGATTCTGGCAGAAAGGCGCTCCTGGTACGTCGGCACGTGTTCGTTCTGGTAGAATACGCCTATTGGGATCTTGTTGCCCCACTCGTTTGACTTTTCAACCACCTTTGCCATTTTCTCATTCAGTTCTGAGGGGTCGTTTATCACGCCGTTGTATCCCGTATCTTCAAGTTTGTAGATTCTGGGCATCACCCTCTTGGTCTCCGGGTCTACGTTGTCTAGGCCCTGGAACCACTCCTTGGTGTTTATGTCGTTGTAGGTCGGACATGGCTGCAAGACATCGATGAAGGCAAGCCCCTTGTGCTCTACTGCCCTTTTAATGATGTCTTTTAGATGCCTGATGTCGTACGAGTATCCGCGGGCAATGAAAGTAAAGCCGGACACCAGCGCCAGGGCTATAGGGTTGACTGAATTGTTGACGTTTGGTTGCGGCAGGGATTTTGTCTTCATTCCCAGCTTGAGGGTGGGTGAAGCCTGGCCCTTGGTAAGGCCGTAAACCGCGTTGTTAAATATGATGTAGACCATGTCGACGTTACGCCGGCCAGCGCTGACGAAATGTCCTGCCCCGATGCCAAGGCCGTCACCGTCGCCGCCTACCGCAATCACTTCTAGTTCAGGATTGGCCAGTTTTGCGCCCTGTGCAAAGGGAAGCACTCTTCCATGTAGCGTGTGTATGCCGTAGGTTTTGATGTAATGCGGCGTCTTGCCGGAGCAGCCGATCCCAGAAAATATCGTGGTCCTGTGCGGCGGAATCTGCATGTCTGCCAGAGCCATCTGTATGGCGTTGAGTATCCCAAAGTCTCCGCATCCCGGGCACCAGTCGTTGTGAACATCGGTCTTGTAGTCTGCCAGCTTAAGTGCCATTCTTCAACACCTGCCTCCTTGGAGCATTACCGGTAGATATTCGCCGGACGGCGTTATAAACCTCGTCTAGGGACATCGGCCTGCCGTTGTACTTGACCACCAGGTAATCCGGCTGCCTTCCCACATGCTGCCGGACAAGCGAGCCAAGCTGGCCGGAATAGTTCATCTCGATATCAACAACCGCCCTCGAGTTGCCCAGCAACGACCTGACAAGGTCTGAGGGGAACGGGTTTAGAAGCCGGACCTGGATGAACTTGACGGCGATCCCGTCTTTCTGCAGATTGTCGATGGCGTCCAGTATCGCGCCCTTTGTTGAGCCCCAGCTGACCAGAACAATATCTGCGTCTGGATTTCCATACAGCACGGCCTTGTCCTCGTCGGCAATTTCCTTTAACGCAAGGTCCAGCTTGCTCATCCTTTTGTCCATCATCTGCACCCGGAGCTCAGGATCTTCGGTGATGTGGCCCTCCTCCGTGTGCTCGTCGCCGGTATTCCAGAATATCGCATTTTCAGTTCCAAGCGGGATCCTCGGACTCAGAGGGTTGTCAGACAGCTTAAAACGCAAATAGTTGCCAGCCGCGCCCTTGTCTGACTCGGATATCTTGTCTGCAACAAGGCCCCTGTCGATTCTGGTCTTGTTGATGTCAAAAACCCTGCACGTCATCACGCTGTTGGCTATGGCCTTGTCCAGCATGTGTATGACAGGCATCTGGTACCTCTCGGCGAAATTGAACACCTTGATGGTATCGTAGAAACTTTCTTCGATGTCGCCAGAAGCAAAGACAATCCTTGGAAACTCGCCGTGCCCGGCGTTGACGGCGAAATTAAGGTCCCCCTGCTCGTGCCTTGTTGGAAGGCCGGTGGACGGCCCTGCCCTCTGGTAAAGCGAGATTACAACGGGCACTTCGTTGATGCCTGCCCAGCCAAGGGCCTCTGCCATCAGCGAGAAGCCCGGCCCGGATGTGGCCGTTGCAACCCTTGAGCCGGCCAGCGCTCCACCTATGGCCATGGCGATGGCGGCAATCTCATCTTCTGTCTGGATCACCACGGTAGACCCCTTATCTCCAGAATCGTAAAGATCCAGCACGTCGTTTGATTCGAGAAACTCGCTGTCGTCTGACGCCGGCGTGATGGGGTAGTATGTCTGAAACCTGCAGCCTGCTACCATCTTGCCCATCGCCGATGACTGGTTGCCCTGCACGATTATGATGTCCTTGTCCACAGGCTTGGCCTGCAGCTTGTATCTAAAGCCGTCCTGGTCTGCAAATTTCGTCTTGGCATAATTGTATGTGAAATCTGCAGCCTGCACGTTTGTTTCCGCCGCTCTTTTTTTAGCCCGGAATATGAATTGGATTGCCCTTGCAAGTAGCCCGCTGTCAAAGTCCATCAGCGCCATCGAAGCGGAAATAGCCATGACATTGGTCATTCTGGTCAGCTTGCTGAGCGCCGGATCGTTTACTTTTCTGGCAAATTCCTCCAAAAGCTGAAAGTAAGGCATCGGGTAAAGCATGACTCCCCGGGACTTGGCGTGCTCAAGTGCGTCCTGCACCGAAAAACCCAGGCCAGCCTTTTCCAGAGTCTTTTTGATTCTGGCCGAAGCATGGCTGTCGATGGTGGGCACCTCGTCTATATTGGTCTCAGCGATATCAGCATTATAGATTATACCGCCGCCTTCCGTCACATCGCTGGAATGACGAAATACCGTCTCTGCGTCAAAGGATACCAGCATGTTTATGCAGTCTACGTGAGAGCGTATCGGCGTTTCTGCTACCCGGACAGTGAAGTAACTGTGCTCGCCCTTGATATTGGAGTAGTACTCGCGTTTTCCGAAAACGTGCAGGCCAGCAAGCGCGCAGGCTCGGGAGAATATGTTTGCAGCCGAGTCCACACCGCTGCCCTGCGCCCCGCCTATGACCCAATTCAAAGAATTCACTACCTCTGGCATTTGGATAACGAATTATCCTTGTTATTCTGCCTTTTTAATGCTTTAGAAAAGGCAAGCCTGTAGTCTAATTAGCCGCCGCCAGTCGCAGCCTCAAAGAGGCAGCATTCGCAGGCGTCTTTCTTGCCGCAGTAAGGGCAGGCGCACATGCAGGCTTCAAGCGGATTGCCGCAGGTGTCACACATGACAACGTCGTCGGTTGTCATCTACCCTCATCACGGGCTTTTGGTTATTATACTTTATTTCGCGCGCAGGATGTTTAACGCCGAGCCTGCCTTGAACCACTCTATTTGCGAGGCGTTGTACGAGTGCTTGAGCATTATTTCTTCAGCTCTGCCGTCGCTGTGGTGCACAACACATCTCAGCGGCTTGCCGGCCTGCATGTCCTTTAGGCCAACCATGCTCAGCCGGTCGTCTTCAAGGATCTTGTCATAGTCAGCAGGATTGGCAAAGGTCAGTGCAAGCACGCCCTGCTTTTTCAGGTTGGTCTCATGAATCCTTGCAAAGGATCTTGCTATCACGGCCGCACAGCCAAGGTAGCGAGGAGTCATTGCCGCGTGTTCCCTGCTGCTTCCCTCGCCGTAGTTGTTGTCACCTATTATGATCCATTTCAGCGACTGGGCCCGGTACTCGCGGGCGACGTGGGGGAAAGCCTCTGTCTTGCCGGTAAGCTGATTCTTGCCGTTTCCAACCTGGCCGCTGTACGCATTGACTCCGCCAAGGAGCAGGTTGTCGCTTATCTTGTCTAAATGTCCGCGGTACATCAGCCAGGCTCCGGCAGGCGATATGTGATCCGTGGTGCATTTGCCCTTGACCTTGGCCAGGACTGGCAGTTTTTCATAGTCCCTTCCATCCCATGGAGCAAAGGGCTCCAGTTTTTGCAGCCGGTCGCTGTCCTTGTTTATGATGACTTCAATGCCGCTTGGGTCTTCGGCCGGCGGCACGTAGACATCCTTTACGTACTTGAAGCCTTCTGAGGGGACTTCTGGTGCCGGTTTTGGAGGCTGCAGTTTGAATCTCGTGCCGTCAGCGGCTACCAGATCATCAGTTACAGGGTTAAACGAAAGCCTCCCACCCAGGGCAAGGGCAATGACCAGTTCCGGGCTTCCAATAAAGTTCATCGTCTCGCGCCTGCCATCGTTGCGGCCCGGGAAGTTCCGGTTGTAGGACGTTACGATGGTGTTGGGCTCGCCTTTCTTCAGCTCTGGCCGGCTCCACTGACCGATGCACGGCCCGCAGGCATTTGCCAGTACGTTTGCCCCGATCTTTTGCAGCGTCTGCATCTGGCCGTCCCGCTCGATGGTTGCCCGTATCATCTCCGAGCCGGGTGTGACCTGCAGCGGGACTCTAGTCTTGATCCCCTTGGCCATTGCCTGCTGCGCAATATCCGCAGCACGGGACATATCCTCGTACGAGGAGTTGGTGCAGCTTCCGATGAGTGCAACGGAGATGCTGTCAAGGTAGTTATTCTTTTTCACGTCCTCAGACATCTTGGATATCGGCCTTGCCAGGTCCGGCGTATGGGGGCCGACTACGTACGGCTCCAGCTTAGAAAGGTCGATCTCGATCACCTGGTCAAAGTATTTTGCCGGCTCTATTTCCACTTCTGGATCCTCGGTCAGCAATTCCATGTGCTGGTTGGCAAGATCGGCAATCGCTCCGCGGTTGGTAGCACGAAGGTACGTCTCCATCCGTTCGTCGTACGGGAATATGGAACACGTGGCGCCGATCTCTGCGCCCATGTTGGTTATGGTCGCCTTGCCGGTGCAGCTGATGGTCTTGGCGCCGGGGCCGAAATACTCGATGATTGCATTTGTGCCGCCAGAAACCGTGAGCTTTGAAGCCACGTAGAGTATGATGTCCTTGGGGGCGGCCCATCCGTCAAGTTTGCCGGTGAGGTACACTCCGATGCGCTTTGGATACAGCAGCTCCCATGGCATGCCGGCCATCACTTCTGCCGCATCCAACCCGCCCACTCCTATTGCCACCATCCCAAGGCCGCCGGCGTTTGGAGTGTGCGAGTCCGTGCCTATCATCAGGCCGCCGGGGAAGGCATAGTTTTCCAGCACAACCTGGTGGATTATTCCGGCGCCGGGCTTCCAGAATCCAATTCCGTACTTTCTTGAGGCAGATTCAAGGAACTGGTAAACCTCGTTGTTTTCAATGATTGCAAACCGGGTGTCTGTGGCGCTGTCGACCTTGGCCTGTATCAGGTGATCGCAGTGGACGGTGGTTGGCAGGGCTGCTCTCTTCAGGCCTGCCTGCATGAACTGCAGAATCGTCATCTGGCCTGTGACGTCCTGCAGCGCGACCCTGTCGGGGTTCAAGAACACGTAACTCTTGCCGCGCTCCGGGTCATAGACATCGCCGTCAAGATGGCCTACCAGTATCTTTTCGGAAAGTGTTAACGGTCTGCCGACCAGCTTCCTGAACTTGGAAACATTGGCCTCAAGTTTTGAATAAACGCGGCTTACAAGCTCCGCGGTGGTCTCGATTTTAATCTGGTTACTCATTTCGCCTGAATATGGAAAAATGCCAAAACGGCATATTTAGTCCTTCTCGGACCTCTCTACAAATAAATACATCGGCCAAGCAGTGCTTGCTCAAATGACCAAAAAAGCAGCTATCATCAAAGGAGATGGTGTTGGCCCAGAGATCGTTGATTCCATGATCAGGGTTTTGAAGACCTGCAACTCACAGATTGAATTGATTTTATGTGAAGGCGGCTCTGAGCAATGGGAAATGAACGGTCGCAAGGATCCGTCGTACATTCCAGACGCCACGATGAAGCTGCTTGAAGAAAGCAACGCCTGCTACAAGGGGCCGACCACTACGCTGCCGATACCCAACGCCCCTAGGAGCGTTGCAGTCACGCTCAGACAAAAGTTCGAGCTGTATTCAAACATCAGGCCTATCAAGACGTACAAGAGGGTCACCCCAAACCATGACCTGGATTTTGTGTGTTTCAGGGAAGCAACAGAGGGGCTTTACACCGGCATTGAAATACAACTGACAGACGACGTGGCAATTGCCATCAGGAAGATAACCAAGTCTGGCTGTAGACGCTTTGCCAATGCAACGATGGACTGGGCCAGAAAATACAACCTGAACAAGGTCGTTGCAATTACGAAGCGAAACATCCTGAAGACAACCGACGGCATATTCCTAGAGGAGATGCAAAACGCCGCCCAGAGGTACGGCGGTATTGAAGTTCAAGAGTTATACATTGACAACATGATGCAGCAGCTGGTCATCAACCCAGAGCAGTTCAACGGGACCGTGCTGGCAAGCACCAACCTTTTCATGGACATAGTCTCCGAGCTGGCGTCCGGAGTCATCGGATCCATAGGGCTTGTTTATTCATCAAATATGGGAGACAGGTTTGCCATGTTTGAAGCGGCTCATGGAAGCGCGCCAACCATTGCCCGGCAGAACAAGGTCAACCCCACTGCAGCCATACTTTCAGGCGCGTGGATGGCAGAGTATCTTGGAGAATCGCACATCAAGGATGCCATATTCCACGCAACGGAGCAGGTGATAAACGAAGGAAAGTACGTCACGGCTGACATCGGTGGAAATGCGTCGACAACCCAGATGACCGATGCCATATGCCAGATTGCAGAAAAACAGCTAAAAAGATAAACATCATTTAATACAAAGCCAATCGCTGTAGATCCAGTTTGGATTACAAATTCGCTGCGGTAATTGCAGGCATAATAACCGTCATGGGAGTGTTGATAGCGTTTCCAAACCTGAACCAGCAGTCAAACACGGACCAAGCCAACGACTTTAGGATCGAATACAGCAAGCAAAGGCTAGTCCGGTCTGAGACAGGCCTTGCGGCCAGCAGCGCAGAGCTCCTGACCATTGACAGCAGCGGCCTGGCAACGTACTCGACAGGGCAGTCATCTGAAAAACAGCTTCAGCTAAACAGAGAAGAGATCGGCCGGCTCAAGGGCCTTATTCTTGAGACAGGTTTCATGCAGATACCGCGGACTGACTACCTGCAGAAAGACGGCCTTTCAGAGTTCACGAAATACACCCTCAGAGCAACGGCAGAAGGCAGTCAAAAGACCGTCAACTGGGTTGACGCGGCTTCGTACGAGGGTACGATTCCCCCCATAATCTCCAACGTAGGGTTGCAGCTTGACGGCGTTATTGCAAAATTCGGCTGAAACATATATAGAGCATTTTAGGTCATTGCACCTGTAATGACAATATCGCTTGTTGCCAGCGAGCCGGGTGCCAAGGGCGTGAAAGTAGAGAACGCAGAGAGTATCAGGACGGTTCGCGGAACAACCTTGCTAAAACGCGGCTTTGCTCATATGCAAAAGCACGGCGTTGTCATGGACGTTACAAGTGTCGAGCAGGCCCAGATAGCCGAGGAAGCCGGCGCAGTGGCCGTGATGGTTCTAGACAAGCTTCCTTACGATGTCCGCAAGGCCGGCGGCGTTGCCAGGACTGCAAGCATCAAGGTAATCGAGGAGATAATGGATGCCGTTACTATCCCCATAATGGCCAAGTGCAGGATCGGCCACATCGATGAAGCTAGGGTATTGCAGGTGACAGGCGTGGACATGATAGATGAAAGCGAAGTGCTTACGCCGGCAGACGAGGAGCGGCACATCTGGAAGTGGGATTTCACTACACCGTTTGTAAACGGCGCCAAAAACCTGGGCGAGGCCCTGCGCAGGATAGAGGAAGGCGCGGCCATGATACGAACCAAGGGCGAGCCGGGCACCGGCAATGTTGCAGAGGCTGTTACTCACATCCGCATGGTCAACAACGAGATCCGCAGAATAAGGTCGCATTATCAGGATGGTGACAAGCAGGAATTGATGAAGGCAGGAAGAGAGATGAAGGTCTCGTACGCCATCGTTGAGGAGACGGCAAGACTCGGCAGGCTGCCGGTGGTCAATTTCGCGGCCGGCGGCATAACAACGCCGGCGGACGCGGCGTTTTTGATGAACCTTGGCTGCGACGGCGTCTTTGTTGGTTCAGGAATCTTCAAGTCTGAAGACCCCGCACAGAGGGCACGGGCCGTTGTACTTGCAACGACATTTTTCGACGACCCCAAGGTGGTCAGGGACGCGCAAAAGATGGTGGATGAAAAGAAGTCGCTGCTTGGTCTTGATACCAAGAACCTTGAGCTTAGAATGCAGGAAAGAGGACAGTCGGCTTGAGCAGGAAATCAGCTGTTACCATCGGCGTCCTTGGGTTTCAAGGCGATATTGAGGAAAACGTTTCGGCAGTAAAGCAGGCTGCCAAGGAGATGAAGGCCAGAGCTACCGTGCAGCTTGTCAGGTATCCAGAAGAGATGGAGGAGGTAGACGGCCTCATCCTGCCGGGAGGAGAAAGCACGGTCCAGAGCAGCCTTGCCGCCATACAGCGGTCGTTGCCTGTTCTAAAGAAGCGCATTGCCGAGGGCATGCCGGTTCTGGGCACGTGTGCTGGCATGATCATGCTTTCCAGACGAGCCTACGACCGAGTGGTGGGAGACACCAAGCAAGAGATGATAGGCAACCTGGACATCGTCATTGAACGAAATGCCTTTGGCAGGCAGAACGATTCGTTTGAGGCAGATCTCGATATCGGCATCGTAGGAAAAGGCAAGTTCAAGGGGGTTTTCATAAGAGCGCCGGCGGTAAACGAGGTCGGCAAGGACGTCGAGGTCATAGCCAAGCACGGAAACAAGATCGTCGCTGTAAAGCAAAAGAACATCATCGGGACTGCGTTCCACCCGGAGCTTGCAGACGATGCAAGAATGCACAAGCAGTTTCTCAAGATGGTTCTTGATTACAGAAAAGGCAAGGCCTAACATTCATTCCAGTGCATAGGCGGCCCTTGCAACCACTTCAGAAAGTGCAGGATGGATGTGCACCGTTCTTGCAATGCTGTCAACGCTTAATCCTGCCCTCATGGCTACAAGCACTTCATGAATGAGCACCGATGCATGGCTTCCAAGGATGTGGCATCCCAAAATCTTCCTGTCGTGCGGCGAGACAAGCAGTTTTACAAATCCTTCCCTGTCTTCTATTGCCTCGCCCATGGCAGTATCCTTGTACTGGTATGATGACTTTGTGTAGTGGATTCCTTTTTCCCTCAGCTCCTGCTCCGTGTAGCCGGCCCCGGCTACCTGCGGGGAGCTGAAAACCGCGTGCGGCATGGCCGTATAGTCCACCGCCACCTTTCTTTCGGGCAACACGATATTGTTGAACGCGTACTGGGCTTCAAGGTTAGCGCTGTGCTTAAACGGATACCGGCCAACGGCGTCGCCAAGGGCAAAGATTCCCTTGACACTGGTTTCCAGATACTGGTCAACAACGATAAAGCCGTCCCGGTCCACCTGGACTCCGGTTTTTGCAAGGTCAAGCGTGTCAGAATTGGGGATCCTGCCGGCTGCCACCAGAAGCTGGTCTGACTGCAGTTCGAGGACCTGCCCAGACGAGTTCTTGGTCCTCACGCTGATTTGATCGTTTTTCTTTGAAACCGATTCAACGTGGCATCCAAGGCAAACGTTGTATTTTCTGGAAAATATCTCGGTAAACTTGGCAGAAACCTCCTCGTCTTCATCTCGCAGGAGGACATTTCTGCGCTGGATAATGTTTATCTCGGTTCCAAGCGATCCAAAAAAGTGGGCCAGTTCCGCGGCTATGTATCCGCCGCCCATTATGGTCAGCACCTTTGGTTGCTTGGCCAGCCTCAGTGCCTCGTCGCTGGTGATGTATACGCCATCCTCCAGCCCGCTTATCTTTGGAATGCCCGGCCGTGTGCCGGTGGCTATCAGGATCCTGTCCGCGGCGACGGTTTCATCGCCAACTGAAATCACCTTGTTGTCTACAAACCTGCACTGATGTGGAAATAGACGCGGATTTTCTATTTCGCCAAACGCATTTCTGATCTGTTCTGAATCTGTGTCTATAATCCCGTTTGTCCGCTGCACAATCCTTTCAAAGTCCACCGTGACTTTTTCCACGTTAATTCCGAAGGCCTTGGCAGTCTGGATGATCTCCATCACGTCAGCGCTGTGAATGAGCAATTTTGAGGGTATGCAGCCCCGGTTGAGGCAGGTGCCGCCCATCCTGTCCCTTTCAATTATGGCGACTTTAAGGCCGCGCTGCGCAGCTGCGTTGGCAACGTCAAGACCAGAGCCGCTTCCTATCACAATGAGATCAAATTTTTCCAACAGAGATCCGACTTGACCATATTAGATAAACATGGTGGCCGGCGTGCAGTGGTTTATAAAAGGAATTGGCGCCAATGCAGGCGCATGACTCCCAAGAGGAAATTCCTTCTAGCCATAATCGGAGGAGCTGCCATAATCGTTTTTGCAATCGTCAAACTGGTCTTTAGTCTAGCAGGTCAGTAAAGACATTGGCAGTTGTCGCGGGGACAAATCATGCACAAAGGATTTATTCCAGTTACCAAATTCGGGAAATATAATGTTGGGAAAGAAATTATTTATTTTCATCATCGCCCTGACATTGGCCTTCTCTGTGGTAAGCAGTGTTGACCCTTTCTTTCTGAACAACACCAAGGCCTTTGCAGATAACGGCAGTGATGATGAGGAAGATGAGGAAAAACAGAACAGTAGTGAAGATGAGGAAGAAGATGATGATAGTAGTAAGGATGATGAAGATGAGGATGAACGCGATGATGATAGTAGTAAGGATGATGATGAAGATGCCGAGGAAGAAGACGATAGTGACGAGAAAGACGATGACTCTGACGAAGAGAAGGATGACGAGGAAGAAGATGATGACAGCGAAAAAGGTCGCAGCGATGACAAGGATGAAAAATCCGAGGACAAACTTGTACAGCAGTTAGGCCAGAACAGCAAGGCTTCACTGAAGATTGAGGATGAGACGGAGCTGGAAGTCGAAATTGAGGACGGCGATCTGGCCGACGGCATGTACGATGTCCAATTTTCATGCACAAGCCCGGAAGTCAACGAGACATTTGACATCATGGTGACAAATGGAAACGGAGAGTCAGAATTCAAGCTTGATTTGGCTGAAGGATCCTATTCCGGATGCGAAGTCAAGGTTGGCGATCTATCAGCAGAATTTGACAGATTCACCGTGGCTGCCCGCGAACACGAAGAGGAGGAGGAAGAAGATGAAGACAAAGAACGCGAACATGACATGGACCGTGAACAGAAATCAAAGGCAAAGCTTGACGTAGAACACGACGGCGTAGAAATCGAGATAGAGATGGAAGGTCTCAGCATGGCAGACGGCCTTTATGATGTCATGTTCTCATGCGAGGAGCAGAACGTAGAGAAGACATTTGAAGACGCCTTTGAGGTAAAAGACGGCAAGGGAGAATTTGAGACCAAGTTCGACCTTGAAGAGGGCACATACAACGGCTGCAAGGTAACCATCGACGAAACCGTCATAACATTCGACTCCTTTACGGTTTTGAACAAGGAAGTCAGAGAGAGCAGGCACGATAGGGAACAAGAGATCGTTTCTACCAACACAGCCAGTGAGATACACGAAAGACACATCCAAGCCCAGCCGGCAAGCCCAGGACCTTACGAGCCAGGATTGGAGTATATGCTTACTACGGCAGGAACGGCTGAAAACGACGACATGGTAGAAGACGCTGAACTTAACCTTGAAGCAGCAGTCTGGAAATCCAACAATGCGTTGGTCTTCCTGGACATACTTGGCGGAGACGTAACGATCGGAGACAAGACCTACGAGATTGTCCTCGGCTACGGGCTGTTCTCGATGAATTCAGACACCTTGCGAGCAAGAGCATTTGCTGTGGACGATGCCGGCGACGTGTTTGTGCTCAAGCTCCGCGGCGTGGCAGAAATGCATGAGGAAATGCCAGAAGACGAGAACGAACTGGATTCGCTCCACCTCATGTTTGAAGGAAACAGCGGCCCGTCCAAGAACGAACTAAACGGCTGGGAGCTTTTCCTTGACGGGGCGATTCAAAAGTCTGAATAAGAGGTAGTGCAGGCATCCGCCTGCCACCCTTTTTTAATTTCTTTTTGTCAAGTTTCAGTTTGGCTTAGCCGACTGTACTTTCTTTGGAACAGAAACATGGCCAGCCCGGCTATTGCGGTTGGAGTCAAGCTATAGTACACAGCATAGTCCAGACCAAGGTTATCCCAGATGTATCCAAAGGCAAAATTGCTCACCAAAAAGCAGCCGCCCAGCACCAGGTTAAAGACGCCAAAGGCCGTTCCCCGCAGGTCGGATGGCACGAACCGGGGCACGACGGCCCGCTGTACTGTTTCGTAGACTCCGGCATACAGCCCGAAAACCGCGGCAAAAACATATGCGTAAAGCGAGTTTCCAGACAGCAGGATCATCAGGATCGAGGAAGCCGCGAATATCGCGTAGCCGAGGATCAGCACCTTTTCTTTTCCAACCCTGTCGGCAAGGATGCCTGCAGGAATTCCGATGACAGTGTGAAATACGTTGATCACAGCGTAGACCAGAGGTATCATTTCCTTTGCCACGCCCAGATCGGATGCCCGAAGCAGGACGAATGAAAAGTTAAAAGCTCCAAGGCCAAAGATCCCAGAAATCACCAGAAGCAGGGCAAACTGCCTGTTTGTCTTTACAAGCTGAGAGATGTTTGAAAGTATCGTTCCTGTACGCTTTTTTACCGCAACCTCCTTGACAAAGAAAATCAGTACCAGCAGTGCGACGATCCCAGGAACAATGGACATGACAAACACGCCGCGCATGTCCATGACCTGCAGCAATCCAAAGGCGGCGACAGGGCCAACAATGGCCCCCATCTGATCAAGGGTCCTGTGCATTCCAAAGGCCCTGCCGGCCTTCGATTCAGAGACCGAGTCGGCTATCAGCGCATCGCGGGGAGCTGTTCTCAGGCCCTTGCCGACTCGGTCTCCGGCCCGTACCAGAAAAGCATCCATCCAGCTGGCGCTGGCAGCAAAGAATGGTTTGCTTGCAGTGGAAACGGCGTAGCCAGCTAGGACGAAGGCCTTCCTCTTGCCAGTCTTGTCGGAAAGAGAACCGGACACCATGCGAAAAGCATAGCTGGTAAGTTCTGCGGAACCCTCAATGGCGCCAAGTATTGCTCTTGAGGCTCCCAGCGTGCTGACCAGGAAAAGCGGGAGTATACCCAGCACCATTTCGGTGGAAAAGTCGGTGAAAAAACTCACAAGGCCAAGCGCGGTAACGTTGCGCATGCCTTTTTCCTTGCCCTTTGCATCAGGAGAACCGCCAGAACTCATCTTCTAGCTGCTCCAATGTTCTGGGAAAAGGGCAGTTTCAAATCCAGCAGAATGGTTTTGTTGCGTCTTACCTTTAATGTTTCACAGGCTACCCTCTCCCCGGCGTGCTTTGGCAGTTAAATCCGCTTTGAGGCCCGGAAATTCATGGAGATTGAATCGTTTATCCAGCTGCACCTGAAAAAGGAGCGCAGGCATATCAGCAAGTACAACAATCCGACTATCAACAGGCATATCCAATACCATGTATCTATGATAGAAAGGGCGCCGCGAACAATGCCCGAGATAGAGGCCATGATTCAAAGAAAGAGAATTGAAATCAAGAATGCGCGCAACATTTCTGAAAAACAGCGCCTGAATAGAGTACGACGCTCTGGAATGGCTAAAGGGCGCAGTGAAATATCATAATCATGGCAGGCTTTCAGAAGATGTGTATTACTGTTAGACAGACCTTAGGCGTCCGCTGAAATTGCAGGGATCAAGATTGAAGATCAGAATAACGGATAACTGTAATTCAGAACGCAACTATCCAGACAGCAAGCTAAAGTAAGTCTTTATGATCACTAGAAACATGCCAAAGAAACCCCAAGAAGCAATTACTATCACAGTATCACAAGCTTACAAATCGATCAATATGTGCAAATCAAATGCGTGGGCACTCATGAATGATGCTATATTCTTATGTGCAAATGACCGCCTACAGTATGTTCCGATCCTCATGCAATTTGCATTTGAGGAAATCGGCAAGGCTAAAATCATTTATGACAAGATCAGATCAGTTAGCCAAGCCAATACAATTACACTGACAAAAAGTGATCATTTGTACGATCATGAGTTTAAGCTGAAAGTCTTTCTTCAATTATTGGAGGAAATGCACGATGAAATCAAGACAGGAGTGGTCTTTAGCAACTATCCTGAAGGAAACAAACAGGCGAGCAAAGAATCCGAACCGTTTCTAAGGAACTCGAAATCTGCAATAAGAGAATTGATCGAACAAGGTCATAGGTTGAGATTGGATAGCTCATTTGTTGATTTTGACGTACAAACGGGAGAGCCTAAGATTGGACATAATTTAGATAAAATGACTCTAAAATCAATGGCTGAAGCATACCAATCTGTAAAAGAACTGTTCGTTTATCCGCCCATTTGAGTTTCTATGACCGGACATTCGACGCCTTAAACTATGACCCTTTAATTATACAGAACCGAGTCAAAGACTGTTTAAATATTAGGCAAACCTAATTAGGCCCACCTAACTGACCATGAACGTCTTGACATTTGATGATCACTCAACTGCCATGCCGTTGCTGCAAGAGCTTGTCGACGGCATGTCGTACAGGATAATCATGTCCACCATTGATGACGCAAAGACCGCCATTCAGATTTCCTTGGAAAACTCGCTTCCTTTAAGCTCCACTTACAAAAAGATCAAAAAGCTCTACGAAGTCGGAATCCTGTTTGTAGAACGAATCGAACTTGACGGCAAAGGAAAGAAGGTCTTTTACTACAGAAGCAAGATAAAATCCATGGAGTTCAACCTTACAAAGGATCAGGTCGTCCTGCAGTTTGAAAAGAACGACGTCCGCATATCCTCTGCATTGATAAACATAGACAACATTACTGCATCGTAGTAACACTGTTGATATTACAATCCTACAACATGATCTATGTCCTAGCTTCGCGCGTACGTTTCTTGACGAGATAACTATTCGCTTGTGAGCAGCACAGTCATTGCAAAAGATAATGGCCCTGTTAACTTGTTGGCTCATGTTACGGATGTTAAATGAGGGCTCGTAGTTGCTCGGTATACCAAGCAGCGCCTAAGTATCTCGGTAGACTGACAGATATGCCATACAAAAGAAACATGCAAAAACCTTTAAATTCTGTCCAAGCTTTTGTTTTTAAAAGTGGCCACGTTCGTTCACACTACGTAATTCTGCCCCTGTAGTGCTTTTGATAGCGAATGTGGCATTTGATCCCTGTGCGATTATTGCGACATCATCACTCCGGTCTTGCTGCATTTGTTATCAGAGAAACACATGAGAATTGTAGCATGTGAATCGTTGTCACATTAGAGTATGGGAAAATGGGAAAAGAAATCAAGGTAATTAAGAAGGACAAGGTAACAAGCGAAAGCTATACGTTCATTGGCGATTCAAGAGGGTTGTCTGCCATGAATACCAGTAGCAGCAATCCAACTGACAGTGCCGCTTCAGACAAAGAAAGGAAAGTCAAGGATGATGCGTTCAAACTAAGAAACGAACCGAAGAAGAACCTCAAGGCTCGTGCCAAGTCAAGAATGACAGGCGGTCATAGCTTACAAGGACATTCGCCAGTTTATGAATAAGTTATCGTCGTCAGGCTAGCAGATAATGTGTCGGCTGATAAGAGCAGTTTTTTGTCAGAACAAGAAAAAAGAAGAAAAGGATTAGATCGACGGCCGGAATATCGATCCCCTGAATCTGGCCATGGCGACGACGCTGGCCATCACAACCACTATTATGGCCATGGTTACAGGGAATTCCGGAGTCACAACAGCCTTGGCGGTCTGAAGGTCGGTCTTGATCATGCTTATGTGTGCCTTGACCTCGTCAACGGGCCTTCCATCATCAATCATTTTGACTAGGTTCACCCGCATGTCGATCTCGATCTTTTCCATGAGCTCTGGATCATCTTCTTTGATATCGCCTTCGATGTTTTCGTAATTTTCGAGGTATGCTTCTACAGCTAATGCCTTGGCTCTCTGTGCGTTACCCTCTTCATATTCTTCTGCCGCCTGATCCAGAAGCTCGTTTATCCGGGTGATGTATTCCCAGCCACCAAGTTTGATTTCTTCCTCTTCTTCTTCAAGTCCCAGCGCTTCCTCTAATTCATGCACTATTCCGCCGATGACAGTCTCTACTTCTTCAGAGCTGGCGTTGGCTTTGGTAAGTGAGTTCAGTTGTTCAAAGAATTCTTCTGTCTCCTCGGCTTCATGGCTTGGAACCTGCGCCTTGATTGAATTAAAGACTGCCTCAGCTCTGGCAATGAACGCCGTCGAGTCTTGGTATTCTATCATCTCTACAATCTTGCCTGCTTCAACACCTTCTTCATACTCGTTTTCTGCAGTTTCAAGCAGAGTAATAGCCACCATTGCATTGAATTTTGGATCGCTTCTTTCTTGTTCTATAACAGACGTGTAGGCTTTGTCAAGCATTCCAGTAATTTCTGTTACCTTGCTCTGGAAATCTGAAGCAGAAAGGGTATTTGCCTGGTTTCCCAGTGCGGTAAGAGAACTCTTTAGCTGGGCGTTCAATGCTTCATCATGTTCAGCCAGTTCCTCTTCAATCAGCGAGAAAACCTCTTCGATTGGATGACCGGAATGGGCAATTGCAAGCTCGACGTTTCCAGCTTGTTTGTTTGCTGCGGCCTGCGCCAAGTGTCCCTTGATGAATTCAATGTTGGCAGCGAACTTTACATCCTCGTTTTCAGCACCGGATGGCACCGCCTCTTCAAATTCATGCATTATGCCTGATACCAGAGTCTCGATGTCGCCGGGGTCAGCCTTTGCATTGACACTGTTGACCAGCTGTTCAAGGAACTCTTCTATTTCTTCGGCCTCGTGCTCGTCTATATCAGCCTTAACAGTCTCAAACAATGCATTTGCCCTGCTTATGAAGGCGCTTGCATCCTGGTATTCGATCATTTCTTTGATCTGCCCGTTCTCAACTCCTTCCTCGTATTCAAGTTCTGCAGTTTCTAGGAGGTTTGAGATCACGGCCACCACAGTAGCAACCTCTGTAGCTTCTTCACCGGCAACGGCCTCAACCGCCTCGTCGATCAGGTCGACGATTTCATTCACTTTTTGTTCAAATACTTGGCTGGTATCCGAATTGGCTGCGTTTGGAAGGGCTGTAAGTTTTGCCTTCAAGTCTGCTGCAAGTTGAGGATTTGCGTCAGACAGCGGTTCTTCCATCAGTGTAAATACTTCTTCAATTGGGTGACCGGCGTGAGCAATGGCCAGTTCTATATTTCCAGATTCTTTGTTTGCGACTGCCTGTTCCAAATGGCCTTTAATGAACTCAGCATTTGTAATAAAATCAGACTCTTCTTGCGCAAATGCTGGAGTGTTTACATTTAAGACCAATGGTGCAAAAGCTATTATTGTAGCAATCGCAACTGCACTAATCTTGGCAGAGAGATTCATAGAGAATCGTCTTTTTCTGCCGAATTTAAAACAAGATGCAATTCTCATTTCTGAGAATATCCAACAATTCCCGGAATGCGCATACGAATGCTTTTATTGTCCAGCAGGAGATCAGTTGTTGGATGGTAGGGGAAGCGATTGCAAACTTTGATTCCTATGTCATCGTCGCTGTAGGATTGTTTGTGGTCGGCCTGTTTGCAGTAATGGTTTATGAAAGATCTGATTCAAAGTTCAGGCAGCATCAGCAGCACGGAGCTGCAGACAAGGACAGAAAGTGAGCTGATAGAAAGACTCGTTGCCGAGAAATTCGCCAGGGAAGGATTTCAGCAGCTTACAACAATACAGAAAAAAGCCCTGCCGGTGATTTCAAGGCGGATCAACTGTCTTTTGGTTGCCCCGACTGGCTCTGGCAAGACGGAAGCTGCGGTGATGCCCGTGTTTACCATGCTTGCCCAAAACCCTGCCCTGCCGGGCAGCATAAGGGCCATGTACATTACCCCATTAAGGGCGCTTAACAACGACGTCCTGAGAAGGGTTATTCACTACGCCCAGTCCGACGGGCTGCGCGTCGAGATACGCCACGGCGATACGGCCATAAAGGCCAGAAAGAAAATAGTCGAAGACCCGCCGGATATCCTGATAACAACGCCAGAATCTCTGGCAGTTGTGCTTACCAGCGAAAAGATCCTTTCTGCATTGAAGGGTCTTGAGTTCGTGATCATCGACGAGGTGCATGAGCTGGTTCCAAGCGAACGTGGTGCGCACCTGTCAATAAGCCTTGAGCGGCTGCAGGCGGCATCAGAACGGCATGTAACAAGGATAGGCCTTTCCGCTACAGTTGGCAACCTGAAAGAGGCTGCCAGGTTTGTTTCCGGCACGGACCGCCGGTATGCCGTTCTGACGGACGGCGCGTCAAGAGGCTACGATATAGACGTCAGGTACGTCAAGGGCTCGCTTAACAACGTCGCACACTTCATCATCGAGTACGTCAAGGACAACAAGGTTGAAGGATCCGTTCTGCTTTTCACCAACACCAGAGACGAGGCCGAATACCTTGGCACCATAATGAAGAACCAGTCGGAGATCAAGGTTGACATTCATCACGGCTCGCTGTCAAAGGAGATGCGCGAGGAGACGGAGCACACCTTGAGGGCCGGCGAGGCCGGCATAGTCGTATGCACGAGTTCACTAGAGCTTGGTCTTGACATCGGTTCTGTTGATCTGGTGGTACACTACGGCTCGCCAAGGCAGGTGTCCAAGCTGATGCAGCGTATAGGCAGAAGCAGGCACAAGCAGAGAACCTTTGCCAAGGGGTTGGTTGTCGTAAACAACCCGGACGACGAGATAGAAGCCTTTGCCATCATAAACAGGATGAAGAGAGGCTCCATAGAGGAGCAGAACATGCACGAAGGTGCGCTGGATGCCATGGCCCATCAGCTGGTGGGGCTTGCGATGCAGACCAGGGATCCGATCAGCATCAATGTAGCGTTTGACCTTGTCAGCGGGGCATACCCGTACAGAAACATCGGGATAGGCGACGTGGAAAACTGCCTTGAGATACTGGGAGGCCACAACATCATCAAGTACGACAGGGACAAGAGATCCTACGTGCGCAGGATAAAGGCGTACAAGTACTATTTTGAAAACCTGTCCATGATACCGCATGTGCTCAAATTCGAGGTTGTCGACACCATAAGTAAACGCAGGATCGGGGCTCTGGACCAGCAGTTTGTCGGCGACTACGGCGAAAGGGGAAACGTTTTTGTCCTCAAGGGCTCACAGTGGCGCGTTCTGTCTGTAGACGAGGGAAGGATGACCGTCAACGTAGAGCCGCTGCGCGGGGCGGCGATAAACATCCCCTACTGGGTTGGCGAGATGATACCGGTGGATTTCAAGACCGCAGAAGAGGTGGGCAGGATCCGAAACCAGGCGGCAAAAAAGCAGATCAAGCTTTCAACACCCATAATGGATGACACGCTGTCTGCACTCAAGATAATCCCGGATTCGGAGAACATTGTCGTGGAAAGTCTGGCCGCACGAAACACCGCGGTTGTTCATTCCGTATTTGGCTCAAAGATCAACAACACGCTGGCATCACTGCTTTCGACCATACTTTCGTCCCAGCTTGGCTACATAGTTGAGTCAAGGTCAGACGCTTACAGGATAATGCTCACCTCGAGTGCTCGGCTGACCCGGGGCCGCATAGAGGCCACCCTTGCCGACGTGTATGACCTTGAGCCCGTCATCATCGCTTCGCTTGCTGGCACGCACCAGATGAACTGGAAGGTCTGGATGGTGGCCAAAAGATTTGGGATGCTCAGCCGAGAAGCACTGTACGACAAAAAGGTTGCAAGGATGATCTACGACAGATACGCAAAGACTCCGGTAAGCTCTGAATCCATCAGGGAGCTTGTCCATGACAAGCACGGCATCGAGCAAGCGCGCAGGGTTCTTGAGGACGTCAAGCAAGGCAGAATCAAGATCCACTGGATCGAAGTAACGCAGTTTTCCGACCTCGCAAAACCGATAATGGAGCACTCTGCCAAGTCGGCTGCGGCTCCCCAGAGCATCGAGAAGGGAGTCATAGAGCTGGTAAAGGAGCGGCTTGAAAAGACAAAGCACCGGCTGGTATGCATCCGTTGCGGCAAATGGGAGCGGGTAATGGAAACAAGGGAGGCTCCCGACGGCATTGTATGCCCTACCTGCAGGTCTCGGCTTGTTACAGCAACCTTCTGGTCTGACAACGAACTGTCCAGGATAATTCAAAGGAGGCTTGCAGGATCCAAGCTGTCTGAGGAAGAGGATCACCGTTTTGAACGCGCGTGGAAGGTGGCATCGCTGGTCAACAATTTCGGCAAGAAGGCGCTGGTGGTGCTAGCCGGCCACGGCGTGGGTGCGGACACCGGCGCCAGAATACTGCGAAATTACATCGACGACGAGCAGATGTACAGGAGCATCTACGAAGCAGAAAGGCAGTATGTGATAACCCGGGGGTTCTGGAACGACTAGCCAAGATGCAGTATGGAAGAGTAGGGCCGCATCGTTAGTTCTGGCTTGCCTTCCCTTCCAGGACCGGCGGTCGCGCCGATAAGCCTTATCCTGTCGCCGACGGTCAGCTTGTTGACCGACGAGCTCTGGGCGCGCCATCCTACAAGGCGGATCTCGCCGGTATCGTCTCCAAGCAGCGTGGACGTTACCGGAACAACCTCGCCGGTTTTCGTGTTCACATCAGCGGTGTCCGGCGCCTGCAACACTATTGCTTCTACAACGACAGGTTCGGAATTGGCTACAATATCCTTGATCTTGGTCTCAAACTTGGACAGGTTTGGAAAAGACTGGTCATCGTCGGTGACGCGGATGTACGAGTCCTCCTTGGACAGGGTGACGGAATTGCCAAAGATCCTGCTTGGAACGCATTCTACCATCGTCCCCGGCGCCAGCTGGCCTGCAGATACAAGTGAGTTGTCGACAGTCATGGTCAGGGCCCTTCCTGCCCGGTCTGCGGCAAGGCAGACAAAGCTTCCCCGTCCGGTTTCCTCTCCAACGGAGATTATCCTCAGCGGCATCACGTCCACGTCTTCCTGAGAGCCGGAGAATTCCAGCGCTGTGCCCTCGTCGCCGTGGATCTCAAAGTCTCCGCCGCCAAACTGCGGATTACCCTGTTTTACCCGCACGCCTATCAGCCGCACCTTCGTGCCAGTCTTGAAGACCTTGGGAACGCGGGATTCATCCACGTTCCAGATGACGGCGCGCAGGGTCCTGGTGTTGGATTCATTTGAGATCTGCATCTGCAGCGACTTGCTTGGCTCGCCGCGCTGGTTGACAAAGTCGGTTATCCGCGGATTTGAATTAACGTATCCGGAAATTACGGCAGAATCCTGCGTTTCGCTGATGCTGTCCACGTTGGCAGTCAGCGAGTCTACTGTGGGTATGGAGGGGTCGTCCTGCGCCAGTTCAATAGAGCTATAACTTCCCAGGTTGATGACAGGCTTGCCGTCAAGGCCAGCACGCACGTACCCCTTGACTATCTTTATCAGGTCGCCGGCCTGCAGACCCATCTCGTCTGGAAGGTTCACCTGCTTGTCCCACAGCTTGACCTTTACCCTAGAACCCCTGTCAAAGACCACCAGCGTCCGAGTGGTGGACTGCTCGTTGGTCTCCTTTCTTGTAAATTTGTAAACGGGATAGATGTTCATGATTCGCCCGACGACGGTCACGTCCTTGGCACCGATGTAGATGTCCTTTAGGCCAGACTGCGTTTTTGGTATGCTGTCAAACGAGATTCCTAGGTCAGCAGCAACTAAGAAGAGCGCCCCCTGATCTGTAAGGTAGCCGGCACCAACCTTGCGCTTTTTTTCATCTATCATGTCCCGGATAATCTCCGCCGTCAGATCAGGCTTTTGCCTAAGCATTATGTTGACCATGTCTGCAAAATTCAGGGACAAAGACCTTCAGCCAGGGACATCATTGTTGGACTTGCCTATATATCTTGACAAAAACATGTGTTAACGGGCAAGATTAGCAGATTTCGCGGCTTGCTGGCGCCGCGCACCATCTGTTTGTACCTGACCTGATGGTCTTTTTCCACTGGTCTGGTTGGAACGACTATCATTCCGGTCAGACGGAAAATGGCTTTTGCGCTTCAAAGGCCGGGTTTTTCTCCCCTATCAGGTAATAGTTGGGCGTCTGGTCTGGCGGCATTCGCCGGACGATCCTTTTGTGGAACTTTTTGTAGTCGCCTCTAAACCTGCTGTGGTTCCAAACGCCCAAAAGCTCGGCGGTAAACTTGCTGTTGAATGTGCCATCAGAGGAAAGCTGGTTGTCTTGGCAGCCGGATATCAAGAGGACAGTGGCCTTGACCTTGTTCTGTGATTCCTTGAGGCTTTTATCCTTGAGTATCCCGTCGTAGAACTCCTTGTTTGCCCGGTAGGCGCGGCGTGCCACGTCGGATGGCATGAACTTGTATCTTGTTTTACGGTCATCAGTGTTGGTACTGCGCATCTCGACTCTGTCACCATAGTATAACTGCTTGGTTACGGTGCCGCTGTGGCAGCTGTCGGACATGACTAGAACCCGGACGCCCTGTGCAAACTGCTTTAGCAGCGAGTACAGTTCGTCATCTACAAACTCGCCGTCGTACAGGCACCAGGTTTCATCCTCCTCGTCCAGTTCTTCATCGTTGTTGATGTCTGGAAGCTGCCCGCCGTGGCCGGAATAATAGAGCACAAAGATGTCGCCGGACTTTAAGGTTTTTGCAGCTTGGCGAATATTGCTCATTACCTGCCTTCTAGTGGCATTCTTTGTCAAGAGCGTGATCACCTGTTCAAAGTTCTGGGATTTGGCTATCTCGGATATATCCTGCGCATCTGCTTCGCAGGCGTTCAGCTCACCGGACCAGCCGTCGTATTTTTTGGGGTCTACAGCGTTAAGGCCGATAGAAAGCGCGATTCCCTTGGTCATAAAACGTCCCCCAATTCCTGGCTGCAAAGCCGAACCGTTGTTTGAACAGTAAATCTAACAAAGGAACCCATCATGTCGTTTTTTAATAGTTAGATAAGTACTATAAAAATAGATTTCAAGGCACCCAGTATTGCTATAAATTCAAGGTGGCCAGCCAAAGCAGCAGTATTAATCCAGAAAACAGTTACGCTGATATCAACACTATCATTGCAAAAGTTCTCTTACAGCCGTCTGCCCCTAATAACGCGTTTTGTAGAAATCTAACTTCCACTCACCTATTTTTTCTCCACTCCTTACAAACGTCTTGCAAAAGAGGTCTGCTATGACTGGCAATTCCAGGTAGTCAATGAGAATGGCTATCCATGCCGCGTAGAATGGAATTTCAACCGCGCTAGATCCGCTAAACACATCGTACACCACCTCATCGGTGAGCCAGAATATGTGAAAGACCTGCACAGCAAGCATTGCAAGAAACAGGGCGTTCTTTGCAGATCCTTTTGATGATTGTATATGCTCAGAGAATAGTAAGTCAGACCCGCCACCAAGGCAGGAACCTCGATGTAGTCGATCACCACAAAAAGTAGTAAAACGGGTCCGCTTTGTGACAGGACAAAGGCGCTCTCTCCTGTTATGCGCTTGACGACAACATCAGCTGTAAGCCAGTAGAGGTGTATCAGCTGCAAAGATACCAGGAAAAACGCTACCTTCAGGTTCAGGTTCTCGTACCTTTGCCAGAATTTTGCTAGCTTCTGTACAGCGACAAACATAAACAACAACCGACTTGGGTATACAATATAAAGCACGTAAAATTTTAAAAGAGTTGATTTCTATCATCGGCCTTTTTTCTAATTCCACCTCCCAAAATCTTTGTTAATCCTTCCTGCTTTCACAATTGGTAAGCCCGCTGGACTATTGGACCAAAAAGAGGCATTGAACATACCTTGCAACGGCCCTCTGAACAATCATGCTGTTCTTGGGGAGCCATATTTTTCGTAAAAGACAAGTTCATCAAGCTGAATGCGATTCTTCTTACCGCGGATATTTCTTGCAGGATATCCAAAACCCACGATTATTGAGGGGCTGAGCTCGTCAGGGATGCCAAAGTCCGTCCGAAGTTTTTCTTCCCTGATGCCGGTAAAGACGCATGAAACCACGCCATGATTCCATGCGGCCAGCTGCATATCCTGTACCACCCTTCCAGCATCGATTAAATGGAACCGGTATTTTGGGTTGGTAAGCACGATTATTGCAAAGTTTGCACCTGAAACCCAGCCTCCGCTTGTGCTGTCCTCAGCCAGTTTTTTGAGGTTATCTTTGTTCTGCACCACGATAAACCGCCAGTGCTGGGTGTTTAGCCCCGTGCCTGTCAGCCGGGCAGATTCCAGAATTCTCGACTTTATCTCTGAAGAAACTTCCTTCTGTGCAAAATCCCTTACATCAAGTTTAGTTGCTATGCATTCAAAAGTGTCCACCATCATTCACCTTCATTTGTTCTGGCTGCAGTCTAGTTGGCTTGCAAATGTTTTAAATCTTTTTTAAGTTTCAGCGCAAGAGACTTGAAGAAGTTTATCTATCAGATTTTGTAAAATACTGCAGATGCCGAGTTCTGGCTGGATTACAGGTGTCATTTTGTTCTTGGCTCTGCTGCTGATACCCCTTCATGCCAGAGTGGAGGGCCAGAATGACAGCGTTGCAGAACTGTCTATAGATTGGAGCATACTTGATTACAATTTTTCCGGATACGAAAGAAATGAAGCGCTGATACTTGGTGGTGCTATACATGGATGTTCTGAAGAACTCGGCAGTGTGAAGATCCTTATCTACAACCAGAACAACGAAATTGCGTACCAGCGGGATACAGTACTGCATGGTTGCGATTTTCTACGGTATGTGCCTCTTTCATCGCTGAAAGAATCCGGGATATTCAACGTGTATGTTGAGTACAAGGGCCAGCGAGATGGCCCCAAGAGTTTCTTTCTCCGAGAGCCGATTTCCGGATTTGCAGATGTACAAGTCGCTGCAAAGAACCGGATGGCTGGCAATTTTACCATGACTGTCATAACCATTTCAAATGCAAACTATTCCACAACGGCCGTCTGGGAGTTGGCTGTCTTTGCTGATGCAGATATCGACCTGTTTAAACTACCAAAGAACTGGACAGGAGCGGTTGACA
>CAZKXR010000009.1:57781-81398 GCA_964556935.1 uncultured Nitrososphaera sp.
GTTTAAACTACCAAAGAACTGGACAGGAGCGGTTGACAGCGGTAACCGAGCTACTTTTTACACGTTAAGCAACCCAATTGAACCGGGAGAAAACTCGGCCATCAGGCTCTATCAAAAGGTGCTGCCAATCCAGAGTTTTGACTGGGCTGCATACGACAGCGCCGGTCTTGAGATAGCCAGCGGCTCTACAATAGTCAGACGTTGGTGATAGACCTGACAGTAGATGCCTAAACCGCTCTGACACGCAGCTTTTATTGTCTTGTTTATAAAGTGCGTCCTAGGCAGGCGTCGGACCAAGTCCCTTCTGTCGGCTGGAAAACCTAAAGAAATTGCTATTATAACAGCCGCTGTTATTCCTACTATGATTGCATAATGCCACTGGCAGTTATCTACTTGCGTCCCTCCATCCTGCTTATTCTGTCTGACATGAAATAAGCCCCGGCTGCCAGCACTGCCACTGTCAATGGGGCCGTGTACTGGCTGTAAAGGGAGAGAGAAGAAAATGCTGTTGGTCCTATAGCTAGGGCAAGTAACCCTCCACCACAACATGAAAAACTTGTGAAGAATGCCGGCAAAAGTCCAAGCAAGCCTTTTGATTCTGTCTTTGTTATGCATGCCCGGGCTGCCTTTCTGGAATAGTGCATCAATGAGAAGTTCAGACCTACCAAAAACGAAGAGGTTGTTAGGAATGCAAGAGCGCCATAGAATATGAACATAAAGACCCCCTCTGCAGGAATAATGCTGAGCCCGATGGATGTCGCCCTGATAACAGGATAGCCTCCACTGGCCGAATGCAGGCCAGGTACGTATGAAATAATTCCTACTACTAGCATGTAGACGATTGCGTATGCCAGCCCGGATCCGACAAGAACCGCGGCGTGTTTCCTTGATCTTATGACACTCAGTATCGGCGAGAACCTGAATTTCTGATAATGAGTGCTTTGCATTCTCCCATAACACTTTACAACGAATAGTATTTAGCCTATCAAGTTTATAGCAACATAGTAGCTATGGTCAAACATAGTGTTGGCGTGATATGTCTCTGCCCCCTTGAAGGAGTTATTGACATAATCAGCAAAAAGTGGGCTCTCCTGATTGTAAATGAAATCGGCAACCACAAGCGTATTAGGTACAATGATTTGATGAGGGAGATACACGGAATAAGTCCAAAGACACTCGCCGATACACTGAAGGTTCTGGTCAAATACAACCTTGTAAAACGGGAGGCCTTCAACGAGATTCCGCCCAGAGTTGATTATATTTTAACAAAGGACGGCGAGGAGCTCAGACTAGCTATCATTCCCATATTGCAGTGGGCACTGGCAAAGAAAGGAACTGTTATAGCCCATTGCTCTTGCACCATGATACCAAAGGGTAAAAGGATAGAAAAGGAAGACATCTCCTAACTTTCGTCAGAGTAAGTGACTATTGAGCCAGATACTTTCCTTCTTAAATATCGGTCAAACGTAGAATGATCATGCTCTGCTGCGCAGGCCTGTTCGCCGGGGTAATGGCAGGAGCATACCTAGGAATGCCCTGGGCCCCTTTTGTCGCAATTCCCTTAGGAGCAGCTGGCGGCCTCTTGGCCGACATAAAGCTATTCCGCGCAGCTGAAAAGAGAAACAGGTCAATGGAACAGCAATCAGTCGGGGACCAGCCTTGCTGTGCCATTTTAAGCCTTAAGAAAAGGCGTGGTCAGAAAGTCGCTGAAAACTATGTTCAAGCATAGTTACTATGTTACTATAAACTGCATATCTTAAATACTATAAATTTGATAGTAAGGATGTAATGTGTGACTGTTGTTGTGGAAGCGGAATGAACGGAAAAGAGTCTGAGAAGAAAATAGACGAAATACTGGAGCAAGTCAAGCAGACGCGCAAGAAGCAAAAGGCTGAATAATTAAGATGACTTTTCAGACCGCACTATTTTTTATCATCGCACCAAATTAAGAAGGTAGTGTCATGAAGGACAGCTACGACCTTATAATCATAGGCGGCGGGGCAGCCGCATTCAGTGCCGCAATAAAGGCCAATTCGCATGGCGTCAGAACGGCCATGATCGAGCGCGGCACGCTGGGCGGCACATGTGTCAATGTGGGCTGCGTGCCGAGCAAGAACCTTCTAGCTGCAGGAGAATACCTCTACACTTCGCACAATCCTTCCTATTCGTCGATAAAACCATGCAAAGCCGATTTTGATTTTAGTCAGGCTATTCAGGATAAGGACAAGCTTGTCAGCAATCTTCGGAAACAAAAGTACAGAGATGTTCTGGAATCCTTGGAACATGTCAGGCTCATTGAAGGAAGTGCGGCTTTTGTTTCTAAGAACCAAGTGAAGGTGGATGGCAAGTTTCTTTCTGGAAAGAAATTCATTGTAGCGACCGGCTCTTCAGCTTCTGTCCCGAATTTCAGAGGGATAGAGAAAGTCGGTTACCTTACAAATATCGATGTACTTTCTCTCAAAGAAAAGCCGTCTTCGATGATAGTTGTAGGAGGAAGGGCGCTCGGGCTCGAGTTTGCCCAGATGTATGCTCGATTTGGTACCAAGGTCACTCTGCTGCAAAGAAGTGACAGGATAATTCCTGACTATGAGCCGGAAATATCCCGGGGCCTGCATCGCTATCTCACCGAAGACGTAGACATTGTCACTGGCGCGAATGTGCAAGAGGTCTGGCAGAAGAACGGGAACAGGTTTGTCAGAACATCGGTGAATGGAAAGGAGCGAGTGTTTGAAGCAGAGCAGTTGCTGATGGCAACTGGCAGAAGGCCCAATACCGCCGATTTGCATCTTGAGAATGCGGGTGTGAAACTAAGAGAGGGCGGAGCCATAGTTGTAAACTCTGAAATGCGCACCTCTGCACCCCACATATGGGCTGGAGGAGACGTTGTTGGAGAGCCCATGCTTGAGACCTTGGCGGCAAAGGCAGGCGCTACTGCTGCTGAAAATGCTCTCACAGGCAGTCACAAGAAGATCGACTTGCTGTCTGTTCCATCAGCCATCTTCACGTCACCACAAGTAGCTACTGTGGGGATAACGGAAGAGCAGATGATGAAGAAATATGGTTATTGCTCATGCCGCACTCTCTTGATGAAAGAAGTGCCCAAGGCCTTGACTGTGAATGATACTAAAGGTCTCATAAAAATGGTGGTAGATCCAAAGAAAAATAATCGCGTCGTAGGTGTGCACATACTGGCAAGCATCGCAGCCGATATGATCCATGAAGCTGTTATGGCTGTAAAATACAGGCTTACTGTTGACGATATCATCGACACTGTCCATGTCTTTCCAACCATTTCTGAAGCGATAAAGCTTGTTGCCACTTCATTCAAGCAGGATCTCAGCAAGCTATCATGCTGTGCAGGGTAACATATGAAGGACGAGAGAAGTACTTCATTCGATTGAAGAGCGTATAGCATCATTTACTCTTCTCAAGATAAAGGTGAATCCTCTTCACAAGATTCCAAACCGCTTACACAGATTTCACGCTTCCTTTTGGACTTGGCGAGTTTAAAGAGCAGCATATAATGTCCAAGGATCCGCTTGCAGTTCCATCATTTTTTGAATCCTCCTTATTGGAATCTGCTGATGGGAACGATCATACTGGGCCAGTCGGGGTCAAAACGCACCGTGCAGGCGGAAACTATGATGATGGCAGAGCTACTGGGCTGTAAAGTTAGCACCCCCTAAGTAGCGATAAATATAAACAATTCAATTCTATAGATATTATGCAAAAAATCACCCCATTTCTGTGGTTTGATAACCAAGCTGAAGAGGCAGTGAATTTTTACGCCTCTATTTTTAAAAACTCAAAAATCGGGAGCATTTCCCGTTACGGAGAAGCAGGGGTGGAAGTCTCCGGAAGACCAAAGGGAACGGTAATGACCGTAGCATTTGAGCTTGAAGGGCAAGAATTCGTAGCGTTAAACGGTGGCCCGGTATTCAAGTTCTCGCCTGCCATATCGTTTGTTGTAAACTGCAAGACGCAGGAAGAAGTAGACGAGCTCTGGGAGAATCTCTCCGATGGTGGAAAAATTGAGCAATGCGGCTGGCTTGAAGACAAGTATGGCGTGTCATGGCAGATCGTACCCACTGTTTTAGTCGAGATGCTGAACGATCCTGATACTAAAAAATCGCAAAGAGTCATGGAGACACTACTTCAAATGAAGAAAATTGACATAGAAGGCTTGAAGAAAGCATACGCGGAGTAAGCCGGTAGACGAATTTGTAAAAACCAAGGTTTTGTCTGGGCATCATGGCAATGATACGTCGGCTTGTGCGCGAAGTGGCTCCCAACGCCAAGGAAGCTGCGGAATTCTAGCCTAGAAAGGTAAGCGGATACCTGCAGTAATCAGTCCAAGAAGGGCATCGCCTTTGCTTTTTCATGTGGTGCAGAATACGGTCTGCTTCAGGTTGTAGGCAAAGTATCAAAACACGTAAAAAACTAAAGGATGTAAACAAAGCTGCACTTTGTTATAAGACAGGCTCTGGATTTGGGCTAAAATACTAACTTCGCCCACCGTTTGCAGCCAAGAAATATCTGCTTCTAGGTTTTCTACTATGGTAACGAAGTGGAAAAACTGATAACAGAAGATAGGAGATTTATCGGCACCCCCGGAAAAGTTATAGCCGGACTGAAAGCGGGCCCGTCGGGATTCGAACCCGAGACAGCCGGATCTCTTTCTTTAGAAAGTTAAAAGTCCGGTACTCTACCTGGCTGAGCTACGGGCCCAAGCAGTCTTACGCTCGTATGCAGCATAATTTAATGGTATATCGACCTCTACACTTAATTAGCCAGCATGCATCTTTACCATAATGGCTGACCTGGTTTATGGCCGCGGGATAACTGACCTTGTCCGCGAGATGCCGTTTTACATCAGCATTTTCAAAAAAATAGCCGCTTACAAGATGTTCAAGATCAAGGCGCCGATGTACGGCTCTGTCGACGTAAACAACGTTTGCAACCTGCACTGCACGCACTGTTATTGGTGGCTTAACAGGAAGGAGGAAGAGGATCTTTCTGCCGAGGACTGGCGAAAGATAATCCGAGAAAAGCTGAACAAGAACCACATATTCGTCGTCACTCTGGTGGGAGGCGAGCCAACCCTCAGGCCGGACGTGATCGAGATGTTCTGCAAGGAGATGCCTAAGCGGGTCTGCGTGGTCACCAACGCCACATTCCCGCTAAAGAGGTTTGACAACCTGTACTTTTACTGGGTCTCGATGGACGGAACCGAGGAAACCCATGACAAGATAAGGGGCAAGGGATCCTATGCAAAGACCAAGAAGAACATACTGGACTACATAGCAGGCCCCGACAGGCGGGGCAAGCCGGCGTGGAAGGACATCTGGATAACCATGACCATAAACTCCCAGAACTATGCCACGGTTCAGGACCTTACCGAGGAATGGCGTGGCAAGGTAAACAAGATTGGCTTTCAGTTCCACACACCCTTCATGAAGGGAGACCCGCTTTTCATGCCGTTTGGAGAGAAACGCAACGAAGTGGTGGACGGCATAATAGCACTGAAGGAAAAGTACCCAGACTTTGTCATAAACGACGTCAGGCAAATATCCCTGATGAGGGGCAACTGGGGCGGAATCGGGACCACCCCGGTGGACTGCCCATCATGGGCCATACTTTCGCTTGACCACATGGGGCGCGTAAAGCAGCCCTGCTGCATTGGAAGCGCAGACAGCAAGGCCATGAAGCCAATATGCGAGGAATGCGGCCTTGGCTGCTACTCCATACTTGTGGCGCAGGGAATAGTAGGCAGTTAGAGGACTGCAAGCGCGCGTACCGGCGATCCGCTGGCGCCGGCCAGCTTTAGCGGCGTCATGACAAGGGTAAACCGGCTTTTTGTTATCTTGTCCAGGTTGCAGAGGTTTTCAACAACCAGCACGCCGGCAGGAAGCAGTATGTTGTGCACAGCAAAATCAGAATCGTACGCCGGGTCGATGCTGGGCCCGTCTATTGCCACGGCATTGACCTTCCTTTCCACCAGGTACTTGGCGGCCTCCTTTGAAAGCCCCGGGTTTTCTTTCATGTAGCTGTCTTTTTCGTAGTTGTGCTCCCAGCCGGTGGCAAGTACCACCGTGTCGTTTTTCCGTATGCTTCCCTTGACATCGGAGACCTGGACTGTCTCGCTGGCCTTCAGAGGCACCTTTAGCAGCAGGGCGCTGCCCAGAAATCTGTCGGCTGAAATCATGTCGATGGACTTGTTGCCGGGGCTAAAATGCGACGGTGCGTCCATGTGCGTTCCGGTATGCGTGCTCATGTGCACCACCTCCGAGTCGTACTTGTGGACATCAAACCGTGACCAGGCAACAAACGACGGCTGCGGCGAGCCTGGAAAGACCTTGATATTTGGAGAGACGCTCATCGTCAGGTCTACAACCCGCATGCTTTTGATCCAGAAACGCTCCTAATAAGCAGATGCTGGACAGATGACGAATTTGAGATGCGATTTGTTTAATAACCAAGGTTTTGATAATAGCGTATGCCAACAGCTTATGTCCTCATCAACTGCGATCTCGGATCTGAGGAAGACATCATCCGTGATTTGAAGAAGCTGCCAGAGGCCGTCGAGGTAAGCGGCGTGTACGGCGTGTACGACATCATCGCCAAGATCAGGGCAGACACCATGGACAAGCTTCGCGAAACCATAACCTGGCATGTAAGAAAGATAGACAAGGTTAGATCGACTCTGACCATGATAGTCATAGAAGGTCAGGGAGAGAAGAAAAAATAATCACATCAGACTCTTTACCTGACTTGCAACCTGCAACGCTTCCTGTTCGCTGTTGAAAAAGTGCGGCGCGGCTCTAACCCCCTTCTTTCCTTTTCCCATATCTCGTTCGGCAAGCACGATACCGCTGCTTTCCAGTTTCTTGACTACCGATGAAGAATCCGCGGCTGCAGTAAAGGTGACTATCGATGTTCTTTTGTCAGGGTCGTCTGGGCCGTGCATCGTGATTCCGGGGATCTTGACAAGTTCATCACGAAGTGTATTGGCCACCTTCATGTTTCTGTTCCGGATGTTCTCCAATCCCAGCCGGAGAACGTATCGAATCGATGCTTCAAGTCCTGCAGCGCCGGGGTAGTTGCGGAAGCCTGTCTGAAGGCGCGCCGGCATGTCCATGTACGCCAAGACGCCGGTGCTAGACAGCATTGCTGATTCTCCTCCTATCGACGGCGGATTAAGCAGTTCCGACGCTTCCTTGCTGCAGTAAAATATGCCAATGCCGGTAGGCCCGCAAAGCCATTTGAATCCCGGGAAGGCCATAAAATGGCAGCCAATTTTCTTGACGTCTATTTTTACAGTGCCGGCCGTCTGTGCCGCATCCACAAAGAACAGCAGGTTGTTTTCTCTTGCAATCTTGCCTATCTGTTCTACTGGCATAATGGCGCCGGTGTTGTACAGGGCATGGCTCATGACAACAAGCCGGCTTCCCCGAGCCATCTTTTCAAGCTGCCCTATGTCAAACATGCCGTTTCCGTCTATGTCCAGGTCCTTAAGGGTCACATCCTTTGTCTGCGACAGGCGCAGCCAGGGCAGGTAGTTGGCGTAATGCTCGTGCCGGCCTCCCCTGACGACGATGGAATCGCCCTTTTTCCATTCAATGCCGTTGGCCACCAAGTTAATGCCGTCCGTTGTGCTCTGTACAAGGACCACTTCTTCCGGCTCGCAGCCTATTAGATGTGAAACCCTCAGTTTAAGCTCGCCAAGAAGCGAAGTGATATAGTCGGCAGTGCTTGACGAGTCAGGGCCTTCCTCAGCGCACTTGAGCATGAAATCGGTCATGGTCTTGATGGTGACCAGCGGCGTGGGAGCTATCGCGCCGTTGTTCATGTAGATCATCTTTTTTGTGACTGGAAAATCCAGGCGGATCTGGTCCTGCTCGCTTTTTTCGTCTGTCATATTGTTATATCAGACCTCCTACAACAATGGATGGTGGACTCCTATAACCATGATCGTATCCTGAGCAAAAAGGGCCTTAACACCTTGATGTTTGACGACCCCTACTCCAAGCTTGGATACATTTCCAGCCTGATACAGTCCTTTGATAAGGTAGTGTACATAGACCTTGATACGGCATTGACCGCATACCTTCGTGCCGGTCTTGTCAAGTGCAACAGGATGGATCTTTATCTTCCCTCAGAAGGCAGGTTTGTCCCGATGTTCAAAGATGCACTGGCTTCCGTGCAGGGAAGCTCGCTTGTGGTATTTGATTCTGTCAACAGCTTTTACAGCGTTTATTACGACTACTTCAGCAGGCAGGATCAAAGGGCCATTGGAGAACTGAATCATCTGCTGTCGGTTTTTTTGATGCTGCTTTTAAAACAGGGAATTTCGTACAGCGTGCCCGTTCTGGTTACAAGCATGCTCCGGTACCGAAAGGCCGGCGGATGGAAACAGTCGCCGGCAAGCAGGAGGCTGCTGCAGCAAAAAAGTGCAACAAGGATGAACGCCAGGCAATCGGAGGACAGCATACTGGTGGAGATTATCCAGCACGAAACCATACACGCAGGGACTATCTTCTCTTACAAGCCTACAATTTCACGTTTACAAGCAGATAGCCAATAAAGATAGCAATTCCCAGCACACCAAAGCCAGTAGCAAGAAAGGTTGTCTGGGTTTTTGGTGCCAGGGACTGGCCGGCCCGGTAAAGCAAAAAGATCCCTGCCATGCCGATGAAAAGGATCACGGTAAGTGAGGCGGTCTCGCCCATGGTCTGGACGCCTCTTGCTGGCAGAAGGAAGGTTCCGATGCCGGACCCCTCTGTTACGGCGTTGACCAAGCCGGAAGCCAGAGCAAAGAAAGCGATCAGGTAGGCTCCTGCCACGACAAGTACTGTCTTTGGGACACCGACAAACATGGTTACGGCTACAAGCCTTAAAATCTGCTTGATAAATAAATTCTTTCATGAAGTGCCAAGCCTGCAGCAGGGAGGCTCAGGACAAGTACTGCAAATACCATGGCCGCGCGCTGCAGGGCTTGCAGGAACATTACAAGGCATGGGTAAAAGCGTACGGTCAGATTTCCTGGCATGATTTCCTGACGAGGCTGATAGAGATGAAAGAAACAGGAACGTGGGTAAAAGAAGTGATATCCGTAGAATTGAAAAAGTAAGGAATTTGGGTAAAGGACCCCTTACATTTCCATGCCGCCCATTCCACCCATGCCGCCTGGCGGTGCGGGTGGTCCGCCAGACTTGGTTGAAGCAATCACATCGTCGATCCTGAGGATCATCGATGCAGCCTCGGTGGCAGACTTGATTATCTGCTCCTTTACTGCCAGCGGCTCTACTACATCCAGCTTGGACATGTCAGATATCTTGTTGTTTCTTGCGTCTATGCCGGTCCATTTGGCGCCCTTGCTCTGCTTTGCGCGAAGCTCTGTCAGCGTGTCAATAGGATCCATGCCGGCGTTCTCGGCCAGTGCCAACGGAATGACCTCAAGGGCCTCGGCGAATTTTTCTGCGGCCAGCTGCTCCCTTCCAGAAAGGGTGCTTGCCCACTCCCTCAGCTTTGAGGCTGCATAGGCTTCCGGTGCTCCGCCACCTGCAACGATGGCCGGCTTTTCGATGACATCCTTGGTCACCATCAGTGCATCATGGACGGACCTGTCGGCCTCGTCGACAACGCGCTGCGAGCCGCCGCGTATCAGTATTGTAACAGACTTGGGGTGCTTGCAGCCCTCGATAAAGACCCACTTGTCTGTCTCTACCTTGCGCTCCTCGACCAGGTCTGCAGAACCAAGATCCTTGGATGTCAGGTCATCTAGGTTGTTGACAATCCTTGCTCCTGTAGCACGGGACATCTTGGTCATGTCGCTTTCCTTTACCCTTCTGACGGCAAGGATGCCGGCCTTGGCCAGGTAGTGCTGCGCAATGTCATCGATTCCCTTCTGACACAGCAATACATTGGCGTTTGCAGAGACGATCTTGTCGACCATGCTCTTGAGCATCCTGTTTTCCTCTTCCAAAAACATCTTCATCTGTTCTGGAGAGCTGATGTTTATCTTGGCATCGAATTCTGTCTTCTCGATTTCAAGCGCAGAATTGATGAGCGCAATCTTGGCCTTTTCTACATGCTTTGGCATGCCGCCGTGAACTACCTCCTTGTCAAGAACAATTCCCTTGATGAGCTTTGTATCGCGCATGGAGCCGCCGGCCTTCTTTTCCACCTTGATGTCGTCGACATCCATCTTGCTTACACTATCTGTCTTCTCGGATACCGCCAGTGCGGCGTTAACCACAATTGCGGCAAGGTCGTCTGCCTCTTTTGAGACCAGCTTGGTCTGCATCGAGGTTCTGGCTATCCTTGTCAGGTGGTCCTTTTCATTGCCGGAAACCTTCTGGGCGATATCGTTCAAAACTTCGATGGCCTTGGCGGCGCTTTTTCTGTAGCCGTCAACAATTATGGTAGGATGTACGTCCTTGCTGATAAGCTCCTCGGCTTTTTCCAGCAGGGCGCCGGCAAGCACCACCACAGAGGTGGTACCGTCGCCCACCTCGTTGTCGGTGGCCTTGCTTATCTCTACCATCATCTTGGCCGCCGGGTGCTGGACATCTATCTCCTTGAGAATGGTAGCCCCATCGTTGGTGATGGTGACATCACCAAGCGAGTCTACCAGCATCTTGTCCATGCCACGTGGTCCAAGAGAAGTCCTTACGATCTCTGCGATAAGTTTTGCAGCAGTTATGTTATTCTTCTGGGCATCGCGACCCTTTGTCTGTGATGCTCCTTCCTTCAGTATCAAAACGGGAACTCCGCCAGCTGATGCTTGCTGTATTGACATTTTTTACATTCCTCCTAAAATTGTACAATAATTTCAAAGTCGCGGGATATTTTAAACTTGCTGTACCTGTTGCCGTTTCATTTGGTGAGTCGGATTCTCGCTATTCCGTTAAGATAGTGTATGTACTCCACCACAGGGTTTGCCGCAGAGTCCGGTAGCTTTGCCGTAGTTTCATATTTTCGCTGGCCGCGGGCAGTGATTCTTACCAGCCGGGTATCCGGATCGTATCTGGCCTCTATCTCTGACGCGTCGGTAACGCCCCTTATCTCGGCAATGATTTCGTAGTAGTTTGAACCCTCGATGACCTCTGGTGCGGACTCGGAGACCACGTCTTCGAGCTTGGGTCGCACTTTCTTGACCGGCGGCTTTCTGAGAGTCGGGCCTTTGCTGCCAGGGACCTGCAACTTTGGAAGGATCATGCCCCGCCCCACAAAACCTGCTGCAACGCCAGCAACAAAGCCGCCTATGTGTGCAAGGTACGCGACGCCGCTGGTATCACCGATCAGTACGAATACGACCTGCAGCACGAACCAGAAGGGTATGTAGGCAATGGCAGGAATGCGTATCGTGGTGATAAAGAAAGCCATAATTATTGTAAAGATCTTGGCCCTGGGGAACATGACCAGATACGCTCCAAGTATGCCGGATATTGCCCCGGAGGCGCCCACTGCGGGCACCATTCCATCGCCTGTAGACGTCGCATACACGCTGTGTATCAGCGCTGCCGCTGCGCCCCATGCCAGGTAAATCAGTATGTATTTTACGCGTCCAAACTTGTCCTCGATATTGTCGCCAAATACGAACAGGAATACCATGTTGCCTATGATGTGGGCAATGCCGCCGTGCATGAACATCGAAGTAACGATGCTCAGCACGCCGGCAGGAAAGTTGGAGAAAAGCAGGTCAGGAACAGTCCCATAAGTCAGGAAAAGGTCTCTTACAGCCTGCTCATCGGTAAAGAAGCTTGTTGATGCGGCCTCCCAGATGAAGACTATGGTGTTGATGGCAATCAGTGCATAGTTCAGGTACGGCCTGCCGTGAATCCGCTCTGTATCATCATGAATTGGGAACATGCCGCCGGCTTTCTACCTCTAGAACAAACCTATCAGAAATAAGTCTTTAGCTAAATCCAAACGGATTCGTGTTAGGCATATCGCCGCCCCTTTCACTGTGTGCCTTCCTCATATGCCGCTGCATACGCTCTTTTTCGTCAAAAGTCATGTTGCAATACTGACACTTGAATGATCCTTTGCCCTCTTCTTTCTTTTTAAACAGGCCCAACGGATCTATTGACTGGACACTGCCTGATTAAAGTTGCGGATTTATTCCATGACAATCATGGTCAGGGTGGACTTGACGCCATTAAGCTTTCGAAGTTTCCACGTGATTATCTCCTTGGTCTTCTCCATCGTGTCAGATTCAACCTGCGCCACGATATCGTAGACTCCGTACACCTGGTACACTTCTTTAACGCCGTCTATTTTTTTCAACTCGTTAACAAGTGAGTCTTCAGACCCCAGTTCGGCGTTCATCAAAACAAAGGCTTTTGGCATACGATCTAATTGCTTGCGGCGTATAAAAACTTGAATGTTCAGACCTCATGCTTCAGCTTGTTTTCATCAAAGGGGCCCGCCATCTCCCACTGGTATGCAAAAAAGTCTGAGCACCATTCCAGAAACTGCGGATCCTCGCCGTAAAACATCACGTTCAGGTCAGGCTCGCCCTTCTGATTTGGGAACAAAACGCAGCCCTGCTTCTCATTAAAGATGACCATCACGCTGACGTCTGGAAGCATCCGCCGTTCTACAAGACCCTTCGTGATAAAGTTCCGCCAGCCGACCTTCTGAAGGATCTGCGTCCTCCCCTTTGGGACGACGGCGTTGCTGGAAAATATGTAGGAGAACTTGACTCCCTGCTGCACCTTGTTGCTGACCGTTTCAATGAGATCCAAGGGAACCTGGGCCATTATCTCCTTGATGTGCTTGTCAGAACTGCTGTAGAGATCCTTCCAGCGCTGCAAAATTGCCATCACGCCGTGGACAATTTCGCAATTTCGGAACGCGCCCAGCCGCTGCACGAACTTGAGAGGAAGGTCGCCTAGGCTGTGGTCCAAGAGGAATTCCCGGTTCTTGTACAGAAAGTCGTAACTTGGGACAAGGGAAACCACGGTCTTGCCGTAGGAAGTAAGCACAAGTTCGCCTTCCTTGCCCTTGGACACGAGGCCGGATTCTATCAATCTCGTCATGTTCCTGTGGGCCTCCTGCATGGTCGCGTCCAGTTCCGATGCCAGCTGTGATAGCCTGTAATCCTTGTGATTCAGCCTTGCCAGCATCGAAAGACGCAGATCTCCTGCCAGCTCGAAAAACAGCGTGCCGACGCCTTCGTTTGGTTCTTCTGCCATAATCCCATCAAGTCTACAATACACATGTTTAAAAATCTGTCAACAGGAACGATTATAATTTGGATAGCTTGGCATTGTAGGCATCACTATGGGAGACAAAAAGTCTGTTTCTGCGCTTGTAAGCGGCGGAGAGGCTAATGCAGGCCCGCCTCTTGGTCCAGCCTTGGGCCCAATGGGTGTCAACGTCCTGCAGGTAGTCAATACCATTAACGAAAAGACCAAGGATTTTCCGGGGATGAAGGTCCCAGTCAAGGTAGAGGTCGATAGCGAGACAAAGAAATTCACGGTTGAGGTAGGCATCCCGCCAACTGCAGCGCTGGTGGCAAAGGAATCAGGCATTCCAAAGGGATCCGGCACCGCAGGCAAGGATTATGCTGGCGACCTGTCCATGGCCGGTGCAGTCAAGATAGCCAAGATGAAGATTGATGGCTCGTACGCCAAGGATGTCAAGGGCGCAACAAAAGAAGTCATTGGCTCCTGCGTCAGCATGGGTGTCAAGGTGGAAGGCAAGCCGGCCAAGGAAGTCTACGCAGACGTCAACACGGGCAAGTACGACGATCTGTTCAAGTAATTTTTTAACACTCTTTTTGAGCTGACGAAATCGTAATAACCCAGACGTACCATCCCTATCTTGATCTTTGATCAAAACCGCTGTTGTAGTTGCTGCCATTCTGGCCATGTCTGTATTTATCGCGCCAGCTTATTCCCTACCAGCAACAGATTCTGCTTCTGTCGAATCTGGTCCGCAGGTGTATCAGTTTGAGCAGCTTCCGTCTCTTGATGCTGTACACATTTACGGCTTTACTGTTCCTAAAAGCGCCATAAGGTCGGATTTTGGTGCCATCCATCTTGGCGATTTGGGGTACAACGGTAACCCCGGAAGAACCCTGGTCTTTGGCAAAGGCGACGTAGGCCTTCTTGCTGGAAACGCGCACGTCGTTGGCCTTGGCGGCGGCATGGAAAAGGGCACGCCGTTTATGGGCGTAGCGATGTCCCAGGCGCCGCTTCCGGCTGGCACAGGGTTTCTGTATTCTTTAGACGCGCCGCTCCAGTTTGATTCCATTTCATACAATGTTCCGTCCAACTATTCAGCGCCCATAAACCCCGGCAGGTATTCTGGTTCGTCAATAATCGGATCCGATGCCGTGGCCCAAAAGTACAACATCACCGGAGACGGGACGACGGTGGCCATAGTGGACACAGGAACAGACTTTTCGAACCCGGATATGCAGCATGCGGTGGCAAGGGATGAGAACAGCATCCCCGTCATGCTGGACGCCGATGGCCAGGGAATCGTGCTTACGCAGGCCAAATACATTGCCAAGATTGACGAGCAATCCGGCCGGATTATGAATTACACTTCTTCCGTAAATGCAACCCTGCCGGAGGGCATCACTTCCACTGCCTACGTCAACGGCGCCGGCGTTTTCCTTAGAACATCGGAGGGCGTGATACCGGTCTACAACTCGATCTACCCGTACTTTGCGACCCCCGTTCTTGAGGCCACTGCCAGCATCGACTGGAAGATAGGCAACGACAGCGAGGATTACATAAAGTCGAAAAGCGGTATCTACAGGTTCGGCGTAATTTACCAGCTGCACATGCAGCTTGGCTACCTTGTCATAGAGATAGTCCCTGTGCTTGTAGTCGATAGCGAGGAGGCTGGCGTGTACGACACGATAATACCGGACATGTCATTTGGATGGTCGCTGTTTAGCCAGACTATTTCCAGAACACATCCGCAGGCAGGACACCTTTTGACAGAACCAACATACGACTTTACCGATGAAAGGCCAATCAGGATCGGAGAAGGAAGCGAATTCTTGACATACGACCATGACAAGGACGGTTTTCCTGACTACAGCGTAGGCACAGCAGGGGCAAGGGTGCTGGACATATGGCGCGTAGTGGAAAACAAGACCAGCCGGGATATCGATACTGCATACGGCAGTGCCGTCGAGGCCAAGCTGCTTGAGCCAATAGACCCCGGCGGCGATTACTTTGGCCTGATGTTCGACTTCCAGGGTCATGGTACGAGCACGGCAGCAACCGTGGCATCCAAGGGCATCGGCCAGTACTCCCTGTACAACAATGAAACTGAATATCACCTTGCAGGGATGGCACCGGATGCAAAGATAATCCCGGTCAAGGCGCTTTGGCTAGGAGACTCCATTTACGGCTGGCTTTATGCGGCAGGGTTCGACCTGCAGGATGGAAGGTGGCAGTACACCGGCGATCACAAGGCCGACGTCATCAGCAACAGCTGGGGGATATCCAACTTCCCCCTCCTCAAGGCCGGACCGGGTTACGACTTGCTTAGTGTCATGTCCTCCCTTCTGGTGCTGCCCAAGGTGCTGGATGACCAGTATGAAGGCACGCTGATGGTAGACAGTGTCGGCAACAGCGGCCTTGGGTACGGAAGCCTCGGCACTCCTAATTCCTCGCCGCTGACAATTTCCGTGGGGGCAACCACCAACAACGTTCACGTAGGGTACGATGGATTTGCCAACATCACCAGGTTTGGCTCTTCTGCCGCAGCCTACGACGAAGTTGCCGACTTTTCCAGCAGGGGCCCAAGCCTGCTAGGGGATCCAAAACCGGAGCTTATGGCCATCGGCTCGTACGGGTTCACTCCTGCCTCGGTGGTAGTCAAGAATCCCGAGTCGAGGCCAGACAACCCCAGAAATGATGCCGCGTTCACGTTGTTTGGAGGCACGAGTATGGCCGCGCCGATGGTTGCAGGGGCCGCGGCTCTGGTCGTACAGGATATGAAAGATCGTGGCGAGCCTGTCGACCCGTTAAAGGTTAAAAGCATACTGATGTCCTCGGCCAAAGACCTCAAAAACGATCCCTTCGTCCAGGGAGCTGGCAGGGTTGACGCAATGTCGGCCATCGAACTGTCAAGAGGTTCGGAGGGCATGTTCTCTGTTTACACTGAAGACACGGTAAGAAACATCCTGACGGCCATTTCGCCGGCCATCTCAAGATATGATTTTACAGGAATTATCGGTGATGAATCTTTATCCGGTAGCAATCTTGTCGAAACTGCCGCCGGTCTCCAAGAATCCCGCTGGTTTGCCGGCCAGATAGAACAGGGCAACTCTGCAACAACAGAGATAGTGGTGGAAAACCCGTCTTCAGAGAGGATCAAAGTCGAGCTATCCAGCACGGTTGAAAAGCTTTTGGACAGACATGAGATGAACAGCACCACCAGGCTGTTTGAAAGGGATCCGACCCACAGTGACGAGGAATTCGGATACACGCCGAACTATTACAACCTGACAGAAATAATCGGCGGCCCCGTTCCAGAAGATGCGGACTTGATGGTGGCCAGGGTAAACTTCCCCTTCTCCAGCTTTTTGAACTCGACGGAACTTTTTGCAGACTATATGAGAATCGCGTCCGTGTACAGCTACGACTGGCATGACAGCGACCAGGACGACGACGTCGGATACAAAGAGATCACCATGGTCAACCGCGGCGGCTCCTGGGGAACAATCCAGGAATTGAGGGTATCGGATCCGGCCAGCAAGTTCACCGGAACGCCGGTCATTGGTGTGTACCCGGTACCGTCCATATTCTCGTTCTGGCGCGGTGACAGGGAGATCAACGCTACTGCGATGGATTACACGCTGACTGTCGAATTCTACAAACGCATGCCCAACCCCGACGTACAATTTGACCAGAACATTGTGAAGGACAGGGCCTTTCTGACCGTCGAGCCGCACAGCAAAGCAAGCGTGGGGGCGTCCGTTGTAACTAAGGAGGACACCGTTCCCGGCATACACTATGGCGAGATAATAGCCAGCAGCAAGTCAGGCCACAAAGTCGTCATGCCCGTAAGCTACGTGGTTACTGCCAGTCAATATTCAAAGGAAGTTCCGCTGGTAATCTCTCCATCGGCGGATGGAAATGTTGTCAGCCTGAGGCCAAACGGCTATGTCGGTGGCCTTTCAGACATGACATCAAGGTACACCACCGGCGACTGGCGGTCGTACTACTTCAGCATACAAGACAAAAGCATCACGACGATGAGCCTGGAAATATCGTGGCCGCACAACTCGACAAGCATAAGCGTGATGGCGTTTGGCCCGGACGGCCGGCTGGTTGCAACAACTGTTCCGTCTGGAGTATTCGAGGAATTTGCCGGCTGGCCCAGCAACGATTGGCTTGGAACTTCCAGCTTCAGCGAGGGTGGGGCATTCTTTTTCAGCCAGAACAATGGAGGCAACTCGACGGTGCTTCATGTGCCGGTGAACCAGACTGGAACCTATTCTGTATTGCTGCACAACACACTTTTCCATGGCCAGAGTCTCAATGAACCTGTAACGGTAGAGGCCAAATTCTCAACGCTGCTGCCGGACACAACTCCGCCCAGGATTGCGGCCGATGTTCCCAAGTATATCATCGGAAGGCAGACAGTGCCAGTTACAGTTGACGATAATAACCCGGCAGGCCTGAGCTATTCCATAGACGGGAACGTCTTTACCCGTCAGGCTGCTGCCTCCAGTGAACCAACCCAAAAGTTTGACATAGTTCTGGACGGTGAGAATCTGGCTGAAGGGCCGCACCGGCTGTATGTCGAGACTACAGACACTGTTGGGCATTCATCGACTGTGGTATCGGAGTTTGATGTCGATAGAACGCCGCCGTCTGCGGAAATCTTGTTGCGCTATGAAAACGGAACCGAGATCATACCTGCGGACAGCACCATCATTTCTGGCAACGTGACTCTGATTTGGAACTTGATAGACAGAAATGGAGTGGCAGAGCCTGTAAGGGTGTCTCTTCCCAATGCCACTTTGCCCGTTGAATCAACCGAATCATCGTCTTTGGCCATAGATTCAACCCTGCTTGCCGACGGACAGCACCAGATCTCCATAACATCGACAGACATTCCTGGCAACAGCATGACAAAGAGCCTGCAGCTGCTGGTTGACAACACTGCCCCAATGACTTCCATAGACGCGCCAGACGGCTCAGAACTGAAAGGCAAAATCCAGATAGGAGTGAAGGCAGAAGACCCCAACCTCCGGCTTGTTACGCTAACGGTGGGAGACAAAAAGTCCATCGACGTGACTGGCCTAGATCAGTACGAGCTTGATACTGCTGACCTTCAGGACGGCAGGTATGAGCTAAAGCTTACCGCTTTAGATGCTGCCGGCAACAGCGGCAGCGCCGCAACTACCATCGCCGTGGCCAATGTCAGGCCCCAAGTAGAATCTGCAGCCATGTTGGGAGTGCTTGGAGGTCTGGCCGTGGGGGCTGGAGTAGCATGGTTTATTGCTTCACGGCGGCGTAGAAAGTAGCTGGAAATTTTAAATAGCGAGTAGATCATTTTTACCACACATGAGCGAGGAAAAGAAATCATCCCATGCAGCAAACCCGAACCTCATTGAGCTGGCAGAAAAGAACTTCGACAACATCATAAACGGTACCAAGCCAGTCCTAGTAGACTTTTGGGCCACATGGTGCGGCCCCTGTCAGTTCATGCTGCCCATATTCGACAAGATGGCCAAAAAGTACGGTGACAAGGTGACCTTTGGCAGGGTCAACGTCGACGACAATCAGGGAGTAGCCATGAGATATGATGTTTACGCAATACCTACCTTCATAATGTTCATGAACGGCAAGGCGGTCGACAGGGCCATAGGCGCCGTCGGAGAAAAGGGTCTTGAAGGCCTGCTGCAGAAATACCAGTAACTAGAGGTACCCGAACGCGGGGTCCTCCGCCCTTTTTAGAGCTAGGATCCTGTTAAAGATCTCTTTTTCCTTTTCGTTGAGGCGGTGGATGAATCTTTCCGATATCTGTTTGGCCTGCCTGCTGTTAAGGTCCGTATAGAAAACATCCCCTTCGTTGATCTGCCGGCCTATGGTTGGCTCCTTTATCGATACTGCCACCTGCATGCCAGCAGTGGCCTCTTCCATGGATTTGCCGCTCTCCTGGATCTGGTGTACGGTCCCCACTTTTTTGCCGGACTCGTTTATTACATGAACCTTCTGTCTGAGTTTGCCCACCTGGATCTCTGCGCCAAACACGGCAGGATCGTTTCGCCGGAATACAAAACCCTTCATGAACTGGAACTGGCACACTGGCGGCAGTTCATTAAATAGTATGGATTCTTCGTGTTCCTTCTGGTAGGTAACCCAGTCAGTGTAGCTTCTAACCAGATTGTAGATTATCCGTTCGTTAAAGATCTTGACGTTCCGGTCCAGAGATTCCTTCTCGGCGTCATCCAGCACCTTGACGTTGAATCCCAGCACGACACCGATGTACCTGTCGCTTTCCCTTACCGCAGCGGCCTCGATTATGTCTCTTCTTGTGATGTTGCCGATATCAGCCGTTCGTATGGAAACGCTTTCCTTCTTCAAAAGATCGATGATTGCTTCAAGCGAGCCGATGGTGTCGCATTTCAGTATGATGCCAGTTGTGTTCGTATTGCTGACGATGGCGCTCTTGACTTCGCCTTCTACAAGCGACGTGAGCCTTTCCAGTTCGGTTTCGCCCTTTTCTTTTTCATAGACGTAAAGCGGGCTTCCTGCCAGCACCCCATCGAGGTCCGGCGAGGTTATCTTTAGGCCGGCTGCGGCGATAACCTCTGTTACAGGCTTGAATTTGTCGCGGGGGTCGCGCATTTCATCCAGCGGCTTTGGTAGCAGAATTGCCTTGACCCGGGTGGCTATCGCGCCGTCCCTCTTTGCCATGACAACGCTGTCACCCTGCCGGAGTATGCCGTCTAGCAGGATAACATTTGCCGACGGACCCAGGCCGGGCTCCTCGTTTACTTCAAGCACTATGCCCCTTGCGGCGCCGGTATGCCGTTCAAGCCGCCTGGCCATGTACTGCTGGGTCAAGCCGACAAGCACTGCCAAGAGTTCTGGAATTCCAACTCCAGTCCTTGCGCTTACCGGGACGATGGCAACCTCCTTGGTGAAATCCCGGACCCGCCAGAAGGCTTCTGACGAGAAACCCAGCCGGGAAAGGGATCCCAACACTGCGTAGATTTTTTCGTCAAGCATCGTCTGTATGTGGGTCTCTTGCTTTTTCACTTCTTCTGAAATAAACCGTGAATAGGGCCGCCAGCCGGTAATCATGTCCACTTTATTTAGTGCAATGACGAACGGAACCTTTCGTTTCTTCAGGATCTCGATGCTCTCCACAGTCTGGGCTTCAAAGCCCTTGTTGACGTCTGCCACCACGATGGCGATGTCCGCGGCAGAGCCGCCACGGGCCCGCAGGTTGGCAAATACTTCGTGGCCCGGCGTATCAATTACAAGAAGACCAGGTATCGAGGTTTCCGCCTTTGCCAGACTGGAATAAAGGGCGCCGGTGACCTCCTTTATAGTTTCAATGGGGAAAAAGCTGGCTCCGATGTGCTGCGTAATCCCTCCAACCTCTCGGGCCTGCACTGCAGTACCACGGATCTTGTCAAGAAGCGACGTCTTGCCAGAGTCTACGTGACCGAGAACTACTACAACAGGCTGCCTGAGCTCCAAAGTCCAGCTAGGCGAAGATGACCTTCGACTCTTTTATGAAGCTTTCAGGCGAATCAGAGGCGTGAATGATGTTATCGGTAAAGCCCAGGCCAAAGTCGCCCCTTATTGTTCCTGGCGCCGCTTCAAAGGACTTGGTTACGCCGATCATTATCCTGACGGTGTTCACCGCGTTGTTCCCCTCAAGAATGCAGGCTACCACAGGCCCCGAAGTTATAAAGGAGACTAGCTCGCCAAAGAACGGCTTTTCGTTGTGGACGGAGTAGAATTCCTCGGCCTTGGCCTTGGTAAAGTTGTAGTATGCCAGATTCTTTATGACAAAGCCCTTCTCTTCAAAGCGTGCCAGTACCTTGCCTGTAAGGCCGCGCCTGAAGCCGTCTGGCTTGACTACGATCAGTGTTTTTTCTACCGCCACCGTTTACGCACCCTTCTTGCGCAGGCCGCCCTTGGCGTATTTCTTGGTCCACTTTAGCTTTCTTGGGTCGCGCTTGAGTGTTCGGAGGTTCTTTTTGCATTTGCTGCTGCAGGTCCATTCAATCTGGCCGTCGTTTTTCACGAGCATAATCCCATGGCCGATGGATATCGGGGTGCCGCAGAAATTGCATACACGAAGCGAAGCTGCTGCTCTGCTCATCTAGATCACCTTATCTTGCGAGCCTCGCGCTCGGTCTCTCGAAGCATAAGCACATCTTTCATCCTTACTGCACCCTTGACGTTCCTTGTGAGTATACGGCCCTTGTCCTTTCCTTCTAGGACCTTGACCCTGACTTGGATGACCTCGCCGGCGATACCGGTCCTTCCAACGATCTGGATAACCTCGGCGGGGGTTACCTTCTCTTCAACTGCCTTGCTGCTCATCTGGCCTCAGCCTCGGTTTTACTCCTTCTTGGCTTTCAGGCTTGCAATAGAGTTGACTACCTGTTCAACTATATGCTGGGCTTCTCCAGCATCCACGATGGTTGCAGCCGCAGAGCCAACGTCTATTCCAAGAGACACGCCAAGCTGCTGCTTGCTTGGAACAAAAATGTACGGCGAATTCCTTTCCTCGCAGAGGATAGGAAGATGCGCCACTACTTCTGGTGGCTCCACATCCTCAGCGATTACCACCAATTTTGAAATGCCACGTTCTATGGCTTTGGTGGTTTCGTTGGTACCTTTACGTACCTTGCCGCTCTGCTTTGCCACGCGTACTGCTTCGTAAACAGCGTTTACGAGATCCTTAGAAGCTTCAAATTTTACATAATATGGTTTGCTCATTTCATATCACCCTATGGGATCATCCGATTGCTCTGTTACTGATTAGAAAGCGTATTAAAAACGTTGTCCAAGTCATGCACCTATCCTGGACCTGACGATGCGGCTGTACTCGTCGACCTTGGAATCAAGCAGGCTCTTGTCCGTGGACTCGGCGTACATCCTTATCAGGGGCTCCGTGCCGCTTGGCCGGACCATCAGCCAGGTCTCTTCATCCACCCAGATCTTGGCGCCATCCAGATCCTCTATTCGTTTTGGGCTTCCGTGCTCGGCGCAAGCCCTGATGACCCTTTCCACGGCTTGCCTGGAACTGCATTCAAACTTGGACTTGAACTGGTACGTCTTTGGAAGGCCAGCTGCAAGCTGCGAGAACGATTCTGATGTTCCGGCCAGCATATCAAGGACCAGCGCGGTGGTCATTGCGCCGTCCCGCACCTGGTTAAGGTTTCCGTACATAAAGCCGCCGTTCTCTTCAAGTCCAAGAAGGCTTGAGCGCTGTACCATGGTCCTTGAGACTTCGACGCTTCCTACTTTTGTATGGAAGACCCTGCCGCCTGCCTTGTTGATAGCCATGTCCAGAACCATCGACGAGTTTATCGGGCAGACCACCTCTGCGCCGGGATGCTTTTTCAATATATGCCTGGTTATCAGCGCGCCTGTCTTGTCACCCCAGTACACCACGCCGTTGTTGTCGCAGAAAAGACTCCTGTCGCCGTCGCCGTCAAATGCCACACCAAAGTCGGCCCTTCCGCTTAGAACTGTCTGTGCAAGCACGGACAGGTTGTCCGGTGTGGGCTCTGAGCCGCGGCCTGGAAAGTCGCCGTCCAGCTGGCCGTTGATGACGATGACCTTGCACCCAAGCTGGTTGGCAAGCATTGGCGCAACCACAGCCTGCGCGCCGTTTCCTGTGTCCATTGCCACGGTAAAGCGCCGGGACCTGATCCTGTCAGCATCTACAAGTGAAAGTACGGCTTCCAGGTACGAGCTGACAACGTTTTGATCCAGATACTCGCGGCCCGTGCCATCCGTCTTGGCAAATTTTTTGGAATAGTAAATCTCTTCAACTTGTACTTCGTCTTCTCTTGAAATCTCGACGCCGTCCCCTGCGGCAGGCTTGATACCGTTGTATTCCGGTGGATTGTGCGATGCAGTGATCATGATGCCGCCTTTGTACCCCAATCGCTTGGCCGCATACTGCAGGCAGGGCGTTGGCAAAAGACCGGCGTTTCCGACGTCCAGTCCTGCCGAATTAAGCGTGGCCCGGACGATTCTAGACAGAGCGTCGCTGGATTTTCGTGCATCGTTGCCGACGACAATGGGCCCCTCTCCGTAGTAGGTGGCCAATGCGTACGTAAGGTCGATAGCAAGGTCTGCCGTCAGCTGTTTACCATAAATGCCGCGAACCCCGTTGGTTCCAAACAGGCGCGGTCGGGTATCTGTTTGCATTTCCGTTATCTTGGGTACAACAATAGATAAATTTGGCTGCAAAGCGCTGCTGCGCTGCGCGGGGGTTGCCAAGCCTGGCCAACGGCGCAGGTCTCTTTTACGAGTGCGAAGCTTAGAACGGGTCAGGCAGACAAGCTGGCTCCTACAACCCTGTTCCTTAGGGATTCGTGGGTTCAAATCCCACCCCCCGCACCATCTTACTTTACCAAAAGGAGCAAGAA
>CAZKXR010000010.1:0-72823 GCA_964556935.1 uncultured Nitrososphaera sp.
TTAACGAATGATTCAGGTTGACAAAATGGTGAGAGGGTAGTTATTCACAGCCCTCCTCTGACTATAATCCAAAACGCCAAGGAGATGATGACTGCACTACAACGATAGCAACACCGCTTTTATTCATACGTTCACACCTTTTTTCAATGACTGATTCGAACCCTGATAATGGGATTATTGAAAATTCAAGCGTAAACCCTGGCTCGGTTACGCTCAATGAACAGGAATACTCACCTAGTAGCGATTCAGCTACAGGCAAGGCTATTGACCTGCTCAAAAAACTGCGCAGCCAAGGCGAGGATTACATAACCAAGTCACTGCCAAAAGACAAGGCCAGAAAACTCGCAGGCACAATTGGATGCAAGCACGGCGTGCTTTACAATGCACGTGCAAAGATTCTGAGGGATGAGACCAAGCAAACCTTTGAAAACGCCAATGAGAACATCGACGCAAAGGTCGATGTTGACGAGCTGCTAAAGGACGCAAAGCCAGTCCAGCCATCAGCTGACAGCAAGGAAGAATCGCCAAGCCTGCCTGATGCACAGCCAGAACAAAAGAAGGAATTTGAGCCAGTCCCCATAGAATCAATACAAACCATCTCAGACGTATTCGTTGACACCATAGCAGACTTTTACACAAGCAGGGGCAAACCGATACCCTCAGCCAGAATAAAGGCAGTCAAGGAGACCTATTCAACGACGCTTAAAGCATACAACGCATCGATACCGAAATGGGCTTTAATTCCAATCTGCATAGCCCTGACCTTGCTTGTCTTCGTCCTGCCAATGAAAGACGATATCGGAGCTGGCATCAAAGGGCTATTTGGCAACAGTGAACAGACGGAGGCGATGCAGTAAATGTTCGACGTGCTGACCAAGGGATTCAAGCCTGAGATGCTGTTAAAGCTCCTTGAAGGCATGCTCTCGCCGTCACAGAAGGCCATGATGTTTAGCATGCCAAAGGTCATCACCAACGCTTACGACCTGTCGCAAAAGCCACTGCCAAAGATGGCTATCAGCCGAAAAGGAAACCGCCTTGCAGTAATCTACGAGTTTGAGACAGAAGCGGATGCAATCCAGTATGAGCAGGCCGAAAACGAGACCCTAAACATGGTCAGGATGATGCTTGACGAAGCGCAAAAGAAGGAGAAGAAGGATGAAAACAGACCCGCTCAAGCTTCAGATTAAGGCATACAATGACCACTTTTGGGTCAGCGGTTTTGGCGAGAGCGGTAAGACCGTTTTCGTCAAGAACGGTCTAATCCCTATTTTTCTGCAAAGCAAGCTCCTTGTCGCAATCTACGACTATAACCACAACTACGACGATGTCGGCATTCATGTGACAGGCGACATCAAGGTTTTTGCGCAGAGGTTGATTCAGAGGCAGAGCACGGTTTACCAAGCCCCCATCAATAACGAGGATTCTTTCGGCCTGTTCTGCAAGGTCTGCCTGAAAACAAAGCCAGTCATAGTCATCATGGAAGAGCTGCAAGAATTCTGCAAAAAGAACTACATGCCTGACCACCTAAGCGCCATAATCAGGACTGGCCGAAATGCCCACCTCTCCTACGTGGCCATCACCCAGAGACCGCAGGAAGTGCCCACAGCGGTATTGAACAACGCCAAACACCGATTCTATTTCAAACAGGATTATGACTCGCCACGGGACAAGGCTTGGCTATACAACGCCATAGGCGACATGGGGACGGAGCTTATGAATGCAAAAGACTATAGCTACGTCTACAAGCTGAGGATGCAGAAAGCAGTCCTAAGACCACCTATCAAGCTGCCGAAAGCGCAGTAGATCAGGCCGAAAACCTTCTTTTCTTTCTGGGCAAAAGCATCGAAAACCGCAATGTGCTTAGTGAAACACCCGTTATAAACACGAGCTTTTCATTTCATACCAATGTTTGGTATATCCAAAGATGACGGCAAGAGCATTTTTCTTGTAGTCATAGGGGTAGCGATTGCAATTGCAATCGCAATGCCAGTCATAGACTGGGTAAAGAGCAAAGGGAAGGAGGTGATATCTTAGCATGGGGCTGTTTGGAAAGAGGGTTGTCTCGGCAGAACAGCAGGGCAAGCCGACTCCTGAAAAGCCAAAGGACGTAGTTTTCGGCGACCTCGGAAGAGAGGGCATAATCTACATTCCTGAGGACATCACGGACGGCAACTCCGATGTAACAGAGACTGCCAATACAGGCGCAAACACCGATGAGAACTGGATAAAGCTTACCAACGGGGCAAACGTTGCGAGGTTCTTCCGCAAGGGCGTAAGCAAGATGCTGATTTTCGTCGCAACGGCGACGCCAACCCAGATTACCACAGGCGAGCTCGTCTTTGTCCTTGAAAACAATGACGCTTCAAGGTCAAGGCAGGTTCACAGGATGGACTTGGCGTCATTTGACACACTATCAAACCAGCGCAACCAGCTCTTTCAGCTGACCTTCCCGTTCAATCTGGCCCTAGCACCTAACTACGTGCTGAGGCTCAAGATAAAGAGCGCTTCGACACTGGCCACTGCACAGAGCACAATGTCACTTCGTGAAGTCATCAAGGCGACAAACGTCACCCTCGAAGATTTCAAAAAGTTCTACGCTGACTGGTTGCTGGTGTAAATGGCACTAGTCGGAAAATGTTCAGGTTGTGGGTCTGAAAACACCCTACTGCTTGACCCTCAATACCAAGTGCTCATCGACATGGGGCAAAAGATGCCAACATGCGCTTCGTGTCAGGAACACGTGCTAGGCAAGCACTACAGCGAGATTCAGAGAAACCACAAGCTGTCTGATGAAGAAAGGTCAAGACGGCTAAAGGAGCTCAGAAACCCGCCAAAGGTGGAAGAACCAGCAAAGGGAGATTAGGCATGCGCAAAGCAGCTCTTGCAGTTGGAGCTGCCTCTTTTCTTCTTTTAGGCGTTGGCATTATCGCAGTCACAAGCAAAAAGACTGCTCCGCAATCTGTGGCCAACGGCTCGGAAGCATCAGGCAGCTCTTCATCGGGAACACAATATAATGGAAATGGTTTTGAGACACCAGTCCAAGTAAGCAAGTTTGACTATGGCTGGGTTGATGGCAACGACAAAGCAGGGAAGCAATACATAGAACTAGGCCTGACAACAATGCAAAACGGCAAACCCATCAACGTAACAGACCTTGAATACGTGCCTAACAAGGAATACCGCATTGACGTTTCAGGCTCACTCGTCGACCTGCCATCTTATGAACCCCTTGGCGGATGGGAATTTGCTGTAACAGTCTTTGACAGCCTGCACAGAATCATCCATCGCGGAACGGGCAAAACCACCAGTGGCGGAATCATACGCTACTTTGTAGACCTCAAACCTGCAATGGCAGGCGTCTACCGCATCAGGGTTGCAGCTGGCGACGCAGCTAATGAAGGTGCAGTGGTATTCAATCTGTCAGCCAAGACGGCCACGCTGAAGAACACACTAGGAGAATAGACATGCCCCACGTTTACATCACTTTGAAAGAAAGGCAGTCAAGCCAGTCGATAACACAAGGCGCTTTTGTCAGCGTCCAGCAAGACAAGTGGCTTGAAGGTTTCAAGGAAATTTTCAAGGAGCAACCAGACAGCGCGGGAGTCGTTGACTTTGAGGCCACATCCACAACAAAATACCGCATAGTCGGCGATGGGGCATACTATCACTCAAACGAGATGCTCATAGACACTGGCTTTAACCTCGTCCAGCCAATCAGAGAGACCCTTTACCTTGAAAAAAGAGCGATACCTCTGCCTGACATTCCAGACCCGACCAACATTTTCAGGGACGTAGGCCTTGGCCAGATGATGCCGTTTGTCATCGGTCTTGTTGCGCTGGCTGTAATCCTGCTTGCAATAGCCTACATCGGTGGAAAAGCCATCGCTCCCAAAGACATCAAAAAGAAGGTGCTACAAAAGTGAACCTTGAAAACAACCTGGAGCTTCAAGAGCTGATTAGAGGCAAGCCATACACCGCAACCATCGACCTATCGACTGCAAGGTCATTCGAAGCCAAAGACCGAGAGCCTGACATCAAAATCAGGTGCAATACCCTCGTCGTCCTTGAAAATGAAATCAACAACCTGTCCTTTGCTTTTTCTAGGCAGATGATGGATGCGCCTTTCACAATTGACAAGCACAAACACGACAACCTTGTTATCTTTCGCATGATTATTGAGGGTATCTGGTTGTCGCACTCGACCAGCTCTGACAAATCGCTAAAGATTGTATACGGCAACGACATTTGGGTCGACCATAGCCACAGAAACCTTTTCGTCGACATAGAAAACCATCCGCCTTGGACACGTGGCACCGAACAGACAGCACCAGCAGCTAACACGACACTGGTATCAAAGACAATCTCTACAGGCGCTATCGGCTACATCTATGGCTTTGAGATTACCGCAGAAGAGGCTAACCAATTCCTGATAAAGTGGAACGACGGAACCGCACGGCAGAACAGGATTATCTTTAATGCAGGTGGCTCTTTGCTCTACGTCCACAACAAGGCATACAACGAAGGCGAAGGCGCGGTAGCAGGAAGCAATATCACAATCGAAAACGTCAACGCTGGAACTGCGGGTAAGAAATACTCTGCAAGATTGCTGGTAGGCGAACAGGTCTAATGTCAGGTTTCAGCACTGTAGGACAAGACACCTCAGTAGCAATAAACAAGGTCAAGATACCGCCAGCCATCGCATCAGACTATCAGGTCTTTTCCGCCATGTTTGCTAGCAGCACCGACCCAACGACAAATACCACAGTGATAGATGCCACGGGCGCGTCCAACCAAAACATGGCTGGCACAGGTGTGTCGAGACACGGCATGAAATACACGGGCACTGCCTTGCGCTATAAGAAAATCAAAAACATCAAATTTTACCTCGGAGCCCGCAACGGCTCGCCAACTGGCAACATGACCGCAACCATGCGCAAGGTGAGCGATGACTCGCTCCTTACCTCATCAGACCCCGTTGACGCTGCAACCTACACGCAGAACAGCCTCGTTACCTTTAACTTCCAAACTCGCCCTGCAATCCCAGCCTACGATGTATATCTCCTAATAGAATACACTGGTGGCGACGCGACAAATTACATTCGAAGTGCGTATAAGACATCAGACGTCTTTGCTGATGGTTTAAGGGTCACATGGAACGGCTCATACGGTGAAGGATCATCTACTGAGGCCCGCATGGAAATAGAGTTTTTGGCCTTCTCTGAGACATACGCAAACGACGGCCAAACATCTGAAGAGTGGAAATCCAACAGCGAGGCCAACCCCTACAACTACGGAGACATGGGCTCCGCAAAACCTGTAAGCGGTTGCCGTATCTACTGGTTGACAAATGGGCGTCCTACCAACTACCTGATTCAGACAAGCATCGATGCCAGCACATGGACAACCGTTAAAACACTTGTAGCTCAACCCGCAGCTGGAGCCTACACGGAATACGCCTTCAACACCGTCTATGCACGCTATGTCCGAGTCATAGCACAAGAGACGCTAGTAATGGAGATTGCAGAGTTTCAATATTACCTCAAGGTGGCAGATGCCATCTTGGCAGCTCACGGACACGGTGATCCATGATGGCTAGGAAGATAATAGAAGATGCAAAGTCTGAGGTCAAGGACATACGGGCAAAAGCATTGGCAGCAACAACACTGGTGCAGTTAAGAACCGAAATGGACAGGCTGACAAAATTGGTCGAAATGCTCTTGGAGATGGCGGAGTAATGGTATCCATCAACAAGCTCAAACTGTCAAAGTTGGAAGAAACCAAGTTCACCGTGGACTATTACATCGACCCGCAAGAGTATCCAGTTAGGACATCCTATACCACATTCTACAACGTCGTTGACTCGCAGGGGGTGACTGTGGAGCAGGGAGACCATGGTGGCCCACAGATAGGCGCTAGGACTGGCCCAAGGCACATTACTAGAAAATTCATCGGACTCAAAAGATGCTCCAACTACACCTTCAACGTCTTCGTCCTTGAAAATAAGACGAATAGAGTGCTTGTTCCAAAGCAAACGCTGAGTTTTCGAACACATGGCTGTGAAGGCGGTAAAATCGTCGATGGGGTCAGCGGCGTAATAGGGCCAGTAACACCCAGTCCTGGACAAACTCAGCCAGCACCAGAGCAAAGCATGACTGCCCAGACAGAAAACCCATCCCTGAACACGCCATTGCAGGACTTGACAGCGCCCCTCATACCAACAAAGCCGATTCTGCCAATTTCATCCGGGGAAATTGTGACGAATCCCGTGCAACCTGTAGCGACAAAAGAAGAGCCGACACCGATTCCCAAATCCACAGAGCAAATCTCCATTGCATCCATCCCGCAAGGCGCAATATGGATAGCGATAGCCCTTGCAATCGCAGGGCTGGCCTATGGAGCATACAACGTCGTAAAAACACGAGTTAAAAACAAGCCCAGGGAAAAGTAGACCACATTGGCCATTTTTGGATTCGGCAAACACAAACATGAAGGAGAGCATGAAAAAGACCACATACGTAACATCCTGATAGTGGGCTTCTCTATCTTCTTCTTAGGGATGTTTGCATATGGCATAGCTTCAGGCCAGATAACCTTTGAGGGCAAGCTGCAGGTTGGCGACGTATGGAACCTGTTTGCAGCTGCGATGTTTGGCCTGCTTGGCTATGTCATGGGGAAAGCAGTAGCAAGGCATGAAGGACACGAAGCAAAACCATCTGACACGCCTAACGGGGCGGGGGGTGCAAAGCAGTGACACTCGTAATCGGCAAGATACCATTGAAGGGCCTTGCGTTTGCGTTCGACAGGAGGCAACGGAAGAAGATGTATAACATCATTCGCCTTGAAGTCGAAAAGCTCATGCCCATCAGATACATGGACATTGAGCTTGAGCAGACAGGCGAGAAGAGGCGACTTGTCATAGAGCAAGAACCCCGTATGTATGGCGCAGCGCGTGAGCAGATAAGGAAACTGACAAGAGAAGAGCTTGAGGCCATAAGGGTTAAGGCGGGAATCGCCTAACTCCGTCAGCTAGGGGCGGTCCGCCCCTATCTCACGGGCTTTTTTACTAACGCCCATTTTACGCAGCTTGTCTTGCATGGCCTGAAATTCTTCAGGTGATGGGATTTTAACCCGTTCTGAATCCATGTTTCTGGCCGAATCTGACTGTTCTTCCAAGATGAATCTTACATAAGGGATTTTACTGGCAAACTGGCAATGGATGCAATCGCTAGACAAGTCGCGTCCGCATTCTAATCGTTTTCCTTTCTTGTCTATGTATATCGCTATTAAATCAGGCGATTCGTCGTCGTCAACAATAATAAAATGACCCGCCTCTTTGTATCTGCGTAATCTTGGCAAGGGATGCTGAAGCTCGTCTAACTTGTCGTCTAACAGCATGTTAACAAAGGCATTCTTTGTTAACCCCCTTCTGTCAGCTTCTTTTTCTATGGTGTTGAAAACCCAAGATGGTATTCTTATCGTAAGCGTCACCGTTTCTTCGGTGGGTTTCTTTGTCAACCTTCCTCCCTGCAATACTCAGAACTATCATGTTAATAAATAATTACAGAATTGCGCCAAAATGAATCTATTTTGAATCACCAAATTGTGCAACACTTTTTACCATTTTGCAACGCTTTATTAACCTGACAAGTAATCAATATGAACACAAGTTGTAAGCATTATGGCTAATACAGCTAAATGGGAAATGGGAAAACACGGGTTTTACGCCCTCTATCACACTACAGAGAGAGCGAACCCACTTTCAATGTCTGAATGCGCCGATGCGATGACTAAGGAATTTAACATGTATTTTGAAAAATCAAAGGTTAGTCGCATAGTGGCTGCTACAAGGGCTGCAATATTAGAGAATGCATCCCTCAAACAAGAATACGAAGATTACAAGAAGCAAGAAGGAACAGCTAAAGGCGCTTTATTCACCCTCATAATAGGCAAGGATGGAAAAGAAACCTTTGACAGCCCCTACAAAGTTGGCAAGCAGTTCCTTGTCAACAAGGCCACAAAGAAAAGCTTGGATGGTATGGTTAGCGCACTCAATTTGATTTACAAGGATTTGGGTCGTGTTGACCCTGAAAAATGGACCTTCGATATGGTAAAGCGTTACCTGGATGAAGTTGCAAAAGAATCGATGGACGCAGCTTTCCACAAGTGCGTCAAGATTCGCAACCTTTTACCTAGAACCTTTGGCACAGGCGGACTTCATCCTATACCAACTGACCAATACAAACGGTCTGTTAACGAACGTGTCAAGACCTACGACCTTTTCACTGATGAGGTTGAGGCGGTCTGCAAACACCTTGACAATGAAGGGCTTTGGTATGTCGAAGGATTACACCGTCTGCATCTAGTGCTAGGCTGCCGTGAAGGTTCGGTTGTCCACGAAGGCGATAAGGATAGAAACGAGAACGGCCGAGGCGGTTTACTTGGTCTTCTTTGGAAAAACATCGACTGGCGAAACAACACCATTGATGTCTTTGAGGGAAAAGTCAAGAAGGGCATAATGTGGCGTGGCTGTCCATTAGATAACTTTGGCTGGAACCTCAAACCATTCCTTGACAAGCTGAAAAAATACTCAGGCAAGCTCACGCTAACAATTCCAGCTATCAACAACCCAGCAAAATACGAAACCGAAACCCTCACAATCAAGATAGAGCCATCAGAGACGGAAATCATCAACATCCAGTATAGGGAATTGGGCTACATCTATCGTCATATCGATAGTGTCTACAAAAAGATATTTTCATCATCAAGAAAGTTCGATGCAATCACACCCCATACGTCAAGACATCTGCATTGCAACCTTCTTTTTGAGCGTGGCGTTCCTTCGACAGTAATTTGTGGCGATGCCGTAAGAGGACGCGGCTTTGTCGGCGTCGGATGGACTGACAAGACAACGATGGAGACCTATTATCTATCGCTCGTTGAAAGAACCGTTCAAAGATTCATTGATTCTGCAAAGGTAGCGCATGGCGAGTTCAGACCGTTCGAATTCTCGCAAGGAGGGATGAGCTAGTGCCATACCTCACCCCCATCAAATGCCTGCAGCTGCGACAGCACGGTTGCACCTCCTACTTCATGAGCCAGTCGCACCTTCACACCATAATCCGTAAGCTGAAAGCATATCCTCGGACAAACAGGCTTACGGAAGATGGCAAGCTCCCATGTGCCTGTGGCCGTTGCAACAAGACCATAAAGGCATACTCTGCGGTCATTGCAAAGCGAACCAATAGTATCGCCAAAGTCTACCTGATAGGATGCGCAGCTAGGCTCGGCGTCATCGATATTTCAGATTCAGACTTGGCAGAGATATACAAGCAAGAAGCCATGTTGAGGGGTGCCCTGAATGTCTAAAGAACAACGCTCCTTTGAAAACTGCAAAAAGAGCTGGAATTGCAAGCACTGCAACCAAGACGGGCAGCTCTTCATCCAGCGGGTAGACGGCCAAGCTTCTGAAAGGTGTTACGGCTACGTCGTCCATCCTGCGACGTGGACTGGTAAGAAGAAAGGGCACAGGCACAAGCTGACAAAAAGACATCGTTGCTACGTTGGCCTTCTTTCAAAAAGGGTGCGCTAAGATGGGGTCAAAGGGCAAGCAAAAGACGGATAGAAGGAAAAGCACTGTAAACCTCTACTGCACGGCTTGCAAGATGACAACCAAGCATCACCTCGACATTGTCTGCTTTGAGCAAAAAGGCGACAAGGAATACCTCTCAAAGCTTGGTTACTGCCTGTTCTGTCATGCTGTCAATGAAGAATCAAAGCTGGTAACAAAGGGCACGAAGGTAAAGCCAGTCATTGAAAAAGCAATAAAGGCGGTGCTTGCAGATTAACAAAATGAACTGTGCTAAATGTAATAAACCAGTTCTATACGACCGTGTTACCAAGATGTATGAACATGGAATAGCGCATGTCGACTGTAAGAATCCACGACTGTATCTTGATTTATTCGACTTTCAAAAGTAAATACCCAGCAACGGACGGCCTGACGGCCGTGTCGGTTGCGGTCTTTGTCTTTTAGCTCCTTGGGGGAATTTTTGCGACTTTAAGGCCGTCTATCGCTCATTTTGCCGTTTAGCATAATGCAACAAACTTGTAATCTGGAAATATGTTATAATAATTAATCATCGTTTTCTAGGTCATGGAAGAAGAAAATTTATCCAACACCGAAAAGGAGTGGAAGGAAAAGCTAACTGAAGAACAGTACGAAGTATGCAGGATGAAGGGCACGGAAATGCCGTTTACCGGCGAGTACTGGGACTGCAAGGAAAATGGCATTTACAGATGCGTCTGCTGCGGAGCCAAGCTGTTTGATTCAGAGACAAAGTTTGACTCAGGGACTGGCTGGCCAAGCTTCTGGGCGCCTGCAGAGATGCAGAACCTGAAATTCCAGATGGACAGCAGCCACGGAATAAGAAGGATTGAAGTGATGTGCGACAAGTGCGGATCACACCTGGGTCATGTATTTGATGACGGACCGGATCCTACGGGAAAGCGGTACTGCATAAATTCCGTCTCTTTGAAACTTGACAAAACCAAATAAAACACATTTTTTATCTATACAATTTAGGATTTTAGTAACCTGAAAAGCTGGGTTTCTTGCTGCTCTTCTGCAGCTGGTTTACTACGTGCTGGAATTCCTGATATCGGGACTCTAGGTACGGAGAGACAAAGAAAACAATGCCGTATTTCTCTCCCTGCTTTATCACAAGGTTGTTCTTTTCCAGCACCTTCAGGTGATGCTGGATTGCCTTGTAATCTAGGCTCAGGGCTGACGCGATCTGGTTAGTATTACTCGGCCTTTCCTTTAGCAGCAAAACAATATTGATGCGTACAGACCAACCTTGAGTCCCTGCAAACAGGTACAGAAAGAACCTAACCGCGTCAGCATCCAGGGCTGCATCGCTGTCCTGCAAGTTTTGCTTCAGATTGCCCATCTGGATGCTACCGAGCGCTTTGTAATCCGAGACGGCATCTGAAATCCTGTCTTCCATCTAGACTGCGCGTCCTTTCAAAATATTTAATAATTTTCACTTACCGGTGTCTTACAGTAAGCCGCTCTCGCTTTCCGTGATAGTCCTTTTGATGACGATGTCGTGGCATTCCATGAAAAGGTTCTGGACATCATCGGGAAGAGAGTTGTACATGCATATCACGCTAATGGGGCTGTCAAACTTTTGGACAAATTCGTGAAAACCTCTCTCGATAATGAGAGCGTCTTCGTACCTCTTTTGTTCAATCAGCTTGCCGGGAAGCGTACCCAAGACATTGAGGCCGGATTTTCCTTTTTTCTTGGCCAGCTGCGCTACGTAATTCAAATGCTTCTGGGCCAGTTCCAGGGAAAAGGCGCCGTTCACGTAACAATCCTCTGCATGCATTATCATCACGTCCTGGGATTTGAACATGGAGTTTGCGTCCTCGACCACTTTGTCCAGAAGACCAACAAAGGCAAACTCGTCCTGTCTTGAAATGAAAAAGACACTGATCTGGTTCAGCGCCGCGCTGCGGTCCATGAAGGCCTTCAGGATCTCGTTGACATGCGGCTCCCCGGTAATAGTCAGAACAAGATGATCATGGTCTTTCATGTTCATGATAAAATCATGTATCGACTGCAGGTTGTTGTAAAATTTTTCCTGCTCGTCAAGGAAATCGTTGATTATATGCCGCAGCAGCTCAGTCTTGTTGGACATGCCCATGGACTTGGTCCTAGGCGTCTTAAGGAACTGGTCAAGGCGTTTGACCATCAACTTTGGCAGATTGATATAGTACCAGTCCTGGCGGCCCACATCTTCCGGTTCTGAGCGCTGCTATTTAATTTTCTGATGTTCTCATTACACTTATAACATTCAGGCATCGCATATCTTCTTCGTTTGCCAATCAAGGTTTTCGCAGTCGACATAGATGGAACCCTGACGGAGAATGGAGGCGGTGCCGTGCATCTTGCCGCTCTTGCAAAACTCCGGTACCTTGAAAAGCTTGGCCACAACGTCATCTATGTCACTGGCAGATCATCCATCGAAGCGTACGTGCTGGCAGTATTTGGGGGGACCACGCGGCTAGCAGTCGGTGAAAACGGCGGCGCGATAACGGTTGCTCCGCAAGAACATTATCTTTTGGCAAGCAAAGAAAAATGCATGACCGGTTACGAAATTCTCAAGAAAAGCATCGACGGCGTCCAGATAAAGCCGGTCTTTCCAAGGATGACCGAGGTCGTCATGCTGAGGACCTTCGACATAAAGGAAGGCCAAAAGATCCTTGACGAACACGGCCTTCCGCTTTACCTCAATGACAGCAAGTATGCTTACCATATCAACGAAAAAGGCGTTGACAAGGCCCTTGGATTGAAACAGGCTCTGCGCATGCTCAAGGCCGAACCAGAAGAGGTCGTGGGCATAGGCGACAGCGAAACAGATATCCCCATGTTTGATGTCTGTTCGTGCAGCATCGCACTTGGGCATGCAGAAGATAACGTCAAGCAACGGGCATCACATGTCGTACCCGGAAAGGAGGGCACCGGGCTTGTGGACGCCATAGACTACGTCGCGCTCAACTACCTGGGAGTAAAGCTGCCATGACTTTTCGGCTGCTTATAGATGAAACAAGAAAAATAGTGTCTGCCAGCCTTGCCGATGCCGGTTATCCTGACGTCCAGTTCGACGTTTCAGAGCCGCCAAAAAAAGAATTCGGCGATCTTACCTGCAACGTGGCCTTCCAGCTTAGCCGGCATTTGAAAAAGCCACCACCAAAAATAGCCGCAGAGCTTGCAGAACGCATCAGATCTTACATCAATAAGGACAGGCCATCAGTACTGTCCGCAGAGCCACATCCTGCAGGGTACATCAACTTCAAGGCAAACTATGACTGGCTGTCGCCCTTCACGCTAAGGAATGTACTTGAAAATCCTGATGAATACGGACGGTATGACGTTGGTGGTGCAAAGCATGTGGTCATCGAGCATACCAGCGTCAACCCAAACAAGGCGCTGCACGTGGGCCATGTGCGAAACGTGATTCTCGGGGACACGCTGTATCGGATAATGAAGGCCGCCAACCACAGAACGACGGTCCTTAACTACGTCGATGATTCCGGCCTGCAGGTCGCAGACATCATCATTGGTTTCAAGTTTGCCGGATTTCCAGTAGATCCGCCGGCGGGCCAAAAGTTTGACCAGTACTGCGGCGATGAGGTGTACGTCAAGGTAAACCAGCTTTACGAAAAGGACCCGCAGCTGGCAGAAAAAAGAAAGCTGGTCTTGAGGGAGATCGAGGAAGGAAAGTCGGAGCTGGCTAGATTTGCGGCAGAGATCACACTTCGCGTTCTAAGAGAACAGCTCAAGACCTGCTGGCGCATGAAAGTGCGTTATGACCTTTTGAATTTCGAATCCCACATCGTGGTCTCCAAAATGTGGAGCAAAGCCTTTGAACTGCTCAAAAAAGAAGGCCTAGTCAAGCTGGAGCAAGAGGGCAAGAACAAGGGCTGCTGGATAATCGAGGTTGCAGAAGAAGAGGACAAGGTCCTGGTCAGAAGCGATGGCACGGCCACCTACATGGCCAAAGACATCCCCTATGCGGCATGGAAGCTTGGGCTCATTGAAGACCCGTTTCTTTACCGCGAATTTTCAGGCCAGTGGGACGGCTCAACCCTTTATGCAACAACGCTTGACGCAGGATCAAAGAAGCAGTTCAACGGTAGCGACAGGGTGATAACCATAATCGACTCGCGACAGGCCAGGCTCCAGCGAATAATATCGATGGTGCTGTCCAAGATCAGCACGGAAAAAAAGCATGACTACCATCACTTGGGGTACGAGGCCGTGACGCTGAGCGCCAACACCGCCAAGATGCTGAACATCGATATCGGAGACCGCCAGTTCATGCACATGTCCGGAAGGAAGGGCATCTACGTCAGCGCAGACTATGTTCTGGACCAGCTGCACTCAAAAGCAAGAGAAGAGGTCAAGACAAGAAACCCCGAATTTTCCGACGACCAGCTGGACGCAATAGCTGAGGAAATAGCCATCTCGGCGTTACGCTACAACATGATAAAACAGGATCTGGACAAGATGATCACCTTTGACATCAACGAATCTCTAAGCCTTGAAGGCGATACAGGCCCGTACCTGCAGTACGCCTACGCCCGCTCGCAGCGTATACTGGAAAAAGCAGGCATCGATGCCAGAGCGGATGCCCGGTTTGAACTGTTGACTTTGCAAGAAGAGGTCTCTCTGATAAAGGAAATTGCCAAACTTGACCTGGTTGTGGAAGACGCCGCCAAATCCCTCAGTGTAAAATCGCTTGCGCGGTACGCATCATCGCTGGCAACCACGTTCAACCTGTTCTATGAAAAGGCGCCGGTGATCCGGGAAGAAGATCCGGAAAAGCGGATGGCAAGGCTTGGACTTGTAAAGGCGTTTGGAATCGCTCTTAAAAACTCGCTTGACATACTGGGAATAAGCGCGCTAAACAAGATGTAAGCATGTTGGATTGATTTTTATCACCTATGTTTTTGTTATCCGTTTATTGAAGATTCAGGACGGCTCGTATGTTCTGCTATTCCATACTTCCCGCAAGAAGTGGCTAACCAAGGTAGCGGCCGGCAAGAAACTACATACGCACCTTGGGATCATCGATATCGGATCGACCATCGACATGGAATACGGGTCTGTCATCCGAACAACCGAGGACAAGGTGATCTTCCTTATCGAGCCTACCATCCACGATTTTATCATGAAGTCAGAACGCAAGACCCAGATAGTCTATCCAAAGGACCTTGGATTCATTGCAGCCAGAACAGGCTTGAAGAACGGTTCCAAGGTTTTGGAAATAGGGACTGGAAGCGGTGCAGCAGCCACATACTTTGCAAGCATCGTCAAGCCAGACGGTCATATCTACAGCTTTGACGTAAACCCCGACTTTATGGAAATAGCAAAGCGGAATCTGGAAAAGGCAGGCATGTTACAGTACGTTACGCTGCACCAGCACGATCCGCACCAGGGAGTCGATGTCAGGGAAGCTGATGTTGCCCTAGTCGATCTGGGAGACCCTTGGACGGTGCTTGACCAGGTGCACGAGGCGCTGAAAGGCAGCGGCGCGTTCGTGGCCATATGCCCTACCATGAACCAGATCGAAAAGACTGCGACAGAACTAAAGAAAACAGGCTTTGTCGACATAGAGTCAGTCGAGCTTTTGATACGAAACATGGAAGCAAGGGAAGGCATGACCCGGCCGTCAATGCGCATGATCGGTCATACCACGTACCTGGTGTTCGCAAGAAAGGTTCAGCGCAAAGTTGAAGCGCCCGCTGAAGAAAATGAAGACGAAGAAAGTTAATCTATTTGGAACTCCACTGTGGTTCCGTTCACCACATTGTATTTATTGGCAAAGCCTGCCACCGTCTCAAGCACGTAAAGCGACTCCTCTTCCGGAGTGTAATTAGGGCACGTGATTCCGCATGGCTCTAGGCTGTGCTCTACATGCACGACTTGCTTGTTACTGTCCAGCCAGATTATGTCTATGGGAAATTTCATCCCCTTCATCCAGAACGAATGCCTGCTTTCTGTGTTAAACAAAAACAACATGGCCTCGTTTTCGTCCATGCTGTCCCTGACTGATAGGCCCTTACTCTTCTTTTCCTGTGTGTCTGCAATGTCTGTTGTCAGCTGCACGCCGTTTACAACCACCTTTGTCTGCTCATAGCCCTCAAGCCCTGCTGGCTCAACAACAGGCGAGCCGGCCTCATTTTCAACCACCTCAGGCTGTTTTTCAACAACCTTTTCTACAGGCATGTAAAATGCAAAGAACACCGCGATTACAGCAGCCACTGCTCCTGCAGATATGATGATCACTGTGCCGGTGCGCAATGCAGATTCCTTTGGTAATTCTTGTTATTTAGAGGTCACGCTATCGGTCTTGACAGCTTTAGATGAACCGTCTGCATGCTCTGCTTGTTCTGGATTATACGGGCCTCGTTTCCTGTTAGCCTAAAGTATGATAACAGCACAAACGCGCAAAGCAGTGCATTTCTGCCGTCGGTCTTGGACTGCAGGCTGACAATGTTGTTGCTCTTGTCGTACTTCAGCCCGCCAAGGCATGTTATCTTGAGCACAGAGTCTGCTACATCCAGCATCTCTGCCGCCTTTATGTCTGCAAGCCTCAAACCGTACTGCTTTTCAATCACATCCAAAAGCTCGATGGATGGATCCTCGCCGTTGATGGCGTAATCCAAAATATGCGCAGAGATCCCGTTTTCCAGCATCTTTGATAGTTCAAAAGCCTTTGCAAGCGCCAGAGGCTGCGCATTAAGCACGTACTTTAGGTCAGTTGCCCTGTTCCACGTGTCCTCAAACCTTGATAGCTGGGTAGCGCCGTACACATCCAGAGACATGAAAAGCGCTGCCTTGCCATTGCGACTGTCGATAGAAAGCATGGATCTTGAGTCAAATATTATCATACTTGACTGGACAGCGGCCATCCGGACTTCGATGCCGTCAGGAAGCGTTGACAGGCCCTCACTTCCCGCGCATTGCGTATCGACAACCAACCTGATGCGAACGCCGTTAGTCAGCGCCCTCACAAGGTGGCCTTTGCATTGTGATAGGAGCCTCAGCCCCCAGCTGTCCAGCGTTGCAGTTACAGAGGACCTGGAGCCTGCGACAAGATTGCCAACCTTTGACAGGGATGAGTCCGGGTCCAGTATAAAGTAGCGTCTCTCCTCAGAACTCTTCGGTCGCTGGCCCTCGTCGTTGATTTTTTGCAGCCGATCAACAATCTTTCTCATGCTTTTGACGCGCCGTTCATGAAGGTTCAATATCTCGCCAAAGGCTTCCTCCGGTGGGATGGCGCTGCATATCAGCGGCTTTTGTTTTGAGACCACGGCAAGCCGCTTCTTTTCCAGCTTCTTGACAGTCTGGTAAACCTTGGTGCGCGGCAGATTGGCATAATACGCAAGATCGCTGGCAGCCAGCGAGCCCTTGCCTATCATTGTAAGGTAAGCCTTGGCCTCATACTTGGAAAGCCCAAACTCCTCCAAGCTGGCCGGAAGGTCGCCATTAGCAATAGACTTTTCAGCAAGCATACAGCGCAGGTTTATGGAAAAACAAGGTAAGTCGGTTGGTCAAACATATTGCATCAAATTTCAAAAAAATGCTGATCTGTCACCGCCGGTGCATGTTACCGCGGTGACAGGACCTACCTGTACATGGGCAGTATTATCCGGACTGTAGAAATGCTAAGCCAGTGATACAATGTGGCTTCCAAATGGGTTAAATCAGAATCGCTAATTGAAGACGGTGTAATTGCTTCGCCCAAGCCTGGCGGTCCGCTGAGGCCCCGACTCGAGGTTGTTCAAAGGAGGATAGAGAACCAGGTAAAGAGACTTGATGAACTTCAGTCAAGCCTGAAGGCAAAGGATGAAGAGACTTTCAAAAAGCTCATGGCCTCTGTCCGGGAAAACAATACACAGTACTCCACCGTGCTTTCAGCAGACCTGGCCAAGGCAAGACAGATGAGCAGGACCGTGGCAGTGGCCAAGGTCACTTTAGAAAAGATCCACGCCAAGCTGACCTCGGTTTCCGACTTTGGCGATCTGGTGATAGTGCTGAGCCCGACGATGGCCGTCGTAAGGAGCATCAAATCGTCATTGACGCCACATGTACCGGAAATGGAAGAAGAACTTGGAATTGTCTCAGAATTGCTAAGCGGTATTCTGGTCGATGCAGGCCAGGTGGGCGGCTACACCATCAACTTTGAAACTGCAAACGAAGAAGCAGTCAGACTGATAGAAGAAACATCGCAAATAGTAGAACAGAAGATGAGAGAGGAATACCCAGGCATACCTGATTTCCCGACAATCCAGTCAAGAGTTGTCTAACTGGTTCGTGGCTGTCCCAGTTAGGCAACCCTGGCCACTGGTCATCCATGGTAGGCCAACAGCACAATATCTTTTGACTCTGTTGTTTTTCGTTAATCTTCATGCATACCGGTAAAACTCATTGTTGTTCAGGAAAAACGATGCCGCAGCCATAAGGGAGAGAGCCAATGCTGCTCTTGCAAAACTCCAGCGGGACGCTCAAGCGATGGGCATGCTGCGGGCAAGGCTGGAATCCCGGGTCAATTCCGCATCCCGGGGAAATGATAGCTACAACGAGCTTGTCAAGATGCTGGAGCTGGTCAAAAACGGCGAGCAAATTCTAAACGGCTTGTCCGACAAGGTCGGGGCCATCCGTTTCCTTGAAGAGTTTGTCATGATAATGGACAGCGCCGCCGCATCGGTTGGCGAGATAAAGGGCGACATCGAATACATGATCCCGCTGGCCGAAAAGGCCCTTCAGGAGATACACGATACCATCTCCAAGATGTCCGGAGAATCATATCAGCAAGCCGACAAGAGCGCCCTGGACATGCAGCAAAGTATCATCGACGAGGCCGTCAGGGTTGCCGCTGCAAGTCCAGCAAACGGCGCCGATCTTGCAATGCTCAAAATACAAGAGCCGCCGATACAAAAAGCCAGCGAACTGCCCAAGAAAGAACTTGAGGCAGAGCTAGCCTAGGTGTAATCTTTTTTGTCCATTGAGCAAGATAGATTTACACCAATGTAATTCAAACATAGATCCTATTTCTGTTTGAGCTGTAATTATGAGTCTCGCACCCCAAGAACTAGAAAATAGCGCTAGCAAGTATGCAGCTGAAGCCATTAGACTGGATTCGCAAGGATCGCGAGGTATGGCCATACAGTCATACCAGCGAGCCATCGAAGCTCTGGTCAAATTGGTTCAGATCTATCCAGATTATAAATTGAACAAGGTCTACATGGAACGGGCCAATGCGTATCAAAACAGGATCAAGGCACTGCAGATGTCTCATGGCCTGGATGACGACAAGCAGGCGGTCAATCCCATTGAAAGCAAGAACGAGCCTGCCAATGGCAATGGAAACAGCAAGGGATCCGCCCCGTCTTCCAAGTCGACCAGCGTTGAAACACTGAAGGCTGACTTTGATGATCTGGTTATGAAGGAAAAGCCAAAGGTAACCTGGGACGAGGTCATCGGTCTTGACGATGCAAAGCGGGCCATCCGCGAATCGATAGTTTACCCCATGAAGAGGCCAGACCTGTTCCCGCTTGGCTGGCCCCGCGGTATACTTCTTTACGGGCCGCCGGGATGCGGCAAGACCCTTCTTGCTGCAGCTGCTGCGGCTGAAATTGATGGTTATTTCATCAACGTGGATGCCGCATCCATGATGAGCAAGTGGCTAGGCGAGGCGGAGAAGAACATATCAAAGCTGTTTGGCATGGCCAGAAAGCTTAACGAAAGTGAGGGCGTTCCAGTTCTGCTGTTCATAGACGAGATCGACTCACTCTTGGGCACAAGGAACAGCGAGGTTGGCGGCGAGGTGAGGGTCAAGAACCAGTTCCTGACAGAGATGGACGGCATCAATGGAAAATCCAAGGAATCTCAGCTTTACGTCATCGGTGCCACCAACAAGCCCTGGAGCCTTGAAGCAGGATTCCTGAGAAGGTTCCAGAAGAGGATCTATGTGACGCTTCCAGACAATGCTTCTAGAACAAACCTGTTCAACCAGTACACCAAGCCGCTGAACACGGAGGGCAGTCTGAAGATAGAGGAGCTTGCCAAGATCACCGAGGGTTACAGCGCCAGCGATGTCAAGGATGTTTGTCAATCAGTCCAGCTACGCGTGGTTAACGAGCTCTTTGAGAGCGGCAGGGCAATGGAGCAGGGTGCCAATCCAAGGCCGGTCACTACGGTTGATTTCAAGGAGATACTAAAGATCCGCAAGCCTAGCGTAAGCGTGGATATGATAAGGGCCTACATGAGGTGGAGCGACCAGTTCAAGGCGCTCTAACTACTTTTTCTTCCTGCGCCTTGAACCTTTCAATCGCCTCGGCGATCTTTTTCTTGGCCGTTTCTTTGTTTTCCCAGCCGGTCACCTTGACATACTTGCCCTTTTCCAGCTCCTTGTAATGCTCGAAAAAGTGCTCAATCTGGTTCAGTATGTAGCGCGGAACGTCGGTGATGTCCTGAACTTCAGAAAAGCTAGGATCTATCTTTGGTATTGGAGCTGCAATTATCTTGGAGTCGGGCCCTTCTTCGTCTTCTGTCAAAAGCACGCCAACGGGTTTGGCGCGGATAACTGACATGGGAACGACCGGATAATCCCCAAGCACAAGGACGTCGACCGGGTCGCCGTCGCCCTCAATTGTGCGCGGGATAAATCCATAGTTGCACGGATAGACCATGGTTGTGAACAATCGCCTGTCAACAAAGACGGCGCCGGTTTCCACATCAAGCTCGTACTTGATGCTGCTACCCTTCGGGACCTCTATTACCACGTTAACTTCATCAACAGTACCACTGGGTAAGTTTGTATGTACAAAATGTTGAACGCGCAAGATAGCATAGCAATGTACATATCCCCTTTATAATTCAAAAGGGATTTCGCGAAAAATCGTTCCAGACAACAAAATTTCATCATCTATTCGACTATCGTCGTATCAGTCTTTATATATTCAGAATAGGACATTGCCTTATTGGCGTTTGAAGACATGCTTCCCATCGGGGCCGCGATAGCCTCGATGGCGGCCGCAGCCGGTCTAGCTGTGTGGGTTGGGAGGCAGCACAGCGGCACTGAAAAGATGATGAGCATTTCGTCGGCTGTCGGAGCCGGTGCCATGGCCTTTCTAAAGCGTGAATTCAAGATAGTGATACCGGCGGCAGTCGTGCTTGCAATAATAATCGGCTTTACTTCCGGTTCGTCAAACGGCGTGGCTTTTGCTGTCGGAGCCGCGCTTTCTGGCATAGCAGGTCTAATCTCCCTTAAGATTACTGTCAAGGCGGCTGTAAGGGCAGCCCAGGCCACGTCCAAGGGCTTGGGGCCGGCTTTTGCCACGGCATTTCGGGGCGGTGCGACGGTCGGACTTGCAGTGCCGGCTATGGCGCTTATCGCCATCACCATTCTTTTTTTTGTTTATCCAGACCCACTGACGATAGCTGGCGTCGGCATCGGTGCAAGCCTGATCGCGCTTTTCATCAGGGCCGGTGGTGGCATATTCACCAAAGCAGCAGACCTTGGCGCCGATCTTGTAGGCAAGGTCGAGGCTGGTATACCTGAAGACGACCCAAGGAACCCTGCCACGATAGCAGACAACGTTGGTGACAACGTCGGCGATGCAGCAGGGATGGGCTCCGACGTCTACGAGTCGTACATCGTCACCACGCTCGCTGCAATGCTGCTTGGCGCGCTGATAATTCCAGCGAGCCTGCAGGCAATTGGCGGCTTGCCAGCATCAACCGCTCTTCCGCTGGTTGGCATTGAAGTAAAGCCGCTTGTACTCTACCCTATCCTGATTGGAGCATCGGGGCTGATAGCGTCGATAATTGGAGCCATGACGATAACTTCAAGGAAAATATCCGACCCTATGAAGCCGCTTGATGTGGCATTCCTTGTAAGCGCCGCTACAGCCATTGCGCTCAACTTTTTCTTTACGACGACTTTTCTTGGCCACAATACACTGTCGTATGCACTCTTTGCCACCACTGTTGTAGGCGTAATTTTGGTGCCAGTCATACAAAGGATCACAGACTATTACACCAATTACAAGTACAAGCCTGTGCAGGAAATCGCGGACTCGACAAAGTGGGGCTACGCGTCAAACACGCTTACCGGCATCATTATGGGCATGAGGTCTACAGGGCCTTTCATGCTGGCAATTGTTGTAGTGCTTGGCGTTTCATACGGCATCACCTTTGGCATTACGCAGGACCCCCTCATGGGCATCTACGGCACAGCAATGGCGGCAATGGCGATGCTCAGCCTGGCAGGCATCGTTCTCTGCATCGACGCCTTTGGGCCAATAAGCGACAACGCCGGCGGCATCGTGGAAATGACTGGCATGGGTGATGAAAACCGTGCAATAACGGACAAGATAGATGCCGTGGGCAACACTACAAAAGCGATCACAAAAGGCTTTGCTATTGCAAGCGCTGGCCTTGCTGCGTTGGCAATGATACAGGCGTTCCAGCACGAAGCCGACAAGCTATTCCCCGCCAAAGCGTTTGAGTATTCGCTGTCGGATGTCGGGCTTGTCATGGGTCTTCTTATCGGCGGCCTCATACCGTTCTTTGTTACAAGCCAGCTTATTGCAGGAGTCAGCAAGACTGCCACAAAGATGGTCGACGAAGTCAGGAGGCAGTTCAGGGAAAAGCCGGGCATACTGGACGGCACGGACACACCGGATTATGCCCGGTGCGTCGACATTGCCACGGGGGCAAGCCTGAAGGAACTGTGGAAGCCTGCGCTTATCACTGTGGCGGCACCTATAGTAACTGGGGTCCTGCTTGGGCCCACCGCCGTGGCCGGAGTACTGATGGGCGCGGTGGTAAGCGGCCTGTTTTTGGCATACCACCTGGCAAACAGTGGCGGCGCCTGGGACAATGCCAAGAAATACATCGAGATGCAAGGCAAGAAAAAGACAGAAGCTCATGCAGTTGCTGTCGTAGGAGATCTGATAGGCGACCCGTACAAGGACACAGCCGGTCCGGCGCTAAATACGGTGATCAAGCTTCTCAATACCGTGGCCATAGTGTTCGTGCCTATATTCGTCGCAATACTGGCGCTGTAACTTGGCAGCAACGGAAGGCGCTTAAAGTCCAAAGCCGATAAATCAACAGCCCTGCAAAACTTGACCAAAAATATAAACACAAGTCGCAGGATCGACATTCGCATAGATGGAGTTTAGCACAAGATTCGACGCCAAGGCGATCGAAAACGAGGTCCGAAATTATCTTGATAACACGGATTTAAAGACGATGCTGGAAAACGAGCTGACCGGCAGGCCCCTGGTCGGTTACATCGAAGGGCCGCCCACCATGAACGGTGAGCCGCACGCCGGCCATCTGCGCGGCAGGATAATCAAGGATCTGTGGTACAGATTCAACACACTCCGCAAAAACAAGGTGATCTTCCGCGCCGGCTGGGACACGCAAGGCCTGCCAGTAGAGCTTGCAGCAGAAAAGGAGCTGGGGCTCACCGGCAGCAAGGCTGAAAACATAGGCAAAGTTGGCATTGAAAAGATCGTCGAGACGTGCAAGAAACTCATCCACATGTACAACGAAAAGTGGGTCATGATGGACAAACTGCTCGGCATGTCATTCAACTACGAAAAGGCCTACTGGACTTTCAAAGACCAGTATATAGAGCGGGAATGGCAGTACCTGAAAAAAGCCAAGGAGAGCGGCGTCCTCAAAGAATGGTTCAGGGTGGTGGCCTACTGCCCGTCATGCCAGACATCGCTTAGCAATGCCGAGGTAAACCAAGGGTACGAGACTGTCGAGGATCCCTCATTCTACTACAAGGTCAAGCTGACAGATGAGGACACGTACCTGATAGTGTGGACCACCATGCCGTTTACCATAATAACTGACGAGATGGTCGGCGTCAACCCGAAAGCCAGCTATTCGTACATCTGGGTAAGCAAGGATAACAGTTCCGGAGGCGAGCGCTGGCTCGTCGGCTCAGACCGGCTTGCAGACCTGATGAAGGATCTTCGTATAGAGGATTACAAAGTGGAACAAACCGTAAACGGGGCAGAACTGGACGGCAAACACTACATCCACCCACTTTTGCATCTGATACCCGGACTTGCAGAGCTTGCAAAGACTGGATCGGTTCACTTTGTCGTGGCTGAAGATTTTGTTGACACTACAACAGGAAGCGGCCTTGTACACCTGTCGCCGGCAAACGGTGAAGAAGATTTTGAAATAGCAAACAAGCGCAAGGTGCCAATCTTTGTCCCGTTGGACGACAGGGTGATCTTTACAGAAAAGGCTGGCGTCTTTAAGGATATGTTTGCCCGCGACGCAGACATGAAGGTGTTTGAAGCCATGAAGGAGGCCGGCGCTTCGGTAAGGATGGGGCGCATCAAGCACCAGTACCCCACATGCTGGAGATCCCGTCATAAAGTGGTCTGGCTTGCAAGACGAGAGTACTTTTACATCATCGAGAATCTAGGTGACAGGCCCCTTGAAGCAGCCAAGAAGGTAGAGTACTTTTTCGATCAGCCAAAGAACCGTTTTGTCGAGATAATCCGTGAGCAGCATCCCTGGTGCATATCCCGCGAGCGGGTCTGGGGCACCCCCCTTCCCATATGGTCGTGCAACAAGTGCGGCCACAAGGACGCGTTGTTCTCAAGAAGCGAGATCATCCATAAGGCCGTCGAGCTACCAGATGGCCCGGACTTTGAGCTGCACCGGCCCTGGATAGACCGCGTCAAAATCGGGTGCGAAAAGTGCGGCTCTATGATGCAGCGCGAGCCGTTTGTGCTTGACACTTGGCATAACAGCGGCGCTGCGCCGTATGCCTCACTTACAGACCAGGAATACAAAGACCTGATACCTGCCGCATTTCTTACAGAAGGCATAGACCAGACCAGGGGCTGGGCGTACACCCTGTTGATGGAAAACGTGATAATGAGCCAGGACAGCGCAGCACCGTTCCAGTCATTTTTGTTCCAAGGACACGTGCTTGATGAAAAGGGCAACAAGATGAGCAAGAGCCTTGGCAACGTGATTGAAGCCCGTCAGCTCTTGACGGAAAATCCAGTCGACCTTATCAGGCTGTACTTCATGTGGAAGTCTTCGCCCATCGAAGCGCTCAACTTTAGCCTGGATGAGATGAAGACCAGGACATTTCAGATTCTAAGCACGCTGCACAACCTGCATGTATACTATCGACAGAACAGCGAATTTGACAGGTTCGACAAGGACAGACATACCCTGCAATGGGTCCTTGACAACAAACTGCTGGCCCCCACCGAGATCTGGCTGCTGGCAAAGCTACAAGGGTTGATAACCAAAGTCACAGAATCCTTTGAGCAGTGCCGATTCCATGAGGGTGCAAAGGCCATCGACGAATTCATAATAAACCATCTAAGCCAGACGTACATCCCGCTGACCCGGAACGCGATCTGGGACGACAGCGCCGAGAACCTGGACCGGCGTCTGGCCATCTACTCCGTCCTGGGCCACGTGCTGATGCAGGTGGACATCATGCTTCACCCGCTGTCGCCGTTCATCACGGAGCATCTCTACATCTTGTGCTTTGGAAGAAAGAAGAGCGTCATGCTGGAGAGCTGGCCAAAACACGATGATACGCTGGTCAACAACAAGGTGGAAGGCGCCTTTGACATGATAAAGGAAGTTGTTTCGCTTGCAAACGCTGCAAGAAACCTTGCGGGCCTCAAACGCCGCTGGCCGATCCGGGAGGTAACAGTCTGTGGCACGCACACCGACTTGAAGTCCTTTGAAGTCGACGGGGTCTTTGATGCGCTAAAGAGCCAGCTGAATGTCGAGAAATGCAGCTTGGTGCAGATTTCCGCAGGCTCACAGCTGGAAAAAACCATCAGCCTTATCGACAACAACATGCCCATCGTTGTCAATACATTGCTTGTCAGAAAGAACGTCGCGCCAAAAGTCAAGGCAGATATCAATGCAGTGTTGCAGGCATTCGAAAAGATCGACAGGATAGAACTGCTTCGCTCGCTCAAGTCGGCCGGCAAGTACCAGCTGTCGTACGGCGAGAAATCTATAGACATCCTAGAATCAGACGTTGACATCTCGTACAAGGCGGCGGAAGGCTACTCTTTATCGGAGCGCAACAGCCTGCTCGTGTTTGTTTCAACCAAACGCGACAAAGAATTGATAGCAAAGGGGCTCATGCGCGATCTGGCAAGGAATCTTCAGCAGCTGCGCAAGGAGCGGCAGTACAACCCGACAGAAATCCTTTCTGCTGCCTACGTTGCGGGCCTTGATGACGAGGAGATCTCTTCCCTGTCGGCCATGAACAGCGAGATGACCTACCTGGTTCGAGTAAAAGCAACAGCCTTGTCAAAAGAGCCGCTTGAACAAGTAAACTACAAGACTGTGGAGATCGACGGCAGGGAGTTCCGCATATCTGTGGAATGAAAATTTACTAAATGGTGTGCATTATTGCTGCTATAACGTAATATTCCTAGTATCTGTTTCTGGTTATCAAACCCGGGGGCAGCAATTCAAGCTTCCTACCCAAAGGTAAGAAAATCAAGCTGTCAGGATGGTTAATAATTCTTGACATATTATTTTAAATGCTTATCCGGACAGATATCGCCAATTGACCAACGAACAGGTCACCCTTGACAGCTGGGTAATGAGCAGACTAAGGGAAAGGCTGCGCAGGGCGTCGATCATAGCCAGCAGAACCGGCAGGGCGGTGGTGCTCTACCGGCACACCATAGAAGAAAACGAAACCTCTGCCGAGGAAGAGATTGCCACGGTCAACGAGCAGTACGTCGTGGTGCAGGTGATCACGCACGGTGGCTTTATCCCGCCAAGCTTCCAGCAGCAGTATGTGTTCACCTTTGAGCAGTTTCCAGACTGGATAATGAAAAGAAGCAACGACCTGCTTTCGAGGTGTCTTGACAGTCTGGATCAAGAGATAATAGACTAGGGTTTTTGGGATTCTGACTATAAATATGGCCGCCATGATAGCGGAAGCATGGCTAAATTCGATGGTATCAAAGGGCAGGAGCTTTTAGACGTGGAGGAAAGTAAGAACGAGATAACACTGATCTTCAAGGACAACAGGTTCCTGTTTGTCAAGGTCCAGAACGGTCAGCTAGTATGTGACTCTGTTCCGGAATAATCTATTTTTTGCTCTGCAGATATTTTTCGTACATTTCTATGGCTCTTTCTTGGATCTCTGACTGAACCGATCCGGGCCGCATGCCACGAATTTTTTCGATGGACTCCTGTGGACTGAGGCCTTCATTTTTGAGGATGTATGCAGCCAGAATAACCCCGGTCCTGCCCTTTCCTGCGGCACAGTGAACCATCACCGGCCTTCCTTTTTTTATCTCCTCTTCGATGAATTCCACGGCCCTGTCAATGTCTTCAGGATAGGGTGCGTCAAAATCATCAACCTGCAAGTGCATGTAGCCAACGTCTGCACCGTTGTTGACCCATGTGGGGGGAAGCGGCCTCTCTCTTACGGTGACTATGGATTTTATCCCCTGCGTTAGCAGCCAGTCAAATTCCTCGTGCGTGACTGGCATGCCTGATCCGGCCAGCTTGCCGTCTATGACCCAGCTGAAGTTGGTTGGCTTGTCAGACACCATGCCGTGCACCCGCCTATAGACGTCTCCTATCTTGGTCAACCGATTTAAATGCGATTTGGAACCTTATAATGCTATGCACAAAGCAGATATTCTTGCCTGTGCTAGATTTCATGTGCTTGAAGCCAGATGCCCCAAGTGTGACAAGAAGGCCCATGTAGATGACGAGATGGCCACTGTAAAGTGCGATCATTGCGGCTTTCAGTCCACCTATGACGAGTACCTAGAGATAATGACGGGCAAGGTCGAGAACCTGGCAGACGAGTATCTGCTGAACTGGGATAGAAGACCTTTCTAGGTACAAGAATTGGCAGTGATGATCAATTATACATCCAAGACCATATACATCAAAACAAGAATTATGCGCAACAAGCTTAAACAAGTTAACCAGACTGAGTATGAAAAGAAATTGGTCTTAATTCGGATAGAAAACTTGCTTGGCTTTCTGAACTGCTACCTTAGATGATAGGTCATTCTGCAATTTATGCCATAAGCATGGATGCCTATAGCGAATTGATTGCAAAAGAAGCATTTGAATGGTATGTAGAGGACAGATGTGAACCTGAGAGTGAGACGTGAAACATACTGGATGGATAAGAAATGCTCCATGTCTGGACGCTAGAAAAATTCTAATACTCAGAATTTGATTAACAAATGTTCATCCTACCGATGACTTACAACTACATATCAAGAGAAGTTCGACCCGACTCTGAAACCATATCAGCTTTCGAATACCTACGTTGGAAAAGGAACTTCAATCTAAGTTAATAATGCACGAGGACAAAAAAGCCAAAGTCTACTTTGTTGAATGTCATATTGCAGCCGATATACTTGACGCCAACATGGACCTTGATGCCGTTATTGACCCACAAAATCAAGAAGATTATCGTGCAAACAGGGCTTTACAATTGGACAGTCCTTACTTCAAACAGATGATAGAAGATGCGAAGAAAGGAAGACAGTTCTCTGACATAGTAGTAGAATATAACACATCTTATAAACCAGAATTGCCACTGAAAATTCTAGGAGGCCAGCACAGGACTTCTGCGATACAAAAAGCGTTAGATGTTAGAAAGTACCATGGCGTCAGAGTCTATTTCAACTTGGACGTCAATAAAAGAGTAGAGCTATACAGAATCTCCAATACCAACATACAAGTTCCTGACGACCTGTTGGACAGACTGGACGAACAAAGTCTACATCCTCCGGGAACTCTGAGAGAATTTGCTCATGAAATAGGTCTGCTCAAGAAAGATGCCGATTTTAATGAAAGAAAATCTCTGGAAGCGTCTGATATGCCTACTGTTAGGATGCTGAGAACTTTCGTAGTAAACTATTACCACGGAAGGAACTACGAAGGGAAGGATTTTGATCTTGATGCCATCGTTCCCTATCTCTGTACTGTTGGGGGAATGGACTCGGAATATAAGAAAATTTTTGACAAACAACCACAATTCAAGATGGACAAAGAATTATTGGAAGCAGGCAAAGAATTTGCCAAATTACACAAAACGCAATATGATATAATAGACAAGTCATCTGATGCCCGTGGAAAAAGGACTATCGAATTAAAGCTCTAAGCTTATCCGTTATCGCAAGTTGGGCCTTCGCCGCAGGTCTTTTGCAAAGAGATAGAAAAAGATTAGAACGACTCTATGGATTACCACTTCTTTGTGGAAAGGTGGACCCCTTAAATGCAAAAGCGATGGCGCAAGCGCGGTCTGAGAAATTTGACCCTCCAAATTACAGAGGTCTGGGAACAAGAACAGGGCCTTCAGAGAGAGGAAGAGTTCTTCAATTATTCTTGGAATATACAAAATCCACAAAACCAAAAATTACTGCAGAAATGTGCATCGCTGCAATCGAATTTTTCAATGCACAGTCTGCCAGAAAGAATGCCGAAAAGGCGCGGAAGGAAGCTTTCGGTTGACAACTTATTTCCGCATGCTGGGCAAATCTAGCTTTTTCTTCCTTGAAAAAGCTAGAGAGTTTCCAAACACGTCTGATCAACATAGGTACTATTTGGTTTCCAGTCTAACACAATCTTGGTTACTTTTAGAAGCATATCTAAACGATATTTCTGATTTACTAGCAAAAGCCAAGATCGATAAATTTGAAAAAGCAATTCTTCAACATAAAGGACTTGCAATAAATGAGTTTGGAGAAATATTTGAGAGCACCTCTCACCTACCAACTCTAAAAAGAGCATTATTCGTTCTCAATTATTTTTCACGCGTAGATGTCAAGAAACTTCGCAAAACTAAACTATGGCAAGAAATTAGTTGGGCAGAATGTTATCGTAATGAACTGATACATCCCAAACAATTTAATCTTGACCAACTAGATATAAGAAAAGCTGAACGAGTAAGAAAGTGTGTAATCGATTTTATTCACAGAATGAATAGAGAAGTTCTTAGCAAAGACATCTTGCTCGATTAGAAATGATATCGAACGTCTAGATCACCAGTAAAACGATTTGTCCGAACAGTCCAAGTGAGCCCCGCAATTCGAGCAAATCATATGACACGCTGTCATGTTTTTCATTTCGAATCCGCAACGGGGACACTCTATAACTTCTCTGGATTCGGTTTCCAATACCATGCCTTCAAGCTCCAAACTTTTAAAGATTTTTAAAGCAAGAAGTCCCTTACAGCTTTAGCCATGGGATGAATCGTCGCAACTACCGGTTCCGTCTCTATCCTACAAAAGAAATAGAACAGAAATTTGTAGAAACACTTGATGGTTGCAGGTGGGTCTACAACTATTTCTTTAGAATAGAAATGTCGAAATACGATATGCAATTTGCTCTCACCGAATTGAAGGAGCAGAAACCTTGGCTGCACAACTACCACAGCAAGATGTTGCAGATGGTCACTCACAAGGTAGATGCTGCAAGAAAGGCGCTATCTGTACTCCGAAATAACGGCCACAGGGTTGGCAAGCTGCACTACTTGACGCATGAGGAGTACAACTCATTCACTTATAATCAGTCAGGCTTTCGTATTGATGGCGACAAGCTCCATCTGTCGAAGATAGGCAGTGTTAGAATCGTGCTGCATAGGCGTCTAGCCAACAATATCAAGCAGGTGACGGTTGTCAGACAAAATGACAAGTGGTACGCTGTAATCGCTTGCGAGACTGCGAAACCTATATTCCGGTTCATTAACCCAAGGAAATTCATTGGTATTGACATGGGCATCACGAAATTCGCTCATGATTCTGACAACCATGAAGTGGAGAACCCGTTATTCTTGAAAAAGATGCTTAAGCCACTGAAAAGGGCGCAGCAGAAAGTCTCAAGACGCATAAAAGGGTCGAACAACCACGCAAAGGCAAAGAGCTGGGTTGCAAGTCTGTATGGGAGAATAGCAAGGAAGCGTATGGATTTCCTGCACAAGACATCTCGATACTATGCTGACAGGTATGACATCATATTCCTTGAGCGCCTTCGTACACTGAACATGGTCAAAAACCACCGTCTTGCAAGACATGTGCTTGACAGCGGATGGAGTACGTTCAAACAGATATTAGAGTACAAGGCAAAGATGGTAGTAGAGGTAGAGCCGTACAACACCTCGGTATTGTGTTCAAAGTGCGGACAGAAGGTACCAAAAAAGCTTGCTGTACGAATCCACCGCTGCTACAAATGTGGTCTGATGTTGGACAGAGATTACAATGCAAGCCTGAATATCTTGCAGCGCGGCCTATCTTACCTACCGGCGGAGTGCCGGGAAGTCACGCCTGTGGAGATTCCTGTGTGGAGTCTTGGAAGCAGGAAGCCTTTGCCCTCAGGGCAGGGTAACTCACCCGTTTCAACCAAAGATTAATTAAAGCCACGAGCAGTCCTGAATTTCACCTTGGCGCATTTCAAACTAGTGATTTCCGATTCAACCGGCAGGAGTGTATCTCAGGAGCTCAAAGACAGGGAGGCCCAACCATTGGTGGGTTCAAGGATCGGTGCTGTTTTGGACTCTTCCATCATCGGAATTGTCAACGGCAAGATCAAGATCACCGGGGGAAGCGACAAGTCCGGAACACCGATGCGTTCCGATGTCCACGGCGGAGTAAAAAAATACGTCCTGCTCTCTGAGGGCGTTGGCGCAAGGAACCTTGAAGGTGGCAGGATACGCAAGCTTGTACGAGGCAACATGGTCACCGAAGAGATCTATCAGCTGAACTGCAGTCTTGTGGAAGGCAAGCTCCCAGAAAAACCAGCCGCCGAGGCAGCTCCAGCCACAGAACCGGCAAAGAAAAAGTAATTCTTTACCTTAATATCCCCGGCAATTTCACGGTAAGTAATATTGCATTGGAAAGAGACTTTACCAGACTGGTACATCAAGGAATTCGGTTACCAGCCTTGCGTTAATATCGGTACTTCTGGCCACGTGGATCACGGCAAAACGACACTGGTGGAAGCCATCACCGGCGTTTGGACCAGCGCCCACAGCGAAGAGTTGAGGCGAGGCATCACCATCAAGGTCGGCTACGCCGATGCGGCCTTTTACAAATGCCCCAACTGCGCTCCTCCTGTATGCTACGGAACGCAGCCGCAATGCTCCAACTGCGGAGGGAAAAGCGAGCTCTCGCGTGTTGTAAGTTTTGTCGACTCGCCGGGCCATGAAAGCCTGATGGCAAACATGCTTTCCGGATCAGCCCTGATGGACGGAGCCATCCTAGTCATGGCGGCCAATGAAAAGGTTCCGCAGCCCCAGACAAGGGAGCACCTGCTTGCGCTTTCCGTGCTGGGCATCCAGCAGCTAGTGCTGGTACAGAACAAGGCGGACCTGACCACCTATGAAGAGGCCATGGACAATTACAAGCAGATCAAGGACTTTGTCAGCGGCAGCATCGCCGAGAAAGCGCCAATCGTCCCTGTCTCTGCCCAGCACAAGCTCAACATCGACTCTCTCATAGAGGCCATTGAAAGCAACATCAAGACGCCGGCAAGGACAAAGAACGTCCCGCCTATAATGCACGTCCTGCGTTCGTTTGACATCAACAAGCCTGGCACGCCGATAAAGAATGTCAAGGGCGGCATCATGGGCGGCGCTCTGATTCAGGGCGAGCTCAACGTAGGCGATGAAATAGAGATAAGGCCCGGTCTGCTTGATGAGAAGAAAAGCAGCTACGAACCCATGCACTCGGTGATTGCGACGCTAGGAACCGGCGCCGGCCTCGTGGAAAACGTCAAGCCCGGCGGCCTTGTTGCCATCGGAACCAAACTGGATCCCACGTTTACAAAAAGCGATTCCCTGATAGGCTCTGTCATTGGAAAACCCGGCACCCTGCCTGGCGACATCGATGACATTACTGTTGAAACCCACCTGTTTGATACCGCGGTGGGAACGCAGGACCTGGTCAAGGTCGAACCCATCAAAGTTAAGGAGCCTCTGAGACTCAATATTGGAACTGCAGCATCCGTCGGCACGGTAACAAGCGTGCGGGACAGCAAGATTGAAGTGAAGCTGAAAAAGCCGGTCTGCCTTATGCCAAAGAGCCGGGTGGCCGTCAGTCGAAGGATAGCCGAGAGGTGGCGACTGATCGGTTCAGGAATAGCGGTATGAGATGCAGGTCGTCTGCGATACCAGCTTTTTAATGGTTGCAGTCTCCAAACCCATCAAACAGATAGAAAAAATAGAAAGGGATCTTGGAAGACTTGATTTCCTTGTCCCTGACGTCGTCATTGAAGAGCTAGAGCGACTTGCAAACAAGGCCGGGCCAAAGCGGTCTAATCTTGCCAAAACCGCCCTAGAGATCTCCAAAGTCCGGTTCAAGATGGTCAAAACACCAAAGGCGGCCCATGTGGACGACTCGATAATAGAGTACGCCACTGCCAATAAATGCGCGGCTGCCACGATAGACACCAACCTTCGAAGGCGCCTTATCTCAAATAACGTGCTGGTGCTGACCCTGCGCAATGACAAGCTGATAGTTGCAAACCCCTGGCCGACCGACAGGCTATAATGCCAGCCAAAGTGATAAACTTAAATAAATTTTTGATACCCATCAATACATGCTGGATTTCAATGACGTGAAATTCTACTGGCTAGGCCATGACGGCTTCAGGATAGTTGGTGGCGGCAAGACCGTTTACACAGACCCGTACCAGCTGTCAAAATCGCAGCAAAACCGCAAGGATGCCGATATAATTTTGATATCGCATAACCACTTTGATCACCTGAGCATGGATGACATCAAGCAAGTTGTTAACGACAAAACAACGATTGTAGCGGCCCGGGAATGCTCTAATCAGCTAAAGTCTCTGGATGTCGAGGTCAAATTGGTCGCACCCGGCGACAAGCTGACCGTGCAGGGAATGCCGGTCGAGGTTGTTCGTGCCTATAACACCAACAAGACATTTCATCCCAAGGCTGACAACAAGGTGGGGTACGTGTTCACGCTCAACAACCTCCGGATTTACCATGCGGCAGACACGGACGATATACCGGAGATGGCCGAGGTCCATCCAGACATCGCCTTGGTCCCGGTATCCGGCACCTACGTCATGACGGCCGAAGAAGCCGCAAGGGCGATCAATGACAAGATAAAGCCCAGGATGCTTGCGATCCCCATGCACTATGCATCAATAGTGGGCAGCGAAAAAGATGCTGCAAGGTTCAAAGATCTGGTCAATGTCTGCCCAGTGCAGATCATTGCCCGCGAATAACGTTAAAAAGCGGCCGAGTCAACCGGGCCTTGATGTCGCAAGGCGGCGCTTTGTTTAGCGTGGGCTCTTTTCAACTCCAGAAAAGACACCTCATTGTTATTGCTGTCCTTGCCCTTGCGTTTTCGATTGCCATGATCATGCGGTCCTACCCATCAAAGTATGGCTTTTACCTTAACGAATTCGATCCATACTTCGACTACAGGGCAACCAAATTCATCATTGACAACGGCCTTGACGCCTACTGGAAATGGCATGACGCGATGTCCTGGTACCCGGAAGGCCGAGACATAGCAGCCACATCACAATCCGGTCTGCACGTTACAGCGGCAGTAGCATATTCGATATTTGGTGGAGGGGGATCCCTTCTTGATTTTACCATAATGTTTCCTGTGGTCATAGGATCGCTAACCGTCATAGTGTTTTTTGCGCTTGTACGCGTCATCGGCGGCACGACTGCCGGCCTGTTCTCTGCATTGATGTTTGCCTTCAGCCCGCCCATCATTTTACGAGGAAACCTTGGCTGGTTCAAGTCTGAGCCGCTTGGCCTTTTCTTTGGAATTCTGGCGGCCTACCTGTTCATATCTGCGATCAAACACAAAGAGATCAAATACGCGGTGCCAAAGGCCGTTGCGGGCGGCCTGTTTCTGGGCCTTGCCGCTGCATCATGGGGCGGCATCCAGTATTTCAGCATCCCAATCTCGCTGTTCTTTTTTGCCCTGCCGTTTTTCAGGCGCGATACTACCGTCCCCATGTACGTGGCTGTCGCCTTTACTGTCTTTACACTGATAGCGGCTGGCAGCTTCCCAAGGCCAGGGATCTCTTTTGTTGCAGGACTGCCCGGAATTGCGATGATGGGTGGAGCCGTCTTTCTGGTCATCGCCAATTTCATGAAACGCTTCGTAAACGAAAGGTCCCAGATACGCAGCACCGCGTTTCTGCTTGTCACCTTTGTGGCTGTCGGTCTGGGCCTGATAGCGGCGGGGGCCTACATATCTCCCAGTTTCCGGTATCTTAATGCGGTCAATCCCTTCATCAAATCGCAGAACCCCCTTGTGGAATCTGTTGCAGAACACCTGACGCCGACGCTGGCAGACTACTTCCTAGATTACTCCGTTCTCCTGATGTTTGCCGGTTTCGGGGCATGGATGGCTTTCCGCCGACGCGACGATGTCAGCGTGTTTGCTTTGATCCTGGGCCTGACTGGCCTGTACGTGAGTGCCACCTTTGCAAGGCTGCTGGTCTTTGCATCCGTTGGCATCATCATGCTTGCCGGCATCGGTCTGTTTGAAGTTACGAGAACCATAATGGAGCGCCGGGAACCCGCCCCATCGGCGCAGCAGAAAGGCAGAAAAGATATCAAGGCTTCTGCAACGAGCTCCTTAAAGGTGGCGTACGTCGGAATCATGATCGCCATGCTCTTGGTGCCCGTATTCTACCCGCCCAACGCCAACTGGCTTGCCGCATCGGATGTCCCCCCAGCCATTTCTAACGGTGGAACCGTCTTACCGGTGCAGACAGACGACTGGATCGACGCAACCAACTGGCTTGCCAAGAACACCGAGCAGGATGCCGTGATAGCCGCCTGGTGGGATTACGGCTACTGGATAACCACCCTCGGCCAGCGTACAACGCTTGCCGACAACGCGACTTTGAACCAGACTCGCATAGAGGCAATAGCCAAGATGTTCGTAGGTGATGAGCAGTCTGGCATCAAGATTGCGCAGGACCTGCAGGCCGATTACATCCTGGTTTATGTGATAGGGCAGAACCTTGCCGGCGATGGCGACCCATCTCAAGAGCCTGTTTACGCACTTGGCCAGGGGGGCGATGAGAGCAAAAAGCAGTGGATCATGAGGATCGCCGGCTTTGATGAATCGCGGTATCTTGAGCGCGATAGATTTACACCAAAACGCGAGTTCTGGACAAACACGCTTCTTGGGAGGATGATTCCATACGAACCGCTCTACTACGCTTACTTTGGACCTGACGGGCTTGCCAGGGTCTCGCCGTCTTACCAGCCGGGCCTAGTCGAGCTGTATTCAAAGCATGTCAAGTACCCAGCAGACGGCGGGCCAGACCAGCCCCTTCACCTAGTTTATTCGTCGCCAAGCTTTAACAGCAACGATGACGTTGTCTTTGGGATCCTGATCTACAAGGTTAATCACGAATATGTTCCAAAACCCACCAGAGACCCGTACAAGCCTGTCTCGGGCCCGCTAGCGGACATGACTCCAAGCGGGGAGATAGCCGAGATCCAAACGACGCAGGGTACTATCAAAATAGAGTTCTTCCCCGGTGCGGCGCCCAGACACGTGGACAGCTTTGTCAGTCTGGCTAGCAGCGGCTTTTACGACGATACGGTATTCCACAGGATAGTGCCTGACTTTGTCATACAGGGAGGCGATCCGCTGTCCAAGAACCTTGCAGATAAAGACATGTGGGGAACAGGCGGACCGGGATATTCGCTGCCGGCAGAATTCAGCGATATACCGCACACAAGGGGCATAGTTTCAATGGCCCGGTTCAGCGATCCAAACAGCGCCGGCTCGCAATTCTTTATCGTGCTTGAAGACGATCCCTTGATCAGGTCTGCACTGGACGGCCAGTACACCGTCTTTGGCAGGGTGATAGAAGGCATGGACGTGGTAGACAAGATTGCCGCCCTTCGCATGGTTGGCGGAGCAGGCATAGATCGTCAGCAGCCTGCCAATCCCGATGAGGCCAGAATAATATCTGTCAAGATTGTCGAGCGCTAGTCAGCTCATTGCCTGCAGCAGGTCTTTGTGTATCGTGCCGTTGGTTGCACAGATGTCCATCTTGTCAAACACCGGGAAACGCGGCTTGCTGCCGTCCAGCAGCGTCCACATGCCTCCTGCTTCCTCAACTATCAGGCCGGCGGCAGCGATATCCCACATAGACAGGTCGTTGTTTATGGTGCCATCCAGGCGGCCTGAAGCCACATACGCAACTTCAAGGCACAAACTTCCAAGCTTGTGAAAGCGCCTGATCTTTTTCATGATGTTCTTGTTTATGCTTTCAAACAATTTCTGGTCAAACTTGGTGTGGTTGACGTTTAGGTACAGCTCCTCAATCTGACGTCTTTTAGTTACAGATATTCTGTTGCCGTTCAGAAATGAGCCCTTGCCTGCAACGGCCGTAAACTCTTCGTTATGGTTTGGATCAACGAGGACTCCAACCACCGCGTTGGGGCCCTTGCACAACGCCACAGATACGCAGAAAAACGGGATTCCTATCACAAAGCTGGCCGTGCCGTCAAGCGGGTCGATGACAAAGTAGTATCCGTCGCCGTTGACGCGCTTGTTGACCTGCCTGTCCTGCTCCTCTGCTACAAACGGTATGTCTGGAAACTGTTTGCTCAGGTAGTTGATGAGCAGTTCCTGCGACTCGGCATCAACCCTGGTGACGAGGGAGCGGTCATTTTTCACCGATACATTGTAAGAAGCAGAATTGCCGAAATTCTCCTTCAGCAGTTTGGATGCCTGCCTTCCAGCTATCAGTGAATGCCTCAAAACATCCTGCAGTTCCAAGAACAAGCTGGCTATGAAATAAAAACTAATAATCGTTTGCTATTTTTTCTTGGACACAAGCGCGGCATAGATGAACGGCAAAAGCGTGGTTGCCTCCCCGTGAATAGTGGTCTGCCTTGCCTTCGTTGTTACCTTGCCCCATGAGATTGCTTCTGCCACCAGCGCGCCGCTCAGGCTTCCATCCCATTCCGGCGCCGTGGTTATGTATACAGCATAGTCAAGGCCGCCACGAAACTGGTTCCACCAAAGAGTGTGATGTTTGGAGATCCCCCCGCCTATCATGAATGCGCCGGATTTTTTGGCATCAAAGACCAGGTCTGACAGCTTGGTCTGATCCTTTAGGACGTCCACCTTGAAGTCTCTGTGTTGCTGGTTGAACAGCCAGATCTGGTTTCCAACTGCGCCGTCCACGATCCCCGGCACTACCACTGGGATCTTGTTTTTGTGTGCCCAGTAAAGAAACGATGTTTCGTCCAGCGTGCTTCCGATGTAGTCTGTTATTTCGTAGGTTGCTACTTCCCTTTTGCCGGCCTTGTACATTTCATTGAGGCACTGCTGGACTTTTTCTTCGATGAGCGGGCCGTAGCTTGACATGGGGACCAGAACGTTGCCGAGTCTGTGGATGTGTTTGTTCATCAGCTTGCGATCGTCCATTCGAAAGTCGCCGGCGTAGTACTTGTCATAAGCACGGGCGATGTCATGGTCAAGCGCTCCACAGGTGGTCATCACCACCTGAAACATTTTGTTCTTGAGCATGTCCCGGATTATTCCCCTGACCCCTGTGGATATCGGCGCGCCTATGAATGAAAGAAAGTTCGTGCATTGCGGTTCACCTATCATCGTGCGTAAAATGTCCACTCCATCAGCCAGGTTACGCGATTCAAAACCGCCTGAAAGGGACATACCAGCAAATATGGAATCAAAGTCGCTTTCCCTGTCAATGTCAAGATCCTTGACAGCGCTGTGCAAAAGGTCGTCAGAAATCTTTTTTTTCTTACCTGCCATGTCATGATAGTATCGATGTCATGATAAAATATCTTGCGCGGGAAATAAAATTTTAAAGTGAGTACCTATCAAGAAAGAGGATGCGAAATCACAACGACCCGAGGCACTCTTTTACCGGCAGAAAAATAGATCCGCCCGCCGTATCTTCAGAAATGACAGTTACCCAGCTTATCGATTTCTACGGTTCCACAGGCTACAACGCCCGGCGTCTTGCCGAAGCTGCCGAGATCCTTAAGGACATGATAGATACTGACTCAACTGTCTGCCTGACTGTTGCCGGCGCCCTGACTCCCATAGGCCTTGGCAGAACCATTTCAGCAATGATAGAGAACGGGTTCGTTGACTGGATAGTTGCAACCGGCGCCAACGTGTACCACGACCTGCATTTTGCGTACGACCTTCCAGTCCGGCAGGGGCATTTTGACGTTGACGACGACGTGCTGTATTCAAAGCAGATTGTGAGGATTTACGACGTCTACATAAAGGAGAGTGGAACGCTGCAGGCACAGGATTTGCTTGTGCAAAAGGACATCAAGCGCAGCAAGGACATACCGCAGAATGCCTCCACCGCGGACATCGCATACGCCCTTGGCAAGGCTGCCAAGGAAAATTCCAAGTACCCTGAAAAATCGTTCCTCGTCAAGGCGTATGAATGCAAGGTGCCCGTGTACATGCCGGCCATCAGCGACTCTTCCATCGGCCTTAACATGCTGCCGCTGCTTTTTGAGGGGAAGGGGATCTTTCCAAACGTTATACTTGACGTAGCCGAATCGGCCGCCATCCTGTGGAAGAGCAAAAAGTCTGGCGGCCTTGAGCTTGGCGGCGGAGTTCCAAAGAACTTTTTCCAGCAGACGGGGCCGGCCCTGTACCAGATACTGAAGATGAAGGAGGGCGGCCAGGACTACCTTGTCCAGCTGACCGACGCAAGGCCCGATACCGGCGGCCTTTCTGGCGCAACGCTGCAGGAGGGCAAGAGCTGGGGCAAGATCAAGACCTCTCACCGGGGCAATGTGATAGTGTACGGCGATTCGTCGGTGTATTTCCCGCTGCTTTGCTCGTATGCAATGTCCCAGTGCAAGCCAAGAAAGCTCAAGGAGATCTACGCCAAGAAGGATTCGTGGGTAGAGGAAATGAAACAGGTTTACATGGCCGGCAGGCGATCAAAAGCTCTCTGACTTGGAGACCCACTTGCCGGATTTAGACACCAGCTCTATCTGCCCTATCAGGTTGCCGCCGGAATAGACCTTGGCAAAGTTGCCGCTTCCAAACATGGCCGACAGCAGGTCTTTCTTTTCACTGTAACCGGATTCCAGAATCTTCATCCTTAGCTTGCTGCTTGCGCGCTTGATGATGTTTCTTGCTGCAGACCAGTCGCCTTTCCAGGATATCACCTCAAAGTTGCCAAACCTGCTTGTTTGAAGCGTGTAGCCTTCCAGCTTGGCTTCAAACTTTAGGTTGTTCTTTTTGGCGTATTCATTCATCCAGTTGACGGCCTCCTGGCCCTTGTCATGCTCTACTGCAAAGCTATCTGAGCTTGCCAACGCAAAAAGCTACCGACGAGCAATTATTTAACCGGTCAGCAGGTCGATGACCACAGGCACCGTTAGACAGACTTGGTACCAGTCCTTTCCGACAAAGCCCAAATCAATATAAGCAAATCTTGCCATTGGGCAGCTGTGCGGGCCTTTATCGCCGTCGACGCGCCAAACACAGCGTTAAGCCGCCTGCAGCAGGAAATCATGTCAACAGCCGGTTGGAAAGCAAGGGATGTCAAGCCTGTAGAAGCGCAAAACTTCCATTTTACAATGATCTTCTTGGGGGAGATAGACGAGCATCAAGCAGAAAAGGTCAAAGAAATGCTGTCGGAGGTCGCGTTCAAGCCGTTTTCCATAACATACAGGGGAGTGGGGGCCTTCCCCAAACCTGACTTTGCCAGAGTCATCTGGGTGGGAGTTGATCCCGCCGGCGGGCAGAAACTTGTGACACTTGCAGACAAAATAGCGTCATTGATGGCCCAGATTGGCTTTAAGCAGGACAAGCCGTTCTCACCTCACCTGACCCTGTTCAGGGTTAAGAACAGCACTGTCAGGCTTGGCAGCCTTGCTGACAAATACAGAGACGTGGATTTTGGCTCAGACTTGATAGACAAAGTTCACTTAAAGAAAAGCGACCTTTCACCTTCAGGACCCACATACTCGAACATTTATACTGTCAGGGCCGTAACTGATGGGCAGAATTGACCGGTATTGATGCCGTACTTGCAAAGGCGATTCAGCTCTGCAATCCCACAGCCAGTGAAATAAGAAAGATTACTGCCACCGCGGAGAAGATAAAAAGATCTGTTGAAGATCAGATGTCCTCTGAAGTTTCCGATGTCATCTTTGGCGGCTCATTTGCAAAAGGGACCTGGCTTAGGGGCGATGCCGACGTTGACATTTTCATCCGAATCAAACCTGATGTAAGCGAGGAAAGATTCGAGGAGCTAGGAATACAGATGGGAAAGGCGGCCCTAAAACGTTACGAGCCACAGCTGCGGTATTCCGATCATCCGTACGTTGAAGCAATAGTCGACAGCATCAGGGTCAACGTAGTCCCCTGCTATGACGTACAAAAAGGGCAGTGGAAAAGCGCGGCCGACAGATCGCCTTTTCACACGCAGTACATAATCCAGAACCTTGACGTTGCGAAGAGAAACGAGGTCAAGCTTTTGAAAAAGTTCTTCAAGGCGGCAGGAGTGTACGGCGCAGAGATTTCCACCGGCGGGTTTAGCGGCTACGTTTCTGAGGTGCTTGTTTCAAAGTACGGCTCTTTTGAGGCCGTGCTGCGTGCTGCGGTAGATATGAAACAAGGACAGGTCATAGCAATAGACAACAACTACGACAGCGATCTTGTCAAGGAATTTCAGAGCCCTGTCATAATAATAGACCCCGTTGATTCGAGGAGGAACTTGGGCACCGCCATCTCGCGGGAAAACTTCGCCAAGTTCATCATGGTTTCACGTTCCTTCCTAGAAAGACCCTCGATACAGTTTTTCCGCCGATTCAAAACATGGACAAACAAGCGGCTTTACTCCAACGTGCTTGTGATCGAATTTTCCCACCGACAGCGCAGCCCGGATACCATCTGGGGCCAGTTGAAGCGCAGCCTTAATTCCGTTTCAAAGCAGCTGGAGATGGCTGGCTTTACCGTGTTTCGTTCAAGCTGCGTAACTGACGAAAAGACCAGCGCTGCCTTTGCATTTCTGCTTGAATCGCTTACGCTGCCGGAAATCACTGTCAGGAAAGGACCGGAGGTTTCCAGAAGAAGCGATGCGGAAAGCTTCATCGCAAAGGCCAACCGCCCACTTGCCATGTGGGTGGACAGGGACATGAGAATCTCGACCCTGGTGGAAAGAAAGGCCGTCGATGCACGCAAGTTCACCAAGTCGCTTTTGCAGGAAAACATCGACAAAAGCGGCGTTGCCAAAGATATGATAACCGGCAAGATCCGAATTTATAGCGGAATCGAGCTGAAAAAAACCAAGTGTCTTGCAAGAGAGGCCACTGACGAGCTTGTCTCAACGGAAAACCTCGTCTTTGGCGGGAAAATTTGATGTAGCAGCTCCAGAGCTGGCAGGCATACTTACCTACCCGCGCTTTACCGAACAAGAGTACGCCTCGCGTCTTGAAGAATTGCGATCTCTGGGTATCACTTCGCTTCTAACAGGCGGCCGGACAACGCTTGATGGAATCAAGATTGCCGGAAAGGGCTGCGTCGGCCTGGTCATAAAGGCAGCAGCTGGCCGGCATGTGTATGCACTCAAGATAAGAAGGACCGATGCAAACAGGGAGAGCATGCGTGAGGAGGTACGCCTGCACAGGATTGCCAACGACGCAGGCGTGGGCCCCAGACTGGTCAATCATACAGACAATTTTATCCTGATGGAATTTATTGACGGCCAGAATATCGTAGAATGGGCAAGCGGCGCAGTTACTGTAGACCAGGTACGTAAAGTGGCCAGGTCAGTACTCGAACAATGTTACAGACTAGACAGGGCAGGTCTGGATCACGGCGAACTCAGCAAGATAGACAACCACGTTATAGTTTCCGGCTCTACCGCTGCCATCATAGATTTTGAAAGCGCCAGCACAAAAAGAAAAACCAGCAACGTATCGGCCGCAGGCCAGTCGCTTTTTGTCAGCGGTGTCGTTGCAACCATGATAAACAGGGTCTTGCCCTGCAACAAAGAATCGGCCATACGAGCATTAAAGACCTACAAGCGTGACCAGACCCGCGCCAATTTTGACGCCTTGATCAAAACCTGCCTGTCTGATTAGCTATATTTTAATCCGGTCATAAATATAATGTCCATGTTGACTGACCCAGAGATCCGGTTCAGGAAGACAAAAGACATCGATCTAAAAGGCGGGATACTGGTAGATGGTTTCCCAAGTGTCGGACTTGCCAATGCAATCGCATCAGAATGCTTGGTGCATTCCCTGCAGACAGAGTTTGTAGGCGTAATAGATTCTCCTAGCTTTCCTGCACTCTCTTTGATTAGAAATGCCATGCCTAATTTCCCGGCAAGAGTCTATGCAAACAGTGACTTGAAGCTGGCCGTGTTTGTGTCTGAATTGAACCTAGATCCATCGCTGTTCAGGCCGGTGGCGTCGGCCATGCTTCAGTGGGCCGTGGACAGCGGCTGCAACCTTGTCATAAGCGCGGCTGGAATGCCCTATGAAATTGACGAGAACATGGCAGATCAAGAGCCGCAGGTGTACGCGGTGGGTAGCACACCAAACGCGTTGAAAAGAGCTGCTCAGGCGGGGATACCTCCCATGATAACCGGATCCATCACCGGGATCCCTGCCGTGCTTCTCAATGAAGGAGCTTGGAAGAATTTTGATGTCCTAGTTCTGCTAGTCAAAGTCATGAAAGACGTACCCGATTTTAGAGCCGGCGCAGCGGTGGCAATGGCTCTAAGTCAATTAGTTCCCGGCGCGTCATGCGACATTGGGTCTCTTCTCAAGGAAGCCGAAATCATAGAAAATACCCTGAAAAAAACAAGAAAAGAACAGCTTCCCGGCTCGGTAAGAGAGATGTACGGCTAAAAGATGAGATCCAGCGAAGCGCTGCGGCATCTTGCTGCGGCCGATCAACGTCTTGCAAAAGTAATCCTGGCCGTTGGAGAGTGCACTATCAAGGTTGGCGGCGAGCCGTTTCAGTCGCTAGTCGAGTCCATAATCTATCAGCAGCTGGCTGGCAAGGCTGCTGATGCAATTTATGGTCGATTCCTCAATCTGTACGGCGGTAGTTTCCCTTCACCGGGGCAACTCCTGTCCAAGTCTGACGCCGATTTTAGATCCTGCGGCCTTTCTGGCAGAAAAACAGCTTACATAAAGGATCTGGCCCTGCATATCATCGAGGGAAGACTGGCACTGGACAAGCTGCCATTGCTGACAGACGAGCAGGTGATCCAGCAGTTGACCGCTGTCAGGGGCATCGGGAGATGGACTGCAGAAATGTTTTTGATATTCTGCCTTGGAAGGCCAGACATACTGCCAGTGCAGGACCTTGGACTGCGGAAAGCCATACAGAAAACGTATTGCTTGCATGAGCTTCCGTCTCCAGATGCCATGAATAAAATAACAGACCGGTGGCGGCCGTACAGGAGCATCGCCACGTGGTATCTGTGGAAGTCGCTTGAGCGCTTGACTACTTAATCTCTTGCACGAGCATCTTGACGGTGTTAACATCCAGGTCAAGCTGCTCTGCTATAAGCTCTTCAGATATCCCAGATTCCCTCAGGTTCCGGAGCATCTCTCTCTTTTCTTCGTTGACGATATTTGCTGGCGGGTAAAGCGACAGCTCCGATTCTACTGAACTTACGTAATCATGAACGCTGGCAACAATCTCGTCCGGTTTTACTTCTGCCTCTGTGGACATGACAAGGATGTGGTCCTTGACTGGAATACTTATGAAGTTTACTTTTTCATGCATGTAGACGACAGACTTTAACTGTCCTAGCTCTGCAGAAAACATCCTTCTAAGGTCTATGATGTAAGCAGATTGTGCAAGGCTAATCTCGCTGCTTCGACCGGAAAGATGCTCTGTTGTATCCTCCCTTCTAACACTTGCATAGAGATGGCCGGATTTTTCAATCACTCCGGCAAAACGGATTTTGGGGTGCAATCCAAGTATGTTCTTAGAAAACTGCTCTGCTCTCATTTTACAACCATAAAGCGGCGCAGAATATAGGCTTTTTTATCCAGCGATCATGATAAAACAAGTCTTTACTTTGGTTTGAAAAAAGGTAGGAAAGGAGGTATCTTCAGGCCTTTCGCTGAAGTTCCTTTACCCTGCCGCGGCCGGTCTTCCTTGGAGCGATGTTGCCCACCTTGCGTCCAGGCGGGGTGTTCCTGCTAACAGAAGACTGGCGTCCGATATGCTGGTGTCTTCCACCACCATGCGGGTGATAGACTGCGGCCTGGGCGATACCCCTGACTGTCGGGTAAAGCCTGCCATGAGCCTGCATGTACATGGCTCTGACGCCTGCCTTTAGGAACGGTTTTTCCTTCCTTCCGGCGCCGGCGACAGTACCAATCATTGCCCTGCACCTTGCGTTGAGTGTAAGGAACTTGCCAGACGGGAATTTGATTGTAACACCATCGGCACTGTGTGCAAAGACGATGGCCGCGGATCCTGCTGACTTGATAAGCTTGCCTCCATCGCCTGCATTCTTTTCAATATTGCAGACTGTGGTTCCGTCCGGGATGGATTCAAGTGCCAGTATGTTGCCGCTATTTACCTTCGTGCTCTGTCCTGCTTCAATGACGCTTCCTACGGTCGTTCCTTCCGGCGCCGGCACGTAAGAATAGCGGCCGTCATCAAAAAGGATCTTTGCCAGCGGTGCGTCGCGACCGCGCTCGTGAACAATGTCTACTACCTTGCCAGTATGACGATCTTCTACCTTGAAATTCGGGTATTTTGCCGGCGCAATCTTACCAACAGTTATAGCGCGAAACTGCTTGCCTCCACGGCCTCGCCGACGTACCAGTGTTCTCTTGCCCATTTACTATTCAAAAACCGTCCGATAGGTGATTTTAAGCTTATGCTACTGCTTGGCCGTCTGTGCAAGCCATTCTTGTTGGGCCTTCTGCATCTGCTTTGGCGTAAGGTTCTTTTTGCGGGTTGCAAGGGACCAGACGTGCCCAAACGGGTCTGCCAGCTGGCCGCATCGATCTCCCCAGAAGGCATCCATTACCGGCATTACTACCGTGGCACCCACGGCCACTGCCTGGTCAAAGAGTTTGTCGACATCCCTGACGTATGTGTAAAGAGTAACTGGGCTTCCACCGAGGGATTGGGGAGACTGGCACTTCATTTGAGGGAATTCATCGGAAATCATGAACCTTGAGTCGCCTATTTTGAGCTCGGCGTGCATGATGGTCTTGCCATCCGGCATGTAGTGGCGCATATTCTCTTTTGCATTGAATGCCTGCTTGTAGAATTCGATTGCCTTTTCCGCGTTGCGCACAACAAGAGCAGGAGTTATCGTATGGTAACCCCTTGGCACCGGTTTGACCTTCGCTGCCATGCATAGAACTTGAGGTCAACATTATTAAGACTTGTGCATCGGCCGATAGATGCCTATATTGCCGCTGATCTGAAGCAGCGCTACCAATAATTCCTGTATCCACAAAAAATATATGATTTACAACAGTGTTTTATCACATAAATGGGAAAGGCAAGAGTATCTGCTGTCAATCCAAAACAAAAGGGGACATATACCCCCAAGCCCACTTCTAAATGGGGCAAGGAGGAAGAAACAGAGTTTTTCGCAAACAGGGTTAAGCTTTTCAGACAAGGCAAGATTTCTGAAGACGATTTCAGGCGTTTTCGATTACAAAACGGTGCATACGGCTCAAGGCTTCACGCCGGTTACAGCATGATCAGGATCAAGATCCCAGGAGGAGAGATAACTTCTGAACAGCTTGAAAAGATAGCAAGCCTCTCAGAGGCGTTTTCGATAGGCTCAGCACACGTCTCGACGCGGCAGAACATACAGCTGCACTGGGTACAGCTGGAAGACGTCAGTGAGGTGATGAGGGGCCTAGTAGAGGTCGGCCTGACCACGCGGGAGGCATGCGGCAACACCGTCAGAAACGTCATGTGCAGCCACTTTGCCGGTGTCTGCCCGGACGAGGCTTTTGATGCGACTCCGTACTCCAAGGCCATTGCGCGCTTCTTACTTAGAAACCCGATGTGCCAGAACCTGCCAAGAAAGTTCAAGATCAATTTTGCATGCTGCGAAAAACATGGTCTTGTAAGGGTGGCCGATATAGGCCTTGTACCAACGATAAAAGAGGAGAACGGCAAGCAGGTCCGAGGTTTCAGGATCTATCTGGGCGGAGGACTTGGCGCCGCCTCTTTCATAGGTCACCTGCTTGAGGACTTTACTCCAGAAGACCGGGTTCTTTCTACCTGTATGGCAACTGTGAGGCTTTTCGATAGACATGGCAACCGCGAGAACATGGCCAGAAACAGGATGCGCTATCTTGTCCATGAGACGGGGTGGGAGAAATTCCAAAAGATGGTCCTAAAGGAACGAATAGCCGTTGAGATGACCACCGCGATGGCAACTGCCAAGATGTACGACGTAAAATCTGAAGAAGATGCGAGGCAGCTGCCCCAGGCGCCGCGCATGACTAAACTACCCATACTCAACGAGCATGTCACCAGAGATAGCCCTGCCTACGAGAGGTGGTTGCATACCAACGCGGTGTCGCAAAAGCAGGAAGGCTACTTTACGGTCTTTATCACCCTTGGCGCTGGAGATATCACGGCCAGCCAGCTGCGCGTGCTTGCTTCGGCCATTCGTGACTTTTCCGTTGAAGGCGTTGCAAGAAACACTCCGCAGCAGAACTTTGCCATCCGTTACGTCCGGGGAACAGAACTGTCTGAATTTTATGGACGGCTGGCAACTGCCGGCCTGGCCAATCCTGGCGCACTCACCATCGCCTCCGCGGTGGGATGCTCTGGAACTACGTCGTGCAACCTTGCCATCACCAACTCGCACAGGCTGGCAAAGGAAGTGCAGCGCAAGTTCCTTGAGCTTGGGCTGGACACCGACGACAGCCTGAAGAATTCCACGATCAAGGTAAGCGGCTGCCCCAACTCGTGCGGCCAGCATGAAATAGCCACCATAGGGTTCTTCGGTGGAGCCTCAAGGATTGGAGGCGCGATGTCGCCCACCTACACCATGCTGTTTGGCGGCAGCGCCGGTGAAAACGGCGAGCTTGGAAAAGCAGCGATGCGTGTTCCAGCCAAACGCGTGATCGATACAATCCTAAAGATAATTGAAATATACAGAAACGAACGCGCGGAGAGCGAAAATCTGGATCAATGGATAAGCAGGATCATCAGGGGTCAGGGCACTGCCAGTATCAAGAACCTTGAAGACATCAAAAATGCCCTCAACTCGGTGATACAACTTCCGCCACAGGAACAGGATCCGGACGCGTACATGGACTACGGTAGCGACGCCAAATTCACTGCCAAGACTGCAAGAGGAGAATGCGCCGCTTGAAACCGGTTAAAGGCAGTTCAAAAAAGACGCAGGCAAAAGAGTACAAACTTCCTATCGTCTGCGACGTTGACATGCTGCGCTCACTGGTACGAAAAAAAGCGGTAAGGGTAGTTGATGTCAGAAAGGCCGAGGACTACCAGGCAGGTCACATACCGACTGCCGTTTCGCTTCCGCTGGCCAGGCTTCTGGCCGACGATAAACCTGAAACCGTTGTTGAGCTGCTGCAGGAGCTTGGTATCACCGAGGAAATGCCCGTGGTGGTATACGACGATACATTCGGCGCGCTAGCAGCCAGGGTCGCGTGGACCTTCCAGTATGTCGGGCATTCCAATACCGCGCTGCTAGAAACAACCTTCAAGCAGTGGAAAGAGCTTGGCCTTGAAACCGAGACCCGGGTTCGAACATACCCAAAGACAAAGCACCCGTTAAACGTAAACAAGGATATGTATGCTGACGCCGGTTACGTGGAGGCAGCCCAGTCCCAGCAGGGCAAGTTGCTGGTCGACTCAAGGGAAAGGTTGAACTTTCTGACAGAGCACATACCGACAGCAAAAAACATCCCGTACACGATGCTTGGCGCAAACGGCAACATACTCCGCAAGGCTGAAGAGCTCAAGCGCATGATAGAAAACCGCGGCATATCTACAGATGCAGAAATAATCACTTATTGCGGCAGCGTCGGAACCCTTTCCGGTCTGGCATACTATGCGCTAAAGATGGCCGGCTACCAGAATGTCAAGCTATACCCGAAATCCTTCAAGGAATGGAAATCCCTGGGCAAGCCCAAAGAAGAGTTCAAAGAAGCCAACTACTGGGACCTTTCTGCAGAGTAAAGATAAAAGCCACTAACGTCAAACCTGCAACTAATTTGAAGCGGTTAATAGTCTGCCTGACTGGCATGCCTGGTGCAGGCAAGTCCACTGTTGCTTCCCACCTAAAGGAAAAAGGTTTTCCTGTGATAGTCATGGGTGATGTGGTGCGGGAAGAGGCAAAAAGGCAGGGCCTTGATCCCACCGATGCCAATCTGGGCAAGATGATGCTGAAATTGCGGCAGGACCATGGCCAGGGGGCAGTGGCATACTTGCTCTTGCAAAAGATAGAACGGGAAGGAATCAACGATCATCTGGTAATAGACGGTGTACGCAGCATATCAGAAGTCGAAGTCCTAAAAAAGCTTGGAACAGTCAAGCTGCTTGCAATACACGCTTCTCAGGACACGCGCTTTAGGCATTTAAAGGACCGGAGCAGGTCTGATGCCCCATCCACTAGTGACGAATTCGCCGGACGGGACAAACGGGAGCTGTCTGTAGGAATCAGCGAGGCTATAGCGCTGGCCGACGAGACCCTGTCCAACAATGACATCACCGTCGATCAGTTAAGAGAACGCGCATACACCGTAGTAAGGGGATGGATTGATGAAGAAGCCTAACATTGGATCAGCAATCGAGCTAAAGGTAGAGGCGGTTGTAAACCCCTCAGAGGATCCGCAGAAGATCATAGACGCCATCTGCAATGTAGTTGCAAGATGCTCGCCAGAATTCCGGTACGGAAGCAGGATAATCGGCAGGGCCTCTGGAAGCGATTCACTATCGATCATCTATGAGCAGGTCCGGTCCCGGTCGGCCATGGGCGTGCTGCGAAGGATGCTTTTAGACAACCGGGCTGGAAACAGCACCTGGTTTTTGCTAAACAAACAGGCAGCCACAGCAGGCATAGCTGCAGTGGTAGAAGAAGACCAGGAATCGCCGCTTGGGCCAATACGCGTGAGCCTGACATGCGAGGAACTTGATTCGCTTGTTGACTGGCTTGTGCCCGAACAGAGCTGAGTGGAAACCTTCTTTAACCAGCACCTTGCCCATAGGCACGATATGGAAGCCTATTGTGTCAAATGTAAATCAAAAAGAGATATGAAAGACGAGAAAAAAGTCACCATGAAAAACGGTAAACCCGCAACCCAGGGCATCTGCACAGTCTGCGGTACCAAGATGTTCAAAATAGGCAAGTAACCTCTCTTTCTTTTTGTTCAAGGTATAATAGCGGCAACAGACAAGTTTGTCTGTTGATAAAGATCCGTAACTTGGTCAAGAGATACGAACGCCTGACGGCAGTCGACAACCTGACTCTTGATATAGAAGACAACGAGATCTTTGGACTTTTGGGCTCAAACGGTGCCGGCAAGACTACCACCATACACATGCTTGCAACTCTGCTCAAGCCGACGTCCGGCACGGCCACGGTAAACGGCTTTGACATTGTCCATCAACCGGCCAAGGTACGCGAGAGCATAGGGATTGTTTTCCAAGCTCCAAGCAGCGACGACATGCTCACCGGTTACGAAAATCTGTACATCCATTCGCTTCTTTACAGCCTTCCGCGCAACATCCGGCAGAAGAGAATAGAAGAAGTCCTTGACCTTGTGGGTCTGTCTGACAGAAAAAACGATCGGGTCAAGACGTACTCTGGCGGCATGAGGCGGCGGCTGGAGATCGCCCGGGGACTGCTGCACAAGCCAAAGGTCATGTTCCTTGACGAACCGACTCTTGGCCTTGATCCGGCCAGCCGCGAAACCATGTGGAGGTACATCCGGCGTCTGGTGGAAGAGGAAAAGATTACCATGATACTTACCACGCATTACATGGAGGAAGCCGACATGCTCTGCAACAGAATAGGCGTTATAGACAAGGGCAAGATAATTGCGCTGGACACACCGGCTAACTTGAAGGCCGGTCTTGGCGGCGACATCATCAGGATCAAGACCCGGGCCAACAACGCCGAGGAAATAGCAAAAAGGTTTGATTTTGTTCGCAAGCTGGAATACGAAAACGGCTTTATGGTGCTCTCGGTCAAGGATGCCAAGCACGATCTTCCAGTTCTGCTAAGGCAAATAGAAGCCGAGTATGCGGACTTTACCAGCCCGACCCTTAACGACGTATTCATAAGGCTTACTGGCCGGAACATAAAGGAAGCACCGGAGGGCGGCTTTAGTGAGAGGTTTGCCAAATATGACTGATCTGCAGGTTCATCTGGCCAAACTGTACGCCATCTGGCTGCGGGAGTTCAAGGTCTTTTTGAGGGAAAAGAGCCGGCTTGTGGCCTCGACATTTACGCCCATACTCTGGCTCTTCGTCATAGGATCGGGGATAGGCTCCACGGTCAGCGTTCCGTCTGCGCCTGACTTGGACTACCAGAAGTTCATCTTTCCGGGCATCATCAGCATGTCGATAATCTTCACGTCAGTCTTTTACGGTTCGTACATAATCTGGGACAGAAAGTTCGACTTTTTAAAAAGCGTCATGGTGGCCCCGGTCAGCCGCGGCACGGTCTTTGTGGGCAAAACCCTTGGCGGCATGACCAACTCGCTGATACAGGCATCTATCCTCCTTGTCATCGGGGCGGCCATCGGCATCTCATTCAATCCTGTATTCATATTGCAGGCGGTAGCCGTGATACTGCTGCTCTCCTTCGGGCTTACCTCGCTTGGCCTTGCCTTGGGCAGCTACATGTACAGTCTGGAAGGATTCCAGATGATAGTGAGCTTTGTGGTATTCCCGTTGTTCTTTCTAAGCGGGGCGCTGTTCCCGCTGGACAACCTGCCGGCCTGGCTTTCGGCTCTTACGGCCATAGACCCGGCGACATACGGCGTAAATGCCCTGCGGACAACGATTCTGGACGTTGAAAGCAGCAATCTTGCTGCCGACGTTGGAATATTGACAGCATACACGGCCGCCCTTGGAATATTTGGCGTCTACTCCTTTAAGAGGATGAAAGCAGTCTGATGGCCGGCGAGGAACACCGCGACCTGGTCATCTGCAACCGCTGCCTGTGGGCAGCTTCGCTTCTGAAAGGCTCATCCGGGTTTTCTATCTGCCCGTTATGCGGCAGTCAAAAATTGGAAGTGATTCCGGTCAACGACTATGAATCGCATAAGATGAGTATCACGGAAAAGGGCAGCGTAGAGATCCAGTTTAGAAAAGAATGATTTGTGTAGGTTTAAAAGAGGATGCAGAATCTGACTCTACGAGGGGCCATCGTCTAGCTTGGTCTAGGATGTCAGAGGCAGTCAGATTGGATTGTCGACGAACCTGGGGCGCTGGAGGTCGTGGGTTCAAATCCCACTGGCCCCATGAAAAATTCCTAATCATTCCGACAAGCTATTGTTGAACAAATAGTTCTCCATGATGGTCGGATATTAGAACCTCGAGAAAGCGAAGTATATCAAAAGAGATCTGCTTTGACAATGAAAAGCAGTTTGTAGCGGATGATTTTAAGAAAGATCTGGTCAAATTCCACATTAGGCCAATCTATGGCAGCCGTACCATCGGAGGTAGAAGCAAGATAGAGAGCTACCATAAGCTACTCTGCAAGTAGCTAATAACACAGGTCGGATTTATGTCATTATCGCATTTCAGACAAGAGCTCAGGAAGTTTGACAGACGCTACAATTACTGGAGGAAGAGTCGCGCTCTTGGATGGAAGATTCCTGCAAGCATCTACTTCGACGGCAAGTACTTCAACAAGCCTAAACACGGCGCGTAGGAGTACCATTTTCCCTGATAACAAAAAGTGCCATTACTCCTGCTACTCTACACCTAGTTACTGCTTATGGCTTCAGGCTAATCTAGCATTGTTTCATGTTAATCAACCGTCATTGTTTATATATGATTAACCAAGCCTATGTTAACGGATGGTCGCAACAGAGCCAAAACACTTGGCTTCAGCACAACAATTTCTCTCCAGAGAACTGACATCTTTTTCAGATGAATTGTTTCCCGTATTGTTCTATGACATCGACGCCTTTTCACAGGAGCATGCAAAAACTGTCTTTGATCAAGGTAAGCGATTATCAATCTACGGCGTAAGAGGCATAGGCAAAACTACTGCCATGCAGGGAATTTTGATGTCCGGTTTACAGGCGAAGTACCTTGAGAAGCCTCTGCCTTTAACAATCTCTGTTCAGGGAGCAAAGTCGGCTGCAAATCTAAAGGAACTTGAAGATTCGTTCTACCGCTCAACCGTGGCTGCGATACTGGATGCAACTAACCTAAAGAAACGCAGTGAAGTGATAAAGGATGTAACGAAGAAATATGCCCCCTGGATTGCCAAAGGAGCTACTCAAGCATTGGGGCTTGTCTTTCCGCCGTTAGCCCTTGCTTCAGATATTGCCGAAAAAGCGGTCAAGAATGTCGTAAACAGGCTTGGTGTCGTGGATTCACAGAGGCTACTGACATCCAAAGATATCGATATCAGATTTGCTGCAAATCAGATCATCAAGCAACTTGAAGAAGACCACGGTTTTACACCGGTTTATGTCATTGACGAACTGGACAAAGTCAGCGATGATACCCTGCTTTCGGACTTTTTTGATGGAAACCAGGCCTGGTTTCAGGGCAAGGTCTGTGTCATGTCGCTGACCTATTCCTTTGGCGAATCAATAAAGGATGCAGTAGCGTCCTCTGTATCAAGAATAAGCACCATTAAACAGTATCCTGGAATTCAGACCCTCCAGGATGTCAAGGGCGTGGTCGATAATAGAATTATGCTTGGATTGTCGCAGGTAGAAAAAGATGAAGGTGAGTGCAGAAAGATAGCTGAAAAGATATTGCCGGAAGACAGTCTGAGGGCGCTGTTAAACGTCGGAGCTCCAAGCACCTATATCATCCTGGAAAACGCTTATCGGGCCATCACAAATGCGATGGCCAGCGGATCCCAGGCTATCATGCCAGAGCACATAATTGGGGACACCAGAAAACAAGAGATGCCGACGGACCTTGAATACGGGATACTCCAGTGTCTTGAGAAAGGCCGGAAAAGCCCTGTTGAACTGGCAGATCTGCTGGACAAAAAGCCTCCTTCAATTGTGAGGGCCCTGGCAGGTATGATGAAGAACGGGTGGGTTGTACGTGTAGGTTCTGGCAAGAGAGCATACTACTCCATTACTGCAGACGGGACATCTGCAGGTCATAGATACAATAGAAGTAACGATTAACATATAGTCAAGTTAACAATATTTATGGTTCCGGTATTAGTTAACGTCATCGTTCAAAATTTTCTCTCTTGGGTATTGTCCGGCAAATATCGGATGATGGATTATCCAAACAAAAGGTCATTTAACGAATTCCTGATACCACCCTATGTCCTAAGAAAATTCGTAGAACAAGTCGTTCAAACGGTCGTCACGGATAGTAAATATGCAGAAATATCATTAATTAGTTCTGAGGGCCAAACCTCTTCCACAAGCGAACCAAAGTACCCAGTCAGCCCTTACTTTTTTCAACCCATTATTTACCAAGTTTGATGGTTAACCCATGCCAGTTAACAGAATCGTGGTGGCAGAGTTCTCCTTGGTCATGTCATCCGAATATTCATCGGTGTCAAATCTTACATGCACATGGTATTAGTTGCTTGTTGCTCAAGAAAATTAAAAACAATATTAAAGGAAACTTCGCCATCTCCTTCAACAGCCGCCTACTTTATGGTCTGAAGTGGATTTAGAGCATTGTCAGGAGGTCAGAAGTAACAACTAGCCTAGTGTCAAACTATTTGGCGGCGTCTGCCTAACCATAAATTATCCGCTTCGCCATCCGGTGAATGGCAAACGCCTTGCTTAGAATAATACCATCAAGTGCCATTTCTGTTATAACACCATCTGGCAATCTCAACACAAGAGGACTTACAGGTATCCAGATGAAAGTAAAAGGTCGCTGTCTTTTATCCATCGGTAGCCGATGTCTGTCCTGTAAAACATGTTTGGAATCATGATATTTGCGACTCTGCTGTAAGCCTGTTTTATTGCCTCGTCTGTTGTTAATCCAGAACCCGTCACAACAAGTGAATATCCTGACCTGCCTGCTATTCTCCAATAGCCGCCTTCATTCTTTACCTCACCAAGATGCACGCCGGAAGTGTCCTGATTCTTGAAGAGCACGATCGCGTCTTCTGAGAACTTGCGGAATGTTTTATCGTCAGTGAATGGGAACGGCGGCACTGCGACCACCACTCCCACCTGAAATCCCCTCTTTGTCTGGATTTCATAGGATTCTCCACGGGCAAGACCGAAAAGAAATTTGCCCCATTCTTCAGTGACTCCCTCCATCTGAACCGATATCGTAGGATACCCAAAACGTGAGGTAAACTCTAGCGGGTAAATTGCATTACCATCCGCAATGCAGTTTATGTCTATATATCCAACATAGCCCGTCTCTGACAATCTTTGCTTTATCTTTTCAAGAGTTAGTCGGAAAATCCTGCTGTTGCTATCCCAGAACATCAGGGTGCCCATCTCTCCAGTGCTGGGTCCAATTTCTCCGGGGAATAGACGCTTGTGTTCAAAATTGATGTTCACCGGAGACGAAAAATCCCGTCCGTTAAAGAAGGCGCCGACGGCAACCTCCACCCCCGACGCAAATTTCTGCAGCTGAAATATGCGGATTTTTGTCGACCAGTATTTCTTGTATTGGGCAAGAACGTTGATGACATCCTTCCCGTCTGTTTCTTGGCCAACGAAGAGAAGCTCCTTTTCGCTCTGTGCCTTGCCGCTTGGCTTTATAACATACCTGTCTGGACTGTCCTTTACGAATTGAATAGCGTCATCAAAGTTTGAGAACATCCAGCTTGGCAGCGCGGAAACGCCCGCTTTGCTCAATTCCTGCTGACCAAATTCCCTGTCGTTTTCAAGTCTGTCTGTATAAGCCGAACAGCCTACAACACGCTTACCTTCAGATCTCAACCTGTCCGCCACTCTTCCAAAACCAATATCGTCAAACACGATCACATCCGCCCAGTCAACTGAATCTTCCCACCGGTCTATCTTGGTTACAAAGCCATCGCCGACATCCTTTTCAGTTTCACTCAGGATGCAAAACTTCACTTCATTGCCTTCCTGAACAATTCTGTATGCAAGATCGATACTGAGCGCTTCGGGTGAGACAAAAAGAAACTTCATACTAGAAGATACTCGTCAAGAAATTTTAAAGACTTGTGTTTTGCAAGCACCTGGTACGCCTTATTCTGTTGTTTCCTTTGGCTTTGTTGCTCCATAGATTTATTCTCGATGATTCATAAATACTAGAACTCTGAATTTTCAAAGTTCGAATCCCGCTGGGCCTGCTTAATTCTTTGACCAGAATTTGACTCCTGAAATCTTAAAGCCCAAATCCCACTGGCCACACTACTATAACGGGGTATAGTACAACGTACCAAGATGACGATTGGATTGGCCTACTTCAAAGTGTTTATAGTCCTCAACCTTTGTTATAACATAATGGCAACAAAAATTTTCGTGAATTTGCCAGTCAAAGATCTCAATAAAACAATAGAGTTCTTTACCAAGCTTGGTTTTACATTTAATCCGCGATTCACCGATGAGAATGCGACATGCATGATCGTTGGTGAAGACATATTCGTGATGCTTCTGGTTGAAAAATTCTTCAAGAGCTTTACTAAAAAGGAAATTTGCGATGCTACAAAAGATTCGGAAGTGATAATGGCATTATCCATCGAAAGCAGAGAAAAAGTAGACCAGATGATAAACAAGGCTATAGAGGCCGGAGGCAGGGAATCTAGGGAGCCACAAGATTACGGATGGATGTACGGACGCGGCTTTCAGGACATTGATGGGCATCTCTGGGAAATAATATACATGGACGAAAGTGCGATAAAAAAATAACATACATGAATCAATTACTTTTTGTGAATTGTGTCCAATAACATTATAATTCGGATATTCGCCGGCGAAAGGCTTGCCCTAGTAAGCAGCTGCAGTCTGCACACTTTGACTATCAAGAGATCCGGCCTGTCCCGGCGTCAGCACGATAGAAAAATGGTTTAAATAAAGATCAAGGCCCAAGTGAACAAGGGAATGCGTCATGAGATTAAATGGGTATACAAATCCTCTTGAAATAGAAGCTTCGAAGCTTAAAGAAAAATTGGACAAGGGAGAAGATGTATTCATCTTGGATGTACGGACACCAGAGGAATACGAAGCATGGCGATTATCGTATGACAAGCATCAAAAGACACCGCTGATACCTGTTGACAAGCTTTTTACTTCACAAAAACTGATAGCCGAACAGATTCCAAAGGACAAAGAGATTGTTACATTATGCTCTCATGGAAATAGGTCAATGATGGCCGCACAGATGCTTTCCAGAATGGGGTACAAGGTAAAGAGCATCAGAGGCGGCATGGCTGCATGGAACCAAGTTTATGACATTGCCGAAGTGCCATTGCCAAAAACTGCCGGCCCTGATCAAAAATCTGTAAGGGTCTGGCAGCTAAGGCGCGTGTCCAAAGGCTGCATGGCATATGTTGTTGCCTCTGGCAAGGCCGCAACCGTTATTGATTGCACATGCGATCTGGATAACTCGGTTCTAAAGCTTGCAGAAGATAACGGCCTGAAAATAACAAATGTGGTTGACACACACATGCATGCAGATCACGTCTCCGGTCTTTCAACGCTTGTCCGGAGAACGGGCGCAAAGGCATACATAGGTGCGCAGGAAGGCTACGAACCGTCTAGCGACCTTGGAATAGAGGTAAATCTGATTGGCGACGGCCATGAGATACCTGTTGGCGACGGTGTATCTCTTAAGGTTATTCACACTCCTGGCCATACCGACGGAAGTATGTGCTTTGCCCTAGAAGGGGCAGGACAGACCTGCATCTTTACAGGCGACACAATATTTGTCAATGGAGTTGGCAGGCCAGACCTGCGCGATAAGGCCAAAGAGTTTGCAACCAAGCTCTACGATACGTACCAGAATAAGGTACTGCAATATCCTGATGACGCTGTTATCCTTCCTGCTCATTTTGACCCCAACTCAATTACAGTCAAGCACGGAGAATTGATAATGGGTACAATAGGCTCGGTGAAAAGAAACGTCAAACTACTGTCGATGTCCAAAGATGCGTTTGTAGAGTTCATGGTTTCTTCAGTCCCGCCAAGGCCGACCAACTACAGGATGATAATTCAAATAAACAAAGAGCTTGTACCATGCGACCAGATTAACATGGGAGACCTGGAAGCAGGCCCTAACTCGTGTGCAATCAGAATGTAGTTACGGTCTTGCGACCGTTTCACGCATTGCGACAAACACAAGAATCCCTGATGCCACTGCAATGCCTGCAACGTAATGCAAGGCATTTTCCATCCCAAAGATGTCTGCCAAGAAGCCTATTCCTATTGCGCCTGCCACGAACCCAAGGTCGCGCCAGAACCTGTAGACTCCAAGTGAGGTTGCCCGCCACCTTGGATGGGCCACATCACTGATGGCTGCAAGAAGCGTAGGGTATACCAGCGCGGTTCCTATGCCCAGCACTGACATGCCTGCGATCCAGCCGTACGGCGACGAATCTGAGGAGAAAAGAATAATCCAGATGCCTACTGCTTGAAGTATCATGCCCGGATATATGAGCACCTTGCGCCCGGTTCTGTCGCTTAGCGGCCCGGTAGCCAGCTGAAGTATGCCCCAAATCCCTGGGTGCAAGGCTTTCAGAAAACCTATATCATTAACACTTGTCCCAAACGATGCAAAGTAGAGTGTAAGCAGACCCCATGACACGCCGAAAACAAGATTATTGACGAGACCAGCCTGGCTGACTGAAAACAGAGTCCTGTTCTTCCAGGAAGTTTGTATGAACACTTGTCTGAATGTCGAGTTTGCGTTTGCTGTGTCTTTGTTTTCAATAGCTTGCTTGACTTCTAAATCTGTAAACTTTTTTGTGTCCTTGACTGCAAACCAAGAAACTGCCGTGCCCAAGACTGCAAATGCAATCCCAAAATAGAACGGATACGGCTTCATTCCGTAAGCAGACGCCACATATCCGGTGGCAAACGCAACCACCGCTACCGAGATGTAACCAGCAAATTCGTTGAGACCAAGAGCAAGCCCTCTTCTTTCTTTGCCAACCAGGTCAATCTTCATATTAACAGTCATGGACCAGGCTAGCCCCTGGTTGACTCCAAGCAGGATATTTGCAAGTATCACCCAACTCCAGTCAGTGGCATAGAGGAGGAGAAGGGGAACAGGCAGTCCAAAAAGCCAGCCTAAAACAAGAACCTTCTTTCTGCCCCATTTATCAGACAAGGCCCCTGCATACAGGTTCAGAAAGGCCTTGACGACACCAAAGCTTGCAATAAACGATAGGATTACTGCATTTGACTCGATTCCAAATTCATCTTTGCCCAACAGCGGTACAACAGTCTGTTCTAAACCCACCATGCCACCGACGAAGGCGTTAACAGCTACTAGAATGGCAAATTGACCTATATTCTGGCGTAATCCCAGTCTTATCGATTTATCGTCGCTCTTGCCATTTTTATCATGCTTGTCAGTCAAGATGGCAATATGGCCTAAGTCGAAGGCTGTAATAACTGCTAGTCTTGCTGAAGCCACTAGTAGCAAAAGCTTATGACCATCTTTAAATGGACGAAACCTGCGCTAATTCAAACCGTTACGGTATTTAACAACATTAATGGCACCATCGTTGGCAGTTACTATTACCTTATCAAAGTCGACATCGTCATCTAAATCCGGTGACACCAGGGAGCCAGCAAATGGTCCCATGTCTCCAAGTTGCTGCATGGTGCCCGTATCTCCAAACTGCACCGTTACATTGCGTATTGTGTCAAAACTGTTGTTTGTTATTTGAACGGTGACTATTCTGACCGTTCCAACTGCCTCGCTTCGTTCATGAATGGCCACATGAAGCCCTGCCCTAGAAACAAAGAATGTCAGCATGAAAACGCCTAGTACTACAAAGCCGCCTACTATCACAAATTTGGCAATCCTTCTGTAGTCTCTTTTTGTTCCTCTACCTCCACCGTAATAGCGGTACCCGTCATCATTATCCCAGCGGCCCAATCTTCAAAAGATCTATCGCATCCGTTTGACAAAAAGGTTTTGTAAGTGCCTTGAAATTTGGCAGGATCAAAGAATCGATATGTTAACGTATATCAGGCGCGTGGGACTCTAAATCAACAGACCAAACACGACTAGATTCTGACGGTAAAAGAAGATCAATCTTTTGCAAAAGTTGCAATCAGATCGCAATGACTGAAAATACAGACTACAATTCACGGTATCAGGATTGCTTCTTTTAGGTGTGTTATTTGATAGAACTCGTCACATCTGATGCATTTCCACCAGGTTGAATTGATGTCTTCGACGTGTACGAGCACGTTCTCTTCCAGCTGGTTAGTACATTTTGGGCAGTGCAACATTTTGTGCTGTTATCACCATTGCGAGAAGTGGTGTCAAAAGAGTATAAGCAGTCAGTGTACATTGCATCGTAGTCTGTGCGCTGCAATGCAGTGCAAACGTCTTTCCGCATCCAACATTTCACTGAAAGCAATTAAATGATGTAGTATCGACCAAACCGCGGCCAGGTCCCTTTTGAGCGCTCATGTATGTTTATCCGTTGTTACTTTGGAAGCCAGCTGTAGGTCGATAAAGGCGAAATCTTTATCGTTTAGCCATCTATTTATGGAATCGCCGTTATATTCAAATCATGAAAGTCTACCGTATCTCCGCTGTTACCTTGAAAGTAAGGGATATGGGAAAATCATACAAATTCTATTCAAAGTTACCTGGATTCAAGCTTGTGTACGGTGGTGCAGGCGATTCTTTTACGACATTTGAAGTTGGCAAGACGTACCTTAATTTGGAATTGATTCACGATGCTAACCGCACTCCAATGGTTACTGGCAGTCATCACGATACAGGAAGGGAGGATTTTGGGAGGATAATATTTCATACCGAAAATCTAGACAGTCTTTATCTATACATGAAAAACGACGAAACCATATCGGAAGCTGTTATCTTTGAAAATGAACCTACAGATGCGCCATGGGGCGAAAGATTCTTTCACATACGAGAACCAGATGGCTACCAGCTATCCTTTGCACAGCCCATCTCAAAAGAAATGAAATACTATTGCGAATAACCTGTACATCACAGTCCCTTCAGTTCTGGCAATGGACATCAACTAGACAGTATGAACTGAAGCTGCCCACAGCGTTGTGGCAAAACCCTGATGGCGCATGGCGAGAAGCCTTAATTCTTGCAATGACGATACTTTTAGAGAAGAATAATCGGTTTGAATAGGATAACATTTGTCGCCATAATTGCTGTTATCATTTCTGGAATCATAGGTGTGACTGTCTGGTCTTACATGGGAAACAGAGTCGAGGAATCGCCTACTGCAGATTCGAACTTTGGATCAAGGGACAACATCTCAATAGGCGGTCTTTTAATTAATTTGACCGATATTAAACTCTCCGGCGACGGAAACTCTGCATCACGCCACCTGAAGATATACGCAACGATATCCAATATGAATAACGAATCGGTGCAGCTGAGCAGCAACAATTTCGACATCGTTCAATACACAAATCAGTGGTACCGCCAGACAACCTTTACCGAACCGATGGAACTAGAATGTACTCCGCAAGAAGAGGACAAGTACTACGCAGCGGCAAGACAAGCCTTACTAGATGAACAACCCAGCGACGATTTTAGGAGCAGCCTTGTGTATATTAAATGCGGAGTAGTTTATGACGCAAAAAGTGGTTCGGCATATTTCGTTGGAAATGACATGCGTCTAGAAAGCACAGAGGAGTCCAGCTTTAGTGTTGATAACTCACGTGTCCTTGTTAAGCAAATTCCTGCAAATAGCGTTGTCCGGGTCTCGTTAAATTCACCCGATATAGTTAGAACTCAAAGTATCCTTGTGATTACCAAGGGTTCAGAAAGCGTGTCTTTACCCTTGGGCTCGTTTGGTTAGTATGACATCTGGCTTTGTAAGGTTTGAAATCCATAGTCTGTTGGATGAAACATGCAAATATCATAATAACAAAAGGCCGAATCCTGTTCGGAAAGAAACTGAGCAACAAAATTGGGTTTGCTTCACTACTGGCACGGAAGCTACCTGGCCGGGAATTTCCGTGTCACAATTTGTATTTTGCAGCATATTCCCGAAGAGCTGACTTGAATGCCTCCATCGGCGGGTTTACAATTCCTGCACCTATCATCCCTATTCCTGGATCTTTGTGCGCAATAGCAGTATCAATCACTGGCAGGATCCCGGTTTTGACCACCTTTCTGATGTCTATTCCGGTGGCTGTTCCCTGAAAATCAAAAATAGGTATCAGGAAGGTATCATTCAACGTCGTTGTGATCTGTTGCATCTGTCTTGTGTACTTGAATGCGTCTTCAGCCGTACCTCCTACCAGTGAAAGAATGGCAGGAGAATTGGCCAATGCAAATGCTCCGATGCCTGTAGTCTCCGTTATCGCACTGTCCCCCATGTCAGGGTTGGCATGCTGACTTCCAAAACCGGGGAAGTACAATCCGCGGACCATTCCTGCAGGGCCAGTAAACCAATGGTTTCCAAGACCGCTCACTTTGATGCCAAATTCAACACCGTTACGAGCCATCGCCGTTACAAGGGTGCTATACTCCACCTCTCTAGCTGAATTCATTGTGGCCTTGCAGGCAGCCATCGCAAGGCAGAGAAAGAATATCTCGTTTGAAGCAAAATATCTAACGATTTGAGAGAGCAATTCCTTGTCTTCTGTTGTTTCAATCAAGTATGGAAGAATCATTAGAGCAAATAAGGAAGTACCAGCAGCAGGGCGGTTGTGAAGTTCATCTCCCATGTAAAGCGCCCTTGCCATTATTGATTTCAGATCTATTCCCAAGCCTCCTTGACTGCGGATCCTGGCCAGTGCTCTGGCCATCGCGGGGGCCAGAATACGCGCCCAAAATCTTAGAGATTCTACAGCTTCTTCGTCGAACGCACCAAATTGTATTTTGTTCTCTACAATCCTGCCATAGTTGATGTTGCCATATTTTTCATTTCTGACGACCATCACTGGTAATGAGGGAGATATTACTCCAGCCATAGGGCCGACTGCTTCATGATCATGGTTTGGGGAGAACTCGATTTCACCTTCTTCAATGAGTTTCACTGCACCTTCCCAGCTGTTGGCCCATCCTTCAAAGATCATGGTGCCAACTATTGCGCCCTTCATGGGGCCACACATTCTGCTCCACTCTATTGGAGGGCCCGCATGGAAGATAGATCTCTTTTTCATCTCGGGCAGAACTTCTATCGCCGGTTTTACATCTATGAGAAACGGTTTTGAAGAAAGAACCCTTTGAACAGCTTCCTTGTTGGCAGATTCGATCTTCATCTTCATGTCTTCAGAAGACATACTTAGATTAAGTCGATTCGCCGCTTGTTTAAGTTTAATTCATTTATTATTATAAATTTCACATATATCACAAAATAGAAAATAACCTATAGCTAAAATCGTAAACAAAATGCATTGGTATTTTAGGGATAAAAATGAGTCCCAGCCTTTCCACCAATCGCTTCAAGCACTTTGTCAAGGCTGGCAATTATCGCTTCTTTTCCTCCATTTTTTACGAACTGCAAACAGGCCCGAACTTTGGGTCCCATACTTCCTTCTTCCAGCCGCGAGATATTCACATCATCCTTGCTCACGCTTACCCTGTCGACTAATCTCTGGGTAGGCTTGTTGAAGTCCAAATACAGGCCTTCGACGTCGGTTAGGATGATGAACCTGTCTGCACCTATCTGCCTGGCCAGTAACTCGCCAGCTAGATCTTTGTCTACAACTGCGTCAACGCCGACTTTGACATTATTTTCGGTAGCAACCACTGGAATTCCACCACCGCCGCATGCAATGACAACGTAGCCTGAATCGGCTAAAGAACGGATTATCCTGTGTTCCAATATTGCTACTGGTTTTGGTGATGAAACTACTCTACGGTATTTGCCATTACCCTGATACTTCCAGGTGACTTTATTCTCGGTGCTGAGGAAATTATCCAGCTGGTCTCCCCCCACATACGCTATGGTACCTGTCTTGCTCATCATGGCAGCCAGTGCACCCAGCAGGAATGTACCTTCCTGCTGCATGGGGAATATGGAGGCTACATTGTCAGAGCTGACAAGCCCTGTAAACACAACAAACTTGGTGTCTGGATAGTCCTTGCCTACCTTGACAGCCGGGTCTCCCCACTGGAAGCCATGGGCAATGATGAGGTCGTAGCCATCTTCCGCGCATTTTCTTAGGGTGCTCTCTATATCATGAACAGAGATGTTGTCTATACAGGTCAGCCTGTGCCCGTATCTCGTCTCTAGCAGCCTTGCGGCGTTGTAAGCAGTCGCGCCCCACCCTCCATCGCTGAACAGGGCATCGGTAACAAGAGCAATCTTTAGTATTTTTAAGCTCTTTTTGGCAACAAGACTTGATGTTTTAGTATCTGTGGTTAATTCGTACTTTTCAGGCACCGCTATCTTCTTGTCAATTATATCCTGTGTAAGCTGGGAAAGCCTTTCCTTTACATCAACTGGCACGCTGCTATCAAGCTCATGGAATGGGGCCAGGTAGACTATGCCATCCCCGGAAGCTCCCTTGCTGGCTTCTAATCCCGGTTTGAATATTCTGCCCTCAAACCTGTTTTCGACCACCATCTGAACAGATTGGTCAAATGCCTTATCGATGTCCAGTACAAACGATGTTAGAACTGTGTTTGGCGCCAATTGGTGCTGGTCGCTTACAGCACCAAAGGCAAAGATGCCCTTTTCCTTGGCAGCCTCTATGACGCCATGGCCAGACGTATCTGCTACATGCAGTATGAAGTCTGCACCGGAGAAGATCTGTGCGAGTGCCGCTTCCTTTCCTTTCTTTGGATCATCCCAGTCTCCAAGGTAACTGCCTAAAATCTTGATGCCTGGATTGGTGTATCTTGCACCCTGCTTGTAACCTTCAAAAATGTTCAGGAGATTGGGATATTGGCTTCTTTCAAAATACGGGCCGATGGGTTTCGTAGGATTCTGAAATGAAGCATCATTCCGGTCAACCACCACCCTTGTTACCACTGAAATGACTGATTTGTCAACTCTTCTCTTATCCAGCTCATTTTGAAGCGCCTGTTCAATCATGTACCCGATAAATCCTTGGGTCTCTGCATTGCATGCATGGAGTGGAAAAGGAGGTACAACATTCTTGGCCAAGTCATGCCTGATAAGGGTGGCGCCTACCTGAGGCCCGTTGCCATGTGTAAGAACAACGCGGAAATTATTCTCTATAAGGTCTGCAATCCCCCTAGAAGCTACCATCACGTTTGCAAACTGTTCTTCAAAGGTTCCCTTATCATCTCGTTTCAGAAGAGCGTTGCCGCCCAATGCTATTACGAGCGTCTCCCCTGACTTCAAGGAATACTAGGACGTCGAAAAATTATATAAGCATAATTGGTGTTTTTTTGCCAGAAATCTAGATATGCGAAATTTCGTGTTTTCTGATAGACCTTTATTCAGTTCTGCCTCCAAAGAGGCCTTCAAAGGACATATTTTTGTGCGTAATGCTGTCTAGGGCGATATAGACCGCAATTGTAGCACCTGTCACAAAATCTAATCCCGATGTGTGCCCCCTTTTAGCAATTAACTTAATTCCGTCGACATAACGGAAAGGATCGCCCTGAGCAACAGAATTGATCAGGTCTTGGATCTCCATATCGACCAATCGGCGAGCATTACACTCCATCAGCTTGAAGCTGGTCCATGTAGTCAGGTTCCTGAACTCTGATCCAGGAATTATTGGAGATCCAAGGTCTAGACTAATGCGAATCCAATTAAGCATTGTAAGGAAGCCAGAAATAAAGTCATCACCTGCTGGAGTGAACCCCGGCCCCCGTCCACATAATCCTAGGAGAGCTTTAGATGCCGTACCTGCAAACCTAGGGTCGCTGACATCTGTAGCCTGGATCGAGCCTAGAAATTCCGGCAGTAAGCCCTTTGTGGTCATTTCTGGATTTAGGAGGCAACCCGCTCTATTCAGGGTGGCAAGTTCTGTCAATACCGAAAAAAAGCGCTGCCTGTAATCCGAGAATTTCAACAGGCTATAGAGGTCTAGCTTTGGGATGTGATTTTCAAAGAAGCGGATTGGATTGTTCATAAGAATCACACATCTTCCTAACATGATTCGCGTGGTTTCGCTAGCTCCATTACCTGATCCTAGCTTGCGAACTATGAGAGCCTGGTCTCCGCTTTGAATCAAATTAGTAAACGAAAAGTTTCGAGATAGATCTCCTAATGGAGTGATGTTCATAGTCAGAGGAGAGGCAACCTTTCCAAGACTGACGATAAGCAGCTTATCATCATTTGTCCTGATATTTGCGGTAGTGTCAAAGACATTTAGGGCCGTGCCAAATGCACTATCATTGAAACAAGCAATTTCTCTATGCATGCTGCCAATGTATTGACATAGTAATGGTGATGATCCAGAAGCCTCCACATCTAATTCACGATGCAAGCCTGAAGGCAACTCACTAGAGAATCTTGTCAAGAAGATCCTGGGTTTCTTCGTCGAGCTTGGGCGGTGGGCTCCAGCTGGCATCAAGTGTCTTAATGTTTTGAAGTTTCAGTGCATTGTAAAATATCTCCAAACCAACATTTATGACATTTAACTCAGAATTCAGCAAAGGTCTTGCCGTCGTGCTAGATTTCTCTTTCATATTGCTAGCCCTCCTTCCAGTCATGTGGTACATCGAAATACTTGGCATAGATGCGGGCTAGGTCGATTTGCCCTCTTGACACTATTGCAGAAGAAGCGACAGCAGCCAATGCGTTGGTTGGCATAACAATACACCCTATATTATTCAGATTAGAGACACTTTGATCATAACCCTGGATATCATTTTTGGTACCGCAAACATGGGCCACAATTGACAAGTGACGCCCATTCTCCTGAGCAGTCTCTTTGGCACGTCTTAGTTCCGCCAGTACAGCCCCGACAGGATCGGGATTTGCTCCATATCCCAGGACAAAATCAAGTAATATCACGCCGACTTCTGGATCTTTGGCCTCTTCTAGGATTCGGAATTTTCTTATCGTGGGGTCGATCATTGGATGCGGCCTCCCCTTTGTAAATTCCTCTTCACCAAGGTCTATGACCGAATGCTTTTCGCTTTTGAAAGAATCCTGGAGTTGTCTTACCCTTTGTATGGGCGCGTTTGAGTATATCAATCCGTCATCTATTATGTCACTAAGGATGACCTGTGCCTCGTAGGTAAACGTCCCGCCGGTGTACAATGCCCTGATGAACCTCTGGGTATCTTGCAGTCTGCTCCATTCCTTTCTAAGAAGCGTTACAAGCTCTTCGGGTGGAAAATAGACGCGGGCGAGGGCATTGCGGAGCTGCTCTTCTCCCAGTAAAGCGGCTATTGCCAGCGCCGAAGACGCTAGGGAATTAACCTTAACTATCGTTCTGTTGATATCAACAGATGCGTGTAAATTTGAACCTGCAAGTTCCTTACCATCATCTGGAGTCCCTCCGCCAATAAAGGCCAAAACATACTTTTTAGTGCCGTTATCAACTGCATAATCTATTATCTTGCGTTCTACTGCCGGAGAAGGTGGCTTTGAGACGACAGCTACCACCTTAATATCGTCATCCTCTTCCAAGATTTTCATGCATTCAAGCATCATTATCCCGCCTATCTTGTCTTTTGGGTCATTGCCTCCCACTCCTAGACCGTGCTTTACTCCAATGTTGCAATGATCTAGCAGGCTGATGACTTCTTGCAACCCGGTACCTGCTGCAGCAACAATACCGACAGGTCCCATGCTGATTGCATTGGAGAATCCTATCCCCTTGCCGTTGATTATGGATGTCCCTGCTCCCGGCCCCAAAATTAATACACCATTCACTGCAGCCTGCGTCTTTATTTCCAGTTCATCTTCCACAGGTACGTGATCACTAAAAATTTGCTGATGTATGCCGCGTTCTATTAGCTTGTGCGAAATATCCTTGACGTATTCGCCGGGTATTGAAAGCAGAACAAGATTCGCGCCGGGCATCTTGTTGAGCGCCGCATCTATATCGCTAATTTTTTCTTGATCGCTGGTGCCCGCCTGCACCCTTTCAGGAGACTCGAGCAGTTTGTCAACCTGGGCCACAGCCAGATCAATTGAATGCTGGTCCTTTGCTCTTACTGCAATCAGCATGTCTGATTCATTTGCCTTTTCGATTACAGAAGGTGAAAAGCCAAGACGAATCAGGATGCCTTTGTTGGTCTCGGTGGCCATAACCACCGATGCTTCTGAAATCCCGCCAGATGTCCCTCGCACCTTGTCAGAAATCTTCATGAGCTGCAACGAGTCGCGGTAAAAGTTCGGCTTTATCATCACGTGAAAGAGGTCCTGTTCAGGCAATGATTCACACACAGAACAACCTTGTTGTAAATATTTAAGGATAAGTCAATAAGTTACAGAGATACGGGCATAATTGCTTTTTTTTAAAATCCATGATAAGCACTTGTCCATGAGGCATTGGCGTAAATCATGCCCTAGCCAAAGGTTCGCATTCAACAGCTTAGGATTCATCGCCAATCGATGCGTAATATGTATAATATCTTATAACTTTATGATATATGACAATTATTTTCGGAAGTTATACCAAAGTATAATATGTTCTCTCGGGTCATTTTACTATTGCAATTATAAGCAAGAAGTTTGGATGGGGCCAGAAAAAAGGGCAAGAAAACAATGCTCTCACCGAAGATAACGTAAAAGACGTTGCTGCAAAGAATCTCCCTTCAATCTCATCGGGTGAGCCTATCGTGCAGATGAAGGGAATCACCATCCGCTTCGGAGATGTGGTTGCAAACAACAACGTGGATTTTGAACTGCGCAAAGGTGAAGTTCATGCCTTGCTGGGCGAGAACGGTGCCGGAAAGACGACTCTGATGAGTGTCCTTTACGGGCTTTACCAGCCCCAAGATGGCGAAACGCTTGTGAAGGGACAGAAAGTCGCTATCAAGTCGCCAAACGATGCAATGGAACTTGGCATTGCAATGGTTCACCAGCATTTTCTCCTGACGCTTCCGCATTCAGTTACAGAAAATATCATCGTCGGTCTGAAATCTCAAGGACTGTTCCTTAACCTGTCCGGTGCTGAAAAGAAAATTTTGCAGCTTTCCGAGAAGTACGGCTTGAAGATAGACCCAAAAGCAATAGTGGGCGATTTGGCTGTCGGAGAACAGCAGCGCGTCGAAATAATCAAAGCGCTTTACCGGGATGTTGATATTCTTATTCTAGACGAGCCTACCTCTATGCTTACTCCTCAGGAAGAGAAGGCACTATTTTCTACGCTTCAGTCAATGGTAGAACAGGGCCTTTCTATCATCTTCATCACGCATAAACTGCACGAAGTAATGGAGGTAAGCAACAGGGTAACAGTACTTCGGGGTGGCAAGGTAGTTGGAACTGTCAAGACTTCTGAGACTAACGAAACAGAGCTGGCAAAGATGATGGTTGGCCGGCCAATCGTGGAGAGTATATCTCAGCCGACCACCAGTAATGGTACAGTCCTGCAACTGAAAAACGTCTCGGCTCTTAACAACTCAAACATAATGTTTCTGAAGGACCTTTCGCTAGAGCTAAGGAAGGGAGAAATTCTTGGCATAGCCGGTGTCGACGGAAACGGCCAGGCTGAGCTTGCGGAAGTGATAGCCGGCCTACGAAAGGTTCAAAGCGGCGAAATAATCATGGATAATCAGCCGACAACTAACCTGGCGCCAAGAAAAATTAGGGAGTGGGGGCTTGCATACGTCCCTCAGGACAGACTGGATACAGGATTAATACTGGAATATTCGATCGCTGAAAACTTGATACTGGATAGGTGGTACACTGGCGAATACTCCGGCAAGGTATTCTTAAAGCAGGATGAAATGAAAAAGTTTGCACAAAAGGTAGTCTCTGATTTTGAGGTAAAAACATCAGGCATTAACGTTCCAGTCAAATCTCTTTCTGGAGGAAACCTGCAAAAGGTGCTGATGGCAAGAGAGCTTGCAAGAAACCCCAAGGTCTTGGTTGTGCATAACCCGACCAGAGGCCTAGACATTGGTGCAACCGAGTACATCCACAAACAGCTTGTAAAACAGCGGGACAACGGTGTAGGCGTTTTGATGATATCCCTCGATCTGGATGAAATACTGACGGTCTGCGATCGGATTGCAGTGATTTATGAAGGCAAGATCATGGCCGTGATGGACAGAAAGGATGCGGACGTAGACTACATAGGCCTTTTGATGGGTGGGAAAGTAGCAGTTCCTTCAAAGGGAGAGGTATAGAAGTGAGCGTCACAAGCGTGTTGTCCCAGACAAGGAACAAGGTAAAAGATGTAAAATTCTTCGTTCCATTTGCATCCGCAAGCTTGGCCTTCGTGGCTGGAGCCGTCATACTTGGTTCTACCGGCGTTGACGTGGGGAATGCCTATTCCGTAATGCTTCGAGGAGCCTTTGGTTCTGCATTTAGTTTTGGCGATGTATTGCTGAAAACGACTTCGCTTCTGTTAACCGGCCTTGCCGTTTCTGTGGCGTTCAAATGCAAGCAGTGGAACATCGGAGCGGAGGGGCAGCTCTACATGGGCGCGCTGGGCGGTACGCTTGTCGGCATCTCTCTACTAGGTGCAGTGCCCGGCATCGCGATCTTTGCCACGATCCTTCTTAGCTTTATCTTTGGTTCACTTTTTGCCCTGGTTCCAGCCGGACTTAAGGTCAAGTTTGGTGTGAACGAGGTTATTTCAACCGTGCTTCTAAACTTCGTTGCGTTTCTGTTCATATCGTACTTGCTGCATGGACCGATCAAAGCGCCTGGCTTTAACCCGTACTCTCCGGAAATATTTGACGCATCCCAGATGCCGATCATCTTTCCTGGAACGCGTCTTCATGCAGGTATAATCCTGGCCGCGCTGGCGGCCGTTGGCGTATACTACCTTTGGAAGACCAAGGTGGGATTCGAGATCAGAAGCGTGGGCGCCAACATCAAGGCAGCGCGCTATGCCGGGATGAACATTACAAAGAGTGTCCTTATTACACTGGGAATTAGTGGCGGTCTGGCCGGAGTTGCCGGCGGCTTGCTGGTATCCGGAGTGCAGCACCTCCTGATAGAAGGCATCTCACCTGGCTACGGTTTTATTGCCGTCATAATCGCCCTGCTTGGAAGGCAGCATCCCATAGGCGTGGCCATAGTTGCCTTCTTCTTCTCCGTTCTGATGACTGGTTCTGAAACCATGTATAGGAGCCTTGGCGTGCCCAGCGCATTTGCCATGACCCTTCAGGCCCTTGTCCTCGTGTTTGTGCTGGTGGGAGAATTGTTTGTGATCTGGCTGAGTAGAAGAAACAGGGGAGGCGTTCACTAAAAGATGGCCGGCGAAGCCGAGGCCCTGGTCATAGGCATTATTGCATCTGGGATCCGCCTGAGCACACCCATCCTCTTTGCGGCTCTGGGCGAAAAAATCGCAGAGCGGTCCGGCGTTATCAACCTGGGAGTAGAGGGGATGATGCTTATCGGAGCCTTCAGTGGTTTTATGGGCACGTACATCACGGGAAATTATGTTATCGGAATTGTGATGGCCATGGCAAGCGCGGCGCTGTTGGCAGTCCTCAAGGGATTCATGAGCATATCGCTCAGGACCAACCAGCTAGCGGCAGGTCTGGCCATATGGTTGCTAGGTACTGGGCTTGCAGCACTTCTCTACCGACTGGCATTTGGGGTACGTACTGCAGCACCCAGCGTGGATCTCATGCCAAAGATCGACATACCGGGGCTTTCTGCAGCCCCCGGAATAGGGCCGATTCTATTCAACCACGATCCGCTGGTTTACATCGCTTTTCTGATGGTGCCCTTGACTCATTATTTCATATTCAAGACTAATCTGGGCCTGAAAATAAGAACCGTCGGCGAGAATCCAAAACAGGCTGATGCGCTGGGCGTTAACGTCTACCGAATACGCTACTTTGCGGTGATTCTTGGAGGGGCTTTAGCCGGCGTCGGCGGTGCATACTTTTCACTTGTCCAGACAGGCTACTTTCTTGAAAATGTCACAGGCGGCGCAGGATGGATTGCCCTGGCCCTCGTAATATTTGGGAGATGGAAGGCGTACTGGATAACCATCGGAGCCTTCATCTTTGGAATAGTTGACTCATTCCAGCTCGGGCTTCAGGCAACAGGAACAAGCATACCGTTCCAGTTCCTTCTCATGCTTCCTTACCTGATCCCCATCGCGATCCTTGCCGCGATGTACAAGAAAACCGGAGCGCCGGCAGCACTGGCCATTCCTTACAAGAGAGGGGAAAGATAACACAAGTCATTAAAACTGGTTTATCAGAAGATCGAAATTATTTGCAATTAGAGTATAGGTACAATCGGTATTATTCGCGAGTTTTGATATCTTGAGACTGCCTTTTAACCCTGATAGAGGGATGATAAGATGATGGACAAATACAAGAAATATGTATTCGATACAATACTGTCTCTAGTTTTTTGGGTACCTGTTATCGGAATATGGAGTTATGCAGTAGTAAGGCTGGATAGTTGGGAACTGATCAGCGTTATGGTCGGCACAGCAGCGATTAATGCTTCGTTAGGTGGAATTTACGGAAGACTGTTGGACAAATGGCGTCATGTCCTTAACTACAACTGATCTTATAAAAAATTCAATTTATGGCGTTGTTTCCTTTGAAAGCTAATATCTTTGTAGCAGAAATAATATTATTATCTTTTATTGAATTATGATATATGATAATTACTGCAAAAATTCTTAAGAAAGTATAATACTTTCTTTCGGCCGTTTTCTTTCTATGCAATCCCTTATCAAATCAAGACTGAACTTTGCCTCAGCGCTTACAGTAATTGCGGCCATAATGCTCGTCTCGTCGTTAGCATTGACTACGCCTTTTCAGATCGCTCATGCACAGGCAGAGACATTAAGGATCGCTCTTGTTACCGATGCCCTGTTCAGCGATGGAGGGTGGGGCGCGACTGCTTACA
>CAZKXR010000011.1:0-60627 GCA_964556935.1 uncultured Nitrososphaera sp.
TGCCAGCACTGCTGCTTCCCGACCGCTCACGCAGATCAGTAACACAGCAGCGACGGCAGGTTTGACTTCCGGGTTCGGAATGGGACCGGGTCGCACCCTGCCGCTATGACCGGCTTACCGTATCCATCACGGTAGGGCTAATTTAATCTTGCTCCTGCCGGCGAACCATATCTATATAATGCATTTATGGACAAGTTTAGCTGCACAAAAATTGGGCGACAATCCGCAGTCAACACACAGGGTAGCTGTACTGGACGAGGAGCTCTGCCAGCCAAGAAAATGCGGCCTTGAATGCATAGTTTACTGCCCGGTAAACAAGACTGGAGGCGAGTGCATCGTGCAGCGTCCAGAGGACGGCAAGGCACTCATATCTGAAGAGCTGTGCACCGGTTGCGGTATATGCATCAAGAAATGCCCGTTTGACGCCATTGTGATAGTTAATCTTGCTAGAGAATTGTCGGAGGACAAGATCCATCAGTACGGGGTCAACTCCTTCCGCTTTTACCGGCTGCCCACACCAAAGAAGGGGGCGGTTGTCGGTCTGGTTGGAAGAAACGGGATGGGCAAGTCTACAATAGTCAACATCCTTTCTGGAAACATGAAGCCCAACCTGGGCAAGTATGAAACCGAGACAGAATGGGACGATGTACTGAAATACTTTCAGGGAACCGAGCTCAAGGCGTATTTTGAGAAAATCGCCAACCGGCAGCTGCGCGCCTCCATCAAACCGCAGCTGGTATACATGATACCCAAGGCATTCAAAGGAACGCCAAAGGAGCTTTTACAGAAATACGATGAACGCAGGGTAGCCGACAAGCTGATCCAGCAGCTTGGATTGCAGAACATTCTGGACCGTGATCTGGCAGCCTTGAGCGGCGGAGAGCTCCAGAGGCTTGCAGTAGCAGTTGCCGCTGCCAAGGACGCCGAATACTACTTTTTCGACGAGCCGTCGTCGTACAACGATGTTTACCAGAGGCTTGCCGTGGCCAAGGTAATCAAAGAGCTTGCCGAAGAGGGCAAAAGCGTCATGGTGGTGGAGCATGACATGACCCTGCTTGACTACCTGTCGGACTATGTACACATCATTTACGGCGAGCCAGGGGCGTACGGAATAGTCTCTACGCTGCAAAGCACCAAGGTGGGGATAAACAACTTTCTTGACGGCTTTCTACCTGCCGAGAATGTCAGGTTCCGCGAAAAGGCATTCAGGTTCGACATCTCGACTTCTGCCGAGGACGTCGTACTAGACGTGCCGGTGGCCAGCTACACCGATCTATCCAAGTCCTTTCCGTCCTTCAAGCTTCAGGTCTCGGCTGGCAGGATACGGCAGGGTGAGATTGTAGGCATTGTCGGCGCCAACGCGCTGGGCAAGACAACCTTCATGCGGATGCTTGCCGGTGCGGACAAGCCTGATTCAGGCAAGATAGACATCGGCGTCAAGATCTCGTACAAGCCGCAGTACCTGAGCCAGGACTACGACGGTGACGTCCGGTCTCTAATGTATGCTGCTTACCAGAGCCCCATAGAAGGATCTGTAGTAGAAGAGCAGATCATTATCCCGATGGGAGTGAAAAAGCTCTACGAAAAAAGCGTGAGAAACCTCAGCGGCGGGGAGCTGCAAAAGGTTGCCGTTGCCGCCTCGCTTCTGCGTCAGGCTGACGTCTACGCGCTGGACGAGCCGTCAGCATTTCTGGATGCTGAGGACAGGATAGCGGTGGCCAAGTTCCTCCAACGCTTTGTCAGGGCGCAGGGCCGGTCGGCCATAATCATAGATCATGACCTGCAGCTGATAGATCTGGTGGCAGATACGCTTGTTATTTTCGAAGGGCTGCCCGGCCTTGAAGGCCGCGCAACTGAGCCGATGAAAAAGGAAGACGGCATGAACAGATTCCTCAAAGAGTTGTCGATAACCTACAGGCGCGATGAAACAACCGGCAGGCCGCGTGTCAACAAGGAAGGCGGCCGGCTTGACAGAGAGCAGAAGCAGTCCGGCAACTACTATTATGTAAAGCAGTAACATGCCGCACATGCTTAAAACCATACTTGGGGGCGTACTCGCAGCCGAGGAAGCCTCGCAGGTCTATTCAGCGTTTGACCAGATAGGAGACATAGTGATCATCAAGGTACCTGATAGCCTGGCTTCAAGAAAGCAGGTTATTGCTGATGCAATACTGGCCAACGTCAAGACCGCCAAGGCAGTCTTTGCACAGACCTCCCCAGTAAGGGGAGACTATCGCGTCCGGGATCTGGAGCTTTTGGCTGGCGAGAACAGAACGGTCACTGAATACAAGGAGCATGGATGCCGGTTCAAGGTTGACGTTGCAAAGACGTACTTTTCACCACGGCTTTCCACTGAGCGGCAGAGGATAGCCGACCTCGTGCGCGATAAGGAGGTAGTCATCAACATGTTTGCCGGCGTCGGCACGTACTCTGTGGTGATAGCCAAGAAGAACAAGACCTGCAAAGTCTACAGCATAGACTCCAATTCAGTTGCAAACGAGCTTTGCATCGAAAACGCAAAGCTGAACAAGGTATCAGACAGGGTTATCCCGATATGCGGCGATGCATCTGAAGTAATAAAAAGCCGGCTGGCCGGCGTTGCAGACAGGGTCCTGATGCCGCTTCCAGAACGGGCCAAAGATTTCGTGGATTCTGCTGTACTTGCATTAAAAGACACCGGCGTCATTCATTATTTTGCGCACGTCAAAGCCGAAAGCAAAAAGGCTGCAAAAGAGCAAGGCACAGCCGATGCCGGCGAGGCTTTCCGTAGTTACCGGCATGAAATCTGCAAAACAACGGTCGTGCGTGAAGTAGGACCGCGAATATACCAGGTAGTGGCCGATATTTCTATCCAGAAGGGCTAGCCCCGTTTTCCTGGCGCGGAGCCGTGAGCATGGTGTATCCTATCCAGCCAAGGACGGCCAGCAACACCGCAACGGCTCCAAGAATGGTGAACTGCATCACAAGCATGCCGTACTGCGTGCCAAGAAGAAAATATGCGTAGATAAAGAAAGCAACGATTGAAATCACAAGAAAGGCCAGGCCAGCTCCCCTGTTGCCCCTCTTTTTGATGTTCATCACGTTGTTGGCAAACAATGCAGTTTATCAATCTTTAGGGTTGCAAACAATGCCAATCCAATTGACCAATAATGATATTATTAGCCGGCAATAATTAAAAATAATGAAGAAAATCGAGATAATAATACCCAACAGAGGGTTCACCGAACTGGACAAAATACTCAAAGACGAACATGTCGGTGGAGTGAGTTATTCAAGGATTGAAGGCCGCGGCAAGTCGAAGGCAAAGGAAGTTTCTGTCGGCAGGGGCACCACCCATTACGTGCCGGATTACATACCGCGCCTGAAGGTCGAGGTGGTAGTCAAAGACAATCAGGTAGACGGCCTGATAAAAAGGATAGTCGACGCTTTAGGAGGCCCCGCACTGGGGGGCAAGATATTCGTTGTCGATGTCCCGCTTGCACTTGACCTGACTACAAAGGAAAGAGGCGAATCGGCTCTCTAGTCGTCATCTTTCCTTCTTACCTTGAAGGCCACCCGCATCACTGCCTGATATTCAACGATCTTATCATCGTTGACAATGACATTAAGCTTGGTAACCTCGGCAGTCCTGATGTCCTTGACCGTCCTGGCAGTCTCTGTTATCGCGTTCTGCACGGCGTCGTCGAAGCTCTTGGTGGATTGACCCAGTATGTCTATGTATTTGAAGACCATAATTCTATCACCTATCATGAATTTTAAATTCATTGCTTTTAGATCTGCGCTGCATCATCCACAGGCAAAACAATCAATACGCCTTTGCTACCTGCCAGAGCTCCTCTAATAGCGTCTGATACATCGTCTACGCGGCTTGCGTCGACTATGGTGACCACGATCTTCCTTGAAACATAAGAAAGTTCAACCGTACCCATCCCTCTACCTGAAGTGACTTTTTCTTTTTCTCTTCCCGCACTTTTCACATCATATATCGTAGCTTCAAGATGCAATCCTCTAAGTGCCGCAATCACTGCATCCAATTTTTCGGGCTTTATCAGCACGGATATCCTCTTCAAACCCGATTTTGATTTTTTTCCAGTCTTTTCAGAGTCCGTCACTTCAAAAGGCAAAGATTTTTTGCTCATCTGATGAACAATATTTTAATATATAGTTAAGGTTTTCCATTTTATACTGTATTATAGATCTGAATTTTAATAGGAATTTGCTTGTCATGGAGGCTTTTTTCCTATATTTACATACTGTCGAGTTAATGGATCATATCGCTGGAAACGATTCGCACTTGTGTGTCTGCAAAAATGGGTTACACGAAAAACTCTATGCTGCAGTTGCTTGAAGAATGCGTACAGGCGTTTAGCTCAGTTCCAGTGCCATAAGGTACGCGTCTTCTCCGTCCCTGTAATAGGTTTTCAATCTGGATTTCGTTTCAAAACGGAGTTTTTCGTACATCTTGATGGCGCCCGTATTGCTGACCCTGACTTCAAGATAGATCTCATCGGCCTTGCGCTGTATTACACCATTGATGCCCTCCAGCATCAACGCTTTACCGAGGCCCTTACCGCGGTGCTCTTCTAAAACAGCGACGGAGACCACGTGACCCTTCTTGACGAAACCCAGCTTGCGAAAGTTGGAAAAGCCGAACTCTATCTTGCACATTATGTAGCCGACGATCTTGCCGTCAATCTCAGCCACTATGAAAGCTTCTGGCAACTCTTTTAGAATCGAGTCAAAGAAATAGTCAGAGTAGTGCTCGGGCAGAGCAGCCATGTTGATGTCTATCACCGATGGGAGGTCTTTGTCTTCGCAGCGGCGAATATTGTAATCGCCTACCTTTCGCAGCGCCGTTTGCAAGGCGTGAATTGAAAGTAGCGCCACATTATTTAACCTTACATTTAAGAACAATGTTTTAATCCAATTAATGGTTAAGATAATACGGTGGCTCTGTTTCTCAACGGCGACTACTCGAAGGCGCTGCCCGTTGTCTCATCGTTTTACACGATAAGAGATATGCAGCGGCATTCCAAGGAAGACGCCGTCCGGTTCCTAATCGCTGAATCGGACATTAGCAAAACCTTCCCCAATTTTCTTAAAGAGCTGGCCAAGAAGGACATGATAGCCACAGCCAAGAGGACGAAATACGTATCCAGACTGATACCTACAATATCATCAAGCACCCTTACAGTTGAAAACGGGGTAACCATCACCATTTCCAAAGTCACCAGAACAAAACGTGGCAGGAAATACCTGATTCCCATCCCCCTAGTGCTGTTCTTCGCGGCCATGGCGGCGATACTGGTTGATGGAGTCTACCGATCCCAAGCTGAATTTGCCCAGGCGTTCATACACGATCAACTACTGCTGGTGGGCGTGTACACCATGACTCTGATGGGTATTCTTGGTGTCCATGAGATGGGGCATATGATTGCGACGCGGTGGCATGGCATCCGGGCCTCCTGGCCGTACTTTATCCCTGGTATTCCTGGCATATTCCCGACCTTTGGGGCCATGATCCAGATAAGAAGCAGCATGGTCAACAGAAATGTCCAGTTCGACGTTGGCGTAGCCGGCCCCATAGCCGGGCTGATTGTCACCATAGTCGCGTCTATCTACGGCTCCTCCATATCTGTCCTGGTACCTGTCGATGATGCACAGGATCTGTTCGATGGGCTTAATCTGATGAGGATAAACAGCAACATCATCATGCTGGCGACGTTCCATCTAACTGGAAATATGGGTATTGGAGAGGACGCCGTACTGGTGATGTCCCCGGTCCTGTTTGCAGCATGGTTGGGCTTTTTGATAACGTTCCTGAATCTGCTGCCTGCATGGCAGCTGGATGGCGGTCATCTGGTCCGCTCAGCGCTTGGCGTCCAATGGCACAGGATACTTACATACAGCAGCGTCGGCGTCCTGTTTGGCTTGCGTTTTTACCCGATGGCCATGCTGGTGCTTATCCTGAGCATGCGGGCTCCCGAAAGCACGCCATTGGATGACGTGACGCCACTTTCGAAAAAGAGGAAGGTTTTGTTCTGGGTTGCCCTTGCCCTTGCGGTGCTGTGCGCCCCTGTATTTGGGACAGCGGTATACACCCCCCTGCCGACTGGGATCTTTAGCCCCTTAACTTGAGCAGCGTAATGTCAGCATCCGACAGGACAAGGGCCTTGTGGCCCTTGCCGTGCTTTGCAAGCAACTTGTCCAGCGCGTCCTTGACACTGCTGTACGTTACAAATCCAAGCCTTTTTGCGTAATAGTGGGGCAGGCTGGACACAAGACCAAGCTCGTATTTTTTGCAGAGTTCCTGCAAATACACGATGTGCTCCAGCCCGTACATATAGGGTGTTTGCGGCAGCTGCTCGGCCTTGAGCCTGCCCTCTGCGAACATCTGCAGCGCTCCTCCTCCAAGGCCGTCGCGGCATTCCGCAAGCAAGGCTATGGATCCACCCTCCCTAACGGCGTGAATGGAATTCCAAAGGGAGTTGAGCGAACCGGCAAGAGTTGAGTGCGGCCCGGATTCGCTGCTGGCGCTTACAATGGCTGATTTGACCGGGTCGGTTTCAACCACCGAAATCGACTTGAGCTGCGATACAGATCTGGCAAAAGCCTCGGCTGGTGTCCCGACGTGCATACCTGCTATGCCTGAACTGTTGGCCACAAGCTCGACGGCGGTGGCCGGGATACTTTCAGCAAAAGAAGCGGCAACCTTGAACATCTCGTTTTCAATGCCCGGCGCTGGCACGCCGGTCCTTGCTTTGAAGACCTCGGTCATTTTGTCGGCATACAGGTGGCGCAGAATGGTCGTCGGAGCGCCGGCAAAACCAAAAAGCGGGTCGTACGTTGTCTGGGAAATCACAACCGTACTTCCGAATTTTCTCATCCTGTCTTCAAGTGAATGGTAATCAACGCGGTTTATAGAGACGGGTGCAGCGCTCTGATCGGAGTTGAGCATGGAAAGGTTAGAGCGCAGCGAACCGGCAAATACCGGCAAAACGTCGACCGTGATGCCCGCCAGGCCCTTTGCACGGGCCGTCCTGGCGATACTGTCAACAGTCTTGGCCGCAGCCCTTGACTGGGCAAGGACGAGAACAAGCATGTTTTCTGAAACCGGCACGCTGTCTAGCGCGGCCTTGATCGCGTCTTCATTCATGGTCGGAAAGCTTGAAGAAATCTGGTTTGCAAGATTTTCAAACCGTATGTCCAGCGCCACGTCGGTGGTACCGTAACGAAGCCATATCTCCGGCATCCGGGGATGATTATAAAAGATAAAATAAATCCCTTTCATAACAGTAGCAGTTGTCAACTGATTTTCTTCTAGAGTTCTCATCGTTCCTGCTCAAGAGCAACGCCCTCAAGTTTGGAGCGTTTACGCTGTCGAGCGGCAAGCCAAGCCCCTACTACATTGATCTGCGGATGCTTCCAAGCTTCCCGCAGCACTTCAAACTCGTAATAAATGAATTGCATGCCGCTGCCAAAAAGGTTAATTTTGACAGCATAGCGTCTGTTCCTACCTCCGGCCTGGTCTTTGGCTCGGCGCTTGCCTACGAGATGTCCAAGCCCTTCGTCTACGTTCGCAAGGAATCAAAAGGTTATGGGACGGGCAAGGTGGTGGAAGGCCACCTGCCATTCGGGGCCCGGGTCATGATAGTTGATGACGTGGCCACGACCGGGATGTCGGTCAGCAAGGCAGTCGAGATCATCCGGGCCAACGGCTGCGTGGTAGAGGATGTCATCGCTGTTGTAAGTCGGCAGGAAGGTGCCGAAGATCTCCTCAAAGAGATGGGTGTGAATCTGACCGCGCTAACCACTATTCAGGATATCACCAGAACGCTGCACCAGGCCGGCCTTGTGGACGAAAGTACTCTGGATGCCGTGATAAAGCAGATAGCCGGAAGCGGCGAGTACGAGGCCGACTAGGCCTACTGCGGCAGCGTTATGTTGACCTGCGGGACCGTAGTCGCTGCTGCCGGCGTTGCTTCGTAGGACGTGTACTGTTTCAAATTCCATGGCTTGGCGCCAAGAAATCCGCTTTCGTTGAACACGTTGTTGGGGAATGTTCGCAGGTTGGTGTTAAAGTCCCGAACGCCGTCGTTGTAGTACGTCCTTGCCACGGCGATCCTGTTCTCTGTGCCGGCGAGCTCGTCCATCAACCTTACGACTATTTGATCGGACTTGAGATCCGGATAGGCCTCGTAGGTAAGTATGATCTTGCTCAGGGCCTGCTCTATCTGGTTGCTGAGCTGCACCCTTTCATTGGGATCGGAGGCTGTCTGCCACTGGGATCTGAGGCGGGTTACCTCTTCAAGGACATCCCTTTCAAACTGGAGGTAGCCCCTGACAGAGTTGACCAGGTTGGGTATCAGGTCGTACCGGCGCTGCAGCTGCGCATCGATATCGCCGGCCAGCCTCTTTACATTCTCGTCCTTTGCCTGCGCGGCATTAAAGCCAGAAAAGTACATGCTGTACAGAACACCGATTACTATGGCGATTACACCAATAGCAATTCCTGCAATGATGGCGACCTTCTTTCCAGACATCCGATGACTCCTTACTTGCGGATACTTATATAATTACCATCAGCGGCCCGCACCGCCTCCGCCTGATCCGCCGCCCCCTCCTCCAAAACCGCCTCCACCGCCGCCTCTAAAGCCTCCACCCCAGCCGCCGTAGTATCTGCCATAACGCCGGCCCCTGCCATACTTTGCAGCCAAAATTCCAAACACAATGAACAGTATGAGTATGGCGACAAAGACGTAAATGTCGTTTTCATCGCTTGCTGGCTCTTCAACTGATACAGGGATGTTTGAGTCACTGGTTTCATAGCCCATTCGCAGGCCCAGTGAAACAACGGTGTTAAGGAATGCCCGGTCAAAGGCAACCGTGCTTCCTGTGCTCTCGTACTCCTCCCTTGCTGGAACCAGGTAACTGTCCAGTATCTCGCCGGCAGTGCCGTCGGTTATGGTGCCCTCAAGGCCTCTGCCTATCTCCATTCTCAGCGAGCCTCCGCCGGCGTCGCGCTCAAGCGACATGAGGACAAGGATGCCGTTGTCTTTGCCCTTCTTGCCGATACCCTTGATGCCGTCCAGCTCCACTTCATTGAAGATGTAGTTGGCCAGCATATCCCTGTCCTGGATCTCGACGTTGTCCTTTTTGATCCCGTGGCCGATGAAACTTGGAATTGTATAAACAACTATCTCGTTGGTCGTTGCATCATCAAGGCCCCTCAGGTACCTGTCAATGATGCTTTCGTATTCGCCGCTGATTGCGTCTGCCCTGTCATAGACGTAGGCTGGCCGTGATCCTTTTACAGTCGTTTGGGAAAAAGCCGGAGTGGCCAGTGATGCCGCAATTCCCAGTACAAGCAAAATAGAAAGGAAGCGAACAGTGACCACTTGATTGCCAAAGGGCAAACAACGGCTAATGGCCATTGTCTAGCCTTCGTAAATCATCAGGTTCTTTTCTTCTAGCAGCGTGTGCAGGTTGTGCACCGCGCGATAGACCTCGCTTTCCTTCTTGGCGCCGGTGCACACGAGCTTGCCGGAAGCAAATAGCAGGATCACGGTCTTGGGGTCCAGCATCCTGTGTATGAGGCCGGGGAACTGCTCTGGCTCGTACATGCTTCTTGGCAGAACCCTTGCCGCAAGCTCTAGGTGGATCTTGCCTCCAAGGCTTGCAGATGCAACAATGTTCTGTATCTCAATCTGGGGCTCATGTTCAAGAGGTATGCCTCCCTTTTTCAGCTTCAGAACAACGTTCTTGACGGCCTGAATGGCCATCTTTTCAGACTTGGCTCCTGTGCAGACCATCTTGCCGGAACTGAAAATGAGTGTAGCTGTTTTCGGCGACCGCAGCCTGAAGACTAGGCCAGGAAACTGATCGGGATGATACTCGACGTCGGGAAATATCTGAGTAATCTGATTGAGGTTCACAGTCTGGTTCACTGTAGCAGAGGCCACAACGTTCTCTATGCTGACTATGGGCTTGGTCTGCGGCATACATCGCTTTATAAAGGGGCTATATATATACCTGTTTGACATGATTTAGAATTATTCATCAATTTTTTCCATTAAAATTAACGACTTTAATTACCAGAAACCAAAATACTGCACAAAGATCTTTTCTGCAAGAGCAGAAACATCATAAATTTGCATTATGCCAACTAGGTCATGGCTGAGGACGGAGCAAAGCAGAGGCGTCTGCTGCCGGCAATCGCTGATGCAAACATGTATCCAGTTGCCATATCTTCCGTCAAATAAAGTGATTAGTCACCGATGACTTTGACCAGCACGCGCTTTGGGCGTCTGCCATCAAATTCACCGTAAAAGATCTGCTCCCACGGTCCAAAGTCCAGCCTTCCGTTGGTTATGGCCACGACAACTTCGCGGCCCATTATCTGGCGCTTGATGTGGGCATCGGCGTTGTCCTCGCCGGTCCTGTTGTGCATGTATTGTTCTGGAGAGTAGGGGACCATCCTTTCAAGCCATTTCTCAAAGTCGTGGTGAAGGCCCTCCTCGTTGTCATTGATGAACACACTTGCAGAGATGTGCATCGCATTCACAAGGACCAGACCTTCCTTCACGCCGCTTTCTTCGACTAGCTTTCTTACCTGCGGCGTGATATTGACAAACGCAACGCGCGTGGGGGTGTTAAACGTGAGATATGCAGTCCTGGACTTCATTTTGATTGCGGCTCGCCTGAAGACGGCGGCACTGCCGATCCACTGTCATGGTCTTTTTTCCTCCCCATCTTGGTGAAGAACAGGATGACCAGAATGATCGCGATGATGATGTAGTTGACAGGCGGGCTTATGGCCTTGGCAATCAGTCCGATGCCTGGAATTACGGTGGTGACCTTGCCAAGGTAATGCTTCTCTCTGATAGGATAGTCAGTACCGGGTATCGACGCCGAGTTCGCATCCCCCTTGGTCCTGATGGTCCTATCGCCGTTCTGATTCTCATCGATGTCGACGACGCGATGGACTATTACCTTGTCCTCGCCGTCTGGCCTGTTAAATACAATGATGTCGCCGACCTTGAGCTCGTCAAAGGATATCCTGCCATTTACAATCAGAACATCGTTTACCTGAAGAGTCGGAATCATGCTGCCGCTCGATACCACGTAGAAGGGGTTGACGGTGCCAAGAGCGATATAAAGGCCAAGCAACACGATGGCAACACCGGCCACTATAATGATGATATCGCGCATGGTGGAAGACATGCGAGCCTTCTGTTCCAACATTGTTTTTTGGCTGGCGTTCGTTAGATAAACCTTTAGACAGCTATCGTAGATCCAGTTCTTTCATTATCGCCCTGCGAAGTAGGGGCATCTTGACCATCACTATTGAAAGGATGTCAGCCGTCTCGTCCCTGTCCGGCTGCCTGCCGTTCCTGCTCTCAAACAGGGACATGAAGTTGCCTATGACCATGCCGGAGATCAGACCGTATGCAAAGTCTTCAATGCTGCCCTGATGCGGGATCATCTTGCGAGCAAGTTCAATGGGTACCCCGGGGCTGCGGGCCGCCGCCTTTATCAGCGAATCAAGCTCCTTTCTGTCTGCATCTGCTAGACCCATCACGTAAAAATTGGAATGCCTTGGTATTCATTTCTTTGGATAATGCTAACTTTTCTATATCCTTACAAAGGGCTGCTTAGGTTCAGCAGTCCACAAGGTGCAGCAGGTGAAGCGATGGTACAGGAACCTGTCAGCAAGGAGCCAGTAATCCTGAGAGTCGATGCTGCAAAGTTGAGTTGCAGGCAGCTGTCTGGACTTGACAGAACCCTAACTTTTTTTAATGGCGTAGTATAGCAGTTTCCTGAATGCCCAGCAGCAATAGTTGTAACGTCGTCCTTACGGAGCTTGGGATAGCCGCTTTCGACCCGGATGGGAGCGTGGCTGCTTCCCAGAAATTTGCCGATTCTTTGCGATCATACCGGCTTCTCAAGAGCGGAGCTATCCCGGACGAGATAAAGCCATTCGTTGAAAGATTGCGCTCATTTGCTTCCGTTTCCATAAACGATGCCAGCGTGGTCATAGCCCTGCGCCAGGCCGGACTCAACACCAGTCTCATGAGTGAGGACCAGCAGCAGGAAATACAAAACAACAAACCCGACTATATCGCCAAGGCGGGTTTTGCTGCAAGCCCGGCGGATGCCATGCAGGCCCTACGCGATTTTGCCATCGAGCTCTCCTCGTCAAGGGTAAAGGAGACCTCAGAAAAACTGGACCTGCACATAGTCCAGTCGATAAACGCGCTGGACGAGCTGGACAAGATGATAAACACGGTCGGCACGAGGATGCGGGAATGGTACGGCCTGCATTTCCCGGAGCTTGACAACCTTGTCCAGAGCCTTGTGGCCCATGCCGAGATAATAAGCAGGGCCGGTTCGCGGGACAACATCACCAGGGAGATTCTTGAGGCAGCCGGGATGCAGGACAGGAAGGTCGAGATAATACTTGATGCCGCCAAGCGCAGCAAAGGCGGCGACATGACGCCGGAAAACCTTGCCATAGTAAAGAGGCTTGCCGAGCAGGTTATCCTGCAATCGGACCTGCGCCGCATACTGTCCGATCACATCGAGGCGGCCATGGACGCCGTGGCTCCAAACGTTAAGGAGCTGCTGACCGCGGCTGTCGGAGCAAGGCTGATTGCAAAGGCTGGCAGCCTTACCCGGCTTGCGACAATCCCTGCCAGCACGATACAAGTGCTTGGAGCAGAAAAGGCGCTGTTCCGGGCCCTCAAGACAGGAGCAAGGCCGCCAAAACACGGCATACTGTTCCAGCATCCGCTGATACATTCTGCTCCAAAGTGGCAGCGCGGCAAGATAGCAAGGGCCGTTGCTTCCAAAGTGGCAATCGCGGCAAGGATCGACTATTACCGGCATTCTGGCAAAGATACACAAATCTTTGAAAAACTGAACACGCGCATAACAGAGATCCGTGAAAAGTACAAGGAACCGGCTCCAGAAAAGCAAAGAGAAAAGAGATTCCGAGAACACGAAAGGCGCGAAGACCGGGGCCGAAAGAGGATGAAGGACAAGAAGCGGTTTGGAAAGCGAAGATATTAGGTGGATCTACGTAAGCGGCGAAAAGCAGCTGGCAACTCTTAACCTTGTGCCTGGAAACAATGTCTATGGCGAAAAGCTGGTCAAGCAGGACGGAGAGGAGTACCGGATCTGGGACCCGTTTCGAAGCAAGCTTGCCGGGGCCCTGAAAAAGGGGCTGAAGGTCCTGCCCATAAAAAACGGAAGCAGGGTTCTGTACCTTGGAGCATCGACAGGAACGACGGTCAGCCATGTTTCTGATATCGTTGGCAACCGCGGCATAGTGTTTGCGGTGGAGCCTGCCACCAGAGTAGCCCGTGAGCTGATAGAAAATGTCGCGGCAAAACGCAGAAACGTGATGCCAATAATAGAGGACGCAAGAAGGCCGCAATCCTACTTTTCTGTGTTTGGCAAAGTCGACGTTGTCTACTGCGACATCGCGCAACCAGACCAGACGGAAATAGCGATATCAAACTGCACGTCGTACCTCAAGCCTGGCGGAAAAATGCTGCTTGTGATCAAGACAAGAAGCATAGACGTGACCATGGACCCAAAGGCCGTGGTAGTCCAGGAAGCCAAAAAGCTGGAAAAGAGTGGCTTTCAGATAGACCAGATAATCAATCTGGAGCCATTTGACAAGGACCATGCTATGATCCACTGCACATTCAAACAGTGATCAGAATAGCCTGCGTTGCTCAAACTCCTCAAGCATGGTGCGCATCGGCTTCCAGGACCTCCTTGCAAACTCGGGCGCGCATTTTTTCTTTGCTACCCATTGCCGCAAAAAGCTCATGGTCTTCTCGTCTGACGGATAGCCGCTTCCCACACTGCGGTATCGCCTCCTTATCTTCTGGATGCTGCCGTCGCGCGTGACTTTTGCCAGAATCGACGCGGCGGACACGGCCACATTTATCCTGTCAGCATGATGCATGGAATGGATTACCGGCCTCCTGTCAAGGTGAGCTGCAATATGTTCTCTGTATCTGTCCGGGTTTACATCGCAGCAATCGACATACACTTCGTGGGCATGAATGCGGTCTATGACACTGGCCATAGTTCTTGCTTCAAGCCGGTTTAAGCCCTTCTGAAACACGCTATCGTCCACCTCACATGAATCGATGCTGTGAATATGGTAATGGTCAACAACACTGATTATCTCGTCATAAAGCCTGGCCCTGACCTTGGCGGTAAGCTGCTTTGAATCCCTGACACCCATGTCCCTGAGCTTTGATATCTTGCTCTCATGAATGCTGACACCAGCCACAATCAGGGGGCCAATGATAGAGCCGCGGCCGGCCTCGTCAACGCCGCCTATGAGGATCCCGTCCAAGCTGTTTATGAGATTTGGAGCGTATCTATTATCGGTTGCGCTTGCCAATAAATATCGCATGTTAGCCAGCCACTGGCATGGAAGGCGGCGAGTTTATCCAAACAATCGAGGGTCAGACCAGACTGCTGGTCCCAAGACTCTCGCTTACCGCAAAGGTGCCGCCAAAGACACCTGCCTTCTTTAACCCGTTGGCCAAGCTCAACCGGGACCTGTCTATACTTGCCTACCGGGCCTTCCTGCCGCGCCTCAAAGAGAAGACCTTTGCAGACGCCTTTACCGGCGTTGGAGCCCGGGCACTGCGGGTTGCCGTCGAAGTGCCAGACATGGAACAGGTCTACGGAAATGATGTCAATCCAACGGCTGTTGAGGTGGCCAAACAGGCCGCTGCGTTGAACTCGGTATCCGATAAATGCCATTTTTACATAGACGAGGTATGCAAGTTCCTACTGAGGGGCACTGAAGCAGGAGAGCGGTTTGGAATCGTGGATCTGGACCCCTTTGGAACGCCGGCAAAGCATATCGACTGCGTGCTCAGAGCAGTGCTAGACGACGGCCTAATCTCCATAACCGCCACCGATACGGCAGTGCTATGCGGCATTTATCCAGAAGTCTGCCTGAGAAGGTACTACGGCAGGCCGCTTAACAACAGCTATGGAAATGAAACTGCCATGCGACTGCTGACCTCCCTCATCGCCCTTACGTCGTCAAGGCTGGAGCTGGCAATAAAGCCGGTGTTTGCACACTCAACCATGCACTATCTGCGGGTTTACGCCACCGTATCTGTGAGCAGCAGCGAGGCAAACAACGTTTACAACAACATAGGATACATAATGCATTGCTTCCAGTGCGGCCACAGAACTGCAGTCCGGGAATTCGACTCCAACAAGAAGTGCGAGCTGTGTCACAGCAAGCTCAAGATAGGCGGGCAGCTCTGGACCGGCGCGCTTTGCGACCGTGAGTTCGTCGCAAAAATGTCTGAAGGGGCCGAGAGGCAGCACAAAAAGATCCTAGACGCCGCCATCGAGGAAATAGGGGTACCGTATTACTTCCGTGCAGACGAGATCTCGTCAAGACTCAAGACCAACCCGTATTCAGTCCAGAAGATCATTGAAAAATTGCGGGCTTCTGGATACATGGCGTCAAGGACGCCGCTGAACACCGGGGCATTCAAAACAGATGCAAGGATAGATCAGATTCTGCAAGTCCTGAAATGAACTACAGCGGCACGGACTTGACTGCCCTGTCTACGCTGTCTGCCCATCTCTGTTTCAAGCTGTCGATCTCTGGATCGTCGCCCCTGTCGCCGGCCTGCACCTTGCTTTTGATTCCATCAAGGTACTGGTTAAAAACATCAAGGGCCGTGGCATACGTGCCGAAACTTTCCTGCCATTGCTGCGGCGGACTGACATCTGCAAGGTTCTTGCGCATATTCCCAACCATGGTTTTTGCCTCGTCTATGGAAGCAGACATGGTCTCAGACGAAAGCTGATTGCTCTTCCACTGGACGTATTTGGAATCTATGTCCGTGGCAAGCTCGGTGTTCTGCGTATAGACCTGCTGGAAAACCTCCTGATGCGGTGGCGGGGTTATCTGCCTGACATTGACTCCGCTTTCCTGCGGCAAAAGCCAGATCAGGAAGCTGGCGCCAACGATGCCGACCACGATGGCGGCGGTGATAGCTATGCCCTTCTTGCTTGCCAAGTCGCCCTAATTTTGAAAGCCTCCAATAAAAGGATATCAAAATATACTGCAGGCGATCCATTACCTGCAAATGAGTGTGGAAAGAGGTCAAGTTGCGTCAAGCACAGGCAGGATAATTTACAGAAAAGACCTGACGCAAGACCTTGCGATTTTGAGGGTCCAGCCGGATGATGGAAGTCCTGTTCCAGATTTCAAGGCCGGACAGTTCGTTACCTTGGGACTGAAGCTGGACTCTGACGACAAGATGACATACCGGGCGTACTCCATCGCATCGCCGCCAGAGGAGAAACGGTACTTTGAACTGTACATAAAATGGGCCACCGAGCCCGTGATGGGCAAGTTTACCACTGCACTGTTCCACATGAAGGAGGGGGATTCCGTCTACTGGCGAAAGCCGGCCGGCGCCTTTACCATAGAAGGCAAAAAGGCGGACGGGACTCCGGACGACAGGACTATGGTCTTGATAGCCTCTGGAACCGGGCTTGCTCCATTCGTAAGCTATGCCTTGCACTTGAAGGCCTTGGGCGCGAAAAGGAAGATAGCTCTGCTCCACGGCGCAAGGAATGCCAAGGAATTGGGCTACCAGGAACTGCTTGAAAGCATGGAAAAGGACAAGAGCTGGGACTTTGCCTACATGCCGACGGTCAGCAGGCCAGACGATCCGCTGTCCGGGGGCTGGACGGGCCATACCGGCAGGGTGGAAACTTTGCTGCAAAGAAGGGATGGCAGCATGTCGGAGCTGGAGAAAAGATTGAATGAAAAACTGACAACCCAGAACTCGTTTTTCTACATATGCGGATATCAGGGAACCATAGACAGCGTCGTGGCCATACTGCAGCCGCTCGGATTTGTCACCAACAGGAACAAGAGAAAAGACGGGTCCTTTGACATCAAGATAGAGACCTACGGCTAAAGACTCATTACACTGAATGGATAATTATCAGCCGTTGTACGCTGCCAGAACGACGCAGTACCAGGGCTCGCTGATGGTGGATATCTGCGACCTTGACCTGATAGGCACAAAGCTGGAGAAGGACGGGTTGGTGATCAACCTGACCAAGGAGTATTTCCAGCAGCAGGTAATAGAAGGCGGCCAGGCCGGCGAGCTTTTGCACAAGTGCGCAATTGCCAACCTTGTGGGCAACCAGATTGTTGGTCAGGCACTGGAGATGAAAATGGCCAAACAGGCCAGCGTCAAGCACATAGCCGGCGTTCCTTTTCTAATGATATTCAAATTCCATCAAATGTGATGCCCATGACCGACAAGACAAGGGATCTGGAAGACGAAGAACGCCAAAAGCCGATTATCCGGGCAGACCGGCGTTACAAACGCCACGAACGTGAGACCCGTTTCCTAGTCAAGCGATCGGAGGATTATCAGGTCGTCGACGAGGTGTTTGACATGCCTACCATGATGGTTATCACCAAGATGGTCAATGACGGCATAATCCGGTCTATCCAGAGCCACTTTGCTTCCGGCAAGGAGTCCAAGCTGTACATTGCCGAAACGCCGGAGGGCCTGCCAGTGGCGGTAAAGATCTACCTTACTGTCAGCGCGGAATTCAAAAAGCGCTTGCAGTACATAGTAGGAGATCCGCGGTTTTCGAAGATAAAGAAGGGAACCCGCAACATCATTGCAACATGGGCCAGAAAGGAGTTCAAGAATCTGCAGGCCGCGCACGCAGCCGGAGTCCGGGTGCCGGCGCCCATTGCCGTGGAAAAAAATGTCCTTGTAATGGAGTTCATAGGCGACAGCTACGGTAACGTGGCAGTACCGCTGGCCGATACTGAAGTTACCGCAGACGACTACAACGAAGTGATCGAGCAGATGATCATCCTGTACCAGAAGGCGCATCTGGTGCATGCCGACCTGTCAGAGTACAACGTCTTCAAGAATCTGGAGGGCAAGATAATGCTGTTTGATTTTGGTTCTGCAGTTGACGTAAATCATCCCAATTCAAAAAAATTTTTAATCCGCGACATTCAGAACATTAACCGATTCTTCATAAAGCGGGAACTGGATGTCATTGACACCGGCAGGCTAGTAGAGAGGATCACGGGATCAAAATGAGCTTTCAACATACTTTAAGGATACCAAAGGAACGGATAGGTGCGCTAATAGGCAAGGGCGGCAAGGTAAAACAAGAGATCGAAAAAAGGTGCGGCGTCGTCATCGAGATCGACAGTGAAACCGGCGACATCATGGTGATCGGATCCAAACCCGTGGAACAGATGGAAGGCTTCAAGGCCGTCGAGATAATAACCGCAATCTCGAGGGGGTTTTCCCCGCAACGGGCCATGCGCCTCATGGAAGACAATGAGGTCTTTCAGCAGATCGATCTGCGCAGTTACACCGGTAAATCCCAAAACGCCATAGAGCGCATAAAGAGCAGAATAATAGGCGAAGGTGGCAAATCGCGCCGGACCATTGAAGAGCTGAGCGGGGCTCTGATTTCAGTATACGGGCATACTGTTGGCCTTATAGGAAATTACCACCAGGTCCGCATGGCCATGGATGCAATAGACATGCTGTCCAAGGGCAGTATGCACAAGAAAGTCTACGAGATGCTTCAGGATGTCCGGCGGCGCGACAAGATGGATAAGATGCGGCTTTGGGAAGATAACGAAGCATACCATGAAGAAAATTATTAGATCTTCTGCAATCTGATGGTAAGCACGCCGTTGCGATACTTGTAGTCAGAAATGCCCATCTCTGTTGAAAAGCCAAGTTGGACATCCTTGGTAAAGTTCTGGCCTCCTGTGATGCGCAAAACACCGCTTGCTAAGCGGACATTTATCTGGTCTTCCGGGCCGGGCACCTCGGCCACAAAAACCATCTCGTTATCGTTTTTGATCAGGTCGTAGATCCAGTCCCTTTTCTCGGATTCCGGGACCATCTTCTGGTCCTCCGGCTGGGACATCTTGTATAGCTCACGAACCCAGTAAATCACCAGGCCTGCAGCGGCGCTGACCAGAATAAAGCTGGCGCTGCTCTGCTGCGCGCGGGAAGCCATTACAAACAAGACTGCGACGAAGATCAAAGCTAGGAGAGGGATTACAAAACCCACGGAACGGTTGGCGGAATACTCTCTCTTGTATCTAGATATCCCTACTCGCCCCCGCCGGCGCACATCAATTTTACATGCAAGGTTAGATTATAAAACCTTATAGACGGTCGGCCGCCGGCCTCATACGTTCTTTGTGGGGTGGTTGTTCTCTCCCCACCGCCTGAAGAGATTGTGTTCTACGCCAAACTGGTCCAAAACCTTTCCTACAACATGGTCTACCAGGTCTTCCATGGTCTTTGGGCGGTGATAAAAGCCGGGCATGGCCGGCATTATGACAACGTTGTTGACGTCTGCCAGCTTGGCCATGTTTTCAAGGTGAATCTTGGACAGCGGGGCCTCTCTTGGCACAACTACAAGCCTGCGCGACTCTTTTATGCAGACTCCTGCGGCCCTTGATACCAGGCTGTCGTCAAAGCCGTTTGCAATGCTTGCCAGCGTCTTCATGCTGCAAGGGACAATGGCCATGCCGTCTACCTTAAATGAACCACTAGAGACAGGCGCCGCCATGTTATCATCTTCGTAGACTCGGGTTGCAAGGGAGCGAACGTAGTTGACGGTCTTGTCGGTCTCTATACTGATTGTCTTCTCGCCCCATTGGCTGAGTATGAGGTGGGTCTCTACCTTTAGCTGCTTCAGCGCTTCAAGCGTTCTTATGCCGTAAATTACCCCTGAGGCGCCGGTGATTGCCATTACTAGACGCAATACCTGCAAGATCCGGGTTTTGTTATTTAATGATGCCTACGCGCCGGCGGCTGTCAGTAGGAATTTATTTATTGAGAGTTACGCATACTGCGTTGCTTACCGTCTTTGGCACCATGGCGCTGGACACCACCAGAACGCCCTTTCGGACCGAAGTCCGCATCCTGGGGGGAGCGGCAACCTTTGCGTCGGTTTCTGCAAGCATGTTCACCAGAACTTCGATGGTGGCAGCGATAGGCTCAGACATGCCGGCTGAAAACCTCGCCGCGCTCAGGGCCAAGGGCATAGACACCAAGGGAGTCGTAACCGTCCAGGGCGGCAAGACCTTCCATTACGATTCGTCCTTTGACTACAACCTGTCAAACAGGATCATGAACAAGACCGAACTTAACGTTATAGCAGACTTTGAACCTGTCATTCCTGAAGAATACGCCCAGTCAGAGTACGTCTATCTGGCCAACAACGATCCAAAGCAGAACATAAAGATCCTCCAACTTTTCGACCGTCCCCGGCTGATTGCCTGCGATACCATAGAGTACTGGATCGAGCAGGACAGGGACGGCGTGGTAAGGATGATGGAAAAGACTGACGTCGTGGTGATAAACGACAGCGAGGCAAGGCTTCTGTGCAAGGAAATGAACCTGGCAAGGTGCGCCAAGAAGATACTCTCCTTTGGACCCAAGTTCGCTGTAATCAAGAAGGGCGAGCATGGCGCCATCCTGTTTTCACAGGATGGGCAGGTCTTTCCAGCATCCGCGTTCTTCCTTGATGAAATAGTGGATCCCACCGGCGCCGGTGACTCATTTGCCGGCGGCTTCATGGGGCACATCGCCCGCAGGGGCAGAATAGATTTCCGTACCATGAAGGAGGCAGTGATATACGGCAACGTTATGGGCTCGTTTGCAGTTGAAGATTTTGGAGTGAAAAAGCTTTTTGCCATAACCGGGGAGGACGTTGAGGAAAGGTACGAGAAATATCGTAATCTTGTGCAGTTCTAATATGCGGGCTTCTCGCAGGCTATCCATTGGCATGGGAAAAAGATCCTGGGCAAAAATGCTGCATTCTGCATCAGCCGTGGAGAAAAACTCCAAAAATGTGTACTTCCCGATGCACGGCAGCAATTGGAATTGAACTGCGCTGCAATTAAGTACGAGTCAAGGCTAGGTATCTGAAAGATTTGGCCGTCAACCTCTCGAACATAGAGCAGGCGATGATCTCGGAACTGAAAATAAGCGAGGACGAGGCCAAGGTTTTCGTAGCTATCGTCAAGAACGGCAAGATGGACGCCGTCACGATATCCAAGAAGCTTGGCTGGAATGACGAAGAACGCGCCTTGCGGACTGCAAAATCGCTCATGACCAGGGGCATGGTCATCGACATCACCAAGACAGAATTTGAATCGCTGCATCCGCGGTATGCCATAACAAACCGTTACCGGCGACGCTGCGCAGAGGACGACATCCCCTTCAAGAAGAATCTGCTTGTGGACAACATGGGCATCGTGCTTGAGAAGCCATACGAGGATGCAAGGACTAAATAGGCCTGCAGGAACCCAATAGTGCAGGATGGCGACTTCGGATCCCACCGGCGGAGACAAAGTAGTCTACTTCGGAGTTATCAATATCAACGAGAACGGCAGGACTCTGGGCTCTGTCGACATCTGGCGCAGCCTTCTTACAAAAGAGATGTTCTGCGAGGAAAAGCGCCTTGGCATACTTGAAATTGTCGACTATATCGGCATGCCCAGAATCGACAAGGATAAGAAATGGGCAGTTGCCGTCAGCCGCAAGCGCAAGGGCCATCTGCGCTGGCGTCTGGTCAAGCTCATCAGGGAAGGCGGATTCTCGTTTACCGACGCCGACGACAAGACTGTCGAGGTAAACGTCAGGGACTTCAAGATAGCCGACCCGGAGTGGTGGAGCTTTCTGGTAGAAGAGAACGTCAACCGCAACATGGAAGTAGAAGAGGACAAGTAATGCAGCGGGACAACGACGTACCTGTTACTGTTTTTATAAAAAGCGCCAGCGGAAGCGAGGTTGCCAGCAAATTAACGGGATACTTTGTGGTAAAAGGCCAAGAATTCCGGTTCACCGCTATAGCGTTTGGCAGGATAGGGGGGCACAACGCCCATGTCAAGATACCGAAAACCACGCTAGCCAAAGTGGCCAAGATGGGAATAGACCCGGAAGCCCTGCAGCTTGTAATTCAGCAAAAGATAGTGCAGGGTGATGTTACGCTTCCAGAGGGGCTAAAGCCTCCATCAGAGTAACGCCCCTTCTAGGGCGCTTCCACAGGCGCATTCAAACTCTGCAGGGATCGCCGGTATCATCTCTGCTATCAGCTTCTTGGTCTTCTCAACATTCTTGTGCAGAGTCTCGATGATCTCCTTTGAGCTGACCGGTTGCTCGGCCCAGACATCATAGTCCGTGACGGTGGATATTGAAAGGTAGCAGATCTCAGCTTCCCTTGCAAGCGTGCATTCAGGCACCAAGGTCATCCCGATGATGTCTGCCTTCATGACATCGCGGAAGAATTTTGATTCAGCGCGGGTAGAAAAACGCGGCCCCTCTACACAGACGTATGTAGCCTTTGACTGAAACGGGTAATTCAGCTTACCGATTACTTTGGATGCGACTGCCCGCAGCTGCGGGCAGAAGGGGTCAGCCATGGAAATGTGGCAGATCTGCCCCCCATCGTAGAAGGTGTACTGACGGCCTTTAGTAAAATCGATGAACTGATCTGGAAGCGCGATATCTCCGGGTTTGTAGTCGTAGCTCAAACTGCCGACAGCAGACGGGGCAATGATGCGCCTTACTCCAAGCTCCTTGAAGGCCCAGATGTTGGCCCTGGCGTTTATCCCGTGCGGAGGTATCCTGTGGTTCCTGCCGTGCCTTGGAATGAAAGCGACCTTTCTGTCTGCATACTCTCCTATGGTTATCAGGTCCGAAGGGTCACCATACGGCGTGTAGACCTTGATCTCTCGCTTATCGCTAAAGAGCCCCGGATCGTACACGCCGGTGCCGCCGATGATACCAATGTCTGCGCTTTCTCTGGCCATCAGTCATACACCACCATTGACTCTACCCTGTAGCCCATCTTCTTCAGTTTGTCCGCGCCCTGGAGTCCGGCCAGCTCAATTACAAATGCAAAGCCGGCCACCTTGCCGCCAAGCTCTTCGACCAGTTTTGATGCGGCAGCTGCAGTGCCGCCGGTTGCTATCAGGTCATCGGCTATCAGCACTTTCTGGCCCTTCTTGATGGAGCTGTCTTGAATCTCCATCACTGCGTTTCCGTATTCTATGTCGTATGACTTTCTTATTGTCTTGCCTGGCAGCTTGCCGGCCTTGCGGATCATTATCATGCCAGTGCCAAACCTTACGGCAAGGGCCGTTGCCACCACAAAGCCTCTGGATTCTATACCGGCAATTGCATCAACCTTGGCCTTGCCAAACCTGCGGTAAAATTCGTCGGCAATGTACTTCAACGCAGCAGGATCGCGGAAAACTGGATTGACGTCGCGGAAAAGTATGCCGGGTTTTGGAAAATCGGGATGTTTTGTTATTATTTCGTCAAGATCAAGGTGCTTGGTTTTTGAAACCACGCCATCTAAGCCAGTTTCTGGCTGTAAAAAGGTTGCGAAGTAAGCGCTGGCTTACTGCCGGCTTTATACACCGGAATTGTGAATTAACACCGTGCTTACAGAACGGCAGCTGCAGTTCCGGGCCAAAGTGTCTGCATTTAAGGACTTTAACGAGGCATTCGAGCTGGTAAAATCGGCCGTTTTTACAAAATTCAAGATGCACAGGGCAGGTCTGAGCCTTGTCCTGCAGGTAATGCCCACCAAGCTTGGGGCCTATCACATCCTTGGATCAAATGTCATTGCTGTAAACAGCTATGTTCTGGCTGCCATAAAGAACATGACTGTACCTGAAGAGTACAACGCCTACCTATTCATGGTGCTTGCTCACGAATACCTGCACAGCCTTGGCATTGTGGATGAAAATACAGTCAGGCAGATGACTTTTGACCTTTGCCAGGCGCTGCTGGGGGATGATCATTCAGCAACCAAGATGGCAAAAGAGGACCCTTCATCGCTGTACCCGCAGCTAAAGGATATGGTAAATACGCAGTTTGGAAGGGAATTTCGGGTGGTCAGGAATTTTGACAAGGCAAACCAGTCATACATACAGTAACCACGGAGACAACACTTAGTCTGTACTAAATTTTACGCAAGAATCCGTGCAGAAATTGTTACTTTTTCGAATGTAAGGGAGTTGAGAATGTATAAATAAGATAGAAGGAAAAGTACAACACCATGCCAATTAGGAATGGGGCTGAATACATTCAGAGCCTCAGGGGAAGAGACGTAAAGGTATACCTTTTCGGACAGTTAGTAAAGGAGCCGGTGGATCATCCGATGATCCGGCCATCGATCAATGCTGTTGCAGCAACCTATGATCTTGCTAACGAAGATCCGGAAATAGCGTCCGCTCAGTCCTCGCTTTCTGGAATCCAAGTAAACAGATTCCTTCACATCGCGGAAAGCGCAGAGGACCTGGTCAACCAGAACCGCATGCAAAGAAAGCTTGGCCAGCTGACTGGAACATGCTTCCAGCGCTGCGTGGGAATGGATGCCCTGAACTCGCTTTATTCTACAACGTATGAGATAGACCAGAAGCACGGCACACAGTACCACAAACGGCTGATGGAATTCATCAAACAAATGCAGCAGGAAAACCTGGTCATAGGGGGTGCCATGACCGACGTCAAGGGCGATCGCAGTCTCTCGCCGAGCCAGCAGCCTGACCCGGACATGTTTGTCCATATAACAAAGCGCGATGCCAACGGCGTCTACATCACCGGCGCCAAGGCACACCAGACTGGATGCATCAACTCGCACTGGATTCTCATCATGCCTACCATGAGGCTGAAAGGGGAAGACAAAGATTACGCCATCGTCGGTGCAATCCCTGTGGACGCAAAGGGGATCACCTACATCTATGGAAGGCAGTCCTGCGACACCAGAAGCATGGAGGAGGGCGAAATCGATTCTGGCAATTCCAGGTTCGCCGGACAGGAGGCCATGATAATACTAGACAACGTGTTCATACCAAACGAGCTGATATTCATGGACGGCGAGTACGAGTTTGCCGCCATGCTGGTTGAAAGGTTCACCTGCTACCACAGGCGGAGCTACGTCTGCAAGACGGGCCTTGGAGACGTTCTCATCGGTGCAGCAGCGGCAATAGCAGACTATAACGGCATCAGCAGCGCATCTCATATCAAGGACAAATTGGTCGAGATGACGCACCTCAATGAAACGATTTTTGCGGCTGGAATCGCGTCCTCGTTCATGGCCCACAAGACGGCTTCAGGCAACTGGCAGAACGACGACATGCTGGCCAACGTTTGCAAGCACAACGTTACAAGGTTCCCGTATGAAATAGGCCGCATTGCCCAAGACATAGCCGGCGGCCTTATGGTAACGATGCCATCAGAAAAGGACTTCCGCAGCCCTTCAACCGGACCGTTGCTTGAAAAGTATCTTAAGGGCAGAAAAGGCGTATCCACCGAGAACAGGATGCGTGTGCTTAGACTGATAGAGAACATGACCCTTGGCCGCAACGCCGTAGGGTACCTGACCGAGTCCATGCACGGTGCAGGCTCTCCGCAGGCACAGAGGATCCAGATAGCGCGCCAGATGCAGCTGGAGTACAAGAAGAAGCTGGCCAAGAACCTTGCCAACGTCAGGGAAGGCGAGGCAGCAGAGCTGGCCCAGGAGAACGCGGACTATTTCAACAAGATCTTTGGAAACAGCAAGAAGGCAGCCAAGTAAGGCTCCTTTCCTGAATTTTTGTAACCAATTTTAAATAGTCGAATCCTGCTTACGATCACGTATGCCGCGACCGGTTCACTTTGACATTGCTGCGGACGACCCGGACAGAGCTATGAAGTTCTACAAGGCTGTCTTTGGCTGGAAGTTCAACAAGTGGGACGGTCCGCTAGACTACTGGCTTGTGACCACCGGCGAGAAGGACGAGCCCGGCATAAACGGTGGGATCTCACGACGTAATAAGCAGATGCCAGGGGTAATGAACACCATTGGAGTCCAGTCGGTGGACAGGTACATGAAAAAGATAGAGACCAAAGGCGGCAAAATACTGATGCCCAAGATGGCAATACCTGGCATTGGCTGGTTTGCCACCTGTCAGGACACTGAAGGCAACGTCTTTGGCATCATACAGGAGGATGCCAAGGCCAAATAATCACGTCTGCCTCGATCGAGGTCGAAAAGGATTATTTATCAGTTTAGCGAAAATTAGTCATCTAACATTAGGGGTTGTTGTAGGTTGAAATTGAATGATGCTCAGATTGACGATCTAACTGGGAAGGTCTTTAGAACTATCGTGAACAACGGTAAGGACGGCATTCTGCAGTCCGAGCTCTGGAAGGAGCTGGCTCTAACAAGCCGGGACGGCTCCAGAGTTGCCATACGCCTTGAAAAACGATCCCTGATAAGGAGGGAAAAAATGCTTGAGAACGGCAGATGGACCTACAAGCTTTTCCCAGTCAAACTGCCTGTTGACACTTTTAGCATTGAAAAGGCCCCGTGTCTTACATGCCCTGTGGAGCACATGTGTTCTCTTGAGGGGTCTTTCAGCCCCGTTACGTGCGGCCAGATTGAAGAATGGCTTGTTACGTCGCTTGATATTATCAACCAGAAAAAGGCCGAGGCTGAACAGCCTAGCCAGACGTGAAGCTTTAGAAATGAGGCTTGCCGACGCACGCAGAGATCATTACCGCAAGCTTGCAAAGGACCAGGGTTACCGTAGCAGGGCGGCATACAAGCTTTTACAGCTGAACGATTCGTACCACATCCTCAGGAAGGGCGCCAAAGTCGTTGATGTGGGCTGTGCCCCGGGAGGATGGGTGCAGGTAGCAACAAAACAGGTGGGCAGCGTCGGCAGGGTCGTGGGAGTAGACCTAAAAGAGGTCGAGCCGGTGGCCGGCGCCGCGATATTTCAGGGAGATATTGAAGATCCCCTAACCGTTAGTAGGATAGCCGAGGCGTTGCAGGAAAAAGCTGACGTCCTGCTCTCGGACCTTGCGCCCAATGTCAGTGGGGTCTGGGACGTGGATCATGCGAGGCAGATATCGCTTTCAAAAAGCGCCTTTTCTCTTGCCCAGAAGGTATTGAAGGGCGGCGGAAACGCAGTCTTTAAGGTCTTTGAAGGCGAGTTTCTAAACGAGTTTAAAAACGAGTTAAAGAAAAGCTTTGAGAAGGTCCTTCTCAGTAAGCCCACCGCCAGCCGGCAGGAGAGTAGCGAGTTGTACCTTGTCTGTCTCAACTTCAAGGGGAGCTAAACTCTCTCAAATTCAGACAAAATAATCCAAACGAACTCAGCTAAAGTGGATTAAATTAATTAACAAGTTTTGTGCGTCTTAAACTACAGTAGGCCATGTCCCGGCAGCCTGCAGACTATCAGCGGAACCACAAGATAGAGGTTCCAAAGGGCCCGGAGTCCTCCCCCAGCCGACTTCTTGTACTCTGCATAGACCGGGACGACGACATCGGCTCGAAAGGCGGTATTGAAACTCCAGTGGTGGGGCGTGACCAGTGCATCAACGCCGGGACCAGACTTGCAATAGAGGACCCTGAAGATGCCGACGCCAACGCAATCTTTGGAGCTGTCAAGACATACGAAGAGCTTGTCAGCAAGGGCTACGACGTCGAAGTCGCGGTGGTGGCCGGCAAATACAACCGCGGCGTTGAGGCGGACGAAAAGATAAGCCGGGAAGTGCAGGCAATCCTGTCAAAGTATCAGGCCACCGGGGCAGTGATAGTTTCAGACGGCGAGGATGACGAGACCGTTTTGCCGGTCATACAGTCCAGAGTTCCAGTAGTCTCTGTACAGCGTATAATCATCAGGCACAGCAGGAGCGTAGAGTACTCTTATGCTGTTTTCGGCCGTTACATCAAGGCATTGATGTACGACCCGCAGTACTCCAAATTCTTCCTTGGAGTGCCAGGAGCCCTGCTCTTGGCAGGCGGTCTTGCAGTAGCCTTTGAACAAACCAAGTGGCTGATAGTCATGATACTGGCCATACTGGGAGGCGCGTTTATAGTCCGTGCCTTTGACATAGACAGGACGGTAAGCTCGCTTGGCAAGCTATCCCCTACGGACTTTATCAAGATATTCTCCATTATAGGAGGCATACTGGTCATACTTGCAGCCATTGCAAATGGCATTTCAAGCATACCCCACGACGTACCTGTGTACAACATGAATGCCTTGGAGATAGTTACCAACAAGACAATAGTTGGAAGCTTTGCAAAGGGGACGATAACCCTTTTCTGGATCGGAATCGTTATTGTCTTTGGCGGCGTGTTTCTGGCAAACTGGCTGAAGGGGAGCTCCCGCGAAGTGTCAGAAATACTGAGGCTGGTCGTGCTGGGGCTTTTGTACATACCCGTAGTCCAGTTTGCGTCGGTACTGACCGAAGGCACAAGCCCGTTCACTCTCATCTCCTCGTTGCTGATAGGCCTTGCGGTCTCGCTTGTGGCTGCCACGATACTGTACCAGCGCTTCAGACACAGGAGAAGCGGCGAGGCGCTGAAACACTAAATAACGCTGCGCCTGCAGTTTTGAGAAATGCCAGAGCACGGCGACTTTGATCCGGGGGCAAAAAAATGGTACTGCGGATACTGGATGACCTTTGAAGAATGGGAAGATGTTCATGATTACAGCCCGCCAGACATGGTCAGGGCAGACGAAAAACAAGAACCGGAAGAGGACGAATAGCATAAAATATACAAACCAGCGCCGCGACCTGATTGTGTGGTCGACGAGCGGTCTGCCGGGGCAGTGCTGTTCTATGCTGCCAGCCAAGAACCAGAGTATTTGCTGTTGCATTACACTGCCGGCCATTGGGACTTTCCAAAGGGGAACATAGAGAAAGGAGAAAGCGAAACAGAGGCAGCATCCCGGGAGATCAGAGAAGAAACCGGGATCTCTGATGTGGAATTTGTGGACGGTTTTCGCAACAAGATCTCCTACAAGTACAGGAAAGGCAGAAAGCTGGTAAACAAGGAAGTCGCGCTGTATCTGGCAAAGGCAAAGACAAAGGAAGTCAAACTCTCCCACGAACACATCGGCTACGCATGGAAAAAATACGATGACGCGATGAACCAGCTGACTTTTAAGAATGCCAAGAACCTGCTTGCTGCAGCCAGAGACTTTTTGCAGAAATCATCTGCATGAAAGGGCCTTTGCCTGGATCTCTCTTGCAGCCCTTGCCGGATCGTCTGCTTCAATTATTGACCTGCCGATTATCAGGTAATCCGATCCGCTTTTGATGGCTTTCATGATGTCTCCTCCTTGTGCGCCAACGCCCGGCGAGTATATGGGAAGGGAAAAACCTTGCCGTTTCTTTTTGCGCATGACTTCCCTCATTATCTCCGTCTGGGTAGCACCGATCACTATGCCATCAGCGTCGGCGCGCAAAGCTCTGTCAAGAAAGACGTGATACAGCGCCTTCTTGTTCAGCTTCAGGCCGTAGCCTTCTTTTGCACCGGGATGGCTCATGTATACCAGCGCGATGACGCCGGCATCGATCCCATGAGCCTTTTGCACAAGCGTGCCAAGTTCGCCAGAACCCATGAACGGGTTGGCAATGACCGCATCAAAACCCATCCTGGCAAGGTGGTGCAGCGCAACTTCGTTGGTGTGTTCTATGTCATTAAGCTTGATGTCTGCTATGCACTGAAGGCCGCGCGAGTGCCCAAGCTCCGTGATCTCTGAAATCTCGTGTGCAGATAGCGGCAGAAGGAGGTGAAAGTTAATTTTCACGGCGCATGTGTGCTCTGCAACTGCCTCGATGGTCTTTACAGCAAACTGTTTCAAGTTTTTCCCGTCGACCGGCGGGTCAAGCGCCAGAACTATGGGGCTCCTTTCCGATGCTTTTGCCATCCTTTTGCGAAAGGGCTCAGTCATAGACCTTTACCAGTGGATGGCTGTCTGCCAGCCTTATCACCTTGAGATAGATGTAGCCGTGTTCGGCAAGGCTGGAGGTAAACGACGGCTGCTCGGCCTTCTGGCTTGCATACCGTAAGAAGGTTCCCGCCGGTTCTACGTTAAGGAGCACATAGTAAAAGTAGGAGAAGGAGTCGTTATCATTCATGCTCATATGGGTGCCCAGGATCACTTTTCCTTGTTCCTTGAACAGGAAGAGCGGGAGCGGCGCTTCCTCGTAGACGGTCTTGTATGCAGCCACCTTTGCCAGGCTTGCCAAGTCTCGAAGCCTTATTGCCACGTACCCTGACTTTTTGTCGATCCTAGCCGCTCTGGCAAGGGACTGCGGCATTTCATCAACCTTGATGATGGGCGCGTACACAAACGTGGGATTACCCACAGAATTGGCCAAAATCACCTCTTCAACACCGTTGCTTTCGCGGTAAGCCAGGTACTGAGCGTCTCCGACCTCTGCTTCCACGTAGTAAATCACCGGCCGGCCGTCGATGACGTCCAGCTGGACGGCAAGCACGTTCTTGCCACCAAATGTAAGGGAAAACGCCGGTATGGGCGCTCGCTCCAGCGCACAGACCAGCCGAGTAAAACTCTTGATGTCTGCCAGTGCAATGTAGCACGGGGCCTTTATTCTCAATTCGCAGTATGGTTGATACATACAGTATTAAAGTCATCCGCCCTGCTGTATGCAGTGTTGGACAGGCTGCACGACCTTGTAGGACAGGCCAGGAAGATGCTAGAGTCTGAACAGCCTGACGAATCCTCGATCTGGAGGGCTTATGTTGCGGTGGAATCAGCCATACTGGATCTGAAATTAGCACATAATCTGGAGCATGAAAGGCCGCCTTCCGGGCCAAAACGGAATGCAAAAAAAGACGAGCTAATCTCAGCGGCAAGGAAAAAACTAAAAGAAATCGACTTCGTGGGCGATAAAAAAACCCTGCTTTATGATTTAAGGTCGTGCCGAAACGCGCTGAAGGCGTTGCTGTCCTAGCGGCGGTCGATGACGTCTTCCAGTTCCGGTCCGGTACCTATTAGCATGACTTTGACGCCGGTACCATCCTCGATCTCCTCGATGAATTTCCTGGCCCTGTCAGGCAGCTTGGCATATTCGCGCAGCCCTGCGGTTTCCGGGAACACGACATCCAGCTTTGTCACCGCAATCTGAGTCGCGCTGTTTATCCTGACGGCCTTTTTGGCAAGATCCATGTCAAACGGCGCAGCCCTTCTCTGCCTTCCGGTGACGCTGCCAAATTCAAGCCAGCCGCGTTTTCTGGCCTCTTCTTCGTCAAGCTCGTTTTGTAAGGGGCCTCCGCCTACCCTAGTTACGTAGGCCTTGAATACCACCAGCACCTCGTCTACTCTTTTGGGGCCGATGCCCACATCCGAACATATTGCAGATGCCGTAACATCCTTTGACGTGACGTAGGGGTATCCGCCGTGGAAAAGCGAAAGATATGTGCCCTGGGTGCCTTCGACTAGGACTTTTTCTCCGTTTTCCAGCGCGTAATTGACCGAGTTGCTGACATCTTCTATGTACAGCGACAGTTCGGGGATCTCCTTGGCCAGTTTCAGGGTTCTAAGGGCCCTGTCAGAGTTGGCCGGGCCTGTTCCCGTGCCTGTAGTTCCCACCTTGCCTTTCAAATGATCCTCGCTTTTGTCCATGTCGATATGCTGCTGTTCGATTATGCCGCACTGGGCGTCAACATAAGTTCTGTCGTCGGCCTGGAACTGGGATACCTCGCTTAGCAGCACCTTGGGATTTACTAGAACGCCGGCCCCTATCAGGAGCCGTGTAGAAGCGTTAAGCACCGCGCTTGGAAGCATGCGGACCTTGTACTCTTTACCATTGAAAGTAAATGTGTGGCCGGCATTGGGACCAACTCCACCACGTACGGCTATGGAAGGGTTGTCCTTCTTTGCAAGGTACGCGATTATCTTGCCCTTGCCCTCGTCACCGAAAAAGCCTCCAACTGTCACAAGAGACGGCATGAGTTTTCTCCTATCGCGTCGCTATTTAATCCCAGCGGGGACACGGATTAAATTGACCAGGCTGCTTCGCACTATGCATGAGCCAGGAAAACCTGCGCGGCGCAGCCGGCAACATCATCCAGATCCTTGCAAACCTGCCGGACTTTTTGAGAAAACCGATGCTGCAAAAAAGACTCAAGGAATTCTTTGCTATGAGCGAAGCTGACAGGCAGGAGACCATCTCGCTGGCACTGTCGGCCGCGCCCACCATAGAATCTGCCAAGCTTTCAATCCTTGTAAAGACATGGCTTGAAGTACTTGCCGGGTTTGATGCAGGCGAGCGAGCCATTATTTTTGGAACCTACTGTCAGCAGATCATCAGGCAGCCGGAACGCCTGCAGCAGCTGAACCTTCAGAGGCTGACAGAAACATTCCTCTCCCTTGACGATAGACAAAGGGAAATCCTGGCAGACTCGTTTAAAGAAGTGCTCATCTCCTTCCCAAAGAGGGACCAGATCTTGCGCTTGATTCCGGATTACTCCAAACGTGTTATCGGGCTAGTGTGACGGGGGCTTTTCCGGGTTCTTCTGTATCTCGGAAACGCCTTTCTCTAGGCCAAAGAACGCTCTTTCATACTTACGAAGGGCCTTACGATGCTCCGGCAGGGACATGTCAAGCCTCATCTCGTTCATGACCATTATCGCGTAGGTAGTCCATTCTTTCCAGCATGCCGAGCATGCAGGGTACTTGTCTGCAGCCGGGTCTTCCGGTTGCACTTCAATTGAATTTCCACACTTTATGCAGGTCTTGGTCATCTGTCAGCTCTTCGTAACTGCCATTATTATAAGTTGGGTTCGGGCTAGAAAATCGGCTTTTTCATGTTAGATCCGCATTTTCCGCATCTGGAGCCTTTGACTTCGGCACCGCAGGACAGACAAACATACTTTATCTTGACACCCTCGTTTGTGTAGCCCCCGCCCATCACGGTGTCGCTAAAGCCCAAGGACTTGAGGGCCTTTGTCTGTCGCCATCTGATGTACAGCATGACACCTATGAATATGGCCATGTTTAGGGCCAAACCTATGAAGAACCCGAAAAAGTAGGTTAGCAAGAGACCTATTGCGAAACTTGCACCAAGAAATATCATCTGCCTTTTTAATGCCGGTTTTAACCTGCCATCCATCTTGAGAATAACTTCACAGACTTAACTTAAGAACGTTTTTCCAAAACTAGCCCAAATTGGAACTTAACCCCAAGCTTGATATAGTTTTGAAACACTATTAATCTCATGAAGGTGCGCTGTCCTGACTGCAAGGGCATAGCCGAACTGGCAGACAATTTCTCCTTTGTCAAGTGCACCAGCTGCTCCTTTGACATGACGTACGGTGAGTACATAAGGTACATCGCGTACAAAGATGCCAGGTACCGAGACATTCTAAGCGATTACAAACAATAGGATTAATAATTTAGAATACGCAAGCCTTGCAGAACGTTTGGAAGTCGAGCTAGCGATAAACCTGATTGGTCTGGGAATCTGCGTCCTGATTGGCCGATTTGCCTATACCGGCTACACGGTTGTGGCAAGCCCAAACCTGCTACGGCTTACCCTGGCGTTCATCTCAATAGCAGCAGGCTTTGTCATGCTGGCCACTGCTCTGTACATCGACGAGGCCTATTCTAGGATTGTAAACACTTCAGGACTGGCAGCGCAGGCGATAGGCTACTTTTTCATAGCAATCTCGCATGGACTCAAGTCATCGTTTGACTTTGCCCCAAAACCGGCGGGGATGTTCCTCCTTGTGCCGCTGGCCGTGACACCCTTTGTTATACCGGGAAATTCAATAGAACATATCGTTAGGTCAATTTCTTTTATTCTACTAGTATATGTGTCAATTGAAACTATGGCATCGTATATGCAGAGCATGAGGAGTAATACCCTCATGATTGGTTCTGGTATGGCCGCGCTAGCCGTAGCGGAGCTTATGGCCTGGTACAACTTCATTTACCCCGGTTCGTTCTTTTACGCAGCCTTGATCATCAAGGTGGCGGGGTTTGGCCTGATCTTCGTTCCGTTCTCAAAGTTCGGCCTGAGTGGCTTGGGGAGGATGAATCAAATTGGCAGCGGGATATAGAACTCACGTCAGCATAATTGCAGACATTCTGGACACGGCAAGAATGTACAGCTACGAGGGTTACGACAAAGGCGTCAGTGTTACACATCTCATCCGCAAGGCCAACGTGCCGCACAGAAGGCTAAGCAGCATAGTTTCAGAGCTGACTGCAACGGGGCTGCTTCACGAGATACCAGAAGACTCGGTAAAATACCGTATCAGCGATAAGGGGATGGAGTTCCTCAAGGCCTACAACCAGTTCAAAGGCTTTGCCGAAGGCTTTGGATTAAAAGTCTGATCTATTTACTATTCAACACTGCAAACTGCATCTTTTTAATGAATGCAAAAATTACTTCTGGTCTATTTTTCCGTTATGCAGCGTGGTGTGCAAGCTGGATGTCCAAGAATGACGGTTTGGCAAAACTTCCCGGGTTTACTTTGCATTACAATGTAAACTATTCGCTTAAATTTTGAAAATGTGCAGTTGATCTTGATATGACCAATGAAAAGCCAGCGGTGCTGCACAAAAGAGATGCCGGACTCAACTTCAGGATAGCACTCAGCTTTGCAGTTCTGGCCATGCTGTATCTGGGGTTTATCAGCATACTTGTCTACCTTGGGGTAGGGTTCATACCAATAGCCATAATCGCGTCTTTGATGATACTGGCACAGTGGTACTTTTCAGATAAAATTGTGTTATGGAGCACGGGTGCCAAGCTGGTCTCAAAAGAGCAGTATCCAAGACTGCATGAAACGGTAGAAAGAATAGTGGTAAGAAATGGCCTGACAAAACCAAAGATTGCTGTGATCAATACAAAGATGCCAAATGCCTTTGCCACTGGAAAGGGGCCTAAAAGCTCGATTGTGGCAGTCACAACAGGGCTGATGGAGATTCTTGAACCGGAGGAGCTTGAAGGAGTACTGGCCCACGAGCTGGCTCACGTCAAAAACAGGGACGTGCTTGTCCTGACTCTGGCCAGCCTGTTTTCAATGGTTGCATGGTACCTGATGCAGTTTGGATTCTATGGAACGCTGACAGGCTCCTATGGCAGATCGCAAGGTAGAAGCGGCAGCGCCATGATAATAGTCCTGCTTGTGGCTGTCCTGACCTGGTTTGTCAGCTTTCTGATAATCCGAGCAATATCCAGGTACAGGGAATTCGTGGCTGATAGGGACGGGGCATTGATGACTGGCAGGCCTGCCAAGCTGGCAAACGCGCTCATGAAAATAAGCGGCAGCATGAAGAGGGTGCCTGAGCAACAGGCGCGCCAGATGGAAGGCATGAACGCCTTCTTCATAATACCTGCCGCATCCAGAAGCAGCATTGCTAACCTCTTCTCCACGCATCCGCCGGTTGAAAAAAGAATACAAAAGCTCATGGAACTTGAAGCAGCCCTGCACTGAATCCAGACTGCGTAGCAAACGTTTGCAAAAGATGGAAAAAGAGTCGCCGACGGAAGAAACAAGATGGATAGTTAGGACGGCCACGAGAACGATCCGGAAGTTTATTCTTCGTCCTCTTCGTCTTCCGATTCTTCGTCCTCTTCGTCTTCGAAGTCGTCCTCAAAATCATCGTCTTCAGACATATGGCATAACCGACTAAATGTTCGTTATAAGGATTTTGCCAGCACGTAAGGCTCCGTTAACTTAGCTCTCCGTCTATCACTATGAATATCATAAACCTGCCTATTCCCATGTGCAGCGGTACAAACAGTTTCAGCCAGTAGGTCTGTCACAATCATCTTTCCTACACGGAAAATGGTCATCAAAACACCTGTCCTTAACGTGCTGAATGAACCATGCACCTAGCTATAGATCTGTTAGCAGACTGTGGAGTAAAAAAGGGAAAAAAGGAAGGAGGTTTAGAACCTTCCAAAGCCCAGCGAGGAGCCCCTGAACCTGGCAAAGCCGATCACGGCGACCAGCGAGGCTGCCAGTATCAGAGCAGCAATGACTCCGAATTCCGGTACTACCTGTGTGCCCTGAATCTCTATCAGGTCAGTGCCTTGCGGATAGTCGATAACCAGTGTTCTAGAAGTGCTGCCGGTTTGAGCCTCTACGACAGTTATTTCATCTTCTTCTCCGGATTCAAGGTCGGTGGTGGTTACCATGTACCTGATGTCTTGACCGTCTTCAACTGCGTCGATCACGTTCCTTGGAAGGACTATTGTCAATCTACCGGCCTGCGTACCATCCACAGATACTGCCAGCTTATCGTCATCAGGCTTTGCAAAGACGCTCTTGACCGAACCGTTGCTGATCTCGTATTCTATTGGGAATGTACTGCCGTCGACTTTGAGATTAGCGGTCAGTTTTCCTTTTAATTCAAAGGTGGTCTTTGCCTGCTTCAGGTTGTACGTGGCTGTCACGTCATACTCGCCGGCTACTCCCAGCTTGCCGCCTACAACCATGTCGTATGAGTACGATCCGTCCGATGATGGAGTTATCAGGTCGACCCTGTATGCATCACCGTTTGGATTGTTGACCTGAATGACCACACTCTGTCCTGCCGCCAGCAGGTCTGTGTTCACCGTACCGGTTATCTTGACGGTCGAACCTGCGCTGTATTCTGTCTTGTCTGTCTTGACGGTTATCGTGCCTGAATTCGCTGACTGACCAGTGATGTCGAATTCGATCTCTGTGTCGTTGTCTCCGTAGCTGACCTTTACCGTGTAATCGCTTTTAACATCAAGGTTTCCTATCAGCCTTATGTCAGCGCTGTAGGTAAGGTCTGCATTGGGTTCTACGTATGCCGCCAATCCGGCAAAGTTGCTGTCTGGCTTGAACACCAAGATGTTGACTGTCTGGTCCTTGATTATTCTGTCAACCTTGCCGCTGACCTTCATAGTCTCTCCTGTCAGATATCCGGACTTGTCCAGTTTAACGGTCAGTACAGAAGAGCCAGTGGTACTTCCAATGTTGAATGAAATCTCTTTGTCTTCATTGTCGTAGGTTATGATAACCCGGTATTTTCCGTCCTCGGCTTCATCGTCAAGATCAAAGCTGAAGCTGAATTCACCATCGCTTTCGACGTCTGCTTCATCGTCGACGACCTCGTCGTTATCTGGTCCTATGATCACGATGTCAACTTGATCTTCCCCAGAAACCACGTCAACTTCGCCGGTTATCCTGACTGTGTCGCCAGCTTCGTAGGTGGTCTTGTCGGTTTTTACTGTGATTGGCTCGCTACTACCATTACCTGCATCCTCGTCCTCTACTTCAAAGATGGTAACGGCCTCATCACCAGCATAGGATACTATTACTGCATATCTGCCATGGTCTGCGTCGTCATCAAGGTCGAAATCATCATCACTAAACTCATCGCCGTCCAAGTCAACTGTATTGTCATACGTACGGCTGTTGTCCGGCCCAATGACTTCAATGTCTACTTCATCTTCTCCCAGTTCCGGGTCCTGTATGAACCCAGTGATTTCTACCGTGTCGCCGGCAGCGTATAGATCGTCTTCTGTCTCTACAGTAATCGGGTCGTCGTCATCGTCTTCAACTACCTTGAAATAGCTGAAAACGTCGTCGCTACCAAAACTTACCTGTACAACGTAAAGGCCTTCATCAGCGTTGTTACCAAGCTCGTAGGTGAAAGAGTATTCTTCGTCTTCTATCGTGACGTCCTCTGAATCAGAACCGTCTGGACCTTCAACAGTTATCTCGACTTCTTCGTCATCGTCTGCGCCATCAACAATTCCTTCGATGACAACTTCGTCCCCTTGATCGTAAACAATGTCTTCAATCTCCACGGTAATGTCCTCGTGGGAAGCAAATGACTTTGGCACTGCAACAAAGGCTGTAGAAATCAGCGAGCCAATTAGCAGTAGCACTAGAGCGTATGCTCGACTATTTGATGAGAGCATACCGCGATTTAATCCTGTAGCACTATTAATTTGTTAGTCTAGTTTTGTTGACACAAGGAAAAAACTTTTTGAGTCAATATATTCGAAGACATCCAGAAGAATATTATACGAAGGGCAGGATGTAATCTGCAATTTGGACAAGCCCGTAGTAGAAAAGCGTCCTTGGGGCCATTTTGAGCGCTTTACCCTGAATGAACCAGTCACGGTCAAGCTCGTGTACCTGGACGGAGACAAGCGCCTGAGCCTGCAGTACCACAACAACCGTTCCGAATTCTGGAAGGTCGTCAAGGGTCCTGTAAGGGTATTGCTAAACGAAGACTCGAGGCTGCTTCAGACCGGCGAGACGATAACGATACCCAAAAAGGCGCTGCACCGCCTTGAAGGAGCCGGTACTGATGCTGTGATACTAGAGGTCTCTACTGGCGAGTTTGACGAATCAGACATTGTCAGGCTTCAAGACGACTACAAAAGAGACTGATCACTCGCACGTTACGCGCGAGCCTTCTGAAGTCATGGTAAATCTGAATATCTGGTCGACTTCCGAGTCTTCGAAAATCTCCGAGTCATGGGTGATCATTATCATCTGCGACAGCGGGCCGGCACCCTCCCTGAAGGCTTCGGATATTATCTTGACAAGTGCCTTCCTTCTCTCTTCGTCTAGATGCGTGGTCGGCTCGTCCAGAATAACAAAGTCCAGCCGGTTTGAGCCCATCATGTAGGCTATGCCAAGCCTTATGGCCAGGGCCACTGCAACCTTTTCGCCACCACTCAGCGAGGGCATGTCTATCTCGCCGTGCCTGCCGTAGCAGGTTATGGTTATCTCCCTTGCCTTTTCGGCCAGCTCGATCCTTGAAACCCCGATGTTGAAAAGCGAGGCGTACTCCGATGCCTTGTCTGAGACCATTTTAAGCGCCCACGACCGGAGGCTGATTCCCACCATGCCGTCCCTGTTGAAGATAAGCGATCTAACCCTTTCCAGCTGGCTTGCAAACTCGGATGCTGTCTGCAGCTTGCCAATAATTTCTCTTGATGTGTCTACAGTGTTCTTGGCATCTTCGATGGCCTTCTGGTAAGACCCTAGCTTGCGATTGACGTCAAGAAGCTTTTGCGAGAGGCTCCCCTTTTCCAGTTTGGCGTCAGTATACTGGCGGTGGCTGAACCCCCGCACCCTTTCCCTGAGCGCCAGTATCTCCTTTGCAAGGGACCTTGACACGTCGTCGATGGCAAGAATCATCGGATCCTCGATTTTTGATATCTCTTTTGGCAGCCTAGCCAGATCCGATTTCCGGCTTTCAAGCTCCTGCTCCAGTTTCAAGACTTCGTCTAGCGAGCTGATGGAATTGTCAGCCAGAAACTTTTCTGCAGAGGCGATCCTTTTGTCCTGCTCGGCAAGCTGCCGCTGCTCCTTGGTCAGTTCGAGCCTTAATTTCTGCAGCTTTGATTTTTCCCCCTCTTTTTCCGTTATCTCGGCCCGGATATGCGAAGTGTCAAACATGTCGTTTATCTTTTGTACCGGCGAGTTGCAGACTGGGCACCTGCCGTTCTGGATCCGAAGCCTGCCGGCGCACTCCAGAAACCCCCTCAGCTGGCCCGATGCGCCCTCGACCTCTACAAGCCTTGAGTGGATGTCTTCCATCTCTGAATTAACCATCTGGAGGTTGATGCTTACTTCCTCCTTGCCTTCAAGCAGCTTTAGCGAGTTTCTTGCCTCCCTTGCAATCCGCTCTGTTCTGGCAGCCTCAGCCTCGATGGAATTGCGTTTATCGTTAACGTGCCGGACCAGCATCGATTCTTTGGTCTGAAGTTCGTGCACCTGTAGGATGGCCGGCTCCATACCTTCTATCTTGGATTCCAGCTGGCTTACCCTTTCTTCAAGCATCCTCTTTTCGTCTTCAAACTCGGCATAGGCAGACTGCAGATGCACCAGATCCTTTGCTTTCTGGTCGGCCAGCGCCTGCACCTTGGGTATGTCTTCGTCGGTATAGCCTGTTTCATCGCGCAGCCTGTCCCGAAAACCCCTGATAACTTCAAGCATGGTTTGGTAAGCAGAGTCCAGCCTGTCGATCCCGATAAGGCCGTTTATGAGCTCCTTGAACTCCTTGGGCTGCGCCTCTATTATCCGCACAAGCTCGCCCTGCTGAACCACTGCCGCAACACGCAGCTTTTCATAGTCCAGGCCTATTGCTTTGGCCACCTCCGCGCTCATGGACTCGCCGTACTGCCTGCGCTCGCCACCCGCAATCTTTTTGTTGACAGCCTTGCCGGATTCAGATACAAGCTCAAACTGCGAGAAGGCCGGCATCCCCGATTCGGTGGTGGTCCGGGTTACCTGGAATTCCTTTGAATTAAGCGTAAACCGCATCCTGACCATCGCTGAATGGGAGCCAGCAGCCCTTCTGATGAGGTTCTTGTTGGATTTTCTGGTATGCTTTCCAAACAAGGCGTAGGTTATGGCGTCTATGACAGACGACTTGCCGGACCCGTTGTGGCCAACAAAGATAGTTAGGCCGCGTCCAAATTCAAGGTGCGTGTCCTTGTGCGAGATAAAGTCGTTCAGCTGTATGTCCCTTATCATTTGGTCAGGCTCCTGTTCTTGTACCTGTCCCAGACAATGTCAAGGGCCGCCCTTGCCTCGCCGGCTGCTGCAAGCGGCAGCAGGTCATGGATGGCAAAGCTTGCCATCTCTTCTGAGCCAAGCGCCTCCTTGGACAGCCGGAATAACTCGCTGTCCATATCGGCCGGCCTGTTGTCGTAAACGATGCCGGGTTTTTCTTCTTCCAGCGGCTGCCAGACGTAGTGAAGGCATGCTTCCTGCAGCCTGGCAAGGCTGCTTGCTATTACTCTAGAGTCGATGTTATTTCCGGCAACCTCGATTCTGGCGACGGGCTTTCTCTCACAGCCCTTTGCCTTTTGGAGTAATTTTTCAACCTCGGCTCCAATTTCGCTGTAGCTGATCCTTGCCGAGAATTGGGGCCGGCGGTTGAGCGGCACCCAGTGGGTTGCCGGCTCTTGTCCAGACATGTCGACAAGGATGAAGCCCTTTTCGACTTCCTTGATGCCCTCGCTTGGGGTAAGGTCTATCGAACCGGGGTACGCCAGCGGCCCGCCAAGGTTGGAAAACCTTTTTTCCATGTGATCGTGGTAATGCCCCATCGCGTAGTAATCAAAGCCGCCGGGAAGGTCTGTTGAATTGATCTCGCCAGCGTACTTGTTCAGGTCGGTCAGCCCCTGATGCAGGACCAGTATTTTCTTGCTGCTGTACCTGGAAGCGACCTTGTCTGAAGCCTTCAGACTGTCTATCAGCGAGTCGATGTTTCCCTTCCTTTCCTTGTTAGCGCCCATAACCACGCAGTCCTGCACTTCAAAGCCCTCGTCAAGCCTGAGCCTTCTTGCTAGCCCCAGGTTGCTAAAGACATACGCAAAGGGGACATCGCTTACCCTGCTCATGTCATGCTCCCCAAGCACAAAGACCACGGGTATCTGCTTTTCTTTCAGTTTCTTTAGCGCGTTTGCAAGAGTAATGATCGCCTTGCCCGGGGGGCGCGGCGTATGAAAAATGTCTCCGGCCAGTATGACTAGCTTAGCGCCTTCCCTTACCGAGATGTCGATGGCTTCGTTAAACGTATCGTAGACATCTTTTTCCCTTTCTTCCAGATTGAACTGGGAATAGCCAAGGTGCAGGTCGGAAATGTGCGCTACAAGCATCGCCGGTCAGTCCTGCAAGTACCCGGACGGAATGTACGACTCGGCTGCTTCTTTGGATGCTTCCCGGATCTGTGAAAGCTGCTTCCACTGCTCGACGGCCTTTTGGTCTCCGCCTATCTTGCGCTCCTTGACCTCGTCGACCTTGACAAAAGTCGGCAGATTCACCCACTGGCCCGTGAAAACCGCTTCGCCGGGATTCAGCGACGGCAGCTGTTCTATCAGGTCCTTGCTTAAAGACTCGCTTGCGGCAGAGATCTGCACTTGGTCGTCTTGCTGGATTATGCGCATGACGGCAAGGGAGCCCATCTGACTGAGGATGTTGGCATCGATGCCCCTTGGCCTTTGCGAGACGATGACTAGCCCCAGGCCGAATTTCCTTCCCTCTCTGGCGACCTTGCCAGCAAAGTACTTGGTTTCCGTGTCCTCTTCTTTCGGGATAAAGATGTGGGCCTCCTCTACCACTACCAGCACGGGCGCGGCAAACCGCACGGGCACCCGCGGCTCAGATGAATTCTGCGAACTTGCATTCCTTGTGGCCCGCTTCCTGTCGTCCAGCATCTCTTCAAGGTAGTACGACACGGCGATGTTGGCCTGTCGCTCGGTTAGCTCCACGAAATTGATGACGTTTATCTTGCCGTTTTTTATCATGGCCAGCGGGTCTGACAGGCCCGGATCCAAAATGTTGCTAAACTTCCTGCGGGCATCTTCTATCTTGTCTTCCACCTTGGCTGCAGTTTCGCGGTACATCTTTTGTTCTGCGCCAACGGCCCTTACGCCGTCTATGAGTGTGTTCCAGAAATCGTCTCCTTTCCGCTGGCGGACTTCAGGAGTAAAGGCCTCCCGAAGCACATGCATCTGGTTTGAGGCATTCTCCTGAATTTCTATTACAGCTGCAAGTTTTTCAGGCGCAAGCATTCGCGGGTTTATCCTAGCATCCATCAGGTTGCTGTTCCGGCCCATGTCCAGAGTCGAGTAATCGTCATGATAATCAAATATCACCATCGTGCCGTTTATTCTGGCCACTTCCTTTGCCAGAAGCGAAACAAGGTTGCTCTTGCCCATTCCCGTCATGGCAAGGATGGCCAGGTGTCTTGAAACCACCTTGTCGATGTTCACCTTTGCTGCCACTTCGGCGTTGCGGAGCAGCCTGCCCACACCAAGCCATTGCTGGCCTTCCGGTGCAAAGACCTTGGCAAGGTCTTCCAAGGTTGCCTCGTAAACCTCGGTCCCCGGTTCAGGCGGCAAGGAAGGGATTATGGCCCTGCCCCGCTTCAGGTCTTCCAGGAGGCCGAGGATACGCACGTGGCCCTTGTAGCTCTTGTCGCGTTTGTTGGCCTCTGCCACCTGCCGGCTTTCAAAGGCCTCTTCATAGTTCCGTATGGTTGAGCCAAGCGCATCGCTGGTTATCGACGAGCGCTCTATCAGACCCAGAACTTTGCCGCCACCATACTGAAGAATCACATATTCTCCTAGGCTGATGGGCCTTTTGGATTCAAAGGTAACCTGATCCGGCTTGGCAACTCCGATCACGATCCCAAGGCCTGTTTTTGCTTCACTCATTTAGCGCGTCCCTTGCTCCCTGTTCATTCTGCAAGCTGAATATGCTTGCCAGTCTGTCTATATCTTCATTGCTTACCTTGCAGTTGTTGTGCGCCAGCTTGAGGCAGTACGGGTAGCCGGAGACGCTGTGGTAGCGCAACATCCCCAGCAGTCTTTTGATGTCGTTTTCCCGCGTGTCCCATTTAGTGCCGACAAGCTCTATGCGGACCAGAGGAGTATAGTCGTGCAGCCTTGCATAAATTTCAAAGACAGGCAGGTAGCGGAAGTCAGTCCGCACTGGCATGCTGAAACCAGCCGCCTTGCTGACGTGGCCGTAATAGTACATGTCACCAGCCTTGGAGCCAAGGTTGTGGAATTGCAGCCTGCTGTTGGAGGTCTTGGCGATAAATACAGCCTCGCCGTATTTGCGTATCATATCTGTAACATCGGGTCTGCCGTTTTGCATCCTGGCGATCAGGGATCCGTCAACACAGACAATGTCTGGCTTGTTTTCAAATGCCTTTTGCGTCACGCTTGCTTCCATGGCCATGGCCTTGGCCTCCAAAAGGTCCTTTCGGGCAAGAACCGCGATGTCAAAATCATGCTCGGTAGCCAGTATCCTGTTGGTGCTGGTGATGGCAATGGCCGTCACCACGTACAGGTGCAGGCCCTGAAACGCCCGCTTGTTCCAGCTGCTGTCCACCCCGGCCGACTCGCATTTTTCCGGCAGCGGGTCATAATTTATCCAGCGTGACGAGGCTTCCTTCAAGACGTCATTGTAGCGGTCGTCCCTTAGCTTGGCAAGTTTGCTTTCCCGTTCCCTTATGGCTTCAAGGAGTATCTCGTTAAACAATCACAGTTATCGCCACCAACACTCATTAAAAAGTAATCAGGCCATTCTGGCCGCTATGGTAGACGCCTCCCACAGAGTTCTGGGCCTTTCTGCAACCGGCAGAAATCCTGCCTCCATTATCTGGCTTGCTATCATGGCTGCCATTGGCAACGCGCCTGTTGCCCCCGGAGAGTTGTAGTTGAGTATGTGCATAGATGAATCCTTTCTGACTAGCATGGTGTCCGGAACAAACCGGCCTTCCTTGTCTATCACTGAAGATCGGATGCCGGAGGTCCCGCGCTTGGTAAAGTATGATGCCCTTATCTGCGGCAGAAATTCACGGACGCGGTTTATCATAGCTGTCTTGGACAGCGAGCTTTTAAGCTCCATGCTGGCAAGGGACAGGAACTTTTTGTCAAAGAATACCTTACGCGCACCCGTTCGCGAAGATTCCAGTATCTTTGGGATCATGTCAGAAAGGTTCTTGCTCCAAGAATATGCATGCGGCCCAAAGACAGGAACAGCGTTTGGCCCCACCTCCCGCCTTCCATCGACTCTGACTATCCAGTGCGGGTCAAGGAATGGGTATTCAGGATGTTTTGGTACCGAATAGATAGACAGTTTCGTGAGATCGTGGTACCGTGCAGGCGCTTGCCAGTACTCACCGCGGAAATGCATGTCCGTGTAGTCCTTGGCCACGCCCATGGTATGGGCTATGTCCATTGCATTTCCGCCGGCGGCGTTCACGACGTACTGGGCATCAATCTGCCGGCCCTGCTCTGTCGTTATCCTGTAAATACCGTCACAAGATACACGGTTGACCCTGTGCCCAAGAAGGACGTTGCATCCAAACGACTTTAGATCCTGCAGCAGCGCCTTTGTAAGCAGCCCATAGTCCACAGAGCCGTCCTTTGAACAATAGATTGCTGCCTCGCAGCGGACGTTTGGCTCCATGACTGCCACCTGGCTTTTATCAAGAAGCCTTATCTCTTCTTTTGAAAGGCCGTTTTCCAGCCCCCACGCCATGTATTTGTCAAGCCTGTCAATACCGCGTTCATCGGTTGCCACTTCCAGCACGCCATCCTGCTTGAATGGAAGGCCCTTTTCTTTTGCATACTTTTCCCACATCTCAAAGCCAAGCGCGGCGGCCTTTGCGAACAGCTTCTTTTTTACTGGATCGTAAAGGAACGGTGCATGCACTTTGCCAGTGTTCCTGCTGCTGGTATGTTTAGAGACATCCTGCTCCTGTTCAACAAGCACAATCGAGCCGGGATCACGGGCATGGCCGGCAAGAAAGTAGGCTGTCGAAGTCCCTGTTATTCCACCGCCGATTATTGCAACGCGGAACAAGCGATCAGAATTCGTCGGCTAGATTATTTATGCTTGGTTTTTTGGACCAACGGATAGTGCTGCCGGCTTTCGATTTATGACCCTGGCTGCATCCAATATGGGGATTGGCAGTTCTTCTGACATACGCCCCGCCCTAAAGAGGTGGAGCTTTCCGCGTGCCTTGTAAAACGTTTAATATGATACGCGGTCAATCAAAGTAAAGTTTGGCCCAGCAGGAGAATCAGACGTTTGAGAGAAGAAAGCGGTACGATGATCTTCCAGAGCTTCCCGAGGACAGGCCGGCCCTTCTTCTTTCTGCTGTTTATTCCGGCGAAGAGAAGAAGGTTTACCTAAAGTTTTACGACCCCAAGGACAACGTGGTCTACCACTGGCGGGACAGGACCGATCACAAGCCGTACTGCTACACCAAAGCCGAGTATTCCGACCTTGTTGGCCAGATTGTTGCTAAAGAACAGAAATACACCAAAACGCTCACAAAAAAGCGGGATGTCATCGCAGATAAAGAGATCGATGTCATCAAGATAACTGCCCCCGACCCGCTGTCCATAGGCGGCACGGATAACAGCATCCGAGAGAAGGTCCGATGCTGGGAAGCAGACATCAAATACCATGAGAATTATCTTTATGATAACGGCCTGATACCCGGCGTCTATTATGTCCGGCGCGACGAAAAGATAGAACGACACACATACCAGATCTCTGAAAAGGTCGAGTCAGAGCTAAAGGACCTGCTCTGGGACAAGATAAAAGAAGAAGGCGAGGCCGGCAAGGAGTACCGCGAGTATGTCACCACGTGGGCAAACCTGCTCAACCAGCCGATACCAGAGCTGAGGCGGGTTGCAGTGGACATAGAAGTAGAGTCCGAGGAGGGCAGGATGCCAAATCCCCGTGACCATGACCGGCGCGTGTCTGCAGTCGGATTTGCCGGCTCAGACGGGCTAAGAAAGGTCCTAGTTTTGGGCGATAATGTGAACGACGACGGAACCCCCCTCATCCCGGAGGCAGAGCTCTGCAAAACCGAGAAGGAGCTTTTGGAAAAGGCCTTTCAGATCATCAACTCGTACCCCATAATAGTCACGTTCAACGGCGACGATTTTGACCTGCCGTACCTTTATGCGCGCTCGCAGGATCCAAGGATCGACACCAGGGGAGGAGTGGCGATCCCAAAAGACGCTATACCCATAGTAATCAAGAAAGAGTCCTTCATCAAGCGCGGAATGCAGGCCGAACCGGTGGGGATACGCCACGGAGTGCACATAGACCTTTTCAGGACGTTTCAAAACAGATCCATTCAGATATACGCCTTCAGCCGCAAATACACCGAATACACGCTCAACGCCATCTGTGAGGCCCTGATCGAGGATTCAAAGCTAGAGTTTGAAGGCGACATCAGTGAGATTCCCATGCAGAAGCTGGCCGAGTATTGTTTGAAGGATGCTGACCTGACCCATAGGCTGACCAGCTTCAACGACAATCTGCTGATGAAGCTGCTGGTTGTCATTGCCAGGATCGGCAGGCTATCCGTGGATGATATTGCGCGGTTTGGCGTGAACCAATGGATAAGAGGGATACTGTACTACGAGCATAGGCAGCGAAACGAGCTCATTCCAAGGGGCGACGAGCTTGAAAGTAAAGGGACCGCCTCCACTGCGGCTGTGATAAAGGAGAAGAAGTACCGTGGCGGCGAGGTGGTAGAGCCAACACCCGGCATCCACTTTAGCGTGGTGGTGCTGGACTTTGCCAGCCTGTATCCAAGCATAATCAAGGTCCATAACCTCTCCTATGAAACGATAAACTGCGTTCACCCCCAGTGCAAGGAGAAAGGCAGGATAGAAGGCACCACCCACTGGGTCTGCCAGCAGAGAAAGGGTCTGTCCTCGCTGCTCATAGGATCTCTGCGCGACCTGCGTGTTAACTATTACAAGCATCTGGCCAAGGACAAGACGCTGCCGCCGCAGGAACGCCAGCTGTACAACGTTGTAAGCCAGGCTATCAAGGTCATTTTAAACGCCAGCTACGGCGTGATGGGGGCAGAGATATTCCCGCTTTATTGCCTGCCGGTGGCCGACGCAACTGCCGCCATTGGCAGAAATACCATCCACAGCACCATCAACAAGTGCAAGGAGTTTGGGATTGAGGTGGTGTATGGTGACAGTGTCCTTCCTGACACGCCTGTCGTAATCCGGAAAAAAGATGGCAACGTAGACATCGTTCCCATCGAATCCTTGATGCCCAAGACTGTAACTTCTTCAAGGTATGACAAGTTTGGCGACCTTGAAGTATTGACCGAGTCAGGATTTACCAAGATAAAGTACATCTACAGACACAAAGTGAAGAAGAAGGGTTTCAGGATTCTAACGAGGAAAGGCTTTGTAGAGTGCACCGAAGACCACAGTTTAGTTATTGACGGGAAGGAAGTGAAACCATCTGACCTGCAGGTTGGAGACAGGGTTGAGTTGGTCCCGTTCAAAGCCGGATCCCATGTTAACGTGCACCCCGATCTGGCTTGGCTGTTTGGTTTCTTTCTAGCCGAGGGAACTTGTGGAACCTACCATTATGAAAAAGCTTTGTCTCAAGTAAAGTATTCGTGGCGAATAGTGAATCAGGATGAAGAAAAGCTTCAGAAAGCAAAGAAGGTCATGCAGGAATGTCTGGCTTTGCCTGCTAACATAATCGATATTCGGGAAAGCTCATCCACCTACGCCCTCGTTCCAAAAGACAATGCCAAACTGCTGGTAGACTATTTTAAGACGATGTGTTACCGCGGTTCAGAGAAGGCTATCCCGCAATGCATTCTTAATGCAAATGCCGTCACCAAAAAGGCATTTATCGAAGGGATCATGGCCGGAGACGGGCACATCGACGTCAATGGACTGGCGACCATTGATCAGATCCACAAAACTGTTCTGGCAGGGCTTGTAACAATGCTCGAAGAGATCGGTCTAGAGTATTCCTTACAGATAAGGGAGGACAAACCCAACGTTTGCAGGGTTCGGGTCATTAAGGACGAGGCGGATCAAAGAATAAAACCTGCAGATGTAATCAAAAAGATTGAAGAATTCGGTGTTGACGGTTACATCTACGACCTTGAAACAGACAACCACCACTTTTGTGGCGGTATTGGCAACGTTTTATTGCACAACACCGACTCTTTATTCCTCAAAAATCCATCGCAGGAAGCCATTGACAGGGTGGTTGTCTGGGCAAAAGAACACCTTGGAGTTGATCTTGAAATTGACAAGCAGTACCGGTATGTGGTATTCAGCGAACTCAAAAAGAACTACCTTGGCGTCCTTCCAGACGGCGCCGTGGATGTCAAGGGCCTTACAGGCAAGAAATCTCATACACCACCATTTATCCGGAATGCCTTTTACGAGATTCTGGCCATACTCGGCAAGGTCAACTCCCAGAAGGACTTTGAGACTGCCAAGGAGAACATCAAAAACATCATACAGCGCGATGCCAAGAACCTGGAATCCTACAAGATCCCTCTCCAAGACCTCAGCTTTAACGTCATGATAAACAAGTCCATAGGAGCGTACGGCAAGAAGGTTAATTCTGCCAGGACCATGGACGGCAAGGAATCGCAGGTAGAGACGTACAAGGGCCTTCCGCAGCATATCAAGGCGGCCAAGCTACTGTCAGACAGAGGCCGCGAGATCAAGGCCGGAGATATCATTTCGTACGTCAAGACCAAGACCGGAGACGGAGTCAAGCCAGTGGAGCTGGCAAGGCCCGAAGAAATAGACACGGAAAAATACATGGAGGCTATGGAATCCACGTTTGACCAGGTACTGGCTGCACTAAACTTTGAATTCAAGTCCATGCTTGGCAAGCCGCGGCAGCAAAGCCTTGACGAGTTGTTCTGGGGCAAGGCCGTGTAGGTTTATCAAGATGAAGGGTATGAAAAACAAAGAAAACCGCATCTTTAGAAGTGGGATGAATTTGTTTTCTGCTCCTTCTCCCTTAGGTGTCGTGGTTGTTAAATAGCAGCTCATCCAATTTTGTGTCGTCTGACATGCGTAGCTACAAGTACCGGCTTTATCCCACACAACAGCAGGAACAGAAACTTGTAGAAACATTAGACGGTTGCCGGTGGGTGTACAACTATTTTGTCGACAACGGGTTTGAATCAGAGTACGACATGAACTATGCACTGACAGAGCTGAAAGAACAGGAACCATGGTTGAGAAACTACCATTCCAAGATGCTGCAGATGGTAGGGAAGCAGATAGCAGCCAGTATCAAAGCGCTGTCTGTACTGAAAAAGAAAGGACACAGAACAGGCAAGCTGCACTACCTGACCCATGACAGGTACAACTCTTTTACTTACAACCAGTCGGGATTCAAAATTGAAAGGCATGGTCAGACAGATTTGCTGTGGCTGTCCAAGGTAGGATATGTACAGATACGGTTGCATAGAAAACCTGTGAATATCAAGCAGGTGACAGTCTGTCGACAAAATGGCAAGTGGTACGCCGTAGTAGCATGCGAGACTGCCAAACAGATATTTCAGCTCATAGACCCAAGAAAATCGGTTGGCATTGACGTTGGGATAACGAAATTTGCATATGATTCTGACAGTCATTCCATCGACAACCCTCTCTTTCTGACAAAGCTGCTGAAGCCGCTGAGAAGGATTCAGAGAAAGGTATCAAGGAGGCAGAAAGGCTCAAAGAACTATGAAAAAGCCAAAAGCCGGGTTGCAAGGCTGCACGAGAGGATAGCCAGAAAGAGGAATGACTTTTTGCACAAGACATCGCGTTGCTATGCTGACAGGTACGACGTCGTCTTTCTAGAACGATTGCGCACGTTGAACATGGTCAGGAACCATAGAGTAGCACGCTATGTCTTGGATAGCGGCTGGCGCACGTTCAAAACCATGCTTGGATACAAGGCAAAGATGGTGGTTGAGGTTGACCCAAAGAACACGTCTGTCGATTGTAGTGCGTGTGGGAATAAAGTCCCTAAGGAATTGGCAGTACGTACTCACAAGTGCGACAGATGTGGACTGGTAATCGACCGTGATTACAATGCAAGCATGAACATACTGCAGAAAGGCTTGCTTTACCTACCGGTGGGACGCCGGGAAGTTACGCCTGTGGAGATTGCATTGCAGTCCAGGAATCAGGAAGGTGCCCACGTCAAGCGTGGGTAGTTCACTATCTGCACAGGATGAGCAATGCTACATGGATTTTTTTAACCTGTTTATTGTCCCGGAAAAGACAAAGGCAGGCTACAGCTTTGCCGACACGCCGGTAAAGATTTCATTTAAAGAATCAAGGGTGGTTTTTTACGGCGTTCCGCTGGACGTCACGACCAGTTTTGGCAAGGGAACCGCAAGGGGCCCGGAGGCCATAAGGCTGACGTCTGCGCGCCAGATAGAAACGTTCGTGCTGGACGAAAAGGCCGACATCTACGACCTGAGCAAGATCTACGACCTTGGCGACCTCCGAATTCCCAGGACAAGAAGCGTCAGCAGGATGCTTTCATTTCTTGATGAGACCATCCCGGGGGCGGTTGAGACCCTGCGGCAGGAAGGCAAGATTCCCGTGATGATGGGAGGAGAGCACACCCTGTCATACTACCAGCTAAAAGCCCTTGCAAAAGAAAGGCCATTTGTAATACATTTTGACGCACACCGCGATATGAAGCCTGAATACGAGGGTATGAAGATGTGCCATACCACACCCTTTTACCATCTGCTGGAGTACATACCTGGCGAGAATTTTGTTCAGATCGGCATCAGGCAGACAGACAGAGAAGAAAACGAGATTGCCGCCAAAAACGGCGTTACGACCTTTGATGCATGGCAGGTTCATGAAGATATCGAAGCCATTGCGGACTATTTGAGCAGGGCCACCGCGGGCAAAAAGATCTACATTTCTTTTGACATTGATGTGTATGACCTGCCGTACGTGCCATGCACTGGCACACCAGAGCCTTTTGGTCTGGATCCCTTCCAAGTTCTTAAGTTGGTAAAGGCGATCAGCCCATCCGCGCAGCTGATAGGCATGGACATGGTAGAAGTGGGCCTGAAAAACGATGACTATAGGGAAGGCGCCCTTGCCACACAAACGCTACTGAGGATCCTGTCAAGGCAGTATGCCCGGAAATAGAGAGCATGTAATTCTAGCAACTTAACGGCCGGTTATCTGCTTACCAGTTTGAAACTTTCCATTTTATATACTTACTATTGTATATCTAGTAACACTAGGTGAGTACACGTGGAAGACCATCATGAAAGTGAAACAAAAGGAACTTCCTGCGAATGTCCGTGTCATGTTATCGGAACCGCCACATGTTCTATGTGCGAGCCGCTGCATGGAAGTAAAGGAGGAAATGCAGTACAGATGGCTACCATGTCGTGGCAAAAGGCGTTTTTTGAAGCCCATATGGAATTCATGGTAGAAAAGCTGAAAAAGAGGATGGAAGCGGCTTGGGGCCCATTAGCCGATAAGGCTGCGGATGCCGTTGTCGAGGCCATGGGAAAGAAGTGGATTGCCATGGCACAGCAATCAATGGCAGATCAGGAACTGCAGCAAAAGATGACCGATGTCTTGAGGGAGGTACAGAAACGCTAGCCTGCACCCAGGTCTACACCATTATCTGCGGCCTGACTGACAGGTATTTTGGCAGGTTCAGCGGCAGATACGGCCTGTCCTTGGTCTGCACCCTGACCTCATCTACAAGTTCCTGCAGCGTCATTTCACGCTGCTTGCCCTCAAGCCTGTCACGCACCATCAGCTTGCCGGAAGCGATTTCCTTGTCTCCTGCCACTATGGTGTAGCGGATCCATTCTGTCTCTGATTCGCGGATCTTTTTGCCGACTGACTCGTCCCTGTCGTCGATATCGACTCGGATCTGGTTTGCCGACAGTTCTGCGTGTATTTTATCACAGAATTGCTGGTGTTCCTTTCCTACCGGGATTATACGGATCTGCGTGTGCGACAACCACAGGGGGAACGATGGCACTCCGCCGGTCTTTGACACCTTGGCCGCCTTTTCCATTAGCGCATACAGCACCCTTTCAACGGCGCCGCTTGGAGAATTGTGAAGTATTATCGGATTCTTCTTGGTCCCGTCTTCGTCCACGTATTCGATGTTGTAACGCTTACCGTTTTCCACGTCTATCTGGTCCGTGGACAGCGCCGAGGCCTTGCCCAGTCCGTCAACGTAGTTGAACTCCCATTTCAGTGTAAAGTAAAAGAAGCGCTCCTTCCAGACTTCTGCCAGCACTGGCCTGCCGAACCTGTTGATGAGCTCGGTGATAAATTCCTTGTTTTCGTTCCAGAAATCCTCGGTGAACCGGATGGCCATCTCGACGTCCTCGTTTGACAGGCCGATGGCGTTTATCACGCTGATGGAAAGCTCAAAACGCTTGCGGAATTCTTCCTTTGCCTGGTTCATGTCCCTGCAGAAGGCATGGCAGTCCGGCATTGTAAATGCCCGTAAACGGCGCAGGCCGACCAGCTCGCCGCTCTTTTCACGCCTAAATGAATACCGGGTAAGCTCGTACAGCTTGAAGGGCATGTGCTTGTACGAAATGTTCATGTCCTTGGCTATCAGAAACTGCCCAAAGCAGGCAGCAAAGCGCAGGAACAGCTGTTTGTTGTCAGACGCAATGTTGTACTGCCTTGCAGGAAAGCGGTTGAAGTAGCTTTCCATCGACGGGTGCTTCGAGTCGTACATTATCGGGGTCTCGACCTCTATGCCGCCATACTCCATGACGCGCTTTGTTACATACTGCTCTATGAGGGACTTCATCAGCCGGCCCTTGGGATAGAAGCGCATGTTGCCGACGTCTGATGCCGGCTCGTAATCCGCGATGGCCATCTTCTTCATCAGCCGCACGTGCGCTGGCTGCTCGTTGACTGCCCGGTTCTTGGTTATCTCGTAGTTGGCAAGCACCTGAAGGTTCTGGTCTTGCTTTTTGAACTTGTATTCCTGAACTGGAGTCAGGATGCCTCCTGGCTGCAGGATGTACCAGAATGACTTGAGCTTTTCTTCGTCTTTGAGCGCCGCGGAGACCTTTTCTGCAGGCTCGTGTTCGTGTAGCTCCTCTGCCTGTTTTGTTATCGCCTTAGCATTTTCTGCCAGCGGGTGGCCCTTCACCTTGATCTGGAACGACTTTGTCCAGCCAAAGGGAGCCCGGTGGACCTCTTTTATCGACTGCTTTGCCAAGCCCTCTACAGATTTTATAATACCGGCCGCAGCGTCAGGCGCGGCCAGGTCTGAACTCAAGTGGGCATATGGGTATACCAGCAGCCTGTCACACTTGACCGTTTCTAGATATTTGCCGATCTCCTTGACGGCCGAGCTGGCGACGGTTTCGTCGTCGCCATCCTCCACGGCAATGAAGGCCACCACAAGGTCTTCAAGGCGCACTTTAGACTTTGATGCCAAGTCTTCGGCACTTTTGATCTCCTTGTCTATCGGCTCGTACTCGATAAAATCTGAATGTAGCAGCAGAAGGCGCATATTACAGAATCACAATTTTCCTGCTAATTTATTGATTAACCCCATCTTGCCCTTTCGTTTTCCCTGTCGTCCTTGGTTTGCTTCTTCCATTCCTTGTAGTGTTCGCGGCATAAGTAGACGCGCTTGCTGCCTCCAAGCCCCAAGTCAGGAGCCTTGGCTGCCTTGTCGCCGCTCAAAGAACGTTCGGCAGTATTCTCGCAGCCACCCACGCTGCAGTTGACGCCCTTGTCCACACGGCCCATAACTGGATTGAATTCCTTTTACTTGATATAAAAAGCTGACTGGACAGCTATTTTATTAGCTTGCGTCGAGTGATAATCGGTTATTGCTCTATAACGAGCCGCTGTGCGAGAAATGCCTTCATCCGCTGGAGCTACATTCTCTTACTTTGAAGAAGCTTCCAGACGGAAAAGAGATAAAGCAATGTGTGGTGGGGGTCTGCCACTGCTTGATCACTTTTACAAAAAAGCCTCGCAGCTAGGCTCTGTTGGATCTATAGCCATGTGCATCCTGTTTCATCGTCCATGAGAACCAGAACACAATCTGATACGGCCTCTACAAGCTGGAAGCCAAATGTCTGTCAATCTTTTCCATAGATTTCCTTATGAGTTCCTACGGAAACAAATTCGATCGTTTTATCTGTAAAATTCACTTTATAGATTAATCTCATGTCTTCAGGCGTAGATATCTATGATTTTCGATTATAATCACGTTTTAGACCTGATTGATGATAATAAGCAGACACGACTATTCGGGCCGGTATCCTCATAAAGCAAGCCAATCACCCGTATGATGTTGGATTCAAAGAAAGAGCTTGTAGTAAGCGATGCCGGCCCGCTTATACAGCTCACCATATCCGGTCACTTGCACATTCTCCCGAGACTATATCGGATCGTCATACCTGACGAGGTCTTTGAAGAAACACAGTTCTACAACGATCTTCCGGATGCAATTGAAATAGCCAAAGCCGCAAGGTCGTGGCTGGTCGTAAAGCCGGTAAAGGATAGGTCCAAGGTTAGACGCTTGACAAGAAATCAGAAACTGGGCAAAGGTAAGCTGAGGCCATCATTCTCTGCGATGAGTTGAAGGCTGATGCAGTTCTGACCAGCGACCACTATGCTGCGATAAAGGCAAATGAATATGGCGTAAAGACCATCAACCTGGCTGATGTAATCCGACAGTCATACAGCGCCAAGATTCTATCTGCTGCACAGGTTATCCAACTGACCGACAAATTCATAGATCAAAACATATTAGACACAAAATACATTAGGGATCTCAGGGAGGAAGCTAAAGGTTGGCTATAGCCAAGGTAAAAAAGGCTGCCAAGCAAGCATCTATTAAAGAAGCTAGGATTCTGAAGGGCTTGGAAAGTTACTATAAAGGCGAGTGTTCACTGGGCTATACGGCCGACAAGTTAAAGCTGCCTTTAAGGGCGTTGATGGAATTCATGATCAAACACGACCTCCCACAGTACTGGCAGGAAGAAGACCGGGTCAAGGGCTTAAAGAAGCTAGCCGAGATCCGTTCTGCCATGTGATTTACTGGTAAAATGCATCTAGAATCCTACACCTCTTTTCAATCTTGATCTCGAGTTTTCATGCGCAATGGACGCTTTCAGTCTGGGTGGCTGATTGCAAAGGCCATATGGAGAAATATAAATAGCTATAACAGCCTATAACTAGTGTGGGTACGACGATACAGCTTGACAAGAAAGTAAGGGACAAATTAAAAGAACTCAAGCTGCATCCCAGAGAATCTTACAACAAGGTTGTCGAGAGGTTGATAGCAATGAGAACCGATGAAGGGGAACTGAGCGACGAGACAATAAGGGAGATAGAACAAAGTTTGGAGGACGTCAAGGCTGGCAGGACGCTGTCAATGAAGGAAGTCAAGCAAAGATTGAAAATCAAATGACTTTTGAAATAAGGTGGACAGAAACCTCGTTTAGAAAGCTTCAAAAACTTGATCCTAATATTCAAAAAAGAATAATTGCAAGATTAGATGAAGCGGCTGCCGCCGACGACATATTTGCTGTAGCAAAAAGGCTGACAGGGACTAATCTATACTCGATAAGGGTTGGCGATTACCGGGTAATTGCAAGCATCGAGAAGAACAAGATGGTGGTTCTCGTAGTTGAGCTTGGTCATCGAAGTAAGATTTACAAGAAACTATGAGGTGTGTGGCGACACTGGCAGAATCACATAACAAGCCGCAAATAACCGGGTATGAAAGGGTAATAAGGGAACGGGAACAACTAATTCATGGGACGATTTGCGGATAATAATAGTCGCTGCAAATAAAAAGGATTACCACGTCAAAGTAACATACGACAGGAATGAAGTCTACTGCTACACAGGTCAGTGCGTCGAGTTTCCAGACGCTATTTCAGAAGGAAAGACGATGGAAGAATTGAAAGAAAATATGAAAGAAGTCATAGAGATGACCTTTGAACCTCTGTCTGTGAAAAGGTCTGCCTGAGTCTCCAAAACCACTAGGCGGCTTGATGGATCTACATAAATAGTTGGAAAGTAAAGTTATACCACTAGTAAGACAACATGACGCAAGAAACCGAAATTACGACTATTAGCAAAAAGGGGCAGGTAGTCATACCACAGAAGATACGCAAGAATTTGAAAATTAAACCAAGAACCAAATTGCTAGTATCTAGTAAAGACAATGTCATAATAATGAAGGTGTTCGAGCTTCCTGATATGGAAAAAGAATGGTCAGAAATATTCAAAATAATGGATAAGAAAAATCTAAAAATAACTGAAAAAGAGATTGGTCTTGAAATTCGAGAATATAGAAAGGGAAAACGAAGTCAGGTAAAAAGTTGATGCGATGATAAAAGTGGTATTGGACACTAATGTACTTGTTAGTGGAGTTATCTCGCAAGGAAAACCAAGAGACCTTTTACAGCTAGGATTAAGAAAACGATTTTTGATAATTACATCTGATTGCACTTGAGAAGAATTCCTAAATGTTCTAAGTAGACCAAAATTTAATATCACTAAGGCAGAGATTCGGAAAGTTAAACGAGCGATGATTGCCTCCTGCAAGAAAATCAAAGTAAGATCGACATTTAAGGTGATTCAAGATGATCACGACGATGATATTGTGATAAATACGGCTATAGACGGCAAGGCTGACTATATCGTGTCAGGTGATAGCCATTTGTTAAGTCTGGGTAGATTTAAAGGCATACGAATCATGACAGTCGAAGATATGCTAAATGAGCTGGAACATTATCCATAGACATTTCCTCTATGAGAAACATTGTAAATATACACATTTTCCGCGTCTAATGCAAATAGAATTCTATAATCTCCAGCTCATCCTGTAATGATTTTTGGTTCCTTTCAGCTTCTTTATATCGAGTCTAGCAGAGAACCCCTTTTCAAGCTCCCTTAATGCTTTGAAAACGCGGGATTTCGAACCTTCATCAAGTCTTTCTATTTGCTTGGCAGCTTTCCTTTCAACAAGAACCTTGAAAGTCAAGTGCAGCTATTTCTCTATTTTTGAGAGGGGAACAAATTCTAATTTACCGGTCTTTTTTTCTTTTCAAATTCTGCAACTGCCTTCTTTGTCTGGTGCTTCCTCGCCAACGAGTCTTTTTTCCACGATGTTTTCTAGCTTGTCTATCTTGCTTCTGAGCGCTCTTATCTCCTTCATGATATTCTGTAGGTCAGGCTGCGAGGCCATTAATGTACATTGATTGTTGCGCATATAAAAATCTCTTTAGTACCTATTTTGATATTGTTGAAAGTAGCTGTGGGTGGGTCTCTTGAAAGGAAGACCAGTAAAGCTATGACAAGCCTCTGACAGGTGTGAGTACCATCATTGGCTCCGGGGAACCTCCAGCTTTTAGGGTGGAGAGGATGTCAGTGTAACCGGCCTGTCAACTTCCTCTACTGCCTTTTTCATGGCCTTTCTGGAAACCGCCATGTCAAGCTTGATCAACTGCTTTACAACCTCATTTTCCCTGTCCAGTTGATACATCGTCGCCCTTCCTATCTGCCTTGTTACTTTCAGCGCTCCCGACTTTTCCAGCTCCTTCCAGTACTTGAAGAACGTCGCCCTGCCCATCTCTAAATTCTCGACGACCTCGTTTTTGGAATAGTCAGATAGCGGGTTGTCCAAGAAAAAGTCGGTTATCCTCAATGTGGGGCTTGAGCCCAAGTATCTCAATAGCAGCGTCTCGTCGGTCTTGTATTGTCTGATGGGCATCAGACATTCATTGAATATGAAAGTATTTAAATCTAGACTCTAGAAGTACCATAACTGAACTTATGCTCTCTGACGATCAGGTAAAGGCGACCATCCTCTTCAAGCTTCACAAGAGGGGAAATTGGGGCGCAAGCCACACTGCATTTGATAACCTGAAGAAAGGGTTCAAGGATGAGGATCTGGGCAAGCATGCGGCAAAGCGTGTGGACGAGATGACCAGAGTGCTTGTTCGACAAGGATGGATCATCGCCAAATCGATGCACTATGGCCACCAAGTTTCCCTCAATCCCCGGGAACACGAATCGATAATCGTCTTCATGAAGAGGTTCTTCCATGAAGTTTAAAAATAAGTCATGGGAAATGCTACCATCTGCTGCGGCAACTTTATCAGTTATGAAGGTTACGTGAAAAGAAAACACACACGGTGAGATGAATTTGTTTCTCATCCTTCAACCCTCCCTTAGTGCTACGTCTGTTAAATGGAAACACAAGTATGATACTCCAGCGTCAGAGCTAGACAGGATGGCAGAAGGTCGCAGCATAGGCATGAACCCTTGTCGGTTGCTGTGTAAAGTCGAAACCGGGTCCAGGTTCAGACACAGTACCGCGGGGGCCGCGGGAATGCACGCCTGTGGAGATCAGAAGCTCGGTCGCTGAAGCAGGAACTCCGTGTGGCGACATACGGATTACCCGGAAGTCGATGAAAACATCGATCGGGGAAGCCAATGTCTGAAGACATTGGTAATTCACAGTAACTTTTCAAGCCCTTCAGAATCCTAGCTTCTTGATGATTATTCTTTTCCTCCAAACATATCCCTCATAACCTTTTCAAAATCCTTCTGCATTGCCGAAGATACATCCGCAATGGCACCATCAATGTCAAAAGTCGTTTTTCCTTCGCTTTCTGTTCCTCTAATCACCATCATACCCTGGAGAAATTGTACAAACTGCGGCGATTGGCAGGCTTTCTCTGCAGCCCTTCTAGCCAGTTCTTCCATGCACTTTTCCAAGAAGAGATCTGAAAGGCTGGTCTTCTTTGGAGGGTCTCTTTTCGTAGCATAGGTAGGACGTGGCAGAGGCGGGAGGTAAAGATGGGTTTGTAATCCGGCAACATATGCAGGATATGGAACGACGGTAGCCTGTCCGGACTCGACATTGTTGATGTGTCTGACAGCACTGGATTTCCTGCTAAAGCTTCTGCCGCATTTTGTACAAGCGTAATTCTGGGCCATTTTTATTATCACAGTGCTTCACTGTGAAGCACTGTGCATATTTAGAGCCTATCCCAAAATTAATCTCCTATAAACAATGATGCAGCAGGCCAGCTGCACCAGTCCAAGGTAGTTTTCTGATTTCTTCTCATACCTGATTAACAGTTTCCTAAACCTGTTATGCCATGAATTGGTTAGTTCTACAACCCATCGCCTTCTTTTGTGGCGGCGCTATTTCTTCCTCCTTTTCTCACCTCTGTGACAGATATGCGGCAGGGACCTCCTCTTGACAGCCTCTATCTTTATCTCCGGAAAATCATGCCCCTTGTCAAGGCACAGGTTCTGTCTCCTGTACTTCCTTGGACACGGCCTCTTCGCTACGATGCTGTCTAGCGTTTCCACGGCTGCTTTCATGTCATGTGTGTTGGCGGCTGTTATGACAACTGACAGCGGTACACCCTTCTGGTCAGTCAGTACATGTCTTTTTGTGCCTAGCTTGCCTCTGTCTGTCGGGTTAGGACCAGTCTTGTCCCCCCTAACAGTGCCTTGATAGATGCACTGTCAAGTGACTGCCATCTCCACTTGATACCCTGATTTTGTCGTATATCCTCAGTAACCTGACCTACAGCTTCTGGAACACCCCGGTTCTGACCCATTCCTGAAACCTTCTGTGACAGGTGGAGCCGGAACCATATTCCTTTGGCAGTGACTTCCACTGGCATCCAGTTCTCAATACATACAGTATGCCATCAAGGACAGTTCTGTACCGTACAATGGGACGCCCTACTGTTTTGGGCGGCTTTTCTTTAGGTATTATGCCCCTTACCTCGTTCCAGACAGGGTCTGGAATACGTCTGATGGTAGGAAGGTCCTTCTTTTTCTTATTCTTCCGGCGGATACGAGTCACATCATATGAGACAGAAGCGAGATCAAGCTAAATCCGTACCTGTCATGTAGTTGCGACTGCCGTGTCAATAATTTTGGGATAGGCTCTTAGTTGTAGCAAATGTGGAGAACCGTTCATCGTTCACCCTCCAGCACCGAAGTACACCAATGCAGATGTAGTGCCATGCAAAGAAGGGGCAGTATCGAACGCGCAATAGAGTATTCTTCTTGTGGACAGATGAACAAAACCTATTGGTGTCAAGGACACATCTACACTGTATTTGGTTAATCCACCCTTTTTTCGCTGTAACTGCGGTGATCGGGATATTTCTTTAGATGCTCTTCCGTATAGTAGGGTCTGTCTTCTCCCAGTCTTCCCCACAGCTGTCGCAAATTATGTGTTTCTTTGCCATACCTCTTAGTATATTATCACTAGTATTAGAGAACTTTCGGAGTTGTACGCCACCCAACACTTAACAGCCACATTTACAACCCGATAAGTTAACAGAACCTTAGTTAACAAGGTTACTGAAGAATTAGTCGCCCAGCTCCTTATCCACCCTTTCTTTGA
>CAZKXR010000012.1:0-45582 GCA_964556935.1 uncultured Nitrososphaera sp.
AAAGATGGACACGATCTCTGCTAACAAAGATGGACGTCAATTGTGCTACTCTACATCTAAAACACTTATTCTAAGATTATGACTTTTGTTTAACGTCCCCATATATGCGACTGCAAACATCAAAACATATGGAACAACCAAAAACAAGGCCAACGGGTGTAACAATCCTTGGAATACTTGGAATAATATCAGGTGCATTGCTCCTTTTTGCCGGACTGATCTTTGCAGGTCTGGCTGCAATTTCGCCCGGTATGGATGCCGGCATGTTTGGAGGTGTAGTAGGTGCGCTGATTGGGATTCTGGGCGCAGTTTTCATTGCTCTTGGTGTGGCTTACTTTTTTGTGGCATGGGGCCTTCTGAAGGGCAAGCCGTGGGCTTGGACAGTAACCTTGATCCTGACCATCATAGACATCGCAGTGGGGGTGGTAAGCATAATTGCGAATCCCGCCAGCATAATCGGCTTGATAATAAATGGCATAATTCTGTACTACTTGTTCAGACCTCATGTCAAGGCGTATTTTGGCAAGGGATCGGCTGTGCTGTAACCTTCCAATTTTTTTATCCTTTTGACATTGCCGCCTTGCAAATGGATTTTGCCAAATCTCAATAAATCGGCAACGTGATGGCTTATGAACAACAATAGACAGGCGGTCTTCAATAAAAGATAAATTGACCACGGATGCACTTGCGCGCATGAAAAATGACGATATCAAGATAGTCTATGTTTTGCTTGACGGTGTGGGTGACCTGCCGCACCCGGCACTTAACGACCTGACCCCCCTTGAGGCTGCCTATACTCCAAACCTTGACCTGCTGGCAAGGAACGGCACCATGGGCCAGGTGATAAGCGTCGGAAAGGGCATAGCCCCGCAGTCCGACATCGCAGTCTTTAACATGCTTGGCTACAGCTTCCGCGACGGCGGCTACGTGGGAAGGGGAGTCATCGAGTCCATTGGCTGCAACATCGATTTCCGGGAAGGCGACCTGGCCCTGCGGGGCAACTTTGCCACGGTAAACGATGCCGGCAAGATAACCGACCGGCGCGCCGGCCGTATAATCAGCAAAGAAGAATCCCGCGCCGTATGCAGGACTCTAAACGAGAACATCCGGTTTTCCGACAGGGACGCCTCTATTGTTCTTGAGCCCACCATAGCTCACCGCGTCGTCATCAGGATAAGGCACAACAAAGTCAAGCTGTCAGACAAGATAACCAACACCGACCCAGCTTACGACAAGGTCGACGGTATGGGCATAGCCAAGGCCACATCAGATGACATTTACGTGCAAAAGTCTGCGGCACAGGAAGACACCGATTCTGCCAGGACGGCCGCAAAACTCGTCAACGAGTTTACCACCCAGACTCTACAGCTGCTTAAAGACCATCCAGTCAACCGGGCACGGATAGCATCCGGCAGAAGCCCGATGAACTGCATACTGGCCCGGGATTCCGGCAACCGCTTCCCCCATGTGCAGCCTATAAACGAAAAGTATGGCGTATCGATGGCCTGCATCGTGGACATGCCCGTTGAGATCGGCATATCCAAGGTTCTTGGCATGAAGATGTACGAGGCCGGCGACATCAACGACTACGAGGAGAAGGGCAGGGTTGCCGCAAAGAGCCTGGAGAAGGTCAACGCAGTCTACGTCCACATCAAGGGCCCCGACGAATTCGGGCACGACGGCGACGCGCGGGGCAAAAAGAAGAACATCGAGGATATCGACCGGCGGTTCTTTGGCACGCTTTTAAAGGAAGCCGCAAGCATCAAGAACCTTGCCGTGGTTGTGTCCGGCGATCACTCCACGCCCTGCGTAAAGAAGGGGCACAGCGACGACCCAATCCCGCTCTTGATTTCAGGCAACCGGATCAAGCAGGATGGAAGTGCGCGCTTTACCGAGGGCTATGCAAAGAAGGGAAGCCTCGGGCTTTTGATGGGCGCCGAAGTGCTTGGCACTGCCATCAAGCTGCTCTCCTAGACTCCCAGTATCTCCATCAGGTACTTGCGGTAGTAGACGATGAACACAAGGCCCACTATTACCAGCGGCATCCCGTAGAAAATATAGCCAAACGATACTACAAAAAGCCCGATGACAAGCATGGCAAGGCCGGCCAGCGGGTTGATGTATTCAAACTGGAGCATCTGACTGGTGTTGTTTATATCCTGTCTAATTATCTTTTCAGCCGCAGGAATACGGAGGTGTCGAAATAGATTTTTCTCAATCGGAACCTTCTCTCATTTCATCAGAGAGCGAAGACGGTAGTTTCTTCAATATTCTCTTGGTTTCCTCCATATCGGCCATAGAGAGATCTATGCTTTGTCTGGCAGCAAAGCCCTTTAGATCATCTGACAACTCTTTGCCACTCACTTTCTCAATCCTGACCTTTGGTCTTTGTAACAATGGCATACTCCTATATCCTGTAGTGATTATTGAAATCCATGAATAGTAAACTTTTCTAAACAAAAATCATAGAAGCCTGATTATTCAAGTTTTTCAGGTAACGATAAAAAAGCCTTTGCTTGCCTTTATCATCGTTGAACTGGATACTGCGCGCCATCCTGCCGGAGGGCATGGTCAAAGACGAGACCATCTTCTTTATCCTGCTGACGATGCTTGCCGCCCTTGTGGGAGTTGCTCTGTACCTGCGGGCCAAAAGAAACAGGCAAGACGACCAGAAGGATGCCTGAGATCAGCAATGCTGACTAGACGAGTATCTGAACATTTTAGTCAACATAAACTAAACGACCCAAATTTCGGGCTGATGCTCGGCAGACTTGTCTAGGATTTTCCTTCGGCCTTTGTCAGGATAAGCAAAAATTCTGTAAGGGTCACTGTCGGTTCTCTATCATGTCCTCTTGTTCTGGATTATCTGACTCGGTTTTGGCCTGCTCAAAGATTATCCTGTACTTTGATAACGTCCTCATCCTGGCCAGCTTGATGCTGCACAGCGTGTAGTGGATGTGCTCGCAGCTGTTGCTTTGGTGGTGCTTGCAGTAGAACCTGTCCTTCTGAAGCTCGACTTCGACAACCTTGCCCTGCAGGAACATGTCCCTTATCTTGAAGGTGTCGCCCTTTACATCGTCGTACGAGAGGTTGGGAAAGTGCACCTTGGCAAACTCGTCCTTCAGTATGATGCAGTCCAGCAGGTCGTTGATGTACCCGCCAAAGTCGATGTTGGTGTCGCCGTCCTCCTCCAGCTCGCGGTTCCACTTCTCCTCAAGGATCCGCTTGGCTGGAACCCGCATGGCAAAGGTTTTGCTCTTTTTCGAGGTAGGCAATGACTTGTATCTACTACGAGTCCGTTGCATATATCTTTTCATGGTTGTTGGCCATGCCCAGGCATACTTGTAGACACTACAAGTAACCTTAAATATGGGTGATACAAGTAACTAGTATGACTGAATCGGACTGGGTCACCATTGGCATACCGCAGGAGCTGAAGAACTGGTTCATACTCAAGGCCCTTGAGGAGGATAGATCAAGTGCCAGCAACGCCATGTGCGCCTTTGTGCTGTATAAGGGAGCCCGCGAGATCCCTGACAACGAGCTATACGTCAGGGCCAAGCAAATGGGCAAACTTGGCAGGCTAAAAAAACTGGCAAGGAAACTGCAGGCAGCGGAGGTCGTTTTCAGCTGACCGATGGGTGGACCGCGGTGGCCAAAAAAGTGACAACGCAAAAAGAAAGCAGAACCGAGACTGTGTGGTACGTCAGGGATTATGAAGATGCTTTGAGCCTGCTTGACAGGATCCCGGAGGGCTAGCGCGATGGTCTACGACGTCATTGAGGTCGAAAGGCAGGGCCAGACCATCCTAAAGTTGGTGCTTCGCTGCGATGTCTGCAACCAGATAATGCACTTGCTGGATGCCATCAACCATACAGTAGTGTATCCGTCGGATCCCCATGAGCACTGGTGCGAGGCGTGCCTTTGCGCCCGTGACCAGCTGCCCTTGCATCTGCGGCGCGACCGGCGGTCCGTGCTTGTCCGGCGGGGGCTGGTGGCATGAAGGTCCGGCTGAACCTGACGCTTGAGGAGGCTTTGCTTTTTGAGCGGCTGCTAAAGCACGGGGCCTTTGGGATCAACGCGGAAAACGAGCTGCGGCTTTACCGCGGCCTTGAGCAGAAACTGCAATCCGCCCTTGCCAACCGGAGTAACGGGCCATGAGCCAGTGCCGGTTCTGCCAGCAAGAGATATCCTGGGAGCAGAGGGGCGGCCGGAACATCCCCAAGAACGCGGATGGAAGCATCCACAGCTGCAAAAAGACGGGGATAGCAAGGCTGCTGTACCTTTCCCTGGAGGAGGCCAACCAGCTTTTGTCGGAAGGAAACCACGTCTACCTGAACTCGTTTTTTGACCTGGCCAGGGCAAGGCCCATGTTTGTTCTGGGTGAGAGAAAATGATAGTGCCGCCCAGCGAGACAAGAGTAGAGCGCATAGAAAACGGCAGGGCCATCATTCGAATCGGCGTCAGGGAGATGCAGGACAGCGAGGGCAGCAGGTACGGCGGCTACGGCTACCACACCGCAACGGCCAACCCCAAAGACCTGTGGACCCGCAAGGAGCGATCGCAGTTCAAGGATTTTCTGCGACTAAAGCGCAAGGGGCTGTATACGAAACTGATGCAAAAGTACGGCACTACCGACGAGTGTGTCATGGAAAGGCTGCTCAACGTGCAGATGCTTGCAGACCCAAGACTGACGGTCAAGACCCGCCGTGGGATTGTAAGGACCACGGTTGAATCGCAATCCCAATTTGCCTGGCAGGGAGCCGGGCCACATGGGGGCAAAGAAAAGAAATGATGCACGACGTCCGGTATTCATGCGGCCACTCTGAGCGGATCTTTGCCCGGCCGCGCCTGGGCGAGGCCGTCTACTGCGCCGGCTGCCGCACAAGCCAGCGCGTTGTCTTTGTGCGATAGTGTCTGAGCAGACCAACCAGCGTCACGCGGATCCGGAATGGGCCGAGCTCTGCAGGAATTGTGGGCAGGCGCAAAGAACATTAGCAAGCATCTACTGTAATAGGTGCGGGGCAAAGAAACGTGGAGTGTAACTTCTTTTTTCTGAACCTTGCGGAACACCCAGCGTTTAGTGCGCACAAAACCCTGCTGCTGGAGTACATGGAAAACATCACATCCTTTGCAAAACGGTATTTCAAGGAACGTTACAACGAGGAGATCGATGCACACTTTTACTACCCGGATTTCTCGCCGCAGACTTTTGAGGGGCTGCAAGAATGGGACGAGACGGAATGGCGTGACAAGTACTTTGGCAAGAACATCCAGATGTACTGCGTCTTTGACAAACAACTGGTGATACCAAAGGACCTGACCGGCGGCGCGGACCCTGCCGGCGTGGAGGGGATCTGTCTGGGCGAGGGCAAGGGCGAGCTGACCATCGGGGACATGACGTACGCGTACATGCCTGAATACCACAGCCTCTTTGCCAAGGATCCATACACATGGTACGAGAACTTTGGCCGGCTGGTATTTCATGAGCTGGACCACCAGCTGCTGCGGCTGCAAAACTCGCCCAAGTGGATATCCGGCGTTCACAATGCAAGAAAGCAACCGCTGGAAAAATGGGACGAGCAAAAGAAAGACAAGGCCGGCAACAACGTCTACTTTATGCTGCAGCAAGACCCGCGCAAGTTCTAGGTGCGTTGTGCGTGTGTGCATGCCTGGATACCTGATGAAAATTCTGTCATGATGACAGCGTCGCAAGTCACTTTACATTTGCAAAAACATGCAAAAAATCATACTTACATACATAATCACTAGTGAACCGGTGAAACTTCACTAGTGAACCTGTAAAGAGATGCCGCAGCTACCCAAGGGGAAGGTGTACATCGGATTTTACATCTCTGAAAAACTGGCCACTGAATTCAGGGGGCTGGCAAAAAAGAAGCATCGGGGAATGTACGGACTTTCAGTAGAAGGTGAAGCCGCCCTAAAAAAATGGCTGGAGCAAAACCTTGCACACGCACAGGGCGCAAGACCCGTCGCAAACGCAGACAGGTCTCCTGTCAGCAGGGCGTACAGCAAGGTCGTTGATCACCTTGCGGCAAGCCGGGGAATCGACTTTGAGAGCCTCTGGCTTGCGTTTGACGGCGCGTCGATGCCGCGAAGTTTCCTTGTTGAAGCCATAGAGCAGACCATTGGAAACGACAGGCGCACGGTGAAAAAGTGGGAAGAGGCTTTCCGGCGCGCAAAACTGGTCAAGAACGCCGGCGGCTTTGGTGTGTTCAAGGTCATGCTGCGCCGGCCCGGATACGTAGAAACCGAGGACGGGCTGACTGCAGAAGAGCAGCGAATAATTGAAAACCAACACGGTTGATAATCACATAGCTGCAAACTAGTTGAAAGGCTGCGCAGACAAACTAATTAGATTGGCCGCACCAAATCCAATGCAGGTTTGCGGTCTGCAATTCTTGCTGGCCTGGTATTGTTGCTGGTGCTGCCCCTTGCCGCCCACGGCCTCAGCTACAGCGCATTGATAGCAAGGCCGCCGTCGGTTACAGACGTGCATGGAAACGGGGTGGCAGACTTGGAGGCCGGACAGCAGGTTATGCTGACAGTCACTTTCTCAAGCCAGCTTGAAAGTGAGCAACCGTACGTGGGGATAATCGAGGTCAGGGACAGCCAGGATGTGACCGTGTACCTGGCATTGCAGTCTGGCGTCATCGGTCCGGGGGCCAGCAGCACCATCGGAAGCTCGTGGACTGCAGAAGCGCCGTCGACTTACCATCTGCGGTCATTTGCCATCACGGACCTGCAGGAGCCGCAGATCCTGTCTGCGATTGCCAGCACTGAAGTAACAGCCCGGTAGGATGGACTGCCCGCGGTGCAGCTGCCTGTCCATAAAGAAGGGCAGGCGGGTCTACTCAAACTCGCTGCAGGTGCAGCGCTTCAGGTGCGAGAAGGGGCACTGGTTTGAAACAGAAATGATATTCAATGGTTGAAATTTTGTTGCTTCTATCTGTGTCCACAAATATTCATTGGATGTACTAGAAAACACAAATTTGTATCAAGTCCATAATTCCACCAATTTTCTTTTATACATGAAGAGTATCAAAGTACTTATGTTCCACCATCCTCCCTCCCTGAAGGGTGCCTTGGTTCTTATGAACATCTCTAACCTTAAAGCTAACCTTGTGGGATGATATCCGTAAGTGGCAACAATGATATCATCATACAAATTGCTATAGAGGTTAGAAAAATAGCAGCGGGTTTTGCAATAGGCTTTATTCTAAAGTGTGCTGTCAAGATCGGTTGCGAGTAATTAAGGTGCATAATATCAGAACTTCAGAAACAATTTTTCAGCAATAGAGACTTTTTATAGTAATGTGTTATAGGAGACACGGTTGACGTCAGGGATCAGGGATATCGAAGGATTTATTGACTTTAGGCACTACCTTATTACTGAGCCAAAAAGTATTCCTTTACCGTGGACTAGGAGTGTGCATGGCAAGGGAGGCAATAAACCTGTGAGAAGACCACTTGATGATGTAATGGGAGAGTTCGACTCTGCTATTTCTAGTGTTAACCAAAAACCAATGAAGGATGAAGACCAAGCTTACTTTGTTATTGAATTTCAGTCTGCTCCCATGAGCCGCAAGTATGAAAGAATACTAGATCAAATACAGGTGAATCTTCTTGCCTTCTTGGATAAAGGTCAAAAAATGGCGCTGGTGGCTTCGTCATATGACATAGATAAAGAAAGAATAACAAAGGAAGTAGGCGATGTAATCAAAACCATAAGAGACAGATATCCCACTGAAATCATATCAGAGGACGTTTTGAAAAGCACTTCAAATGAGACAGTTATAATTAATACCATTCCTAATCTTGCAGTTGAAAGAATTATTGAACATATTCAACGAATCCAGAAGTACATTAACCAACATGAAGGTGAAGCCCTGAACGCATTGATTGATAAAGAAAACAGACGCGGCAGCGTAATAGCAAATGTCAAAGGCGAAGTGTTAGAAAAGCTAGCAAATGAATCTACAATTATTCTTTCTGCATATAAAGTGCCAGAAACGATAATGTCTGTTATCAGAGAAAGAAGAAGAAAAAGAAAACAAGTCGAACCCCCTGTTTTCGCGGCTTCATCTGAGGAATCTGCTTCGAGAATATCAACTGATAGTCAGTTTGAGATCATTGAAATTGATTCAGGTGTTAAGATATTACAGGAATTTCAAGGCCGTGTCACTACCGCATCTGCTCTCGATACAGTATTCAATGATGGTGAAGATAAGGACAACCACGGAACTCCAATTGCTAGTTTACTTATTTTTGGTCAGCACGATAGAAATCAACCACCACGGTTCAAAGTAAGGTCTTACAAAGCATTTGAGCAGAACAACGCACAATTAAGAAAGGAGGATTTGTATACAGCAATAAACTATGTTTTAGAACGCCACAATGGTAAGTCTACAATTTGTACTAGTTCCATTAATTTCATAAACTTTGATCAAGCAATAGAATACGAAACTAGGAAAATAGAATTACTTATCCAATCGAAGAATGTTTGCTTTGTAAATTCTGCTGGTAATATCTCAAATGCAGTAAGCAAGATACAAAATAGAACGACAACCCATGTAGACTTGTGGAATAGCAATTATGTTCAACACCCCGCCGATGCTACATCGGTTGTAGCTGTAGGTTCATACTGTTGTGCAGGTAATTCTAGTGATGGAAAAGCAATAACAACTCCATCTTGTTTTAGTAGACGTGGTACTGAGATAGTACGAAAAAACATTCCAAAAGTGATTTTGAAGCCTGAAGTTCTAGAATTTGGTGGCAACTATACAGTAGATGGCGCGCCCAATGATCAAGGGGTATCAATGCTCGGTATGAATGGGGTGATGCATGAACATGGAACTAGCTTTGCAGCGCCTCTATTTGCAAGATATCTTGCTGATATAGCAAAATCACTAGTGGGCACCAGTATCAAGAATTGTGAAACTATCAAGGCCATCGCGTTCAGTGCATGCAAACCTACAACTAAATGGAAAGAATATTGTAATCTTGGCATACTCCATCCTGACCAATTTGCTGACAAAACGCATACTGCGTATATACTATTTGAAGGAGAATTTTCTGGAATGACGCCCCAACAGAAATTTGTTCATGAGTTGACCGTCTATATTCCCGTCCATACGGTGGAAGCGACATTAATCATAGTCCATTCAGATAATTATGGCCTGCCAACAAGTCCGGGAAATTATACTTACATATCAGTCAAGGGAAAGAAAAATGAACAGCCATTGCTAATGAAGAAGGGTGTAAAGAATTATCATGGGGAAAGCCACATACGCAAGACTACATATTTTTACAAAAAGAATGCGCATGGACTATGGACTTTCAGATTGAAGCCGGAATTTGATAGAGTCCCACTCAGCGAAGTACCTCTGCTAAGAATAAGGTATGGTGCAGTTCTCAAGATCACTACAGACACACTTCCTATCTATTATGCTTCATTAAAAGAAGCCATCGAAGATAGAATGAAATCACTAATTCCTATAGGTCAGTCTATTAAATAAGTGAAAAACGCATGATAAGAGGAATTTATGAGAAGCCACTTGTTTTAGCTTTAAAGAAGCATTATGATGACAAGGGATATCTTACTAGACCTCATGCACAACTTAATATCGCGTGGTCGACAATAATTTCTGATGTAGACCTGATTGCAATGAATGACCATGAAATAATCGCCATTGAAGTCAAGACAAAAAAGGATGTATTCCGGCGAGCCTTTATTCAATTAGATAAAATTGCTCCCTTTGTAGACAAATGCTATATCGCAACTGATGACGAAGTCAAGGCTAACGAATTTAGCAAGTCGAAATCAGAATACGGCATTTTGTATGTTGATCTCGTCTATGATCAAATAATTCAGAAAAAGCCTGCTAGGCGCTGCACGAATATTCCTACAATTGAAATGATGTGTTATTTAAGGCGATGTTGTTTGCAAGAAATAGCGCGTCATTTCAGTGTAGCGCGCGATCAACCCAAACAATATTTGGCACTAGATATTCAACGTATATCAAAAAATGGTAGACTAAGACAACTTTTGAAGGACATAGTAGTCAGGGAAAAATATTCACACACCCACAATTTTGGTGCTGGCTAATCCCAGTCTGTCTTGGATAGAATCAAATTTCCATCTTTGATATTGACTTTCAGCTCGTCTCCTTCCTTTCAATCAATCTTTTCCACCTCTTCAGCAGGTAATACAACGACCCATTTTGAATACTCCATGGATAACCCTGATGCAGAACGCATCAAAGAAATGATTACCCCGTTTGAAATATCTTTTCTTTGATCTCATCTCCCCTTTTTAGAATTATGATAGTGGCTTCAGCAAGCATTTCATCATCTGGTGTTCTGCCGAATGCAAAAAAGTAAGAACCTAACCACGAAGCTCTCACATATCCTATTACATATCCTAGAAGAAATTCAGTATCGTCCTTCAACAGCAAGTACTTGCCTATGCCATCTTCTCTGAGCTCTTTCATAAGATACGGAATATTGTTAATTACTGTGTCAATCGACGTTTCCAATATACCTCTTTGCTGTGCATCAAGAACCATGCAATCATTTTCTAAAGGTCATCATATAATGTTGATCCTTGGCAGCAACCGATTTTGATAGCTCGCTCAGATAGGCAGAAAAATCGGGGACTTGAAAGTACCTGTTATTGTATCGCCACGTACCTTAATCAAACAGATTCAAAAGCGCCCTATCCTTATTAACAAAAATTCCCCAAATAATCAAGGATGCCGGGACTAAAGCAGGCAAACGATCTGGAAGCAGAGATATTTTCCCACCTTGAACAAGCCGGCAAGATTGGCCAGCAGGAATTGATGGCAGACCTTGACGCAAACCACATCCACACCAAGTCGTGGCACATACGCAAGGCCGCCGAGGCAGCAGAGATAGCCGGCTGGCCCAAAAAAGAGATAGCAGATCTGCTGTGGGAGCTGATCGAAAAGCACGGCTACAACATTTCCCGAAGGCTTGTGCAGATGGTCTGCAGCCCCCTTGGTTACGTGGACGACTCGCAGGCAAGAAACAAGTCTGACGAAAAGATTTCGTCAGAAAATAGTTCCATATACGAGTCTGAGAACGCGCCGGTAATCGAGCTTGTCGATAGCGTGGTCACTTTTCTAAAGGACACGGTGCGAACCAAGCTCTCGCAGGGGCCCTTTCTGTCTGAGGTGAACAGATCAGATCCAAAGGCCTGGCCGGAGCACGAATACACCATAAACAGGCTTTTGGAGACCGGCCGGCATTGCTGGGACGAGCGCCAGTCCGCGCCGGTAGTCACGCAGCACATGCTTTTGATGGGCATAATGGCAAACAGCGTTGCCGGCGGCGCCGAGCTATTCCAGACCAGGGTCAAAGAGATCACCCTGACGCCCAAGCAGGCCACCAAATACCGCCACGGCGAGGTGCGGGAATTGCTGCCCATATACGACCCAAAGAACCGCGATGAAGCGATACTGGCAGGATTTTACGGCCAGCAGTGCGCATGTGGATCCTGGCGGGTAAAACTGGACAAGGAGGCCACCAACGTTTTCAAGCTGCACTGCTTTGCATGCCTTTCAACGTTTGAGCCAGTCACGCTGAAGCTGCCCACAACGCCGGGAGTTGAGCTGGACAAAAAGATCGACGCAGTCGTGGCAAACTATGAGCAGTGGAAGAAAGAGAACGGTGTATGATTTGCAAGTCGCCGAACACCAATTAACCAAAGTCAAGATTTCCGATCTAAAATTCGACCCCTCAAACCCAAACGAGATGTCTGACAAACAGATGCAGGGCCTGCGCGAAAGCATGAAGGGGTTTGGATATCTCACTCCAATCATCATAGATCAGAACGGTATGATAGCAGACGGTGAGCACCGCTGCCTTGTCTACAAGGAATTCGGATACGATGAGATCCCTGCCTTCCGCGTTGAGCTGAAAGACGATTCAGAACGCCGGATGCTCCGGCAGACCATGAACAAACTGCACGGCCAGCACAACGCCGTCAAGGACATCGACGAACTAAAGGTATTGTTTGAGTCGCAAAAACTCAATGACCTTGCAACACTAATTGCCCAGCCCTACGACCAGCTGGAAAAACTGTTCACCGAATCTGGCAGGTTTGAAAGCGAGGTCAGAAACAGCATCAAGTTCGATATTGTATTCAAGTATGCAAAAATACAGGAATACGAATTCGTGCTCTCAAAACTCAAAGAGGCGGATCCAAAATCAATGGAAGGCGCGCTGCTAAAGGTCCTGGGCTATGATAATCGACGTTAGATACACGCAAACACTTCCAGTAACAAAGGAGACAAAATATGTCATTGAATCCTTTGGCCTTGCCGACAAAAAGGAGCACGTGATAGCCGATAACTTTGACTTTCCCTTCAAAGAGGGCAGCCTGTATTTCTTTTGCGGCTATTCTGGCTCCGGCAAGTCATCCATCCTCAGAAAGATAGCCGAGAATCTACGAAAAGACGGCTACACGGTCTTGCACGTGGAAAAATGGCAGGATCTTGAGATCGAAAACAAGCCCTTGATCGAGTTCTTTTCAGACATTGCAATACAAGAGAGGCTGCGGCTGCTGGGCAAGGCTGGCCTTGGCGAGGCGTGGAAGTGGGTCACGCCTTACAAACTGCTCTCCGATGGAGAAAAGTTCCGCTTCTGCCTTTATCACTCCATCATGACGTTGAAGGGAAGGCCAAAGTCAGTGTTGGTGTTTGACGAGTTTTGCAGCACCTTGGACCGGGTGACGGCAAAGGCCATAGCCACCAACCTGCGAAAGATGCAGCAGTCCGCCGGCATAACGATGATAGCGGCGACGGCGCACATGGACATATCTAGTTATATTAATGCCGATTTTGCATTCTACAAGGACTATTCAGGTGCAGTCGACCAGATTCAACGGGATAACCATACAGGAGCCGTACCTCAGCCAGATACTGGACGGAAGCAAGGTCTGGGAGTACAGGAGGTATGACCTGCCTGATGACTTTTGCAACGTCCCAGTGCTCTTGCTATCCCGGTCGCAGGTGCGCGGGTACGTCGTATTTAGCCACTCTGCAAAACTTGAAGAGCCGCAGGTCTTTACCCTTGCAAACGGCCGGCAATACCGGGCAACCCATGCCTGGCGTATATCGCAGGTGGGCCGGATAAAGCATGCAGTCAGATACCGGCCGGTGGCAAAGCAGTCCCTTGTGCGAAACGTGGAGACCGATGCAGATATCACCGAGGAATCTTTTGGATGAGCTTGTCATAAAAGAAACTGACATCTCTGCCTACGAGCGCCTAAAGCACCTGCACTACATATCGCAGAACGCGCCCATGATTAACCGCAAGGTCTTTGGCCTTTACGCTGATGGTGTGCTGTACGGAGTCATAGTGTATTCGCATCCAAACCTGGAAAGCAGTGCAAGGAACAGGACTCCGCTTGGAGTGTACCTGCAGTCCATCCCCAAGCCTGCGCGCTACCGGGCACTCAACCAGCTGCTCCTAGTGATAAGCAGAATAGTGATTCATCCAAGCCTCAGAGGCATAGGCGCGGCAAGCCATCTCATAGAGCAGACCTGGCGGCTTGCCGGCACAAAGTACGTCGAGATAATCGCGCAGATGCTGTACTACCACAGCTTTCTGCCTGCCAGCTGTGCCTACTATACCAGAGTTGAAAAACAGCTGCGCAGACAAGAGTTCTTTATTAATGATCACCACGCACCGATGGCTGCTAGACTCAAGACTCCAACGATGCGGTACGGATACGGGCTTTTCATCAGATGATTCTCTTTTTTTGGAAACTGCCCATCAATCAAGGATGCCCCTTGATGAGCGTGAGCGGCTGGTCGTCAACTGCCAGATAATGCGGCTAAGAGAAGAGGAGGCCCTGGCCTACCTCCGGGCCCACGGTTTTGACATCCACAAGTCTACATACTACTGCATCAAAGGCAAGCTCAAGTCCACAAAGCTAAGGAGGCTGTACGAGATAGCCAAGAAGGGCTTTGTCGACCAGCACCTTGAGCGGCTTGACCAGCTGGAGCTGGTGCAGCAGGAGATGTGGAAGAACTACCACCTTGAGCGCGACCTCTACAAGAAGGTAAGGATCCTCAAGATGATTGCCGACGTGCAGCCGTACGTCAGCGCCTACGTCGAGTCCACAAAGGAAGTGATGGAGCACAATGCCCTTTTCGTTCAAGAAGGTATCGGTGTACCCGCTCCTAGAGAGGCGGAGGCAGAAGGCGGCCGGTAGCGCTGCGCCTCCGGTGCACTGGTGCAGCCACTACCTTGATCCTGTGGACCGGCAACGCGTCATTCAGGACGGAGAAAGATGCTGCTGGGTCCACTGGGTCGGCCTTCCAAGGCGGTGGGGCGTGCGACACCCCTACTACTCTTGGGAAGAAGACCTGATCTCAGACCTGGAAAAAGGCCTTCGGTACTTTTACATCCTCAAGCCTCCAAAGATAGGTGCGACGCAGTTCTGGCTTTCTTATGCGGAACACCAGGCGCTGACCAACCCGTCGTGGCTCAACGGGCAGGTGGCCATCGTCGTTGGCACGAACTTTGGTGAGGCAGAGCAGATGATAGCCCGCGCAAAGGAGATCCTTGAAAACAAGGACAGTCAGGGCAAGGGCCTTGGCACGTACAAGGTCTCCATTCACGAAGACTATAACACCAAGAAGGAATTTTCGATAAACACCGTGCAGTTCCGGGCGCACCCGGCAAACAACATTGACGCCATACGAAGCAAGCCCAACATGAAGATGATAATCATTGATGAAGGGGCATTCTTCCGAATCAAGGTTGAAGACCAGCAAAAGATTCGCGATGCCTTTGAGCATTACATCGGGGGCTCCGATACTCTGATAGTGCTGATCTCAACGGCTGGCCACGTTCCGGCCGGCTTTATGTACGACATGCAGCGCGAAGAGCCAAGCGTCTACCGCAAATACATACTGGACTACCACGTCGGACTGGAAGTGCATCCGCAATCCCTGACCAGCCTTTACCGAAAGGAGCAGATAGACATGCTTAGGAACCATCCAAGTTTTGCGCGCAACTACATGCACCAGTGGGGCCATGGGTCTGGCGACATCTTTGACCTTGCTGCGCTTGAAGCAGTTATGTTGTCCTATGATACAAGGCCGCACAAAGAATGCGACAAGGTCCTATGCATAGACCCCGGCTACGGCTCAAGCAAGTCGGGGCTGGTAGGCGTAGAAGTACGAAACGGCGTCATACACGTGATTCAGGCCGCGCAGTACGCAAGGCCGTCGCAGACCCAGCTTATCAGCATCATCGACCAGGCCATCGGGTACTACGGCTACCAAACAATAAGGATAGACGCCTCAAACGCCGGCCTCATCTCTGAATTTCAGGGTAGGATACGAACAGAGGGTGTGAGCTTTCGGGACCGCGGCCAGATAATGACTGACAACGCCGCAATGCAGGTCAAGGCCGGCAGGGTAAGGATCGACCCAAGTTTTGAGGAGCTGCTAAAGCAGCTGCGGTCTGCAAGGAAAAACGAGAAAGGAACTGTGGACAAGAGGATCGCCACTTTTGACCTGCACGATGCCTTTATTCTTGCCTTGGACTATTTTACCAACAATGGCATGCATTGGGTGGATTTGAGTGGTTGAACGACTAGATGCCCGCGTGATTATTTTCTCCACCGCTTCAGGTTCGGAATGTTCCTTGTGTACTCGTCGACCATGTTTTCCGACAGTTTCATCTCCCGCAGTTTGCCCTTGCAAAAATCAACCATCTGGCTTGCAGTCATGTCCGGCTTGGTGAACTGGCCATTCTGGTAGCAGTAGCTGCAGTAGTCTTTGCTCCTGTCGCCGCCGGCTTCGGTGCCGCCGCACATGGGATCCTGGGAAAGAGGCATTCCGCAGCTCTGGCAGTATGCTCCTGACATGTGCATCAATGGTAGTCCATCATAGATAAACATGCTAGAAGAATTGGCAGCAAAGTCGTATCCAGAAAAACCACTAGTTCTCTTTTCTTGTTCTGACAAATCTGCCCTGTGTACCCTTACAAGGTGGTGCTGACAGACGGCGTCTACGAGTTTGGCGTCTACGACTACGGCCGGTCGATCCCGTTTGCGCTTTACGACCAGGATGACCAGGCCTTTAACGCGACAGGTTATTCCGCCTACGTCAGGATCTCTGATCAGGATGGAAATGAAGCGGTCGCCGAGATATCGCCCAGCTGGACAGTGCAGTCCAGCGGGACAGGAACGTTTGGCCTGACTGCAGCAAACAGGATCTCTGAAAGCAAGTGCTACAACCTTGAATTGCAGCTGGAAAAGGCCGGCCAGGTGCTTTCTTTTAGGTGCGTCAGGCCCATAGCCTTCTTGTACGGTCCAGGCACCCCAAGGACTCCCTGAGCATGCAAGTATACTTAATTACATGAATGTCCTTGACTCTGCTGATGGCCCAGAGTCTGTCTTTTGTCTGGATTGTTGCCGGGCTGGCAACTGCGATGCTTCTGGCAGCGTCTGCCGTTATACCGATTGCGTATGCACACGAGGAAGATGAATGTCCTACAACTCTGGACACGCTTGATGACTGCGTGACCCATCACTGGAACGACGGGCAGATCCACAGCAAGGGCGTGTACAACAGCCTGATATCCAAAGTCAATGCCGCAATAAGCACACGCGACAACGGCAACACCGAAGCAGCGATAAACATACTTGAAGCGTTCATCCATCAGGTCGAAGCGCTGAGCTCAAAACAGATCGACAGTGAAGCGGCAGAGCACATGATACACCATGCCACAAAGGCGATAGAAGATCTTGAATCAGCTTAACAACACCTCTCTTTTTTTGAACTGTTGGTTGGTGACCCGTGTAATACTGTCCAGACAGTGACATTGCTGAAGACAACGTTATCTAGTATGCGGCCGCATTTTGTGAAGCTCGTGCTAATGAAAATGCAGAAACTGTATTCTTTTTGATCAATAGACCGGCCTGTCTTGATTACAGAATCAATGCACAAAGCTAAAATAATATTCCGTGCATTAAATAATATGACAATCCCTGGCTGGCATGTTTCTGGGGACTGGTTTGACGTTTGCAAGTGCAACATACCATGCCCGTGCATATTTGCCCAGGCCCCGTCTTACGGCGACTGCGAAGGAGTACTGGCATACCACATTAAAAACGGGCATTACGGCCAGACTTCCCTTGACGGCCTGAATGTGCTGGCACTTTCGTATTTCAAGGGCAACATCTGGGCAGGGGAGACAAAAGCAAGCATTGCGTTCTTTTTTGACGAGGGGGCCAATCAAGAGCAGCGGGACGCCCTTCAGATGATTTTTACCGGCAAGGCTGGCGGTTTCATGGGCGAGTTTGCCAAGATTATAGGAGAAGTTCGTGGACTGAATTTTGCTCCCATCAAGTTTGAGGTATCAGATGACCTTGCTTATTGGAGTGCAGAGATACCTGGAAAGGTGGTTGCCAAGGCTGAAGCCCTGACTGGACCCATGACTCCCCCTGGCAAACGAGTGCAAACCCTTAACGCACCGGGAAGTGAGGTAGGACCAGGCACCGTTGCAACGTGGGGAAGGGCCGTGGTAGACGAAGTAAATGCCCCCGAAGTTCGCTACACATGGAAGAGAAGTGGCCGGTCAAGCAAGCACATCCCCTTTGACTGGAGCGGACCGTAAACCGCCGGTATGACAGGCCGTGTAATGCAGAACTAAAAAAGCACCTTAATTCTCATCTTTTGATTTCAGGACAAAAAACCTGTGAACATCAAGTTCTGGAAAAAGTCCGAGGCTGCAGGCTCGGCCCTCATCTCGGATGGCGCCAGCTCGCAGGTAAGCGACGGCACTGGCCTGATAAACCGCGGTATCTACCCGGACCCGCCGTTTCCTGAGCGCCTAGAAGCCTATGACACCATAGGCAAGATATTTGCCGCCGTTGAAAGTTACGTCAAGGCAGTAAACAAGCGTGACTTTTACTTGGCCAACACCGACCCGGCCAACACGGACAGCCGCGGCATCCGGTTGATGCAGGAATGGGAGCGGCAGCACCATGCCTCGCAGCTTATTGACTGCATCTGCCACGACCTGCTGATAACCGGCAACGCGATAGTTGCCAGCACTGACTGGCTGCCGGTGCAGATGTCTTCTGTGAAATACATGCGCCGGCGAAACAGAAAGCCGGAGACCATCATGCTTGAAATAGACAGCAAAGAAGTTCCCCTTGGCTTTGTGCAGGTCGACGGGAAATTTGAGCAAAAGATCCCGCTGGACAGTTTCATACATCTAAAGTACATCGACGTCAACCAGGAGGCCTGGGGGCGCGGGCTGTTTCATCCAGTGCTTACCGCATTTGAGGATGTTGACGGTAAACGCTCAATGCCAATATACAAGTGGGTCCGGCAAATGGAGCAGGACGGCGGACGCATATACCACAGGATGGCCGCCCCACGCGTCTTTGTCTCGGCGCCGGGCATCACCAATAAAGACGAGTTTGATACCGACAACCCCCGATCGCTTGCAAGCAAACTCAAGCACATGCAGCCCGGCGACAGGGTGCTTGTGCAGTCCGAGATACAACTGCTGTCAGAGCCAGTCGACGGAAAATCCCGGTTTCAGGAAATAAAGCAGGATATCAACGATGAGCTGGAAGTCGCGACACAGTCCTCGTCAAGCCGGCTGATAACAAGGCCGTCATCCATGGCCGATGCAAGGGAGGCCGGCAGGAAGGACGACGACACCGCGCTGGACCTGATGGAAAAGATCCGCCGCTTCATGGACGACGAGGTCATACCCCGGGTGCTTGCCGGCACAGGCATAGACCCGCGCTCTGTAGAGTTCCGGTGGGGCAAGGAAGATGACTACCGGTTTGACTTTGGCCATCTCTTGCAGGCGCACTCGGCTGGCTTCATCAGTCCTGAAGAGGGCCGCCAGATGCTGAAATCGGCAGGCTGGAAGCTGGACGACCGGCTGTTTGGCAGGCCGCAGCCAAAGGAAGAATCGCAGTGCCAGTGGATAACGTTTGGCGGAAGACGGATCTGCATCAAGCATTCCCACGGCGATGCCATCGACAGGGAGTACGACGATGCGCTGGAAAACCACGATGATTTTGAGAAAACCGCACGCCTTAGAAATTACACATACGATCCAATAGAAAAGAGGGGCTACGAATTTGCTGACAAGAACGACGCATTAGAATTTCGCGACAAGTTTTCGAAAACCGATGACGATCTTATCATAGTATCTACCACAAACAATAAGGGAAAATTTGGGGAAAAAACGCGGTCTGCATTCAAAAGGGTTCGAACGGAAGGACGTGATCCGCTGATGGGAAAATGGACTTCAACAAACGGAACAACCTTCAGGGACATTTCTTATGCAATAAACGTCAAGTCTGACGGGGAGGTCAAGAACCTGCTAAGAAAATTTAAACAGCAGACAGGTGTAGTAATAACAAAGGAGGGAAAGATTAGATTTGTCCACAACAGATAGAAAAGTATTCAAAAACACGTTTGCGCCACATGTAGAAAATGAAGAGCTGTACATTGAAGACATAGTTGCCGGTATGCCGCTGGGTATATTCAGTTACGATACGCTACCGGAAGAAGTGAAGAAGGCACTTGATAAATGGGTTGAGGAAAATCCTCCTGAAGATGATTAGTTTATGACAAATAAGACAACATAACAACCGCTGCAGTCAGGAGACCTGGCAAACCGGTTCGGACAAAAATTCATTATCTTGCAAACTTGAACCTCATTTATGAAGGGCTACCATGCCGCAATCGCAGTAGCAGGCTTTGTTGTAGGCATTGTTCTTGCGATAATTCTGATGCAACCTGCAAAATCTGTTGTGGTAATTCCGGAAGGCTCTTCAATGCCAGACCTGAAGCGCAATTTTGAGCCGCAAACCATGGTTGTCGGGCTGAACAACACAGTGGTGTGGATAAACCAGGATGTTGTTGCCCATTCAGTCATTTCAAACGACGGCTATGTAGACGATCTGGGCAACCAGTTTGATTCGATGTCTGAAGGCCTTATCATACCTGGCCAGTCTTTCCAGTTTACCTTCACAAGGCCGGGCATATACGAGTACCACAGCGAGCCGCACCCCTGGATGCATGGAAAAGTTGTCGTGATTAACTAATCTGCATGCATCATGTCCGCCATGTTCCAGTCCTCGACGCGCCTCAGGATCGACACGCCATTTGCCTGTTGTAGGAATCCTGGCATCTGAATACTTCTCTTTTTACATTTCCTGCATTTTCTGCCAATGAAGTTTGAGCTGCTATCCGAAGACCGGGGCGTCAGGACCTGGAAGATCTCTGCAATCCATGTGACGCGTTCTGGAAACGGCAGGCTGTACACAAAGCAGGAACTGGTGCAGGCTGCCGAGACCCTCTCTTTTCGGCCGATAAACATCAACCACGACCCGGCCAGAAGGCTGCCATACCCAGATAACTGCACGCTGCATCCCATGGTATTTGACGCACAGACAAACGCGGTCGTCGGGTCCATGCGCATCGCAGACGCGCAGGTCAACAAAAAGATCGAGTCCGGAGGAATCGATCACCTTTCAGTCGAGCAGATGTCCAACGAGACCTGCTCCGACGCGCTGTGCAGCTCAAAGCTGCAGTACGGGGTGGCCTTTACCGGCCTTGCTCTTTTAGAAAAAGGCGTGCAACCTGGAGACCCGAAAACCAGCATCAAGGCGGAAAGCGCGGCTGACGTCCTCATCTCTGACATGATCAAGCCCTGCAGCAACTGCCAAGAACATGTTAGTTCTTTTGTCAACAAAGATGGTTCTTTCCGTCAGATGTCTACCCAACCAGAACTGGCAAAAATAAACAAAGAGACCAACATCCGGATCCCCGGAGTCCTTGACGACAGGATAGTGGGGTTTACCGCCGAACAGTTTGAGACTATCAAGAACTACGAACAAAGGCAGCTTGACGCCCTCACAAGCCTGCTTAACAAGGTCGAGTCCGTTATCCCAAGGTCTGACGGCGTGCCTTCAAGCCCCGTATCAAACGGGACTGACAGGAAACTGGAGTCTTTTAACGCTGCAGTCAAGGCGTTTGAAGACGTCATGAAGCGCAGGGCCTTCAACGCCATGTGGAACATTGACAAGGAGCAGTGGCTTGCAGACCACGGCTACAGCAACGAGCCGACAGCAGCCATCAAGACAGAGGCGGTGACGTTCTCGACGGCGCCGCAGAACTATGCAAGGAAAGCCATCTACATTCCCGGTGGCCGGTTCAAGGTCCCGCTGCGGCAGTTCTGCAACGTGCAGGTGGCAGAAAACGCAGACAGGGTCAACTGGTACACTATGACCAGCTTTGACTTTGTGGCCATAACCGAGGGCACCGCGCCTTCAGAAGTTGCCACCACACTAGCGCCGGTCGCCGCAACTCCTGCAGTCCGCGGCGCGTTCATCAAGGTCAACTACAGCCAGGCAGAAAACGCGCCGGTTGCAGTGGCGGGTCTTGTAAACGCCATAAACGACAGGATGATGCTGGCAGCCCTTGACGACGAAAGCGCGGACGTCATGTCCGTGGGCACATCAGCCTCGTCGCCAACCAGCTGGGTCAACGGCAACTCTGGTGCGGCCATATCTGCCGATACAACGTTTGGAACCACGAACTCGCTGGCCTTGGCCGGCGTGGCAGCAGCAAAACGGCAGATACTGAACCAAGGCCACCCCGACGAGGGCCTGGTGCTGGTGACAAACCCAAAGGCGTACTTTGAGCTGCTGACGTCGTCTGGCCTGAGCACCTATGTGCAGCAGGGCAAGCCGTTTATCACCATGACAGGCCGGCTTGAGGAGATACTGGGCGTGAGGATCGTGGTTTCAAAGGCAGCTGCAGGCGGCGACGCAACTTCAAAGAGAAGTCTGATGCTGCAGGCAGGCCAGACCCTGGGCCTTGGAAGCGCAAGGGAGCTGATGCTTGAAGCGGACCGGCGCAACGAACTTCAACAGATATTCGTGACTGGGACGCAGAGGATCAAGGCCGCAGTGCTTGACGAGACTTCCAGCTGCAGGATATCCACAAGCGCATAATTCCTTTTTTCTTTTCTTTTCTTTCTATCCTTCATGGCATTTTTCGAGACTACGGCAGTACGAGAGAACCTGACTGGAAGTGCGAGCAGTTCTTCCTATGACTTTCACATCAGCCGCAAGGGCCCGGAGGCCGACGACAGAATAGCAGATATGATCTTTAGGACCTGCAAGGATAACAATCGCATCCTGTCGCTTCCAGTCATAGACGTGGCAAAGGGGACCGTAAACGGAATTGCTGCCTCTCAGAGCTTAAAGTCGGCTGCGTCAAACATGGCCACCGCGCTGGTCCTGTATGCCGTCGGCCATCAAGAGCGCGGAAAAACCTATGAGCGTCTGGCCAGAGAAGCAGTCGAGTCTTATATCAAGAGGCTTGAGGCAGACGGCGGCCAGACACCGGTAACCATCGTTTAAGAGGCTTCAAGCATGGCCGAAATAGGGGTACCTGTCGAGTGGCTGCTTGGAGCCCTTGTTGCGCTGCTGGGCGGGATCTTTGGGCTGCTGCTCAAAAACACGCGCTGCATCGCCAAAATCGAAGGCGAGGTCAAGGCCATAAAGCAGAATGTCAGCGACCATTTCCGGCAATCGGAAAGGGAAAGCGAGCGCCTGAGGCAGGCAGAGATAGACCTAGCCGGGCTAAAGGATTGCCTGTAGTTCTCTTTGCTTCAACCCCACAATTGAATGGGCATGAGTGCTGAAAAGGTAAGCAACAACGCCAAGGCAGTCCTGCTCGGGCTCTTCATCCTGGTGGGCGCGATAGTCGCAGCCTTTGCCTATATATCGCTGGAAAGAACCGATGTGCCTGAAGGCGTCTCCGGGATTTTCAGTGCTGCAATAGTTGGAGCATTCACCCTTGGAGGTACGCTTATCCAGAACCTGTGGGGATCCTAAATCCGACCCAGTTCTTTATTTTTCCGCAACTCTACTTTCCCTAAATGTCATACGGTGTTGCAGGCTCACGCCCTTTCTCAGACTTTCCAAAACCCATAAACGAGATAGTCAAGGACAAGCTGGAAGAAAAATGGTCGCTGGCAAGCCCGGATGTAAAGTTTGGCACGGGCTGGGCCGGCGCCATAGCAAACCAGTACGAGGTTCACTGCCTGCTGGTCAGCGACACCGCCGGCAGGGGCTCAACTGACTGGCGCCGGCGCGAGTTTGAAAGCACGATAGACATCCATGTTTTTGCCAAAAGAAACGAGTTTTCCGAGCCGGCACAGCTGACGGCCATAAAACAGGAGATAAACAGAATCGTGATGCAGAACAGCATGGGCCACGGGATCTCGTTGTTTTACCTGGTGCAGTGGATACCAATGCATGACCCTGACATCGTGGACGTCAGTTACTGGCACCTGCGGGGCGTGCACAAGGCCAGGTACCAGATGGTAAGCACGACATAATTCTCATTTTCCGTTTTTGCGCTTTGCATAAAAGATGAGCTACAAGCCAACCGGTCCATGGGACTTTCAAAAGGTACTGCAGATAGTCGAGGAAACCAGCTACGGAAGCAAGGTCACCGCTTCGCCGGCCTTCCAGGCAATAGGTGCAAACGTCTACGTCAAGGAGAACTCCAAGACGATGGCCAGCTACTACTACACCCAAGGAAGGCGTGACCTGTACCGCGCGCTAAAGTACGGCGAGGTTCATACCTTCAATGTCAAGTTCCAGCCCCTTGACACAAGGCTCATCCGGTACGGCACCGAACTTCCAGGTGGCTCTGGAACCATAGAAAAATCCCTCAACTTCCTTTACTCCGAGATCTTGGACGGCGTGGAAAACTACCAGTTCTACCTTGGCGCAAGGTGCGACATAACCGATATCGAGATCACCGACTCGGCAGTCCAAGTCTCGCAGAACTGGATATGCAAGGACATACCTGAAGAGACAACGACCCACGGCCTGACGACGCCGGCCTTTGCCTCGTTTCCAACGGCCGACCCCTGGACCGGGGCGTCCGGCGGCCCAAACCCGCTGTCCATTGGCGGGACAGCCTACGACACGGCAAGGTTCCACGTCCGGGTGGACCAGAAACTTGAGGCCATCAAGCCAAACGGCGAGATCCAGATCAAGATGCTGCACCCAACAAAGCGGGAAGTGGTCGTCGACTTTGACGTCTGGCTCAAGGACACCACGCTCAAGGCAGCCGTGCGGGCCCTTACCAACTATTCTGCCGTTGAATACAACCTAAGTGCGGGGCCAAAGAAAATCAGCCTTGGCAACGTGCGCTGGGACGAGCGGGACGTTACCAAGGACGCCGGCCAGGACAAGCACACCATGGAAAAGTTCTCCGGTCGGGCTGAAACCATAACGGTGACTGCCTGATGAGCGAGCAGCCAGACAGCCTGGACAGTTTCCGCCAGAGGCTTTTGGCGGCAAGAAAGGGGCGCATAGAAAGGCTGGCGCAGCAGGACTCTTTTGAAGTCAAGGACAGGGACGGAAATGTGCACACTTTGTTTTACCGCCCCCTCACCATCGGCGAGTACCGAGAGCTTGAGGATCTGACGGCAGGCATACTGCATGCGGTGGCGGAAGGCAAGAACAAGATGAAGGCCGATCCGGCCCGGCTTGCCGAAACGACGGCCGAGTACAAGAGGCTGGTCACGGAAAAAAGCATAGGCTACGCAGCCAAGGCGGCCGAGTTCTGGCTTGGAATCAAGGAGGAGGACTTTTACAAGTTTGAATACAAGGCCATGGTGGAGATCATAAACGCCTGCAAGCTGCGCGAGGATGATGGCGCTTTTTTATAAACGAGGACCTGCAAAAACTGGTGCTTGCCGGCTCTGTGCGGTTTCGGACAAGGGAGGCAAAGCGCATCGCTGACCTGGCAGACCTGGTGGCCATGGGCGTTTCGCTTCACGACGCCACCGGCGGCCGGATCCATGTTTCCGATCTGAATTACCTGGTCCGGATGCGGCAGTGGCAGATAGAGCGGGCGAATATGGCCCAGACTGCCAGCGAAGGAAACTGGAAGCGGGTGGGCTGATGAAAGGCCTGCATAAAGCCCGTGCCGGCCTTGCAAAAATAGTCGAAGAGATAAAGACAGGACAGCAAGTAGCCGCTCCCCTACTGGATGAACTTGGAGATGAGATCATCGATGCTGCCAACCAGCAGACGCCGGTCAGGACAGGAAGGCTTGTCGCCGGCAACAAAAAGCAATTGGTCAACAACTATACCTTGCGGCTGTACAACGAGGTCGAGTACGCTGGCTTTGTCCACGATGGTACTTCAAGGCAGGAGCCGCAGCCGTTTCTGGAAAACGCCATCGATCAGGTAAAAGAAAGGCTACCTGATTTGTATGTTAGAAGAGCTACGGAATTCATAGAAGAGCTGGATTGAAAGGTTCGATGATCTATGAGTTTTTTATTAATTGTTTCTTTGAATTTGATGTGGAACAAGGAATGATGACGGCTTTTGAAATTAACAAGTTTCTGTTAACTTCATGGAAAGTCATATCCCGTATCGATTTCGTCAAAGAATGTAATGATAAAAACATCATATCCAAGTCCGTCACAATTAATCATGAAAGACATGGAAATATCGAATTGACGATACTGAAGAACACGATAGACGAAATAACAGAAGTAAAAGTAGGAGAGAAATCTATTTCATTTGAACAAACATCAACGCTGAATCTACAACTGTTGGGTTTGCGATACCAGAAAACATCGTTACTGTAGAAAGAGTGCCATAATAGTTCCAGAATCCCAATTCAGGCTGAAATCCTAGATGTAGTTGTCGGTTTTTCAGTTATAGCAAGCAGTAAGGAAAATCTAAATTTGTTAAAGCCTGTTGATTTTGGCATATTACAGATCTTTTACGCTGAGTTTTTTCATATATAGTTAAATAATTTTGGATAGTCATTTCCGACCATGGGTAAAGACCATTGCTTAGATTGTGGAAAAGAACTAGGAGTACTTAACAAAATGAAACCAGATAAAAATTGGGAGTTACCTGAAGGCTCTTTGTTATGCAGTGAATGTTGGAGTCATCGAAAGAATCCTGAAGGTCATATAAAAGCCGAAGAAAGAGCAATTAATTACGAGGGTGAATGCGTAACCGTAGTGCAGATTCCGCCTGCCCTTACTAGAGATGCTTGGAACAAGGTGGACAAATTAGTACAAAGTGGATGACCATAAAAGGTGTCATAGAACGTGAATACATACATGCTAGCTTGGTTATCTTGGAGAAAGTCCGTTAACGATAGTTCTCTTTTTTATTTTGTAGTCTTTTAATTTCGTGCCAGCATCACTTGAATATATTCTGGAAGTTACAGGATCTGCAGAAGCAGTTTCTGAACTGGAAACTTTTGATCATGCCTTGGCTAAAATGGGACAGGTGGCAGAAGTATCAACGAAACAAAACATCGATCTGAACGACAGTGTTCGCAAAGTTGGTTTGGGGTTCGTTAGTACTGCATTAGGTGCATTATTACTTTGGACACAATATGATAATCTTAAGAAATTAGAATTGGGAATAGCGGCAGCTAAGAATCTGGATTCTGCAAAAGGAAATCTGATTATGTCCCAAGCTGTATTTGACGAGTTTGTTACACAGAGAATCGTTTCTGGTACTGAGTACAGAGCCAGACAGAGCATGGCCATCGACATCGAAGGCCTGAAGCAAAAACACTAGGACCTTTTTCTGAAATGGCAGGAGCAGGACACCGGCATCATCAGTTCAGCTCAGAACGTTGCCCAGGTGGGAGGCGAGAACATGAACCGGTTTGCCATCAAGATAGACAAGGTGGCCGACAGCGTTGTTGCAGACGCAAGGCGCATGGAAAAAGCGCTGGCAAAAGTAGGTGGCGTCGACGTGGGCGGATTTTTGGCAGACCCAAGAGGCGAGGACAAGAAAAGCATGATCGGTGGATCAGGCGCAGAACGCTCCATAACAGTGATAATCAACATGGACGGCAAGCAGATTGCCAAGTACTTTTCAGACTTTGCAGGTGACACCATAAAATTTGTCTAGCCTTGGCAGCGGCAACCCTTCATTACTGCGACCAAAGCTGGTCCTAAAGAAGTGGGACCTTTCAAGCACGTATCTGGCGTACGACGCTTTTGCGCCGCCAAGCTCCGGGCCTGCCCTGACATACGTATCGGCAGAAAAGGCCATGGGCCAGACCGGCGAGGTAGACATCGTCATCGAGGACTCGGCAAAGGCCTTGGATCCAGGGGTGGGCCAGGGAAACAAATTCATCCTCTCCATATCCTCCGACGGCGTCAGCTACGACAACTTTCTTGCAGGCTGGATACGAGAATACAGCGTGCGCCGGCCGGGCGCCGGCATCCGGGAGGTGCGCCTTCATGGCTATGGAAACGCCATCCGGGCCAACGAAAGGCTTGTCAATTTCTTCCGCATCGCAAAAAGAGAGGCAGACGGCTTTACTCCGGACCTGACAGATGCCAGCATGAAGTGCTCGCAGATAATGACCGACCTATGGACATCGTACGACGCTTTTCCAGTCGCCGAGCCCCTTGAGCCGTTTGGCACCGGTGGCGTCGATACCATCACAGAATCGCTGGCCTCGCTGAAGATGCAGTACGTCGAGATGTCTGATGTGGCAAACAGGATTGCAGACGCCTGCGGCGGCCTGTGGGGCATTGATGCTAACGACCAGGTCTACCTGCGATACCACAGCCTGGCGCCTTCCGGCATCACGATCAAAGAGACGGCGGATCTTGACATCGACCCGGAAGACACGGTCGGCTATTTCGTAGGCGACTGGGAGTACACCGACAGCATCAAGAAAAGTGACGGCTTTGCAAACCGGCTCTTTGGCATCGGAGGAACGGACTTTCATCTTGACGTTGACAAGTATACTCTTGTCAGCCAGGAGGAGTTCTACTCAAAGGACATCGCCATACAGTTCATTCCAACTGCGTCCCGGCTTTCAGCCATTGCGCTGACTCTAAGCAAGGTCGGCAATCCAACGGACGACATCATCGGGGAGATCAGGCTCCACAAAGAATCCACCGGCAAGCCGGATGGGGACCAGGTTGGCACATTTAGCATTCCAAGAGAGAAGGTAAACACGGCGGCAACAGACGTCACGCAGATAAACGTGTCCATGACCGACAGCCGCCTGCAGGTGGACAAGAAATACTGGATCGTGCTCTTGAAGAGAGGCAACTCCTCAAACCACTTCCGGTGGCACCATGACAATGGAACTACGGGGGTCAACGCCACAAGAACATCCAGCTGGACTGTAAACAGCAACCACCGGACGTACGCGCACCGGGTCTATTCCAGCAGGCGCGTGCTGTCAGAGGCCTCCGACCCCAAATCAAGAGCAAAGTTTGGAGTCATCGACGCCAAGATCTACGCGCCGTACATCCTGGAGTGGCGGGCCATGGACCAGATCTTGGTGGGCCTTTTGCAGTACACGGCAAGGCAGCGCAGGAAATATGAATCAAGGCAGATACTGGCTCCAAAGCGCGTCATCCATCCAGACACATTGATAAGGCTTGTTCATTCTTCAGAAGGCATCAACGCCGATGCCGAGATCCAGTCAGTCAAGTACGTCTTTGACTCGCAGGATCACCCCCTTGGCACGCGCTGGGTGCAGGTCAAGCCCGTTGCCTTCGTGCCCTGAATAATTCTCTTGTCTTTTTGCGAAAGATGGATATTCATGTCAGACAGGATGGAGCGCTGCGGCAGCTTTGGAATCCGCGATGTGGGCAGGGCGGCAATTTTCTCCAGATCCGATGAAGGCTGGGTGCCCCGGCTTGCCAGGCCGCAGCATTTTGATACATTCATAGAAAAACTGGACCGGCTGCTAAACGACCAGACGGCCTATGTCGAGCTTGAAAACCGGCACCTTGAGCCGTTGGAGGTGGCCTTCAAGGACGACATCACCACCAACGACGGCGCCAAGGTCCTGTGCCAGCGCGGCGTGGGCGAGTCAGTCAACCCCTTCAATTACATGGCCTGCGGCACTGGCACGACTGCAGAGGCCGTCACAAATGATCAGCTTGCTTCAGAGCTGGCTAGGGTCGCATTGAATTCCGGCTCTGCCTTTTCCTCCGGCATGTCTATGAAGTTTGCCGGCTACTTTAACACGCTGACACCGACTGGCAACATCACGGAATACGCTCCTGCCAACGGTCCTACGCCGGGACCCAGCAATTCCAAGATCCTTGCCCGCACAGTTTTCAGCCCCGCTCTTGTTCACACGCAGAACCAGACCTTCTTTCTGCTTACACAGGTGGTGAGCATAACTCCGCAATGAGCTTCTTTAACAAGATCCGGCAGGGCGGAGGCCTTGACTCGACCGTAAAAGAATTGTCAGCCAGGCAGCAGGTCTTTGAGGCAGAGCATTCAGTTGAGGATACCGACGAGATCATTCAAAGCCGCGTCGATTATGATGACATGGCTATAACAACGCCCGCAAGCGAGCAGAAACAGGCCCTTGACGGCGACAAGACCGATACTGACAGCACAAACCTTTCAAGCGGCACTGCAGACGGCCAGTACAGGAGCAATTCGCTTTTCTGCCTTGCTGGCGGCGACTGCACGAGCTATCTCGTACATGATTCCGTGGCAAAAACAGGTGACACACTCAACGGCAACGGTGGGTTTGACGGCCTACCTGCTGTGGTGGGCGCCTGCTCTTTGGGAGGCTACTGAGTAAATGTATCCAATCATTAGATACATATACATGCGGGAAAGGAGGGCATTGCGCTAGGGCATGTCTTATTTCTTTGAGTTGACAAGCCCGTCAACCAAGGCCGCCGGTGCCGACAGGTTTGATGGCAACGACTACAACAAGATTGTAAAGCAGCTGGGCAGGGTTGTTTCCAAGACAGCGAATTACACTGCGGCAGATGATGACTTTGTTGTCCTGTGCGACGCAACAAGTGCCGGCATAACCATCACGCTTCCAACCGCTGCAGGAAGGAAGGGCAAGGCCTTCTGCATCAAGAAAATAGACAGCTCTGCCAACACCGTCACCATCGATGGCAATGCTTCTGAGACCATTGACGGCACGATGACAAAAGCGCTTTCTTCTCAATACTCTGCCAAGTGGATAATTTCGGATGGAACAAACTGGGTGATAATTGCAAGTGTCTAGCCTTCCTCTGAACGCAAACTATGGCAAGAAGTGGGTCTACCGCGAAGATGTCTGGCCTGCCAGGCTGAACTGGAAGACCATCTTTGAAGGTGTCGGCTCAGAAATCGATGCTTTGGACATAAAGACCAGCCTTGTCTCAAGATACCCGTTCAACGACAGCCTGAATGATGCCCAGGGCTCAAACAACCTCTCGGGTTCTGCAAGCTATGTCTCCGGTATCTACGGCAAGGCGCTTTCGCTGTCAACGACAAGGGTCCAGGCATCGGCCCAGACCGTGCACGAGTTTGGGACTTCCGACTTTGCCTTCACGTTCTGGTTCCGCCCAAGCGCCATCAACGCCACCCATGTCATCATTGGCAAGCGCGACCCTGCCTCAGCTACAAACAAGGGCTACAGAATATACGTTAATTCTTCAGGCAAATTGGTTGCAGAGTACTGCGACGGCACGGCCAGCGTCATCACGGTAACAAGTGCCACGACGCTTGTGGTAAACGCACTGTATTTCATCAAAGTCACATTCGACCGGGACGGTAACCTGGAGATATTCATCAACGAGGCCTCGGATGCCACAGGCTCCATTGCAGGCCAGCAGGGCTCGATAGCAACAAATGGCCAGACCTTTACTGTGGGAGGCGATAGCAGCGCCGCCCAAAACTATGTAGCCGGCTGGATAGATCAGCTGCAGGTCTTTTCTGCGGTCCTATCAAATCCCACGGGGCAGGAGATCTACGGCAATGTCCATGGTGGGCAACTGGCACACTGCAATGAATCCGGTTCAGGCTTTACTGTCGACCATTATTACAAAAGAAATGCTGAAAACACTGCCTGGAAGGACCTGTTTGACTCTATCCAGTTGTTGACCTATGCAGACTTGCGCGCGCAGGCAGAGATGCGCTTCAGCGATTCTGATTCTAGCAACTACATCGGCTTCAAGGCACCCGGTACAGTATCAGCAAACAAGATCTGGACCCTTCCTGGCGCGGATGGAACAAGCAAGCAGGTCCTGGCCACGGATGGCGCCGGCGTACTGTCATTCATTGATCCCAACATGGACGAGGTCAATTTTGATGATACGTCAAACAGTGCGTCTGCAGATGGCACGGAAAAAACTTTGAAGACCTACAACTTGCCAGCGAACAGTTTTCGCAAAATTCTGGTGATGGTTGCTGGCACAATATCGTTTCCAGACAACCTGGATACCGCCGGCTCTGTATCGGTGCGCCTCAAATTCGGGTCAGTTGTGAAAAAATCACAAACCCATAGTTATCCAGACTGGCCTACTGGCATTAGTGGCTCTGTGGGTCATAGTGTCTTTCTAATGTATTCCCAGGCTCAAACCGCTGCCGAGACCATCACCGTTACAATTACGGGCGGTACTGCTACAAACAATCCAATTGTTGATATTGATACGCTTTACGTATTCGGCCTGCAATGATTCTCTTTTCTTTGAATGTGCAGTAAAAGCAGCATGCCTCTAGAATCCAACCTAACAGAGCAGGAAATTGCACAGCTGCAGCTGGCAAAACAAAAAGCACTGGCAGCTAAAAACGCCATCGAACTACTCATGAGTTCAATTGATGAGCTTGGAACAAGCAGAATTGACGGGCTAGATCTCGATGTTATTGCCAGCAAGTTCGGATACCCCGGCAAGCCTAAATCTGAGATTGTAAATCTGCAGCGCACATCAATTCAGGCCAGAAAAGACTCTGTTCAGCTGGCGCTTGCCGAGTTCGCTGCAGAGATCAAGAAGCTGGGCGTCAACATAACTTAGTTCTTGTTACAAACGAAACTAAATTCACTGGTGAGCGAAATGGGTTCAACATACACAACACTGGTTGGAGCGCCGCCAAGCCCGCTGACACTGCAATTTTTCAAGTGGGTACAGGATCTTGTAACAGCAAGACAGAATGAATGTCCACGAGCGAGGACTACAGAATATTACTTTTCACAATCAACAGGAAGTGACAGTACTGGCACAGGTTCACAGGCTAACCCATACAAAACAATCGCCAAGGCCCAAGCTATCCATGATGCGGCCGCTACAGATGCAGACATCAGGTTACGATTCAAGCGTGGCGATGAATGGAACGAAACAACAGGGCTCACCATCACAAAAAACAAAGTCACCATCGATGATTATGGCACTGGCGCAAAGCCGTTTTTCAACAGGTTCACTATCAAATATAACTCAGCTGGTTGGACACTGGCAGCAGGCGACCGCTATACACGTACAGAAACTAATGCAATAGCATGGGTTAGAGATCAGGCCGACAGGCTGAATCCGTACTCGAAGCAAGCAAATGCTACAGACGTTGGAAATACAGCTCGTTCATTCTGGCACGATACGGGAACGAATACTCTACATATCAATGCTGGGGCAGGCGTCAATCCAAACACAAAGAATCTGGAGGCGGTCGCAAATAACTCTGCAGTTGGGGTAGAGCTCAATGGCGACTTTGGTCGTGTAGAGAACATCCGAGCTGATGGCTGGGGCATGGATCTTGCTAACACCAACAATCAAAAACACGGTTTCAAAGGTAGTGGCAAAGACGCGAAATCAAATGTTTTCAAGGGTTGTGATTGCTACTATTCTTCAGCTCATACTATAGCGTACAATGGCGGCAGCACAGTAAATGATAGTGGTGGATATGCCACTTTCATTGATTGCAAGGCGGGATTTCCGCTATTAAATGCCAGCGGGGAAAATATTTTTAATACATATGTCAGTGGCGGGAATCAGGAGGCCATTTTTTACAACTGTGAAACAAAGTACGGCACTCTGCCAGAAGGCACCGCAACATATAATTCACGTGCAGCAGGCGTTTACTGCCATACGAGTGGTGATGCCGCTCCAATAGGGCTTTACCTTGTGTATGGCCATAGGACCCCTATAAGTAACTGGCCACCAGATGTCGGCGTCTCTGGAGAAAATGTTATTTCTGCTACCAATATTGTGGACTGCAGGGCATTCAATATTTTTGAGAGGAAGGAATTTCCTCCAACAAGCCTGTCAGCAGGAAACACACAGTGCGTTGGCAGGAAATGGATGGCGAATATCAATTGCATCTGGCAGGTCAGGCCAAAGGATTTGAATCCGACGCCCAGGGCCTTGGTAGGCGCTATCAATCAACATGGCTGGATGATCAACAGCATACTTGACATCGACGCTGTAAACCAGACAGCAAGTATGCACGTGTGGAACCATTCTAGTGATGTTAACACAATGAAGATCTGGCATTCAATGATCTACGTGCGAGGTAATAAGAGTACTGGGTTTGGCCTCGACTTCGATTCGTATGGTGGGGGAGCTATTAGTTGTACAGGTGCGGAGATGAAAAATTCGATAATAGCCTTGCAAGACCCTGGCGGTAATAACTATGTAGCATTTAATGGCAACGCTGCAAAGATGGTCAATAATGCATATTCTGTCGATTCTTTCACAGATTCCACAGGGACAAAGATGTACAGCGTCGATGCAACGCGGGCAGATATTGCAGCTAGTGATGTGCTTGATATTGAAAGAAGTAAAATTACAAGTGAGCATCCCCTATACCAGAAGGGTTCGGCTTTGAATCTCGGCTATGACATTAATCTGAATCTAAGAGGGCCAACACCAAGCATAGGCCCTTGGGATGCTTTCAAGCCACTGGACTTGGGTAGAGTAACCGCCCTGACAGCCGCAATCGCTAGCTCCACTTCGATAACACTCAGCTGGACAGCCGCAAACGGACTGGTCAACATTACGGATCATGAAGTGAAGTACCGCGTTGTCGGAAATGCACCTTGGACAACATTCACACATGTCTTGAATCCCGGCAACAGCATCACAGTAACAGGATTGATAGCAAAAACAGAATACGAGTTCTCGGTAGCACCCATATCGGCATGGGGAACCGGGAACCCTGAATTCGTAAAAGCGACTCCATATGCCAGCGCAGACATCCGCAGAACAGTGGTGAAACCAAAGGTGTTCTCATAATGGCAGACATAACTTTCGTCAAAGGCGAGTATGGGGTAACCCAGCCATTCGACCTCACTGCCAACAACCCGTCATTTTCTGATGCTGGCACATCGACTTTTACGCTGAAAATCTGTAGAAAAGAGGACGTCAACACTGTCGTCAAGACCATCACTTTAGTCAGGACTGCCAACGGTCAATATGACTGGTCGGTGGCAAGCGGAGACACGGACCTGGCACCAGGCGAATACATTCTTTCCATCGAAGGTACGGGAACAAGTCGCAAATTCAAGACAGCAACGGAATCGCCGGACTGGACAACCATGGAGATTCAGGACGATGCTGGTTAATTCTTACACAGTATCAGTTAAGGTAATTCAAACATGCCAGCATTGAAAAAAGATCCAAGCCCCGGCGGGCCAACCACCGACGGCTCGACGATCTATACTGATCAGTGGAATAACATAGTTGATCGTGTAGGCGGTGAGGCATTGCCGACAGCAAATAGAGCTGCACAGTTTGACGCGTCTAGCAACATCACACCCTCCTCTGTCACCTCCACCGAACTGGGCTATCTGTCCGGCGTCACATCGGCAATCCAAACCCAGCTGGACGGCAAAGCCTCTTCCTCTCATACACATGCACTAGATGATCTTTCAGATGTAGCAATTACCACGCCCGCATCAGGACAGTATGTCAGGCATAACGGCACCAGCTTTGTCAATTCTGCCATTCAAGCCGGTGATCTACCATTGCATAACCACAACGCATCGGATATCAATGCTGGCACGCTGGCAGATGCTAGACTGTCAACAAACGTTGCTTTAGAAAATCAGGCAAATACCTACACTGCAGGATCTAAACAAACTGTTGAGCATTCATCAACTATTGCAGGACTTAACGTCAAGCCCGCAGCAGGTGATCCGTCAACGCCTGCTGACGGCGACATCTGGTACAATTCCACAACCGGGAAATTCCGCAAGCGTGAGAACGGCGCAACAAGCGACCTGGACACCGGCGGTGGAACGGATACCCAGCGATGGTTTGACCAGTCATGGTATTCTGCTACAGCAAACGGTCTCCGATACATTCCGCTTGTACGTGGCAGCGCACATGCAACAGAAACAGACACATCGATTACCAGAGACATTGCATATACCGTCAAACGCTTCAGAGCAAGAGTCGAAACCATGACAAAAACCGCAAACCCAACAATTGCGTACAGGGACGATGCTGCTGATGTTTCTAGCCTCACCATCACAGGAACTGGTGAGTTTGATTCCGGTGCCATATCGATTGGTGTAGCGGCAGGCAGCCTGGTGAACTTCAAGGTTGATACCAGTGCCAGTACTTCCGGCACCCTGGGAATTGCAGTAATGGAGGTGAGGTGTGAATCATGACAGTCTGGAAACCTGCCACGTGCAACTGTATTGTGGAATTCGATTCAACGCTAACAAACATAGTGTTCCACAAAATCTGCGAGGGCCACAAGAAGCTGAACAAGGCGCCTGCATCTGTACTGTTAAGCGAGATCCTTGATCATAACCATGCGTATGCGTTCAAGTACGGCGGCAATCCCACGCAGGCCGAGATCGATCTAATCTCGCAGGAATCGGCAGCAGAAAAGGCCCGGTCCGACGACCCGGCTTATACGCTGGTCAAACCCGCGCAGGTGAAGCCATAGTTTGACAAAATTCGGTGCAGATTTTGGCGTTGATTTTGACCTGGGAGCGGCAGTAACACTATCACAGGTGGGCGGAGTCAATCTGAGGGTCCTTACAAATTCTGTCAGCCTAAAAGTTCTCACAAACTCTGTGAAACTAAGGGTGGATTGAAATGGGCGACGAGATTCTCTGGCGTGAGCTGCATGTTACGGCCTTTGACCGTAAAGACATACCCTTCTACCTTTACGACAATGATGGCAAGACCCTGCGCAACCTTACCGGCAATACCTACACGCTGCGTGTCTGGGCCGATGTGTCCACCCTAAAGTTTTCTACTTCATTGACAGTAGTTGACGCGCTGAACGGCCAGGCAAAGTGGACCGTCGCTTCAGGCCAGGTCGATGATACAATAACCACGCTGCAAATCTACCGATTCAAGGTATTTGAGAACTATGGGCAGGCCAACCAGCTGGGCCTTGAAGAAGGCATACTGCACATCCATCCCCGGGGGCCGTAGGCTGGCTGGAAAACTTGACCGATTGTTCTTATGCGTCATCTGTCGACGACAAAAATACCGGGCTAAATGCTCCCTTATATATCCAGTTCTCATTGATGAAGACCGGATTGAAAGTCAAGACGCTTGTCTATGCCACCCTCGTCTTGGCTAGCAGTCTTGCTGCCTATGAGGCTTTCAAGGTCCTCCCAAGCATACCGGTGCCGGACAAAGAGCCGCCATGGCCTTCCTGCATGGGCGGACACCTGCCGGACGTCTCCCTTGCTGATTTCTCGTCGCTTAGCGTCAGGCAGCTTTTGGCAAAGGCCGATGCAGAATTTGGCGATCAGAACTATCGCCCGTCGCTGTATTACTATGCGGCAGTCCTAAAGCAGGATGCCGGCAACGAGCTTGCTGCGCTTGGCATAGCCAACAACATTCGGGACATGGAAAACAAAGACCTTGACTGCGCAAAAAAGATCTACGAGGTCCTGATGGCCGGCTATCCGGACGTTGCGTTGCTAGCCGAGCTGGGCGTCACAGAGATCCACCTTTACCTTGGCGAGATACCCCAGGCTAAGGCCAGGGTACAAAGCATGATGGCGCAGATAACGCCGGCGCTGCGGTATGATCCCAGCGGCCAGGTCATGCTTGCCAGCAGCACGATAACAAAGGCCATGGCATCAAACGTCTTTGTTTCATCCGGCAGGACAAGTTTTGCTGAAGGCGACTATCAAAAGGCCGTGCAGGAATACCAGCGGGCCCTGCAGCTGAATGAAAGCAACCCCTACGCGTACATCGGCCTTGGGACCGTGGCGCTCAAGACCGGCGATTATGAGGGTGCCGTACAGTACATTTCAAGGGCTGTTGAGATACAGCACCCCGGACAGGAACCTGGCCCGTACATCGACAAAATAATCGAGGGGCTGACAAGGACAGAAAATCAGCTCTGATCGGGCAACGGGTGATAGGTGTGCACCGACCGGTCGTTTTCCCTGTTGCAGGAAGGACACCTCCACAGAACAGCCTCGTTGCAAAGAGAGCAGTACTCTGCTGATACCATCTCTCCGCCGCAGGCCCTGCAAAGCATGCCAGTTAAATGTGCTCGATGTTATTTAAATGGTTGGGGAAAAGGTCGGAGCGTTGCTAAGAAAGGGGCAAAAATTTAGGCAAGTGTCGGTCTTGCCGGCGGCCTGACCGTGACTGTTAGCCTGAAGCAGGAAAGTATGTCCTTGCACCGGTTTCTGATGGTTACCTCCGTCAGACCTGAAAGGCTTGAAACGTCCCGCTGCAGTATGTTGACATCCAAAAGTATGGAGGCGATGTAAATGTATGCTGCCGCAAGGCCGTTTGGAACCTTGCCGTCGGCCAGGCTGTTGTCGTTTGCCTTGTGCGCGATGTCTATTGCCAGCCTCTCAATCTTGGTGTCTATCTTGGCCATGTTGCAGAGCTTTGAGATGTACTGATCGATGGCCGTGGCCAACATGGCCTGCGGCTGGGCCGAGACAGCCGGCTGCTCGGTGAAGGCGCCAAGCTCCATCACCATCATCCGGTAGTACTTTGAGGCAAGTTTGACGTTGGACCTGTCCTGGTCGGTGACTCCGGCGGCCTTAACTATCTCCTCAAGGGACCTGACGACATGGCATTTTTTGCATGCAAGGTATATCGCGGCAGAAGCGATGCAGACGATGGACTTGCCCTTGGTCTCCTGCCGGTTCTCATAGTTCCGGTAAATCATGGCTGCCGTCTCCACAATAAGTTTTGGAAGCGACATAACGGCGCATATCTCGTTTATCTTTGAGAGAACGTTTGAAAGCCTGCGCTCATGGGGCGAGACTATTCTGCTTCTCATGTGCCACTTGCGGATGCTGTTCATCTGCTCGGCCATGTGGTAGTCTATGGATTTGCCGGCATAGTCCTTTGAGCCAGCGGCTATCTCGGTGCGCAGGCCGTAGTCGTGCATGGCCACGCTGGTCGAGCCGCTTGCCCGGGTATTTTTTGACTTTTCCTCAAAATCCGTGGAATTGGACTCCCGACCGTAATCCATGGTCTCGTCCATCACCACGCAGCCGCACCGCTCGCAGATGAACTCGCCCTTGCTGTAGTCCTGGATAAGGTTTGCCGCGCACTCGGGGCACTGGGTGCAGTACTCTGTCGAGGTCATTTCCTGCGCCTCTCCTTGGGCCTGGCCTGGCCGGCAGAAAACACCTTTTCGCCCACCAGCCTTGCGGTCCTGTCAGTCATCGGAATCACCGACGCGTAGGGCGCGCCGACCGACCCTATAAGCTCGGAAACCTTGCCCACGCGACGTCCAGAAGAATCAACCAGTATCTCGCCGGCGCGGATGTTCTGTCCGGCCGCGTTCAGTTTTACTATTAACCTGCCACTCTTTGCCAGATGCATTACTTCCCCTACCTCCCCCAAATTCGGTACCATGTCGATGTTACAACCTTGCTATCATAAGCTTCTGTCAAATTTGTTTAGTTTGTTGATAAAAGATTTCAGGTCGTGATCTACTTCTTGCCAGTCTTCTGACGACTCCGCTTCTGCAGCATCCTTTCAGCTATGTTTTCTATGACTGCCGATTTTTTTGTGCCCTCTTTTTTTGCTATCATGACGTAGCCGGACTTGACAAAGGACCTGCGCGGAAACCTTGCATGGTCGTTTACGGCGTCGTCGGCCAGCTGAAAGCCTGCGGTCTTGACTGCTTCGATCAGTTCTTGGATGGTTGGATCGAATATGGCCTGGTCGCGCTTGACCTTGCGGCCCTGCCTGCGCTTTAGGTTCTTGTTAAAGTAGTCAAGCCAGAGGATGACGTGATCGTAGTCCTTCAATTATGACGATCTGTTTTTGGAGTCTTATTAATAAATTGAATCGGAGATGCGCTGTTCATCTTTAGCATATCCAAATATGCATGTTGAATATGCGAATTTGTACGTGCGCAAGATGAATAGTACAAATGGAGAACTCCGTCAAATCTCTGGTTGCTGGTGCTCAGAAATCATGAACAATAAAAGAAAAGAGGTTACTGGCTGGCCTTTACAAGAACGGCGTTAACCACGCCGTCCTGACCGGGTCTTGATACCACTCTGGCCTGGCCTGACTCGGTTTCAATGACCGCGCCCTTGCTTACGACGCCCCGGCGCTCATAGTCCCTGTTGGCAGGGTTCTTGATGACCCGCAGCACCTTGGACTTGGTAGTCTTTTTGGCCTGCTGGTCCGTGACGTTGGCAAACTCGACGGTTTTAAAGGCCGCCTTGACGTTGTTTCCACGCGCCCGGCGTGTCACAATGTCCACGTTACCGACAATAGCTTCATTTGGATACCTGTCTATCTCAAACTTTCTTCTGCCCCTGCTGGCGACCTTGCGTCCACCAGTCATCTTGCGTCCAGCAAGGTTCTCAATCGACTTGCGCATTTGCGATGTAGTGTTTTGCACTCTAATTAAGACTTTTCTGGAAGCCTGGGCTCGTCTTTGTTGGCCACCAGCTTGCTTTTCATCGAGTTGATGTCGGTGATGCCAAAGTATTCCTGGAACTTTTTGGTGGTCCTGTACACCTTCAGGCGCCCAAGGTTTTCATGCTCAACAAACTGCATCTGCTCAAGCTCCTTGATGTGCGAGTAAACCTGGCTTCCGCGGATCTGCACAAGCCGCTTTGAGGTAACCGGCTGTTCGTACGCAACATATGACAGCGTCTTTAATGCAGCCGCCGGAACAAGGGGGTGCTGGGCAAACCGCCGGACAAGGGGCGTGTACGCCGGCTTTATCTGGAAAACAAACGAGCCGTCCTCCAGCTGCGCTACCTCGATGGCCTTAAACGTGGACTTGGTCTTTTTGACCAGCTCGCCTACTATCTTCAAGGTCTTTTCCTTGGAGTTGGTGCCGGATGCCCTGACCAGCTCATCGGCAGAAAGCGGCCTGCCGGCAGAGTACAGGGCTGCCTCGATTCTGGCAGTTATCTCGTCTTCTGGAAGGCCGCGCAAACCCTGCTTTATTGGGCATACTGGCATTAATGTTTATTCAAGATGCTGGTGAAAGAATTCGGCCGCTGCGTTATCTTTCATCAGACAGAAAATAAATAACTGACGCATGGGTTCCACCATCGTGCCAAAGGACAGGGAGGAGAAGGTCAACAGGATCATGGCGGCTACCCTGGCGGTCCTGGCAAAGAAGGGGTACGAAAGTGCGACCATCAACGATATAGCCGACTCCGCGGGCGTCAGCCGGGGGCTTTTGCACTATTACTTTACCGACAAAGAAGACATCGTTGCCAAGGCCATGACGTTTGGCTTTGGCTCCATGTGGGATTCTGCCATCATGGCAATATCGGCCGTGCGCTCTCCGGAGCAGCTGGCCGACAGCATGATCGAGGTCCTCAAAAGGAACATACGGCAAGACCCTGACTTTACTGCCCTGCTCTTTGAGATGTGGTGCAGCGGCAGAAGGAGCAAAAAGATAAGGAATGTCTTTGGAGAGGGGCTTGAAAAGGTGGTCGTCTCCCTGCAGTCGCTGCTAGAGTACGCGGCGGCAAACGACATCGTGCAGATAAACAAGGCCGAATCAGAAGGCCTGGTCCGGATCCTCATAGCCATGTATCACGGCATTGCCATGCAGCTGATAGACAACCCCCAAAAAACCGAGGACGAGGAGATCTGGAAGCCTGTGAGAAGAGTGCTTCTGTCCATGTTTAAAAATCCTAGTCCGTAGTATTGCCAGAGCATACAAGCACCGGAGCAATCCTGTCCACCTGGCCTTCTATCTCTGCATTGCAGTAATTCCTCATGGCGCCCTCGTTATGGATCTCGCCTATCTCGTTTGAAATAGTTCCGCGGTTGTGGATCATGCTGTTGTTGTAGATCTTGCCTCCTGCCAGGTTAATGATGCTCCCTTGATTGTTTACCACAGTGGGGTCCTCCCCCGGGATATCGTACGTCAAATGTTCGTAGATGACTAGTTCTCCAGCATTTTGCACGCGGCCTTCGTTGCTAACGGTGCCGGCCACCTCTATCCTGCCAAAATTCTTGACCGTGCCTTTGTTGTCCACCGCGCTGTCGTCAAAGAGCTGCATGATACCTCTGTTCTCCATGACGCCCCAGTTGACAAGGCTGCCATGCCCGTAAAGGTAGTTGTTGTTCTCAAAGGTTGCCCTGTTTACAAACATGGCCTGCGTTGTTGTCAGGCGAACCTCTTCTCCGTCAAAGTACCGGTTGGCCTCGATGAAACCATCGTTGATAAACGTCCCGCTGTTGTGGTAGATGACGCCGTTGTTGTACAGGTAGCCTTCGACGATCCTCATTATGCCGCCGTTGATTGCGATGGTTCCGTTGTTGTTGACAAACCTGGTGAAGGTAAAGTTGCCGCCCGGCGTTATCTGCAAGGTAACGTCTTTTCCGATCCCAACGGTGGACGGGCCGTTTGAGGCAAACGTACCTTCCATGTAGCAGGTTCTTTCTGCCTCCCGCCAACCCATCAAGCCGGACTGCAGGGGAAGAGAGGTGCAGGATTCCTCGTCGACGACGTTGTGGGCCGGCGGTGTCGCGTACGTTGGCTGGAAATGCTGCGCAATAATCGGGATGATAAAGGGAAATGCAAAAATCAGGCCAAGGGACAACGCCATGGGCAGCATCCTGCTTTCACTTGCATGTCTTGCAACATGGCTGATGTAGCAGGCAAGGATGTAGACGTAGCCTATCACCGTCGTCCCGACAAACACGGTAAAGAACGTGTCTGAAAAGAGGTTGGGTTGATAATATTCAAATCCAATTATCTGTCCGATGCCGGAAAACAGGTACAGCATGGCATAGTAGTACAGCCCGCCTATCAGGGCCGCGGGAAATAAAAAAGTGAACGGATCTGCAAAAAACAACCCCACTACCGCCGAGAAGGCAAGAAAGATCATCAATGTGGACCGGCGGAGAGCAAGAAAGTTCTTTGCCTTTTTCTGAAATACAGCTGCCATCCTGACTTTTATTGGAGTTGTCTGGCTAATTAATATTTGGTTGGACATCCAACAAAAATTAAAAATCGCCACACGCCAAGGTTCATCGTCCATGGCTTCAGACCGATGCCGCTTGGAGTTCTTTAACAAACAGGAATCATTGACTGATCTGATCAAACTGGTTCTGTACACAGCGACCCTGACATTGATCTTCTCGATTGCGGGCGCAGGACCTCTACAACTTTTCTTGCCGGCGATGATAGGGATTACCGTCGTCCTTCTGTTTGCATTATCCGGGATGGCAATAGGCTATCATTTAGCAAAGGAAGGCAGGATCCGTTCCGCACGGCTTGGATACATCGGCGGATTTAGTGGCGGCCTTTTCTTTGTGCTGGTAATAGCTGCTCCGCATTATTCGATTGACGAAGCATACGCGTGGTCGGCGCTGGGCGCCGTTGCTGGATTCCTGTGGGGCCTGATCCTCTCAACAACCACGCTCAAGGGAAAAAACCTGATGCTCACAGGGTTAGCTGACTAGTCCCATGATTTAGCAGAGTGGTCACTTCCATTCCCACCCTTTAGAACTTATGTTGCCTTCCATATCACCCTCATGTTCAAAGACCACGGCAGTGTTGTTTAGTGATGCAAGGGATCTCTTTGACTGGGTGCTCAAGTAAATTGCCCCCGTGTACCTGATCTTTCCCTCTTGTACAAACCTGCCAATACCGCTTCCTTTCCAGCTGACCATCTGGCCGTCGTTTGACATGACAAATCCTTGTCCTTGACCGTACATTGAGCCATCCGGCATCATTGTTGTTGTGTACGTGCCCACGTTCGTCCCATCAATTCCTTTTACCTTGGTTTGTGACTGGAACGATACTTCCATCGTGGTGGCATCTAGAACCCTTCTGCCAGTTACCTTGCCTTTCTCCTCAAATATGAGATCGCCAAGCATAAAGCAATTACAAGCAGGATTGCTTTAAACTTTCAACTGGCCAGCTAGCAGTTTGGATCGTCGACAACCAAATCTCCAGACAAACTCCCGCCAAACTCTTGGCCAAGCGATTTAGTCACACTGATCCCGTTGTCTGCTGTCACCAAAACATAGCTTCCGGTTTCCGGGTAAAGGTAGACTTTATCTCCCGGGTTTATCACCTCGACAAAATCGCTTCCCATAGCGTACTGTTCTCTGATGTTTTTGAAAAAATACAGGTCTGATGGGTTGTTCTGGGAACCTGCAGACTGCATGCCAACACCGTCTATTTTATCAAGATTCTTTTCGATGAATTCCTGGACTTTGGTATGATCGCCGTAAAGGAAATCATTTGTGAGGTCAGCCCTTTCTTTTTCTGAAATGTCAAGCTGAACCTGTCTTTGACACGTGCGCCAATCGATGTATTTCACAGATATGTTTGTCACCGGCATCTTTCCGGTGGTCTCTATTGACAGCCTTGTTGACGTGAGCAATCCACCGGTGTACTTGCCTTGTCCCTCGTCGATAGACGCGATGACGCTTATGGAATAGTCCTTTGAAGAAAGGTTGGAAAACAGAATAGCCGCAACGACGACCACGGACGCAGCCAAGCCAATTATGGCAAGATGTTGCTGCACAGGACTGGCAGCATTACTCTGTATTTAACAGTATTTTTCCAGTGACTTTGCGGCCAGAAACTGTCTGTAAAGCCGGCTATGGCGCCTAGCTCAGCTCGACTAGGATGTTACCGGGCCTGCCGTTGGCCCTCAGTCCGATCCTCATCTTGCCGGCCTCGTACTCGATGTCGCCGATGCTGTCCTTGAAACTCCGTGAAGCGAAATGAAGCCGGCTTGATTTCAAGTTGATTAGAAAAGTCCCGTCTCCCTTCTCTGTTGCCGAGACGAACTTAAGCATCCCTTCATTTACCAGCTCGTAAAGTTCGCGGCAAACCGGCTTGATTATCTCCCAAGTTTCATTCTCGGAAAGTTCTTTCAACGGTCACGCTTGAATATTTACATGCAATAAACATTGCGAATTGGGGCTATGAAGCCTTTGAAACACGCTGACAAATCCTGTACCTTCAAGATCTGCAAGGTAGAAAACATCCAGAATCACCATTCAACTTTTTATAATTACCAGACCATGATGGTATATCATGGCTCAGTTTGTTGAACTCAGGACCGATGCAGGTACAATCCTTATTGAAAGTGCCTTTAGCGAAAAGACAGGCAAGGTTGTGCAGGCCACAGGACTTGGCGAGAAGATCGTAAAAAAGGCAGTGAACCTGCTGGAAGTTATAAAGCCCATAACAGAGTCGATCCAAAAGTCTGTTGACGGCCTCCCAAGCAAGCCGGATTCAACTACCGTGGAATTTGGACTGAGCATAACCGCTGAGGGCAACATATTCGTGGCAAGGGCCTCCGGCGAGGCCAGCATCAACATCACCTTCAGCTGGGGTAAATGAAAAGATATGGGCCAGACCGCCGAGGACGTGCGCGACAACATTGTCCAGATAGTGAGCAAGGAAGGCCAGTTCGCCGGCACCGGGTTTTTTGTCCAGAAGGAGTACTGCGTTACCTGCCACCATTGCATCTGCAGACTGGATGAGATTTTTGTCACAAGGGAGGGAAAGGACAAGTTCCCAGCCGAATGGGTACAAGAGTACTCTGACATGGAAAAAGACATCGCAGTCCTGCGGGTGAAGGGCCATGACTTTCTGCCGCTACAGTGCAAAAAAGAGACTTATCCAAAAATATCTGTCGTGGTGGTGGGATTTCCTGGAGATGACCTTTACCACTTTCCGGAAGGCAAGGATGAAGAAGGCACGCTTGCCGCAACATCCAAGCAGATCCGATGGAAAAGCGAGGATATGGAAGGTGGCAGGCCATGGAACAAGAAACCGGAAACAAAAATCAGGGTGTATGGTTTTGGGGGCAAGTTTGAGGAAGGATTCAGCGGCGCACCGGTCTGCTATCAGGAAGACCACAAAGTGGTCGGCATGTTTGAGGCAAAGGATGAAAACGACGGCTACATCATCCCCATAGATGAGGTCCTGCAGCTATTTGAAGAGCGCAAGCTGGCTACAACCCCTTCCGAATCTCTGGACTCTGCTGCAATAATCGATCTGGGAAATGAATTCTATTTCAAGAAAGACTTTGCCAACGCTATAAAGCAGTACGACAAGGTTCTACATGATCCAAACCTGGCAACTGCATGGTTCAACAAGGCTTACGTTCTCAACGAATTAAAGCAGTACAAAGAAGCTATCGAATGCTATGACAGAGTCATAGAACTATATCCAGATAATGTAATTGCTTGGAACAACAAGGGTCAGGTCCTTAATAATCTAGGCCAGTACAAACAAGCCATCAAGTTCTGCGACCGGGCCATAGAGCTGGATCCAAACCTTGCAGCTGCCTGGAACAACAA
>CAZKXR010000012.1:45682-60338 GCA_964556935.1 uncultured Nitrososphaera sp.
TCTGCGACCGGGCCATAGAGCTGGATCCAAACCTTGCAGCTGCCTGGAACAACAAGGGCATGGCCCTATACAACCTAGGCCAGTACAAAGAAGCCCTCAAGTTCTATGACAAGACCGTAGAGCTTGACTCTGGCTACGCTATAGCCTGGAACAACAAGGGTCAGGTCCTTAATAATCTAGGCCAGTACAAAGAAGCCATCAAGTTCTGCGACCGGGCCATAGAGCTGGATCCAAACCTTGCAGCTGCCTGGAACAACAAAGGCCTATCTCTTTACAATCTAGGCCAGTACAAACAAGCCATCAAGTGCTACGACAAGGCCATAGAGCTGGATCCAAACCTTGCAGTTACATGGAGCAACAAAGGCTATGCCCTTCAAAAGCTGGGCAAACACGATGAGGCAGAAAAGTGCCTCAAGAAGGCAAGGGATCTGGGATTCGAGGCCTGATCTATGCTTCCGAATCGTTACCGCAGGAACAAGTATCCTAGGTCTGAGAAGGCGGGTTGTCCTGTTTTCTCAAAACTATCCTGGTGTCTTCAGAATCATCAGACTGATCCAAGTCGACCTTGCCCTTCATGGCCAGGTACAGCATGGCAATAAAGCATCTGGCCACCTCCACCGGCTCCATCTTGGCCACCAGCGTCTTGAACATCACAAAGCCGTCGGCACTGACGATGTCAAGGATCATGTCCTCGTACCCCTGGATTATCTGCTCAAACTTGACCAGGTACTGGTCAAAGTTGAAGGACTGCACCGGCTCAAGGTCTATCAGCTTCTTTTTTGGCCGGGGGTTTGCCAGCTCCATTATCATGTTCTCAAGGACGTGCAAAAGCTCCTCGACGGTGACGGGGTAGTTGGTCTCTACCCTGAACGGCAGGTCGAGGGCGTTGAGCTGCGGTATAGGCAGCGCCTGCTGCTCCTCAGCGGCCTTTTTCTGCATGGCTATCTTTTCAAGCAGGAATATGCTTTCAACTTTAAGCCTGTAAATCAGCGACGACGAGACGGCGGCAATGCCGCATATCCTCAGGTCCATGTTGCCGGTGGCGTTTATCAGCTGAAGGAACATTTCCAAGAGCCGGACAAGGTCTATGTTCCAGACGTCCTTTCTTGCCAGAAGAGACGGGTTGAAAAGCAGGTTCAGCGGCGGCTGGGCTATGGTCTTTTTGGTATCCAGACTGCCGGCCTCTGACACTGCCTTGAGTCTTGAAGGGCAGTATAATATGCTATCGCGATGCAAAATATTGACACGCGGCTTTGCAGACTTGGACGTTTAGTTTATTTTCCGCTTCCGTTCAACACTGCTGTAGATGGGCAAAAAGCAGACGCAGAGGATGCTTGTCATCGCCGGCTTTGCGGCAATTGGCATCATAGTCGCAGCCATGGTGTTTCTGCAGGTGGCTAGCGCAAAGAACGCGGCCTTTAAGCAGGGCTGGGACAGCATCGCCTTTGACACGATATCGCTGACCCGGGAGTACCAGGCAGAGGAAGGCAAGTGGAGGGCAAAGCAGTACGACAATAATGCCATGGCCGGCATAGTCGATAGGTACCTTCCAAAGTACCAGGCCCTCATCGACAGGGCAAACGCCCTTGACACGCCGGAACGATACGTGCAGGCAAGGGACCTGCTGGTAAAAGCCATTGACACAGAAAAGCAGAGCAACGAGCATTTCAGGGAGTTTCTTGTTACCGGCGACCAGAGCGAATACGAGCGGTCCATAGACCTGTTCTCGCTTTCGCTGCAGTACAGCGCCGATGCCGACGCCGCTATCAAGGCCGCCGGCTGAGTCTCTAGGTTTTAATTAAGGTGGCCCCGCCCTGAATCCTGCAGGGCCCGTAGTTCAGCTTGGATAGAATGGCTGCCTGCGGAGCAGTTGGTCGAGGGTTCGAGTCCCTCCGGGCCCGCGTTCTCATAATCAACAATGCCCGCAAGACCGATTGCGACCGTTCGCGGTTATACTTTATTATTAAAAGCACCTATGGCCTGTTCAGTCGTGATCTTTGGCACAAGCAAAGTAACTATGTAGAACCATAAAAAATCTTGGGTGTATCAAATATTGTTACTCTTGAGATAGTCGATCAGACCATAGACACATTTACAATAAGGTACGAACAGGCGCAAATTTACAAAGACTGTGTCGCGGCGTGGTATTTTGCCTGTCGGGTGGCCTGCGTCATTTCGTGTTATTCTTATCAAATTGAAAATGCCATCTAAATCAGATTCTAAGTTTTCGTCTATCTTTTGACGTTCTGTTGTGGGTATTCGCATTATTGCTTTTTTCACTTCGTCGAACTTTTCTTTCGTTCTCGTAGTTTCTCTCAAGTCTTCATATTTCTCTTGCTGACCGGGGCCAGTGATCGCCTTTATGACTGCATCAAGTAGTAAATCTAATGCACGTTCTGACGCTACACCAGTCATTACAGCGGCAGACAAAATATTGTTTCGTCTTAGCGTCTGCAATGCTTCCGTAATGTAGACAATGATAATATCGTCGATGTTTGGTACTTCTGTTTTTAGATTGGCAAGATAACCGTCTGGGTCGTATGGTTGAATAGTCGTATCTGCAATGACATTACGCCCATATTCTGTAACATGCATATAGGGTGGCATTGCATTATTATAATTCAGACCCCAGCCGATTACATGTTCTATGATTAGTTCGCTTATCACATGTACTAATTTGTCTTTATCTTCGTTTGAGAAAAGTACACCCCTGTCCGTTGCGATTTTTTCTACTGTATTGATAAGTATTGGGGTCTGCAAATTACTTTCTGGGCCGAATTCTTTTAGCGCTTCGAGTGTTAGAACACGCAGCTCTTCGTAGTTCACGCCTGATGAGCCCAAGTCAGCATTAAGCAGTACATAAGCAATTTGGGTGGGTTAACAGTGACCTCCAACATAAAATTCAAGTATAATTCGCGGGCTGATTGCTTGTTTTGGATCGAAAATTTTGTAGATAGGAGGTAGTCTGAGTATTTAAAATCGAGAAATAGTGTGAAACTAAAACCATCTGCGGCTATGCCAGTTTTTCGCCGCAGTTACCACAGAATTTGCTCTCTGCAGAATTTTTAGTGCCACACCTTGTACACGTCTTCTCGGACTGGGTTAACGGATTTCCGCAACTGCTACAGAATTTTGCCCCTGCAGGAACTTCTGAATGGCATTTTGGACAGTGGGCCTTGGGTGGCGGAATAAGGCTTGATCCGCAGTTACCGCAGAACTTGTTGCTGGCCGGATTCTTTGAGCTGCACGACTGGCATATGATCAACGGTTGCTGCCCCTGCTGCAGCTGCTGCGCCATCAAAAAAGGCATGGTGAGGCCGATGCCTGCTCCAAGGCCTGCTGCAGCTGCGCCTCCTTCGGAACCTTTCAGCTCTGAGGCGGTTTCCTTCATGTATTGCATGGTCATGGCTTGAGAGCCCATTCCAGAAGCAAACCTTCTTGCCTCTTCCGGGATTTTTACTCCTTCAAAGACACAATCTATTATTTTCAGGCCCATGCGTGCACCTTCGTTGCTGATTATTAGCGCTACTTTGTCGGTAGTCTCGTCCACGTTTTTGACAAGGGTGAAAATATCGTGGTTACCAAATTCGTCAATTACTCGCTCGTTTACGAATCCTCTGATGTAGTTCTCTACATCTTTTGAGGCACTTGCCCCTCTGTTGCCAAAGAATTCTATCACAAAGAGCTTCGGATCCTCGACCTTGTACAGAAGGTAGCCGAAAAATCCTATCTCGGCCTGGTATTTTATGTCGCCGCTTGGGGCAGAGTATCCATTTCCGCCGAAATTGCCACGGAATTGACTGTTGCTGACGAAAACCACTTCGCAGTCAAAGATATCACCGATTATGCCAATAGCCCTCAAGGCGCTTGTAAGCAATGGAATGTTGGCACTTGTTATCGTGTGCCGGCCTGGCCCAAAGACATCGTATGCCTTTCCATCTCTAAAGAAAACTGCCCATTGGTTTTCCTTGACTATGACCTGGCTTCCGTATTTCAGGTTCAGCTTTTGGAACCTGTAGGCCATGTCGTTTGGCTCAGAGTAATCCCATGCCACTCTTTCTATTATGGCCAAACTAATCTTTGCCTCCCTTGGTCAGGATCTCTTCTCTCCTGTTCCATTTTGACTCAAGGGCAAGTATTAAGGATTTGATGCTCCTGACTTTGGCCAAGTCATCCGTGTTCTGACGCTCGCTGTCTGCGTACAGTCCCTCAATTGCCTTCTTTATTTCCGCAATATCTTGTTCAAGGGCCTTGTCATGGCCGAGTATTTTTTGCAGCTCTGCCTCTCTTATGTGGCCCGTTCTATCAAAAAGTCCTGCATAGCCGTAATCCGCATGATGAACTTTTTCTGCAATCCTGTCGATAACCTGGATGACTTTTTTGAATTCGTCGCCGGCCACGCCTCTTTTTAATGCTGTTAGGTAGATCTCTTCCCATGTCTTGCGCATTCCCTTAAATTCCGCAAAATAGCCGTCTCGAAGCTGCTTGTCAAGATCGCGAAGGTCTTCCTTTGCTGCATAGCCTGCTCCAAAGAGGTTTTCAATCTTTGTCAGTATGCTAGTTTTTTCAGACAAATTCTATCACCCTAAAACAGTTTGACAATTGGTCTTCCCCCGCCCAACACTTTGCCTTCAGATCCATCTACCAAGATCAAGTAATTATCCCCTTCTAAAGAGTAATGAACAAACCAGATTGGTGCATGGATAAGCTCACCCTCGCCTAATCTGATGTCACATCCACAGTCATACAGCGAATCGACTCTGCTTGCTGCATGCCGTCTTTCCCTTGCATCCACCTCGGCTCTAGTCTTGTCCATCGCCTCTTGCTCGTCAAGCTCCATGTTCAGAAACTCTGCATCTTCTGGAACTTTGCCTACATCAAACGGAATCTTCTTCGTAATGGGTATGTCAAAAGATGTTATTTCAGAGATGGATACATTTCTTGCAATTACCGTCCACGTATAGTGGGAAGAAAAAGAGTCTGAAACCCTTCGAGAATAGTCTCTTTTCTGCTGCATTTCCGAATATGCGCTTACCGCAGCCAAAAGCACCCGGCCAAATCTGGACAGCTTGCTAGATTTCTTGTCTGAAACGGCTTCCTGCGCCTGGCGTATCTCGCCAGAAATCCCAGCTCCGGCAACGCCACTGAACCGAGTTGTAGCATCAACCTCAAAGACCCAGAACGGGACAAAGCGTAATTTTGTGCGTAAGATCTTTGCTTCTTTTGCGACGCCCGTCCTGAAAAGCCCCCTATCCATGTATTTCTGGGCGGCTTCGACTGCCTGCTGTACAAAAAGATGGTTTTCAAGCATGCTATGTTTTCGGATTTTTGCCAGCTGGTCCGATGCTATCGTCAACTTGCAATAATTGCATGTCACTATAAGATGCTCCTGGCTTACGTTCAGGGGAGCCCCGCAGCGCGTGCAGTTTGTGGGCAGCGGTTGAACAGTGGCATCAGGATTTTTTATCTGCCTGGTCATTTGTGGTTCTATTTGGTGTTGTATTTGGGCAATGTCTTTTTCAATTATCTGCTGCAGCCGCTCGTCATCATCAATACCAAAAAAGGAGAACATGTCTGCGTCCTCCTTGATGCTTATTGATCTCTCTTTTCCAAACTTGCCGGGTTCTTTTAATTCAATAATCATCCGCGAGTCATCTTCTTTTACAAAGGACTGGATCTTGTAGCCATTGTTTTCAAATGAAGACTGCAGCTGTTGCTGCAAATACACGATGTCTGATCCTTTCTTTTTGTATTGAATCATGAATCCCACGCCGATGTTTCAGGCGATATTTGCAATGCCGCAAGTTTCAGAAATACATTTTGGCAATTCCTACAAACCTGCCGTATTGGTAATTGCCACGCAATCTGGCAGTGATGCGAGATATCCGTTCTGAAACACAACAACATAAAAAAGTCGAGTACTTGAATAATAGCATATAGTGTACTTTGCCTTGCACATCCTTGCTAGATAACTGTCTGCATCTGAATAGGCGGGTATGCACTAGAACTCGGTTTGACTTTCTAGGTCATGATAAAAAAAGGAAAAAGCAGCGACCCTGCAATCTGGGCCACGATTTGGTTCATGCGATCAGTCGCTAGTACTGAATTGGCTCGAATTGAGAGTCTGGTTGCCGCTCTCTTCGATGGCGAGCACTTCCCGCTCATAATCGGTCCCAGGCTCAAGAAACTCCTCTGGAATCGTTATTTGGGTCACAGAAGCCGGCAGATACATACTGAGTCCCAGTTTTCCAATCATGTGTGGATGAGGCACCTCGTCCTTCTCGATAATGAGTTGGTATGCAATGATGTTGACGTCAGAGCCGTCGATAGTTTTGTCAACTGGATTCCAGCTCACCAGAAGGTCTTCGTCCTCCGGAACTACAGCATCTTCTTCCGGTGATACAAGAACAGGTCCTTCAGGAATGTCATGAGTCAGCCAAGCGGTTCCTAACGTCATGCCTTGTTTTTCTCCGACTTCGATTGTAGATCCTTTAAAAACGTAGTTGCCTTCTGGGAGAGTTTCCAACAGCTCGGCAATAGGCACATCGGCATTTTCCGGCTCGACAGTCTCGAAGAACAGTTCAGTCAATCCAAGTCGTCCCAGCTCTCCCTTGCCTTCGAATTTCAACACCTTCCCATCTGGACCAGTAGCTGTGATCTCCTTCCAACCCTCGCTATCAATGAACCCTTGGAATCCGGTATCCTTGTCCTTCGCATTGTGCTCGATATTCAGCTTGGCCTCCTTGAGAGGTATTGTTTCGTTCTTTGAATCTTCGCCAGCCATTGCTAACTGACCACTCGTAAATATGCCTGCGAGCGTAGTTGACAGAATAGTCGCCAGCAAGATCATCGCCGTTTTCTTATTCATATCCAGCATAGACTCAAAAAAGATAATAATAATTCCGGTACAGAGGCCTAACTGAACAATTATCTCTAATCACAGGCAGCTGGCCTTAATTAGACAGTTGTACCAGAATTCCCTTTTGCAATAATTGGAATGCTGGGAGCAGCTATTGGTGCAATCGTAGTACTAGGGAGAACAACGACGAGGAGTAGCGTCGGTTTGTCTTAATCCTCCGCTGTGTAGACTGTCTTTGCCGGCAGAATTTTTGACACGGAAGGCTACACTGCATTGCCAAGGGTTAGGAGGCAACCAATCTACGGTGTGAAGATGAAAAAGTACGTCAAGCCGGTAGGCACAGGGAATGTTTCCATGGAGGTATTTCCGAAGGAGGTCAGCTGCAGGCAGACTGACGGGAGATGGAGCTTCGATTTCGTCATGCAGAATTCAACCAAACTGCGGGTGGTTGGCCTGACAGACTCGACTCATGCCCTTGTGCCAAGTAAGGAGCTGCTGATGGCGATGAAGATACACGCAGGCAGGGACACAGACCTGAGAGATGTGGCGGTGCTGAGTGAGCGGGCAAGTGATTAACGCCTCTGATCAAGGTGTGAGCCTGCGAAACCACGGCTACAGGGAAGTCCTTAAAGTCCTCCGCAGACGAGGGTTCGCCATAAAGAGGCAGAAGGGAAGCCACATAGTGCTTGCGCATCCAGATGGTAGATACGCCACCGTTCCCAGACACGAACCAATCAAGGAGCCCACTTTGAAATCCATACTCGACCAGGCAAAGATATCAGTCGAAGAGTTCCTGCGAGAAGTGTGATTCGAATCTTTTTATAATCCGGCCGACGCATATTATTCGTTAATGTCTCTAAAGAAGACTGTGGGCTCCAGAAAATTTACCATAAGGGTGCAGAAGGCCCCAGAAGGCGGATACACCGGACAGTGCATCGAATTGCCTGGAGCCATAAGCGAAGGAGAGACCATAGAAGAGCTGAAGAAGAACATGACTGAAGCCATACAGCTAGTTCTCGACGTGCTCGAAGAGAAGACAAAGGGTGATAGGAAAATAGTCATCGAAGTTCCTGCCTGATAGTCATGAAGTCCCAAAGATTCATGTAACTTTTCTTGTGGGTGTGCAGCCATTCTGATATGATACTCACTATTCCATAGATGCTTGAGAAAACGGGTTCTTCGTGAGATAATTTTGAAATCTATTTTATAGCCATGTGGTCGTGGATACCTCCGGACACGTACTTTTTTTCTTGAATGCTGTCCATGAACATAGTGTCCACTTTTAGGACCGCTATCGGCACGGAAAACCACTGGCACCATGTTTCGATCACACGTTTGGATGCGAGAGCTAACCATAACTTTCAGATTGCTGATAGCTTGAGGTTCTTGTATGACCGCAGGATGTACTAAGTGCTCTTCCCATCTGCCTCTCGCCGGTCCGCAATTATTGTCGGAGTGGTTTTTTTCCATGCTAAAAAGAGTGCCAGAGCGACGGATGCTAGGGACACTAGCGCCGCTGCGATAAATATCAAGTTGTAGGCATTCTCGGTGGGGAATAGGCCTGGAACTCCCGGTACCGCCGCCTGATACGTCTCCTGGAGTATTCCGGCCAGCGCCGGCCCCACTGACATCCCGACTAGGTTGAGAAGCAGCGTCATTCCTAGCGCAATCCCGGTTACCTGCATCGGCACCGAAATGAGTATTACGTTAAATGCGCCGGTAATGGAAAGCGAAAGACCGGCCGCAAGTATCGTGAGCCCAAATGAAACCATGTTCTCAGTCGAATGGAACGCAAGCAGGATAAAAAACCCGATCGCGCTGATTACAGTGCCAATTAGCGTCAGCCTGGTATTCTTGATTTTATTTAGGATAAAGCCTGACATGATGGTCCCGATCAGCAGCACGACCATGAAGGGCAGCTGGACCCTTGCAACGGCCACGGCGTCACCTCCGAATCCTAGGGGCTCTGGGCTTCTTACCATGACAGGGATCGTCAGGTACACCATGAAAATGGAGAGAAAGACCAGCATGAGAATCATGGTCGGAGGAAGGAAGTTTTTGCTAGTCATCAACTTGAAGTCAAGCAAAGGCAAATGTACTCTCTTCTCAATGACGATAAATGCCGCCAGCGATACTCCCGAAGCGACAAAAAGGCCGGCAACCTGGTACTCTGCGCCGGCACTGCTGCTTTCCAGAAAGGTGATGCCGGCCAGAAACGTAACTATCGTAGACGCCAGAACCAGCGTTCCCTTCAGGTCAATTGACCGGTCACTATCCTGTGATGCAGGACTCTGGACGTGCACGAACCTAGCTATTGTCAGCCAGAGTGCTATCGCGACAGGAAGTATCGCCAGGAAGGTCGCCGGCCACCCAAAGTTTTGGATCAGGGCTGCGCCTCCCACCAGGCCGACAACTGCCCCGCCGGAAAATGTGGAACTGAATATCGTCTGGCCTATGGCAAGCCTTTTTTCCGGGAGAACTTCTCTGATGATTCCAAAGGCAATGGGGAACATGGCCATCCCGACGCCCTGGGCCGCTCTTGCTGCGAGCATGAATTCGATGTTGGTGGCAAGTCGTCCTGACAGAACGCCTACTACGTAAACTGCCATTACTATGAGCAGTATCTTTCTCTTGCCATAGATATCAGACAGCCTGCCACCAATCGGGGTCATGACGGCCGCTGCAATTATGTAAGCTGAAAGCAGCCACGACGAGGTGCTGTACGAGATGTCAAAATCGCGAATGAAATCCGGGATGGCCGGCAGTATCATTGTCTCGTCAAACATAACGATCAGGCCCAGACAACTCAGGATGACAAGCGTTCTCCATCCTGAGCGATTGGCGTCTTGTTTTTCTACACTGACCACTCCCTTATCAGCAACCTATGACATAAAAGGCATTGCTCCCCAAGGGGATGCTTGTAAATTACAAAGGGCAACTGGTAAAACCGAAGTGAAACGATGAAAACATGCACCGATATCCTCAAGCTAGAATTGACAAACGGTGAGGCAAAACCCATTTTTTATCATCTTTGCAGGGACTTCAAGTATTCCATGAAGGACTTGCCGGCATATTCCTTGTAACTTTCTACACGCACCGTCTCAAGATCAAAGAGGTACCTATCATAGACGGTCTGGCGCTCGTGCTTCAGTGGAGGGGAGCAGTAGCAGGTTTCAGTCCACTGTATTGTGCCGGGGCCGGTTATCACAGCGCGTTTCATCGAATCTACTATTTCCTTGCCGTCTGGCTCTTGGCGCAGGATAGTGCCGTCAGTAAGCTTGCGGTAAAACTCGGGCATCATGCTTTCCCTGAATCGAGCCCGGACTGAATATATCATAATGATTCACACTCTCCTATCTCCAATGTACGTCGTTTTTTGAAAACGGGTTAGTTCGTGTCATGCAGTACAATGGACAGTATGTTATTTAATCCCGGTAGCAGTCGTTTACTTAGCAGGTTAGTTAGACAAGACTCGGTAAGTTGCAACTTACCGTGCGTGATAAGGACATCAAAGTGTCATGGTAGCTCCATTATTGCAGTATGTTCTCAGCCTGTCCGGGAGCCTTTTCTTCCTGTGCTGCCTGTGGGCCTGTCGGTTGTAACAGTGGAAAACGAAACGCTGGTTTCGCTGCGGCCACCACTGTCCTCTACTACCAACTTGCATTCATGCCTACCTCTGCCAGGAGCAACTATCCAGGCATCAGGACCGCGGGCAACTTCCTTGCCGTCCACAATCCAAACACAGGATTTGGACTCGATCAACTTGCCTGTGGAGGTACTAACCGCGGCCCACAGTCTCAGCGGAGAGCCAGCAATCAATTCAGATCCATCTGCCGGGTGAAGAATGGAAATTGTGGGGGCGCGCCCGGGCAGTTTGACTGGCTTTGAATCCATGGCACTGGTAAAGAACCCGTCATGTACCAGCAGCCTGAAAATAACCGGCCCGGAGGGCAGGTCCGAAAGACTGAATTTGTATTTGTTCTCCCTGACGCCCACTGCCAGACTGTTCCAGGATCTTCCGCCGTCCTTGGAAAACTGCAATGAGAATTCCGGAGTTTCAGTACTGCATTCTGCCGTCCATGACGCATGGCCAAAGGACCGCGCGACTTTGACGTTGAATTCGGAAATCTTTGGTTCTCTATCCGGAGCGCTACGCGTCCAAATAGGTTTGCCGGGCTCCTGTCTCTGGACTATGCGCAGCGCAGCTCCTGGCTCCACGTCCGGGACAAGGGCCTGAAATGAGTACGGTTCGCGGTCGGCGCGATGCGGACCCTTGCCGTGGCAACAATGACAGCCATGCGATTCCAGCCGCATCACCGGTGCGCTGGCAACCACTTTTCCTTCTCTTCCAATCAGCTGCGCTACCAATTCGGTCTCGACAGAATCGCCTACCGTGGGGATGGCCATGACGCGCATAACACTCTGCACCTGCACCTCGCGCTCTTCATTCATCACACCTATGATGGAGATTATCTTCCTAGCTTTCATTCGCAGGTCTCCTGGACCAATTTCCCAGGGCGGGGGATCCGGTATGTATTCCCAAGGCCATAAGAATGGATCTACCCATTCTGGTATTCTCCATTTGGGGCCGACATTCTGTGGATCAAACTTGGCATTGTTGATAAGCCGCGCATGATGATAAAGTGAGATCCACCTAGGAGAGCAATAAGACATGTAGTCTTTTTCTGCTGGAGGATGAATGGTCCCGTTGTTGATGTCAAGTCCGTATTCCCCAAGAGATGCTGTCGGGGAATTTGCCGGATCGTAGGGTTCGTAGGCTGGATAATTGGCATCACCGGGCGTCCCACACGGTCCGTGGGCCAGACCGGCGCCATGGCCAACTTCGTGGGCCATGGTAACCTGCCTGCCGTTAGGACCCGTGCTTACGCCGCTTGACTCGCATCCACCGACATTCTGGATGGGCGTTCCAGCCGGCAGCAGGCCGTAGTAAATCACATCGCTGCGGTTGCCGTCATTGGCCTTTATCTGAGCCACAGCCGCGTTGAGATTAAGCCATTGCGTTGAACAGCCGCCGGGGTTCGTAGCCATCCCGGTCAGTGGCGTGCTCCATTGCATTGTACCGGCGCTGGAAAATATCCCCTGTGATTGAACCGGGTTGGTGGTAAGGGTCCATGCTGCCGTGGCCTGCAGATCTGCCAGGGTTGGAGCCGGCAGGTTGATGGTTGGCGGGTTATTGGGGTTGACCGTCGGATCCTGCCCGTTGTAGCTTATCATTATCCCGCGCAATCGCAATGTCTGCAGAAGGGTAACATCCAGCATTATTTCATGCGTGTCAAGGGGGCTGTCAGCCGCGCTTCCTTGCTGCCATATTCGTGCACGGAGGCGAAGTTTTCCCCACATGACGTCTCCGGGGATGATAAAGTTAAGGGATGAAGAAAGAGTGGTGCGTTCGGTGGCATAGTCTGGATTGCTTTGCGTTGTTACAGCTCCTGGCGGCTGCGGAGACAGCGTGGCAACATTATCCCATATCGCGCCAATGGGCGAAATGTTTCGGTCAATTACTAATTCCCCAGTCACGGTTAGATTGCCGCCAAGGATGCCGCTTCGAAGATACACACGAGCCCATGCCGGCTTTGCTGCGACCAGTCTTACCGAGTTATCGCTGCCGCGGTCGTTTGAATCCGTCAAATGGCGGCTTGCCTTGTAATATTGAATGCCCTGGGTAACCTCTATTCCGTCTATTCTTGGGTTGAAAAGATTTCTGATGCTAATTATGGCGCGTGCAAGTTCTACCCGTTCCGTCAAAGTATCTGGGAGGCGGTCTGATACCCACACGGATTTGGTTTGGTCCTCAACTATTTGAGGATTCTTGACTTTAAATTAGCATTTCTGGATTATTATTTCGTATTTTTATTCCGGGCACAAGAGATGCGGCCGTGTTATGGGATTCATATGAAAAACCATACAGGTTTCCCGGGGCCCGCTCATACTTTGCATTCGAGCCTTGGCCCATTTGGAGCATCTGATGGTCGCAAAAAATTCCTGCTGCAAACTTTCCTCCAATACTAGAAACCGATGAGGAATGCTATTATGAAGCTCTGGACATATCCGAAGGTAAGAAGTTATTATTGCCACTGTTACAACGGTGTAACGAAGCAAGGTGCAAGGAGGTTTGACTAGCGGGCAAACATCAAGACAAAAGCCAGGAACAACATCAAAGGGGCAGCAGAGATCTTTTGCCTTTGAAAACTTGGTCAGCCCATTGGAGCCATCAGCATTTGAGATACGGGTTCTAGATAGCGAACTCAACCCATTCACAGATATAGAATTTAATGTAAAGGTAGATACCGCTACTGTAACAAAGAAGACAGGTTCAGATGGAATATTCAAAGTGCTGAAACCAAAGAACGTAGAAATTAGGCTATTTTTCAAAGAATAGAGTTTAGTTGCCAATGGACTTTTCGTAAGTCAAGTTCCATCAAGCTTGGTATCTCTCAATTATTTTTGGTAATTAAGGGATACTTACCAGCACTGACTGTTGATCTATTCCTTCGTCTGCAGGATCGAGTTTGATTATGTGGATGTCTTTGAATGGTCCGTTATGGATGTCGTATCCTCCTGTAGTTCTTCCTCCACTAGTATCTGCCGTCCAATAAGGCCGCAAAGGACTAGGTACGGCGTTGCTGCCACCACGAGTGGCTCTCCAGACCTTGTGTACCCGTACAGCCCCCCGTGAGCTCGTAGCCTCCCATCCTGTATAGTCTATTGCCAAAATCCCACTGTTACCGCGAGGGTTGTTTGGAGTGTCTATTAACAGTCTATGAACTGACCGTATAATTCCAACGTGCCCAGAAGTATTGTTATTCACGTTATGAGCTACGAGTATCATAACATCGCCGTCCAAGATTCGGCTGTTAATCAGATCTTCGGGAGTTCTTGCTCTGTCTTCTGCAGCAGGATCAAAATTACTTACAAGCTCACCATATTTCTGACCAAATACGTCTTCCAGATCAGTCCTGTCGTTTTCCCTTGCATCTTCAGCAATACGTGTTAGCGAGTTAGCATTTGGATAGCTTAACACATGATGATTTGTTATATTGGCAGCACTATCACATGCCCCAGTATGGTTCGGAACGTTGCGTAATCGAAACACTGGAACTTTAATTCCAGATCTCCAGCACATATCTAGGGCAAAGATATTGCATTTGTTAAAAGTACCATACCCGAACTTGCGACGAAAGCGCAGGTCATGTCCGTTATGTGTTATTGGAGTCATGGCCCCCGGCTCATCTATTCGCAAGAGTGGCAGAGTGCCAGCTGGCAGTGAAGGGCTTGTCAAGCTCCTGTCAGCGCGCCACCTATCCTGAAAGTTAGCCGGGTCTACGGAGGATTCGGCCTCAGATTCCACTGTTTGCATTGGCTCACTTGGGGTCGTGCTGTCATTTACCATGACCCTGAATCTTTTTGCGGCATCAAGGGGTCCAGTGTTGCCCGAACCTAAAACAACGTTACCGAGCTGGTGAAAGTTTTGAGGGTCGTCGCTATCAAAAGTTGGTACGCCCGGGGAGGCAGGAACAGTACCGTTGGCCCAGAACGGATATGCGGAGATGGAAAAATCGTCATCAGTAACCAGAGTTCGCCCTTTTCCATCATAAAATATCAATTTGCCTTGGTCTGAAAGATGACCTTCTATGTCCGCGGCAAATGTCCTTGAAGTTGATCCGACCAGAACCGTAAAGTCTGCGAAATGGAAAACCACGGAATCTAACGGTCTTGCACTTGAGCCTGAATCAACACAGACCAGCACCGGCGATGTCTTTGCAACAGGCTGCGTAA
>CAZKXR010000013.1:0-17897 GCA_964556935.1 uncultured Nitrososphaera sp.
AAGATGGACACGATCTCTGCTAACAAAGATGGACGTCAATTGTGCTACTCTACACATAGTAAACAGGAAGAGATGACAGAAAGATTAGGAATCGAGGATCCGGTCATTTATACGAAGTCTATTCAAGTGTAATCTACTTCGATCTCGGGAAGATGTTTGCTTTTCTTGATTACTTCGTAGTATGGGTAGTTCCCAACAATATTCTTCATACTTCGAATTGTTCCTACATATCTTGTCTCGAAGAAAGAATTTACTCTTTTTTGTGTTGTCCTAGAAATGAGAATCTTGTTCTCTTTTGATCGGTTTTCAAGTCTACTGGCAATATTGACAGATCTTCCTACCGCAGTGAACTGCTCCCTGATGCCTCCTAGGCTTCCTACCATTGCTTCGCCTGTGTTTATACCGCAACCTATCTCGATGGTGAATGATTGTTCCTGAGTGCTAGACCAAATAGGCATCCATTTTTCCAGAAGTTTATTGAAGCCGGATCTAAATTCAAGAGCAGCGCTTACTGCTGCAACTGCTGCTTCATCAGAATCGTTTTCAAATACACCAAATAAAGCCATTACGCCATCTCCTATGAACTTGTCAAGAATTCCGCCATGTTTGGTTATTACCTGGGTAGCCAGATCTGAATAATCTCTTAGAAAACCAACAATCAATTTTGTATCTGCTCTAAGAATATCGCACATTTGGGAAAAGCCTCTGATATCCCAGAAAGCAACGGTAATCGGCATCTTTCTTAGGCCAAGAAATTCGCCCCTACGAATCTTCTCAAAGACTGACGGATCAAGATACTTTTTCATATCATTCAGGACATCTTTGGGTCTTAATGGAGAATTTACTTTAAATGAAAAGAAAAATGCCTCTTTGGGATCTCTTTTATTTTCTATATGTTCTAGATAGTTAGCGGGCAGTTCTGACTTATAGGTTATTGTTACCTCCTCGCCTCCATGCACTAGAATGGCATCTTTACCGGATCTCGATTTGGATAACCGAAATTTAGCTTCAAAAACTCCCATGTCCAAGCCAGATTCACTAGCTTGAATCGTCAAACCGTTACGGTCAGAGGTTGAAAACACATTCAGATTGATAACATCAGCTCGTTCGGGACTTCTATTTGCACCGGGATCGTTTACAAGAACAACTACCTGATCACCAATGTTATAGTATTTTTTATCGACCACAAACTCAGGATCCCAAGTTTTAACTTCTACAGTTTTTGAAAATCTGGCATGTCTTAACCCAGGAATGCGGCCCAATTGCCTGGTATCATAAGAAAAAGTAATAAGGTCTTCTGGCAACACTTCTAAATCCCCCGGAATCTTCTTTCTGTTAGTCGTTAACTGTATCCTACCAGCAAAAACTCCGGTATCTTCTCCAGTTTCTTCAAGAACTAGATTGTCGATCTTGGTAATTCTTCCTCTACCTGGACGAGCGTCTGTTTTAATTTGAATAGCGATCTTATCCTTCTTTAAAGAATCCTTGTTTGCAGGAGCATGAGATATCTGAATGAGGAGCTCGTGAAGAGGTGCCACTAGATCCGGGCTTATTTCTATAGACATAAGTCAATGAGGATTTAGGCTGCTTTTTATTAAACAATCTTCTAGAACAGTGTCTCCGAGAGAGCAAATTGCAAATCTTTTGCCCTACTGAAAAGGTAAATAGCTTAAGACATACTTGGAGAGGTTTATCAACTGCCAAAATTGTGCCAACGGGCCGAATGAAAACTAGGAGCATAATCATCCTAGGAATAGCAACCGTAAGTATTATTCCAGATGCATCACTACCTACGACGTTTTCAAACAACTCGCAAAGATCGATTCAGAGGCTCAGGCCAAGTTAAGAACACTAGAAATAAAACTGAATCAAAAGATTAATGAATTGAAAAGCCCTAGGTGGGATTCGGACCCACGACCTAGGGTTTACGAAACCCTCGCTCTGCCAGGCTGAGCTACTAGGGCAAAAGTACACTGCAAGTTTGCCGTTGGATATTTAATGCTTCTCGCGCTAACGGCTCAGTAGAAACAATCTGAAAGTCGCAAATGTTGTTCGTTTTCAGAACCATTTAATGGCATTCATCGTCATCGCAATGACAGGACTTACGCATACATGTCAGGCTGACTGACGAATGACAACATGCTTTCTACTGAGCCGCGCTAACTTAAAAAATGCGCAAAAGGATGTTCTCTAAGAACAGAAGACAGCATGGTTTCAGATTTGAAAGTATCGATATCAGGGGTTAGAGGAGTTTATGGCCAGAATCTCACGCTGCAGGAGGTGGCAAAGTTTTCCGGCCTGTTTGCCAACATGATCAAGTCCGGCCGGTGTGTCCTGGCAAGGGACACGCGTCCATCCGGCAGGATAATCTCGCAGGTGGTATCGGCAAGCCTCATGTCCGCCGGCGTCGATGTTTACAACCTTGGCGTTGCACCCACGCCCATGGCGTTTCGAGAGGCAAGGAAGTACGGGGCCGGCATCATCGTAACGGCGTCCCACAACCCCCTTGAATGGAACGGCCTAAAGTTCGTCATAGACGGAAGAGGCCTGTTTGAAAAAGAGCTGGAAAGCATGCTGGCATCCAGCATATCTTTAAGCAATTCAAGGTTTGGCAGCGAGTACGAGGCAAGATCAAACTATGTCGATGAAGTTGTGGAGCTGGCCGGCAAAGGCTCCACACCCGCGGTTGGAATCGACGCCGGCGGCGGTGCCGCATGCGGCTACGCCGAGCAGATGTTCAAGAAGATGGGCCTCAAATACCAAAGCGTAAACGGAGTAGCCGGCGTATCGTCAAGGGGGCCAGACCCGACGGCAGACCCGCTGGCCGACCTGCGGTCGCTTGTCACCGCAAACAAGCTGGACTTTGGCTTTGCCTTGGATCTGGACGGCGACAGGCTTGTAGTAGTCAACAGCAACGGCGAAAAACTGGAGCCAGACGCAACGCTGCTTTTGTGCGTGGCAAGGGCCGTCCAGCTTGGTTTCCGAAACTTTGTGACCAGCATTGATTCCAGCGTGGCCATAGCCAAGTATGTAAAACAGCATGGCGGCAGGATCTCGTACTCAAAGGTGGGCGAAGCCAACGTCGTCAGCAAGATGCTGGAGGTTGGCGCGGAGGCCGGCGGCGAGGGAAGCAGCGCCGGCTTTATCATGCCCAGATTTAACATGTGCCGCGACGGCCTTTTGGCTGCGGCCACCATAGCAACCCTGGATGGAAAGGTGATATCAGATTGCCTTGCTTTTGCGTCGCAGTTCAAGCAGATACGCTCCAAGATACCGGCAGACTCCTCGGTGCATGCGGCCGTAATAGCCAGGCTGCCGGAAATATTCAAGGCCGAATCTTTAGAACTTTTGACCGAGGACGGCGTCAAGGCCGTTATCGACGAGGATTCCTGGGTGCTGGTACGGCCATCAAACACCGAGCACGCCATCCGCGTTTCCGCAGAATCCAAGTCAGACAGGGTAGAATCGCTGTACAAGAGAATGGCAGACAAGGTCCGGCAGGTATATGACGAGCAGAAAGCTGGATGAAAAAGAGATAATCAGGATATTCTCCTCCACGTTTGGGATAAGGGAACTTGACGACGTGGCAACTGTCAGGTTTGGAAAAAAACAACTCGTCTTCAAGGCTGACATGCTTGTCGGGCTCACCGATGTCCCGCCGCAGATGCAACCATGGCAGGCTGCAAGAAAGAGCATCGTTTCTGTTGTAAGCGACCTGTCGGCAAAAGGCGCCAAGCCAATCGCATGTATGATCTCCTTGGGCCTTCCCCGGCAGGTTACAAAAGAGTATGTCGATGATCTGGCAAAAGGCTTCAAGGCAGCTGCAAAGGAATTCGGAGTCAAGATAGTGGGCGGCGACACCAACGAAGCAACGGACCTTGTTATTGACTGCAGCATGATAGGAACCGTCGACAAGATGCCAACGAGGGCCGGCGCGCGGCCCGGCGACGTGGTGGTCGTTTCCGGCAAGTTCGGGCTTGCTGCATCTGGCCTTGCTATTCTGATAAAAGACGCCCAAGCAGGGCAGGCATTCAAGGAACGCACCGTCCGCTCCGTCCTTGAGCCGGCGCCACGGCAAAAGTTTGGACAGCTTGCAAAGTATTTTTCATCGTCCATCGACTCAAGCGATGGCCTTGCCATATCGCTGTACGAACTTGCGACCCAGAGCTGCGTTGACATTCAGGTAGACTACGACGCCGTTAAGGCGCAGGGAGTGGAAGAGTTTGCCCGGCAAAACAACCTGAACGCGCAGGAGCTGGTCTTTTACGGTGGCGAGGAATACGAGATTGTGTGCACAGTCCCAAAACTAAAGCTGGCAAGGGCCAAGCTTGCTGCAAAAAAAGCAGGCCTTGACCTTTACATGATAGGGAGCGTTACAAAGGGCACTGGCAAGGTCTTTGTTTCAGACAGGGAGCTTGAAAACCGGGGATACCTGCACTTCGGCTGATAACGTTTTTAACCCTCTAAAAAGACGACAGTATCTACACATGTCTGAATCTGAAGTCACGCAGACAAGGTGGGGTGTAGCCCACATCTTTAGTAGTTACAATAACACTCTTGTTCATATCACTGACCTGAGCGGAAGCGAAACTATCTCCTTCAGCTCTGGCGGAAGGCACGTTACTGCTGACAGGTATGAATCATCTCCTTATGCAGCCATGAAGTCTGCTGTTGCCGCAGCCGAGGTGGCCAAGACAAAGGGTATCAACGCACTGCACATCCGAGTCAGGGCCGTTGGAGGCGTTGGCCCCAGAATTCCTGGACCAGGCGCGCAGGCAGCCATCAGGGCCTTGGCAAGGGCCGGCTTTAGGATTGGCAGAATCGACGATGTCACGCCGATCCCGCACGACACGACCAGAAAGCCAGGCGGAAGAAGGGGAAGAAGAGTCTAAACTCTTATTTCTTTTCTCAGAAAACTAGGACTTTTAACGTCGTTTTTCAACTGTATTTTAATCAGTTTAGAATCTTTTAGAGCTCTCTCATCTCGAGAGCTGCCTTTATCTGCGCTCCACATCCTTTGTTTTTCAGCTGCTGGCCAAGCCAGCCGATGAACTTGTCCTCAAACTTTTTGCCTCTGGCTCTGTCGATCTCGTACTGATTAAATGCGTACAGCTTTTCTACGAACTGGCCGGAAAGAAACAGCTTGGCAAAGGACCAGCCGGCTCTGTCAAGCGGATCGTCTATGGCAAAGGAGTTTTCCAGCTCGCAGCGGCTCTGCAGATCTGAAAGCATGTTTTTGGCGATATCTGCGTCAGTCCCAAAATCAATGGTCTGAAAATCCAGTATGAACGTGCCTATAGGGTCATTCATTCTGCTTCAGCTTGTCAGAAAACGAGACGAACTTGCCGTGATCCTCTATCTTGATGGAAGTGTCCAGCCTGACCCGAAGGCCTACAGACCTGAAAAGAGACAAAAGCTCGCCGCCAGAGATCTTTTGCTGGATCTCGCCGGCCGAGATAAGCTCTGCTATCTTGTTGACTATGGTCTCTGTCTGTACGGGAAACTGCGCATAGGCTGCCTTTAGGACTTCATCGCCGCGGTCGTAAAGATACGACAAGACTATCTCCTTGGCCGACTTTTCCTTGGCGCCCTTGGCCTTCTCCAGTTCTGCTGCCTTTTTTCGCATCTCCATCATCTTGCGGGCCTTGATTATCTCTATGTCAGAATCGTCGGACATCAGCCCTTTATCACCCCTATCGGCACGAGCCTGACGACCTTGGTGGCGATGCCTACCTCGTGGGAAACGTTGGCCACAGCATCAACGTCCTTGTAGGCTTCTGGTGTTTCTTCTACCACGCCCTCGCGGGTCAGCGCCTTGACATAGATGCCCTTTGACTCCAGGCTGACCTTTACGCCTTCTGCAGTGTAGCTGCGCTTTGCGGCCGACCTGGACATGGTCCTGCCGGCACCGTGCGCCGTCGAGCCAAAGCTCAGATCCAGGGATTTGGGGCCGCCAAGCAGTATCCAGCTTGCAGTGCCCATCGAGCCGGGTATTATGACTGGCTGGCCAAGCTGTCTGTATTTGCTTGGAACCTGCTCCATGCCGGCAGGAAAGGCCCTTGTCGCCCCCTTTCTGTGGACAACTACATCACGCGTGCCCTCCCCGTCGACTTTGTGTCTCTCTACCTTTGCAATGTTGTGAGCAACGTCGTAGACCAGATCCATGTTCAGATCACCTTCGCCTGCCTTGAAGACACGCTCAAAGGTCTTCCTGGTCCAGTGGGTTATCATCTGCCGGTTGGCCCAGGCAAAGTTGAGAGCCGAGAACATGGCCTTGCGGTAGTTCTCACCTTCTTTGGAGTTGTTGGGCACGCAGGCAAGCTCCCTGTCTGGAAGCGTGATGTTGTACTTGCGCAGCGCCGATTCCGATACCCGCAAATAGTCCGTGCATATCTGGTGGCCAAAGCCCCTTGAGCCGCAGTGCACAAGCACAGTCACCTGACCTTCCTTTTCTATGCCCATGGCCCTGGCCGCCTTTTCATCGTAGATCTTGTCAACCTTCTGCACTTCAAGGAAGTGGTTGCCGGAACCCAGACTTCCAAGCTGCGGCGCGCCTCTCTTTCTTGCGGTTTCCGATACGCTGGCCGGGTCTGCGCCGGCCATGGTGCCGTTCTCTTCGCACACCTCTGCATCATGGCCTGTTCCGTAGCCGTGGTTCACGGCCCAGCTGACCCCCTGCACCAAAAGCTCGTCTAGTTCTGACTTGGAAAGCTTGAACGCGCCCTCACTTCCAACTCCTGAAGGTATGGACCTGAAAAGCTCATTGACAAGGTCCTTCAGGCGGGGCCTGATGTCTGATTCCGTTAGGCTGGTTCTGATAAGACGCACGCCGCAGTTGATATCGTAGCCGACCCCACCAGGACTGATGACGCCCTCATCAACATCGGTGGCCGCTACACCTCCCACCGGAAAGCCGTAGCCTTCATGGCCGTCAGGCAGCACAACGACGTGCTTTTTCACGCCAGGCAGCGTCGCAACGTTTGCCGCCTGGTCGATGGTCCTGTCGGTGACCATCTTGGAGAGCAAAGACTCGTTAGCATAAATTGTTACTGGGACCTTCATCCCTCTGCTTGCATCGGCATCGATCCGGAATTCCAGATCGCTTATCTTTCTGATCTTGAGGTTGCCGCCCCTCGTCACGAATTCTGTCAATTCTTTACTCAAATGTTATCGGAAGTTATTATAAGCCTTGCTTGATGACCCAAGATTTATTTTCAGCATTTCTCGCCCTATAGCTGTGCCAATACTGCCCATCGACTCTGGACGCTACGGAAGCAAGGAAATGCGCGATATCTTTACCGATGAAAAGAGACTGCAGTACCAGCTGGATTTTGAAGCCGCCGTAGCAAAGGTGCAGGCCAGTATAGGCATGATATCTGCAGAAGCGGCCAAAGAGATAGAGAAATGCTCCCGTTCTGGGAGGGTTACCCTCAAGCGCGTATCAGAGCTTGAAGCAGTCAGCGAGCATGATACCGCCGCCCTGGTCGAGGCAATAAGCGAGCTGGTATCGCAATCAGCAAAGCCCTGGGTGCACTACGGACTTACCAGCAACGACGTGGTAGACACGTCAACATGCATGCAGATGCGCGACGCCTTTCTGATAATTGAATCCAAGGTAGCCAAGCTTGCGTCCCTGCTTGCAGAACGTGCCGTCGAGTTCAAAGGCCTGCCTGCGGTAGGCAGAACCCATGGCCAGCATGCCAGCATAATCGCCTTTGGGTTGAAATTTGCCGTCTGGGCCGCCGAGATGGCCCGGCATCTTGAGCGTATTGAGGAAGGCCGGAAGCGATTCCTCTTGTGCAAAACACGGGGAGTCGTGGGCACCGGCTCGCTGATGGGCGACCAGGCCCTTGAGGTTGAAAAGCTGGTCGCTTCAGACCTAGGTCTGTACCCTGTCGAGGCGGCCACGCAGGTGGTGCCCCGTGAAAGGTATGCAGAAATGCAGTTTCTGATGGCGCTTATCGGCTCCACGCTGGACAAGATGGCCATCGAGATCAGAAACCTGCAGCGCACGGAGATAGGCGAGGTTGCTGAGCCCTTTAGAAAGGGCCAGATGGGAAGCAGCGCTGTCCCTGTCAAGCGCAACCCCATCAAAAGCGAGCGTGTTTCGTCTCTGGCAAAGATGCTGAAATCGCTTGTCGCCGTCTCTATGGACAACATACCTCTGTGGCATGAGCGTGACCTTTCAAACTCTGCAAACGAGCGGTTTACCCTTCCCATGGCGGCCATACTGCTAGACGAAATGCTAAACGCCATGACCCGGGTAGTGGCTGACCTGAAGGTGAACCGGGAGCGAATAACCAAAAACCTTGACATGACAAAGGGGCAGATCTACGCCGAGTTTGTGCTTGAGGCACTGGTTAAAAAAGGTGTAGCCAGGTTTGAGGCGTACCGTGACATCCAGCGGGTCGCCTTTTCTGCCCTTGATACCGGCGAGCATTTTCTGGACGCGGTCCTGAAAGACGGAAGCATAGCAAAGCACCTGTCAAGAGACGAGGTGATCTCCATTTTCAGGGCGGAGAACCACCTGGCCGCATCGGTCAAGATAATCAGCAACGTTGCCAGCATGGTGAAAAAGGCCACCAAAACACGGGAGTTAAGTGCCGCCGGTGAGATTTGAGCTCACGACAGCTCGGTCTTCAGCATCACCCCTGAAAGTTCAGGTCGAGTGCTCTCCCAGGCTGAGCTACGACGGCACGATAAAGAATCCTTGAAGCATCATATATAATCGTGACGAGCCGGCCTGCAAGAAAAGCGCCGGAAACAGGTTTTACACCTATTACCTTGCAAGTTGGATGCGCGTCAGCAGGGGGTCTTAATGCATATATTTTATGAATGCACTAAACTTCATAGTGGGCTTAGCAACCGCTGCCTTGGTTTTGTTATTGCAATTTGCCCAAGCGCAGGCTGCAGAAATCACGGTTAAAGAATGGGTAATTCCAACACCGAATTCTGCACCACATGACATAGTTGTCGATAAGAACGGGATAGCTTGGTTTACAGAGATTAACGCAAACAAGATTGGACGATTCGACCCTAAAACCGAGGAGTTCAAGGAGTATCCAATACCCACGCCATCGTCAAGCCCACACGGTCTGATCGTCGATGAGCAGGGTAATGTGTGGTTTACAGAAATGGGTGCCAGCAAAATCGGCAAGCTCGATCCTCAAACAGGGAACATAGACGAATACCCCACCCCGACGCCCAATTCAGGGCCCCACACCCCGATACTTGGCAAAGATGTTCTGTGGTTCACAGAAAACAGGGTTTCTAAAATTGGTGCGCTTGACATCAAGAACGGTACAATAAGGGAATTCTCTACGCCAACTGCGTCCTCCTCTCCCTACGGCATAGTTGCTGATGTTGATGGGAACCCGTGGTTCGCAGAGCTGTCGGGACATAAAATAGGCAAGGTCGATGCAAAGACCAGCGAAGTCACAGAATACTCCACTCCTACAAAGGAGAGCGGAACAAGGAGAATTGCCATAGACAGCAACGGTAAGCTCTGGTTCACAGAATACAATTCTGGAAAGATAGGAAGTTTTGATCCCAAAACAGAAGAGATGAAAGAATATGACACCAGCTCTGCATCGTCCGGACCTTATGCGATATGGGTCGACATCTACGATAACGTATGGTTTAGCATGACCGGCGCGTATAAAGTTGGCAAATTTGATCAAACCACACAGACTTTGCATGAATATGATCTTCCTACTCCAAGAACAATAATCCGGTTCATTTACGCAGATCACGAGGGAAACGTCTGGTTCCCAAACAACAATAACAACAGGATAGGTGTAATTTTGGCTAACACACAAGGAACACCGGCTGCGGATGCAAAGCCCGGGAATGAATCGCCGCCGGCAGAACCATCAAGGGAAACCACAGGAGATGAGCAGACAATCGGCTCCGACGGTCTGCTTACAGGCTTACCAGTAATCGGTTCTGTTGTTGCAGTAGGTGTTATAGCAGCGATTGTAGCATATGTGCTGCTGTACCGCAAAAAACCGCCTACATAACTATCTTTTTTCCTCTGATTTATATCAACAACCGACTTAATACACGCAGTTGATTCTGGTAAACCCACTCCAAGTTATTTTATGGACTTTTAGGCGTAGTGAACAAGATGTAGTTAACCTGTATAACACTCTGTCACCGGTAATGCAACTGGCAACTGGTGGTAGTATGCTTAATTTTGGTTGCTGGGATGGTGTTGAAAATCCCGTCGCAGCCCAGAGTAACCTGTGCGCATTGGTGGGCGATATTGCCGAGCTTTGCTCTGCCAACAGGTTGATAGACGTTGGGAGCGGGCTTTCTGCTCCCGCAATGCAGTGGAAATCAACATACAATTCTGTCAATATTTGCTGCGTAAACATTAATTACAAACAACTGTCGCTTGCTTCAAAATCAGTTCGTGAAGGCAATGTGAATGACATTTCCTTTGTGAATGCAACTTCTACCGCATTACCCTTTTCAGAAGGGTCTGCTGACAGGATAGTTGCTCTGGAATCTGCTCAGCATTTCAAACCCCTAGAGCAATTCATTATAGAGTCTAGAAGAGTATTGAAACCAGACGGGTTTCTGGTAATAGCTCTGCCTGTGGTGAAGCTCGACGCCAAGCATCTGAAGACAGCTATGAAGCTTGGGATTCTTTCCTTCACGTGGTCGTCGGAACATTATGGATTGGACTACGTCAAATTCACAATCGAGAATAACGGATTTAAAATAAGAGACATCCAGCACATAGGACATAGTGTGTATGAACCGCTGACTGACTACTATGTTGAAAACAGGAAAAGTCTTAGCCAGAATATCTTGAAAGAGTATCCATCCTTTGTCGAGAGCATCCTGTACAAATCCCTGCTAAAGATGAAGGATGCATCCGCAAAAGGGATAATCGACTACGTTATCGTGAAAGCATCATAAGTTGTCGGGTCGTAGCCTGCACGACTCAAAAAGATCGCAAGTCTTCAGCCGTTGTCATCAACGAGCATGTCTGATTAGTTGTTGCTTCTGTCAACTGCTGTTCTTAATACTGCACGACAGAAAACTCGTCACATTTCGACTTCTTTTTCTACATCATGGTAATGTCCAAGCATTGCTGCCTTTTTTATGATTTTTGCTCTATGCTTTTCCTGTTCTTCTTTCTGACCATGCTCTCCGCCACTTTTCACATATTCGTGCAGACGGTGCGAAAACAAAACAAAGCCCAGCACAGCCTGAACGTATTGCCTTGCAGCATCCACATCATTTACATCGTATTCTTTCTTGGACATTGTTTTTGCAAATCTCTTGATTAGTTCTTCATTTACGAGACTTGTCAGAAATCCTGTTACTTCTTTAGCATCCCCGGTTTCAATTGCTTTGTCAGCCATTGGGACGACGGGCCCCTCATCCAGACCTGCTGGTTTTAGACCAGAATACGGCTGTCCTTCGCCTTGTCTGTGGAGTCGAACTGCAGTTTCATAGAACCATAGGTCTATTAATTGAGTAACAGCTGGAATATTCCCAAAATTTCTTGCTTCAAGTGCTTTGTCGAAGGCTTTTCTTAACTCATCTTCGGCTTCTTTTTGGACCCACGGCAGCACAAGATTGACATTGCCTTTTTCTAACGTTAATCTCGCTGCTTTTACCACTGGACCGTCCATAGTGTCACAATGCGGTGCCATGGCTCTTGTAGCTCAGCAATGGACTTAACCGGTCGGATTTCTTTGCAATGCAATGCATTTACAAGTTCACTGTCGCTAGCGATCTGAGCACGAACGAAGCGGAAGATTTCGTTTGTCTATGGCAATGCTCATCTTTTGGGGCATTATCTTGCTTTCTGAGCCAAAACTGGTTGTTATAGCCTCTCTTTGATGGCCCTGTAAATTTCCTGCATCTTCCTGTGATGCTCAGCTTTTGTAAAATCTCCCACTTTCATGGCGATGTATTCCATTTCTTCATGGTAAGCAATCTTGTCATCCATGTCTGTAGTAGTCGGATTTTTGGAGTCACCGGACATCTCCAATCGTATAATAATTCGTCATCAATCCTTTTGAGCCTTTGGTTAGTTATGTTGGCGGTATTGATACCCAGTAGTACTTGTTGTCAAATTTTATCTGATAAAGATATTGGCCGTCCATTGAAAATATTGGTATCTCTGTCTTTATCATATTTGCTTCATAAATGCTGATTCCCGTCTCGCATACAGGGTCTACTGGCATTGGCAGGGATGTCTCTAGCTCTAGTATCTGATAATGCCAGTCTGCACATGATAACGCCACCCGCAGACCATTATTTTTCTGAATTAATTCTGTTGGAATAGGAACAAATTCTGCTCTTACCGCAGCATTTCTCATGACATCAGCATGCTCTGATATTCTCTGCGAAAATACTCTTACAACTGGCATTGCAAATACAGCATACACAATAAGAGCTACAATTGCTATCGATAATAAAATCAGGAATTGTGGTCTAGCAACGCCAAAAATAGTCTGTCGTTTGTAATTTTCAGACCCATCTACAGCTGGTGCCATAGCATAACATTACAATACAGATATTTTGAGCCTTTAGTTACAACTGTCTTGCTCTTGTAAAATGTTTTGCAGCAACAAGGGCCGCGCTTATCGCGACTACCGTCACAAGGACAAGTAAAGATATTGTACCAAACTCCGGGATTACACTTGTACCAGTTATGTCGATGGTAGTCCGCCCGCCTGCCAGATTCACGTATCCTACCACCATAAGGCCATCACCCTTGTACGCGGACAAAGAATAGGAATGACGAGTATCGTCGTTTGCAGGATCCATCTCAGGCCCATACTGGTCAGCAAAATACTGGCCCCCGATCAGCGTAAGCGGCTCCCCTCCATCCTTCTGAATTATTACGTCTCCAGACAACAGTTCTGACGGGATAGCTATGCTGTACTGTGCCTGCTCATTTCTCTGACTTTCAACAACCACTGTTATTTTCTTCAGCCCCTCATCTAATGTCAGGGAAACTACTTTGCCCTCCTGGTTTGCCATCACCTCGGCCCTTGACGTGATACCGTCTACTTCAAAAGGAAATTTCTTTACATCGTCTAGAAAGACATAGTCATCGTTCCAAGTATAGGTGTTGTTAGAGTACTCTGCTTTCAGAGTCATAAAATACTGCGTGTTTGTTTGCAGCCGAGGATAGGTCTGGAAATGCACTGTGAAGCTGCCTTGCTCATCTGTTATGGCGCTTGACCGTATCAGCGGGGTAGGATAACCAAAGAAATCGCCGACGATCCTCACATCCTTGAGAGGGAAACAGTCGTCAGTCAGGGCCTGCCCTTTCACTATTATGTCATCGCCCAAAACATACCGGATATCATTATTCACTTTCGAAAAGATACTTCCATTTAGTTCTCTTACGTTGTAGAATAGTGTTGTTACGGGCACCCCACCGTTTTCAACGCGGATTTGCGATGGAGTGGGGTTTGGATAATGGTAGCCTTCGGAGGGCGCGGAATACACTGAAATCACAACATCGTACAAACCAGATGGAAAGTCTGAAGGCAAAGCCACGAGCCCTTGATATATGATGTTCTTATCATCGCCGGCGCTGACAATAGTTCTGACCAGATTTACGTCTACGATGTTTGAAAGTGAGCTCTGTGGATCGCACACCGGCCTTTGCAATGTTGCAGTTGCAGTTACCACTGAAGCGACAGGATTTCCAAGACCGTCGGTTATTCTGGCTGTTATCTTAAACTCCGAGCCTGCCATTACCGTCTCCGGCACCGTGATGTCCGAGATGCGGATTACATCTGCGTCCTCTTTGGTGAAAATAATCGCCTGATCCGTGATTTCATTTGTGTCGTCTCTAAGAGTGACCAAGAACCTGTATTCTTGGGTTGATTGTGGCACTTCAAAATCGATATGGGTGATCCTATCTTCTACTGTGACCTTTCGGTCTAGGTAACTATTTTCTGAAGTAGCAGCGGGCCATCCTGTTGCCTGATCAATCTCCGTGTCGGCGCTCGAAACAGTAACTGCAATAGTCTTGCCTATGTAAATCTGGCATAGATCCTCCACACTGATTGGAATGACTTTTTCAGTTACAAAGACGTATTTTTCAAATTTTAGATATATTCCACAGCCCTTACCATAGGCATATGCATTACCGGAAGAAACAGGGATCCAAAGTGTGACGAGCAAAAAAGTGCAAGTCATCAAGGATAAGATAAATCGTCTTGACGGCCTACTAGTTCTGCAAATCATCTACGGATTTCCCCATACAGTGATTGTTGCCCGGTCGCGTATTTCATCTGCGCCTACTTGCAGCACGTAGAACTGACCGTTTGACTGCCATGATGGCCAGAATATCTGGTCGTCGTCAACCTGATATTGTAGCGATCCCTCTACAAGTGGTCTTTCAATGAGTACAAATAGAAAGTGACCGGGGTAGCCAATGTCGCCGTCAGGAGCAAAGTTCCCTTCCAACCTTCTTATGTCGAAGCTGAGTTTTTTCGTGACTGTGTCGAATTTCATGTTAGATGATTCAAATTGAACGCTACCGACAAATACCGAATACGACTCTTGAGGAGATACTGTTACTGTGTGACTATTATTTCTGAACACGTAGAATGGTGTTAGGTACTGGTTGTCAGCCATCTCGTAACCTTTCTTCACGGGCTCCACCGATGCCAGATATTTTCCTACTTTAAATTCGGCTGTTATCGGCAGCGACATCCGAAAGCTGTTACTCTCATCGGTAGCTATGTTCTCCTCCTCAAAGACCATCGAACCATCTGGTCCATGTACTCTAACATTTGCTGTGGCATTGAGTGGTCTGTACCAATCATCTACTTCCATGATGTAGCCAAGGAAGTTGACCGTATCGCCAAAATGGTAGTAGTTTGAGAAGCTAGGGGAAATATAGTGAAGCGTAGAAGCATCAGCTCCAAATTCCAACACTCCCAGAATTCGTGGAGAACTTTCGTCTAAAGCCCGGGCTGCCGGTAGAACAAATGACGCGATAAGGATCGAAATCACGAGGCCTGACAAAGAGATCGTAAGGCTGACTCGCTTGATCTGTTTCAAGGCTTAACAATTCATTACTTTATGGCTCCTTTTGAGCTTTATGCAATCAGCATATCGGTAACCATCTTGGACCTCTGTTTTGTTATCTATCGATAGCTAGCCTAAAAATAAAATCTTCCTTCCTTTTCTAGCACTTCCAGTACTTCCCTGTCTGCTTGTAACATGATCTCGCTATTCCTCCTCACATATGCAACTATATTGGTTTCACTAACAATTCCAACAGGCTTGCTGTCTTGATCTATCACCAACAAGTGGCGTATTCTGTTTCTAACCATGATATCGGCTGCTTCACCAACAGAAGTATCTGGACTGATTGTTTTGACTGGCGAAGATATCATCTCCTGAATCTTTACTTTTGAGCTGCTCTTTTCGGTAGTACAAAGCCGCCTAACAAAATCTCGCTCAGTTACAATTCCTGCAGCACTACCATCTTCATGAAGCACCGCAAGTGAGCTTACATTTTTCTCCTTCATTTTTATCGCTGCCTCTTGAGCAGTGTTTATCACTTTAATTGTCTCCAGTCGTTCAGTCATTATCTCTCCTACAGTAGCTGTAACAGACGGTGGCTCACTCATGATGCAGTACAAGTACATTTTGCTCTTATCTTTTATCCTGCTGCCGTTCCACGTAAGGCTAACGTAAATTTTGGGGATTCAGGATTTGCGTTCGGTTTGCATGACAAGAAAAAGTGCCGGAGGCGGGTCTGACCATTTCTTTTCTAGCTCTGCCTCCTTAAAGGCTGACACAAACGTTACGGACGGAGGATACAGAGTGAACGAAGGTCAAGATGATATTTATAACTATCCGAAAAGAGTTCGGAAAGCACTTGCAGGTCTAAAAGAGCTCTCGGAAGATGACCGAAAGCTTATCGAGAAGTTTGTGGAAGTGCTCAAGGCTCAGAACCTCAGTCTAGGGCGGGTCGCCAAGTACATCTATCATTTGAAGGTCTCGTCCAAGATACTAAGAGACCAAGCTGGCACGGACTTTAACCATGCAACGGCAGAAGCAATGAAGAAGCTGTTCGTTTCGCTCAACGAGTCAAACTACAAGCCGATGACAAGAACCGACTTTGTGACAGTGCTCAAGCGCTTTTACCAATGGCTCAGAGCGCCCGAAGGCCAGTATGCGAAATGGCGGAAGAAGCACGAGTATCCCCCCGAGGTTGAAGACCTACCTTCATCCATCAAGCATAACGAGACAGTGCTTCCTTCCAACCTCGTTAGGGAAGAGGAAGTGAGGCTGCTGATAGAAGGCGCGAACCATCCCATGATAAGGGCGTTCATAGCATTATCGGATGAACTTGGACCTAGGCCTGGCGAGATACTTCGCATGAGCCTTGGCGATGTGATGCATGACGGAACCGCAGAGAGTACTGTGATGGTCAGGCTCAGAGGCAAGACTGGCGAGAGGTTGCTTTACGTAGTAAAATCCACGTCGCTGCTGGCTCAATGGCTTGATATTCATCCATTGAGACATGACCTCGACGCACCGCTCTGGCTAAACCTAAGTAACCGCAATAGGCACAGGCGCTGGAGTTACCTAGGATACAAGATAACACTGTCAAAGCTTGTGACAAAGGCTGGAATAAAGAGGAATATCTACCCGTACATCTTCAGACATACGGCTGCGACAAGAGACGCCAAACTGGGATTCAGTGAGGCACAACTATGCATGAAATATGGATGGGTGATAGGCTCTGACAAGCCCAGAGTTTACATCCATATGGTGGGAAAAGATCTGAAACAAAAAATCATGGAAACCTATGCCGGAGGAGACGCACCCACTGTAAAGCCTGAGCCCCAAGTATCAAAATGTCCAAGATGTTCTTCAATTAACCAGCCTGCGCAAAACTATTGTTATAGATGCGGGTCACTCTTGAGGTATCAGAACAAGGGTACGGAGTATGAAGAACTGAAAAGCGAAATAAGCGAAATAAAGGAGGCACTGAGAACGCTGCTGAACAAACAGCAGTGATTTCTATCTGCCTCCAACCGGTTCTTTTTGATTTCTGCTGCCCAGTAAGGACTCTATCTTCTCCATCCTTTTCAAAAGGCCCTCGAGGACTTCGACATCCACCAGAACCTGTCGTTTGGCGCTACTCACAATTCCTGATGCCTGTTGTGCATTTAAATGGACAAAAATATTGTCCGTGTTATTACGGAGATTTCAGTTCTTCGTCGAGCATCCTTGCAAACAAGGGAAGCTTTACCAGGCCTTCTGACCGCGGTATATGGTCGGACTCACTCATGATGATTTTCCTTAGCAAGATACTTGGAGGCAAGAGCTTCTCTGCAACCGACTTTAGTTTCCTCAGATCCAAGAGGTCGTTGTCCTGCATTTTCGAGTATGACGGACCATGACGCGGCCCCATTCAAGCCCCACCAATATCTTGACTTGGTCCACTCGTGTACGTTTCCTTCCTGCTGATGTTAAATCTGTAAACGCGCGGATCAGTCGGCAAGGCGATGATATTTGCAAGCTCGATGTCTGAAAGCACGCAGAAGTGACTTGCAAAGAAAATGGGCTTTTTCACTTCAACCTTGTACACAGAATCCCTCTCCATGGAGGCAACCGCAAGCCCGTCGCTTTCAGAGAGCGCCTTCATTATCGACTTTGCATTTTCAAAGTCTTGTGCTCCAACTGCGATTGGGCAGTGAAAATGCCGCAACTTTTGTTTCTCCTTTGCAAGCTCGGCCAGCATCAGCTTTTGCGGCGAGGTGTGTTTCTTATGACTTCCTGAACCGGTACTTGAGGTAAACATATCGAGAATCTCTCGCCACAGCGGCGGCTTGTCGTAGGTGTTCCTTTCCACAAATTGCGATATCTGGAATGATTCGTCGTAATGC
>CAZKXR010000013.1:17907-59104 GCA_964556935.1 uncultured Nitrososphaera sp.
CTGTCTATCTTCTCAACTGCCGAATACAAGATTGACGGCGTTAGCTCGCGCGCAATTGGCAGGGCATAGTGCCTCTTCATCTTCAAGTGCAAGACAATGCCTGCTGAGAACACCTTTGGTCCCGACGGTTCCAAGAGCGCATTCTTTATTGCCGCTTGCACCACCCCGGAATCGCTTGCATCTTGCATTTGCATGAAAAGACGAATCATCCCGTCTGCATTCCTTACTATGAAATACGAAAACTGATGAATCCTCTTTGAGATCTCATGCATGTCCGCATACTTGCTGTCTACTTGTTCAAAGAACGGTCGAACTTCATACCAGCCGCCAGTCGTAGGCTTGGACGCGGAGTTCGGATTTTCAGTTACTCCTATCACCACGTAAAACCATCGACTTGGAATCTCTTAAAGGCCCAAAGCGTTGAAAGAATTCCCGTTGAGCTCAAGTTACAATAATTGTGGTTGCCAGAAAGAGTGTTATCGCAGGTTCTACCTGCTTTCTTTTGTACTTTCCCCTTCTTTCAGCTGCTTCAGGGCGTAGTTTATCGCATGCGAGTAGCTGCCAAACCTCAGCTTCTCTATCTCCTTTGTGACCCACTTGTAGAGCTCGTCTTCCAACGTTATCTGCATCCTCTTCATTGACTTGTGTATGTTTGTGTATGAACGTTGCATAAAGACATTGTTATACACAATCTTTATATGATATAGATAGTGTGTAGGACTGTGTATAGCGCATGCCCAGGGTTAACCTGACGATTACAGACGATAACTACCAGTTCTTGAGGCAGATGAAGGATTCCGGCACAGCCGCTTCACTGAGCCACGCAGTAAGGTTAGCGATACAGGAGTACCGGAAGATGTACGAAAAACGAAGAACAACAAAAGGAAGGGCTTCATAGAGTGATGGACGTGAGGGGAGCCTCTTCGCAGCCATGCCGGCTCTGTACAGCACTGGAGAAGGAGATCGAGAAGGCTCGCACAACTGGCGAATCCGAAAGGCAATCCTTACTCAAGTTTCTACTGAGGGGGCACCAGGAAGCTTGCCACCGTCCACAGTAAAGCCTCCTCGACCTCAAATAGATACTCCAAGAAAGGCAAGTACCGGAAAAAAGCTCGATAAACGGCAGTTGCCGATGGTCTGAAGATGATGTCCGGCTCCGATTCGCGCAAGCTTCAGCTCTGGTCCGATTCCCGCGGAAAAGAGTTTGCGGTTCGGCTTTCAAATGAGCACGATTTCAAGGCAGTATCAAATCCTGGCGCAAAGTACACGAAGTTGGTCGACGAGGCAGAGTACCTCAGCGACACGAAGTATGACTGGAAGTTCCTGTTGGGACACTGGGCTGGCGTGATAAACGGGAGCATCAGGCTTGCGGACAATGATGGGAGGAAGGCTCCGGAACCTTCACCCTTTGACCTGACGGAAGCCCTGGCTCCGATGAAAAAACCCAACGGACGGAGAGCCCGAAGGGAGAAGCCCAAACCTCTGCTAAAGTGCCACTACTGTATGCTATCCTACAACACGGAGAAAGAACGACGTGACCACGAGCTTACTTGGCACTCTGAAAAAATGAAGGATTCGGGTCAGAGAAGTGACGAGTAGGGTCCAGCTGCACGCCTGCAGCCAGCTCTAATTTTACACGTTTCGATTATGCCATCGCAGGGGTACGGCGGCTTTCGCTAATCGGATGGCAGGAAAAACAAAATCCGCACTTGATGCATACCAAGGACTTTCGATTGCCGCAACCCTTGCATTCCGCATATGATTGCCGAAGAGGTCCTAGAAAATCGTGCACAACCTCAGGGCGACCCCCGATAAGATAAAGCTGGGAGCACCCTGGGGGGAGGGGGTGGGTAGCAACAGTTTGCATGGTCGCATTAAAAGCGCATACCAGCCATCAACGGCATGGAGCTGGTGGCGCTTGCCGCGTTGGGAACAGCAGCCATTTGCCTTGGCACGTCCGACTGGAAAAGACGGACGGTGGACTTGCGCTTAGTACTAGCATGCTACGGCCTTGCGGCCTGCGTCAACATCGCCGCCATCCCAGCAGTCAGCTTGGCCAGTCCTGACATGGATGTTTCCAAAAAGGCGTCAACAATATCGACTCAGATGGAAAGTGTTGGAGAGTCTGCCTTGGAAACTGTGCGTAGCGCCGCCGGCTCCATCCTTACAGTACTCCTCCTCTCAGTCGTAATGATCTCATTCTGGAGAGCGGACCTGCTAGCAGAAGGCGACGCGCTTGCAGTTCCCGCCATGCTTTCCATGCTGCCACTCGTGGCGTCACCTCTTGCGATAATCCTCTACTTTGTGTTTGCGATGGCCTTTGTCCTCGCACTTTCTGTGGCAAAGAACGTCCACAATAACATGCGACACAGGGAAGCTGCATACGGTTCGGTGTGGCATCGCCTCTATCTTCTGCTTTTCTGCTATTACGGCGATGGAAAATCATGCAGGTATGCATTCAGGTACTCGGGCAAAATACGCCGCGACTATGACAGCGAGCTGTATTATGCAGAAAGCGGGAAGGTCTGGCTCGTCACGGGTCTTCCACTGCTTTTAGGATTTACACCTGCCACCGGCGCCTTGTTTGTGTTGCAGGCGTTTGTGCTATCATAAGGCAGTTATTGTAGGTTTGCCATGCCGCCCTTAAAAGCACACGGCTGCCTTTGCGTCAGGAATAGACCATCATGGTGGACTTCATTACGCCCATAGTCGTCGTGATAATACTCGTAGCGCTGGTAGCGATCGTAAACGCTTGGGTGATTGGTAGCGCCGACAAGTCATTTTTCGAGCTGATGGTCAAGATGCCCAAGTTCGTGGATAAGCCAGACGCCACGCTTGCAGACTATGAGGCTCCTTCTACACCAAGCGAGAAGCCGGGGATGATAGAGACCTACCACAATCTTCGGCTGATTGCTATCTTTGTCATGGCAGGAGCGTTCATCCTTGGGATGATCCTGTTCCTTGGAGAGGAGTTTGGCGTACAGAAGAAGGGTCAAGCTATCGAGCTTATAGCTAGCACTCTTGTTTACTCGCTTTTCCTCATGGTGTTTCCGATTCTGTGGGACGGCGTCGCCACAGGTGTAGAGTACCTGAACATATACATCCTGAACCCGTCAAACCCGACCCCGGACAACGCTGCTGCAAGGGCGAAGAACCTGTTCATCAAGCTTGGAGGGATAAACACCGAGTTTGACATGGGAAAGTTGCTTGAAGGCACCGGTAAGGCGCTTGTAGGCGACCAGAGCGGTCTGACGCAGTTCTTCCACGACATCCTGACTGCAGTATTCCGGGCATTTCTTGCCGCGCTCATCTTTCTGATGATGTTCATCATTGGTACGATACGTATCGTGCTGACTGCCGCCATAATCGTAGGCTTGCCGATGATACTTGCCTTAAAGCTGGTGCCTTGGGTGCGCAAGCCGGCCGACAGGCTGCTTGAGACTCTGTACGGGCTGGTTGTTGCGACTACGATATCGTCGATAGTGGTCGTGGCAGGTGCCGCATACCTTGACACGCTGTCAAAGGACGGAGTTGTGGAGAACTTTCAGGCGTTCGTCGCTGCTGCGGCTGTGATAATCCTTGCTGTCTTTATGCCGGTCATGCTGTCACCGATGCTCGGGTCTGTTGTGTCGAGTATAACCGGGATGGTGACATCATCGCTCATGGCCGGAGCAGTGGCAGGAGGTTCGACCGTGATGGGCGCTGCCAGAGGAGCAGCAGGTGCGCTTGGATTTGGAGGGCAGGCCATTAGCGGGATGGGCATGGGAGGAGGATTTGGAGTCGCTGCAGCGGGGCTTGGGTCCAGAATAGCACAGAACGCCATGCAGGGAATAGGAGGGGCGACAGTGGGCATAGGCGGAGGGTCGCGCCAGGTTCTTGCTCCGGAGATAGCTGGTGCAAGGGAAGACAGAGCCATGAGAGGCCTTTCGCCTGCTGGGTACGCGCCTGTGATGAAACCAAGCCCAGCGACAGGAAGTGCACCTTCGGTAAAGCCAGAACCGATTCTGTCGGCGACATCAAAACCTGTGGTAAAGACTCCATCGTCGTTCAGGCCAGACCTATCAACCATCGAAGATGAAGTAGCCAAGACGTCTGGGAAGGAGACTAGGATGCCGGCATTTGCAATCCAGCCCGGCTCAGTTGTATTCGCGCCGGAGCCTACGCCACTTACCACGATGCAAAAGTTGCACCGTGGCACAAAGAGTGCGATGGTGGGAGGAGTGACCGGTCTTGCACAGGGACTTGGAAAGGGACTTGCAATAGAGTCAAGAGGTGCTGGTATGGACGACATCGGAAGAGGCATATCTAGTGCGATTGGTGGTAGGTTAGACTTCGACAGAAATGGTTACTTTGACTTTGAGGATGTTAGGGGAAGTGTCGAAAAACTGAAGGGTCTTGTCACGAGGCAGGTGAAGACGGTGCCAGACACGTACGTAATCCAAGGTGGTGAGAAGGAAGGCGAACGTATGTCAGAAATTCACACGCGTGAAAGTCTAGATTAGAAGCTTAATACCACTCAAGCACTGCTAGGCGGAAGGAGGGCTCACTCGCAAAGGCGTCACGTTGACTGTCTTCCACACGCCTCGCCTGACTGACTCCCCAACGTATCCCTGAAGGACATCCCATGAAAGCATGCGGGGAATTCTTTCTATCCACAGCACCATTAAGTCCTTGCCCGTAACCTTCGCCTTGCTTTTGAGGTACGTCTGGAAAGCAGCATACATCTTCTTTTTCACTTCGGCTGCCTCTTCCCATTTTCCAGAAAGGAGGAGTTCAGTCCATTCAATCTGCTTATTGACGAACTCTATTCCTCCTTCATGCACAACCCAGTTTTGGCTATCAATCCGGTCGGTCCTTAATACCTGTAATGATTCTACCGCATGTTCGGGAGATACTATTAGCCTTGGCTCTGTCTTGTCCAAACATTCGCCCATTCCTATCACGTTACCGGCTATATCCGCAAGGAAAACCTGATTTTCGAGATGGGCTTCTAACGCGTTCGGTATGTAGTTTATCTTCTGCATCAACTTGACATACTGGGTTGCCAATGCGTCTGCTGTCCATTCCGGATACAGGTTGGCAAGCTCTGGATGTTTGACGACATGTCTTTCAATCGCGGATGATGCCATCACATAGCGTGATATCCAAAAGCGCTCAGGCGCCCCGCCGCCTGCAAGCTCTGACATTGGCACGGCAGGATCCTGCTCCATTCTTCCCCTTGCCTTTCTGAACAATGTCATCTTGTTAAGAGGGTTCTTGAAAAAATGCTCTCTGAGGTTTATCTTCATCATCTGCTCCTTCGGCCAGCCCATAGTGAGCGTATCTGCCGTAAGCAGGTTCCACGCGTCCTCCTCGTCAAACAAGTTCCATCCCATTATCTTGTTTAGCGCGTATTCCAGCAGCCAGTTGTTCTTGCTGGCTTCAAAGAAGCCCCATCCAGAAACGTCGTTGACATCCCACACCATGTTGACGCCGTTTCTCTTGGCTAGCCTACCGGCCTTGTGCGCCCTGTGCCATCCGAGCATGTCGTTTCCAAGCACCATGCGCACGAGCGGACCGACCTTGTCGTCGATAAACGTGAAGGTGTCAGGGATGTTCTTTCCCGGCATCCGCCATTCTGGAAAGCCGGCGCGCTTTGCCGTTTCGTCATCCTTGAAACCTTCGATGCGTATGACGCCCTTGCCGTTAAAGGGGACCTTGCCGTGTACACCTTCCACTTTGGCAGGCATCTCGATTGGGAGTATGAAATGCTCGCCCTCTTTTATGAGGTTCAGACCGGCCTTGCTGTAGCCCGTATCACGTACCTTGCTGATATCTTCCTGCGCCATACAGATCTACTTCCCTGACGCCTTAATAATGCCGATTCTACTACTTAACATTAATCGGAAAAAGGTGCCGAATAGTGCTGCAGCTGCACTATTCCGCACCAAATTTCGTGCCGAATAGTGCTGCAGCTGCACTATTCCGCACCAGAATCGAATTTTGTTTATATAGTCTCTGCCTTGCTGTCAATACTACCTACTACTGACATACTGGCTACTACTACATACTACTAGCAAGCTTTAAGTTCCTCAACGATCAATCCTAGTTCTGTGATGAAAGAGCACCAGGCAACATTACAATCTAACGGATTGACAGGTGAGTGCCCCGGGCACAGTCCGCATCTGACTGCCGACGGAGAGTACGTCTGTACCAAGTGTGGCGCCGTGCTTTCCGACCACTATGACTGGTCGCCGGACGAAGGCATGAGCCCGGCGGTAGCAGTCACGGCGCCAAGCCCAAGGTCTAGCGTAAACCTGTACCTTGCGCACAGGCTGGGCGGAAGCGAGGTAAGGAGTCTGCCCGGCCTGTCAACATCGCGCGGCTTGGAGGTGGCAAACAGAGAAGGCACCATAGAGAAAGGCAATGGAAGGAAGAAGAAGAGTGCAAATGCCTACCTATCGATGTTCTCAAACGCATGCTCAAAGCTTGGGCTGACGCAGGCAGAGTCAGAGTACGCCTGGAGGCTCTTTGCAAGGCTGTACGGCGAGCTGAGCGCCAGCGATGGACGCGTCACCAACACGTCGGAGATAGCCTGCTACGCCATTGCCGCCGGCGCAGTTGCGACCACCCACCGGCTCCTTGACGAGAGGACCGTGGCCCGGGCCGTCATGTTTGCGTTCCGCTCAAAGTCTGTACGGGACATGTACTCGATTAGGAGGGTAATAGAGACGCGGTCGCAGGCTGTGACCGGCATTGCCAAGCCTGCGCTCACAGCCTCGGCAAGGTGGCTCAGGGGGAGGCTGTGAGGGAATGGCATCCAAATCCCTTCCGTCCCCTTCGAGGCCAAAGGTACTTGCATTATCAAAGCTCCGCAAGTGCCCAGTGCAGGTAGGTCTGCACACAGAGCAGCTGATAGAGGCCATAAGGAGCTCACTGGAGGAAGGGAGGGCTGCTCCGGGGATCACGGTGGGCCTGGTAGGCGGCTCCTACTACATCGTCGACGGCCACGCCCGCGTCGAGGCGTGTGATAGGGCCGAATTTGTAGAGATAAACGTGGGCGAGGTGCTGGACCTTGGAAGCGTGGCAGAGGTCCTCATAGAGCACGTCAGGCGAAACATCCGCAGCCCCCTCAACCCTATCAAAGTGCTCGGTGTCGCCGCGCTCTTGGCAAAGGAGGGGGTGGAGCGCCCTCTTTCTGTTCTGCATCTGACGCCTGTCATGGAAGAAGCTGTCCGCGTGCTTTCCATGTGGCAGGGCGACCTTGTGGGCACGGTATCGGACCTGATCGATAGAAAGTCTGGCAGGTTCTCCGATGTCTATGCGGTCCCGCACTTTTTCACAGCCTTCCAGGACCTCTCCTTCAAGGCGAGCCGGCGCGAGAAGGGCGCGCAGGAAGAGCTGAAGGGGATTGTGACTCACATCGTGCGGTACCTCGATTCGATCGGGGAAGAGCGCGAGTTCACCTTTCCCGGGCCAGACCAGATACTTGCGCTCATGCGAGACCGCAAGAAGCAGATCAAGATGGCGGCCCAGGTAGCCAAGTCGTCTGCAAAGGCCAGTTCTACTTCCGAGAGGGCAACAAGAAAACAGCAGTCACGCAGAGGCAACGTCGGCCGAGCGGACGAGGGTGAGGATGCAGAAGGTGACGACGAGATAGGGTACGAGGAGCCGCTCATGATGCCTGACAGGAACAAGAGCATGATAAAGTGCACCCATTGCGGGAGCCCGCAGGTTGTGGACCTCAAGACGGGTCACGTGTGCCCCGTCGAGACGGTGGCCGGCGGCATGATAGACGTCATACGCGACGGCGAAGGCCACAAGTCCTATGCCTTGAGCATGAAGGCGATGAAGTTTCTGGGCCTAGACAGGCCTCTTGAAGAGGTATCGCCTGCGAACTACACCGTCATAGGGACGGACAGAAAAAGCGAAGTCGAGCGGGCTATCAGGTCGGCAAGGCCGACTTCCCGGTTCGTGCTGATAGTATCTGACGCTGAGCCAGAGGAAGGCGACGACGCCGTCAGCCATGATAAAGGAGACGGGGGATAGCTCCTGAGCGTGACAGGACGCAGCCCGGTCACTCTGGGCCCGGATAGTGCGGAGAGGATGAAGGGTTGCAAGAAAATGTCAGGCAGGCACCCCAAGAATGGAAGTGGGACTACGGTCACAATCTCTCACGCCGCGCGCAAGTCCAGATTGTTTTACCGCAATTCAGAGCAGTTCAGGCTGCTTGAGCGACTCTTCAACGCCTTGAGGCCGCAGAGCTTCAATCTGGAGTCGGGGGCGGGGCGGATCGCTATGCAGAGGATGCTGAAGGCAGAACTCGTCGAAGCTTCGGTGAAAAGAAAGGTGCACGACTGCTGCAGCTGCCCACACGTCAGATATTCCATCACTCTTGCCGGCAGGGCGCATTTTGTTGCCGCAAAGCTGGGCCTCACTTTTTCCCAGCTCTGCTACCTTGCGTTGGCCAGAAACGCCTCGCGCAATGCCATGATAGAAGGCGCACCAGGGTTTGTGGACAGCGACGTGGATTCGGTCCACTTTACGGTACTTCAAGACACGCTGCCCTCAGACACTAGGAAGGCGCTTACCAGAAAGGGATTTCTCGCAAAGCGCGTCTGCCATGCGTCTTCGCTAGCGCCGCGCTTTGCAGAGCTTGAAAGGTATGCCGCAGTGGTAGACGAGCTCTACCTCTGGGTGAGGAAGGAGTACGAATCAAGGCTCCTGCAGGCCATGCAGGAACCCGCGATAGCCAGGCTCGTCAGCCTCTTGCCGCAGGCAGCCGGCTGAATCTTGACATAGTGGCGGTCAATCTACATCAGAAATGTCACGCCTTCGCCGCCGCTTGCGATCTCTGGGCCGACGTTCCTTCAGAGGCTCGTGCAGCAGGACTGGCGACTTTAAGACGAGCTTTTGGCCTTCATGCACTTCTACCCTGTAGACTGTCCCGAACATTTCATTTTCCCTTGACACGAGCAGAAATGAATAGTCGCCTGCCCTCCTGACGCGTCCTTGCCGGAGCGATGATATTATTTCCCGAAGCGTCGTGGCTTCAAACCCTGTCCTGATGCAGAGCATGAGAAAATACTGCCAGTACTTTGTTTGAAGCAGCATCTTTGATCATCAATCCTCCTTGCCTGCAGCATTGAGGTTCCTTGAGCGTGCTGCCTCTTTCACGAAAGTTTTGTTTTGGTAGAAGGCGTCAAGATGAAGAACGCCAAAGATGGCCAAGATGCATGACGTAACAAAGTGGTCCAAAGAATGCGTGACCAGTGCCTGCAGGCCAGCTGCCGCCCCGACGGAAAAGGCAGAGTGCGCGGCAAAGACGACAGATTGCTTGCTGGGTGAAATGCGGGCAAGAACCAGCATAAGTACATTGGCTTCCCGGCCTTCCAAGACCAGCTGCCAGTGTTTTGCTGTGAACCGCGCATCCAGGTACCACGCGGAAATCCAGAAAGCGAGAAGGGGCACTGAGAAGAACGCAGGAAGTGACCCTGACAATGGAGGAACAAGAATGAGCACCGCGCCGATGCCGCAGAGCACTGATGCCGGTACAAGCATGGGTCTGGCAGCCATTTGCTACTCTCCGATTACCTTAGCTGCATCTTGATTGCGCCGAGTATCAGGCCACCGGCGGCAATGATTGCTCCAAGGACTGTTATCACCATGAAGCCGTTGCGCAGCACGTTTGCAAGCGCGGGAGGCAGCCCGCCAGAGCTGCCTGCAATACTACCTGAAGTAGTCTGTATGTTGTTGATGTCGATTCCAGAAAGCCACGCGATCAGGCTTGGTGCGATTGCAACAGCTATTCCAGTAACCACCGACGCGACCATTATCCTCGTCACCCTTTCCTTTTCGTTGCCTTCAAGCTGAGACAGCATATCTCCGCTGAAAGGCTTGCGACGCTATTTAACGACCAATAAGGTACAGCAATCCCTGAGATTAACCAGACTGAATTAGGCTCTCGTCTGTGATTCTATGTTCTTGGTCTTTGTGCTGTCTGAGCGCCTTCCTTGAAGCAAGAAACTTTCCACAGACGCCGCATTGCGACGGACGTGCCGTCATGTGCAGAGAGAAGATTGTCCGTACTCTAAAAATAGTTATTGAATATCAGGAGTTGCCCTCGTTGAAGCGATCAGTTTGCAAGGACGGTCATGGACCCTTCGATTTGACCTTATTCTTTCTAAAAAGTGAGAATAGGCGGCCATTACCTGTTGGTTTTGCCCTTCCTTTCATTCCTCGGGCGGCGTAACTGGCGTCTGCAAGTTCAGCGATTCCGGGCTCTACCTGGCCAGCCTCATTTCCCCTCATGAGCGCGGCGACCATGTTCTTTTCTGCAACCCTCTGGTTCTTTGCAGCCAGAAATCGCGTCGCAGCAAAGATGTAATGTTCAAAGGTCATGACCCGCGGTCTGTAGAACGTGATCAGCAGGGCAAGGCATGCCACGGAGACACCTGCAATCTGGCTGACACCAGCTGCGAGTGCGTACGCGAAAAGCAGTCCGCCGAACAGAGTGCCTACCTGTTTTAGCGTCAGCCGTACAAAGGAGAAGTTGAAGATCGGCTCTGAAAACACGCCCATGTGCTCAAACCACAAAACATCTACCTGCTGACCTGACATGCTCGTCAGGCAAAGCCGGCTCTCTCCTTAAAAGACGGCTCTGACTCTTTTGGCGTGAGCAAGTCAATATTATCCGAGGCATCTGCTCTACCGGTAGGGTCTTCGAGACACCAGTTCACCTACGAAATACAGCCGACCAACTTTTTCTCTCTCCCGGATGAAAAGCAAGAGACCGTCCTGACCCGGTTTGCGCAGCTGCTAAATGCCGCTGCCGGAGATGCCCCCGTCACTGTGACGCTGGCAAGAGGCTACGTCGAATTTGAAGGGCGCAGTTATGACAACATCAAGACGTACATCTCAGGCCGCGAGGAACTGTCAGGATACCTTTCTGCTCTCGGCTTCGGTTCAAAAGAGGTTGTCCGAGCGCCTTCGCTCGACATAGTCACAGAGCACGCCCGCAGCGTGCTTGCCAGATACGGCTTTGACGGGGCTGAAGTCTCGCCCATGGGCCGGCCCTGCCGGTTCTTTGTCCTGACAGCGCTCAGGCCAAGAATGCCTGCTGCATGGGTCCACTCGCTTTTGCAGCACTGCGAGCTTGTGCAGATAAGGGTGAAGAAGATAGACCCTGACTTGGCTGTAGCCATGGCGCAAAAGTACAGGACGACATTAGAGGCGGCGGCTGCCAGAAAGGCGAGTCTTGTGCCCAAGCTGGAAAGAGCTGATGCAGTTTACCAGGCTCTTAGGGCGCAGAGAACGGCTCTATTCTATGTCGGGACGTCAGGCGCTATTATGGCGGACACTCAAAAAGACCTTGAAGCAAGAAGCAAGGCGTTTGTAAAGGCAATGAGGGCTGCAGAGGTCCGCTTTTCTGACGTGCCATTCTTGCAGAGGCAGATAGCGGCTGGCACGTGGAGGAAGGACCTGATAATCGAGCTTGGTTCGCTTGCCATAATGTACCCCTTCGTCTCGTCAGACCTTCTCGAAGTAGAGAGAGGAATAATGCTTGGCCAGAACGTGGAAACCAAATCGCCGGTGGTATTTGACTACAGTCTTCGAAGCAACTACAACCTGATACTACTCGCCTCGTCTGGGGCCGGCAAGTCCGTGTCTGCAAAGACAATCTTAAAGCGCGTCATGGAGCGGTTCCCTGAAGCGCACGTGTATGTCGTTGACCCACAGGGAGAATATGAAAAGATAGCAGGCTACTTTGGACTTTCAGTGGTCAAGCTCACCGACCGGGACGGAAGGGTCAGTCGCATGGGCCTTGACCCCTATTCTCTGTTTGAGCCCCTCGACGTGCCGCAGGTGATTGCCGACATTGCAGGCGCAGACGACCTCGCAAGAAAAGAGATAACTGCAAAGTCGACGTCTGCCGGCAGCATTTTCGAATTGTACAGAAAGGTCGACAGCCATACAAAGCGTCACCTGGTACAGCTGGTAGAAGGACCGTTTGCAGAGCTGTTCAAGGTTCCTGAAGGAGAAGCGACTGGCATGTCGTCAAAGACCGTGATCTCGCTGCAGGGCGCATACGACAACAGGGAGCGCCAGGCTGTTCTCCTTACGCTTGCATTAGCAAAGGCATGGAAGTACATCATATCTGCGCCTGCGCACGTGCCAAAGATTCTGATAGTAGACGAGGGCTGGCTTGTGTTCAAGATACCCACGACTGCTCGCTTTGTTGAAATGATAGCGCGCACTGGCCGCAAGCTGAATGTGCTGTTCTTGTTCATCAGCCAGAGGCCAGAGGACGTGATAAGGCAGGAGACCGGCAGGGCTATTCTGGAAAACGCTGATACAAAGATACTGCTGAGAAACACGGAGATTGCATCGCAAGAAGTGGCAGACGCCCTGTGGCTTTCTCAGCGCGAGCGGGATATGTTGCCGCTGCTTGCCAACGGCGAGGCCCTCGTGTTTGCAGGCGAGCACAGGCTGAGGGTGAGGATAACCCCCAAGACTCAGGAAGAGCTGGATATATTCTCGACGACACCCGTGAACGCGGCAGGAGGGCCCAAGAGTTGAGGTCATCAAGTCTTGAGCGCCGGGCCATAAGCCCCGCGATTGCCACCATCGGACTGATTTCTGTTGCTATTGCAGCATCCATACCAGCCATATCGCAGCTGCAGACCCAAGCCCGCAACTCTGCGCCTGACACTTATGCGGTCAGCATCGACATGGTAAAACTGAGCGATACAAAGGCTTGGTTCTACGTCAGCCAGTCAGAGGCCAAGTACATCTGCGCCAACATCTTGCAAGATGCGTCTGCATGGGGCCCGCTTTTCTGCACAAGCGACAAGACCTCTGTCACGACAGCCAATATCGTGACGAACATTGGCGACAGGTATTCCATTCGCGTTGACCTGTACGATGCAGCTGGAAAGGTCTATGCTTCAAAGAACATATCGGTGATTGTGAGGTGAAAGCCTTGGTTTTTCGTTTACTCGCGTGACCTCTGATTCCGCCTTTTTTCTAACGTTGCGCCAAGCTCGTCCAGGGGCACACCTTTCTTTCCGTCTTCGGTCAGCTCCATGAGGGCGGCCATCAGTTCCTTCATCTCAGGGAAGCACCGAGTACAGAGTGCCACTGGCGTACCCTCCGGAACCTCTCTTTCACCACAAATCTCACAAAGTACCGACGAATTCAATAACAGTCCCGCGGCATCAACGCAGTTAAGCTTTGCTTACATTTTTGTCAGTCTGATTTCTGGTTGTGTATCTAACACCATCAAGCACTTTTCGTCAAGAATCGAACCTGCGACGAAAACCGCACCCACTAAAGCTGTTGTAGGGTTCCTTAAAAGCTGGTTCTGCTGCAGCTGCACCGAGGGAATACGAGCACAGTATCAGAGCTGAAGGGTCGCAAGTCAAAGTACCGCAACCCCGACTATGACGACTTCGAAGTGGAGGCACTGATGAAATACTTTCAAATAGAGGACTACCCCGAGTTTGTCGAGTTCGTAAAGAAGACCAGAAGGTGTGATTGAAAAATGAGAGTTGAAGCTATAGGTTTTGAGAGGCTACCTGCCAAGACGCCGGACAACCTTGCGTACCACTACCTAGTCGGGTTCGCTCCACAAGATACGGACGAGTGGTGGTCCGACTTTCTCATCAAGGAAATCGCCTTTGACAAGGATTCAGCGGTATTGCGCGCCAAGCGCCTGCAGGAGAAGCTGAAAAGCGGCATGAAGTTCGTCCCAGAGCTTGACAGCACTCGGCTGTGGCGGGTCTGCATAGTTGACATCAAGCAGCCCAACAAGCAGTTTAGCGAGAAATAACGCCTTCAGGAATCCATCATCCGTCAGCGACCACCCAAGCTTCATACCTTTTCGTCGAGCCTTCGCTGCCGGCCGCAACAAAGCTCACGAGGTATTTTTCACCTGGTACTGCATTGACGGTCCACATGTACGACAGTGCTTCCCTAGAACCGGGCTCAAGCATGTTGTGCGAGATGCTCTGGTTCACCGACGTTCCGGTAAGTGTTCCTGAGATTGAGACCGGCACGGTACCCGTGTTTCGCAGGTTCATGGAAAAGAGCCAGACGTTAGTATCGGACCTCGCCTTTGACAAGCTCATGCCGTCTATTGTGACCTCGATTTTCTTGGCAGCAATCGAGCTGGACTGGAACGTATACGCCGATGCTGTCGCAACTGCCCCTACTGCGACTGTGATGAGTAGCATAGTGCTGACTGCAGGGCTTATCGCTCTTTTCATCTTCATGGTCACGAATTGCCCCTTTTTACGGCCTTAAAACCGACATTTTGTAGAACATGAACCCCGTAGTCCTTGCAGCAGTTGCCATTTCCTTGCTGGCAGTTGGCGCTGTTTCCATGTCGTCGCTTTCAGCCCAGCAGGCCACAAGCAGCGCCGGCGTGCAAAAGATGGCCCTTGAGCGCGACAGGCTTGGAGAGCAGGTAAACGCGTACATCTCTGCCGTAGCCGCCGAGAGCAGCAGCACAAAGGCAACCGTCAAGAACACTGGCTCAAGCCCAGTTACCGTCGACCACTGTCTTGCGCTCTCGCCTTCGAGCACCCTGCGGCCGACGGCTGCAAAGGTGGCAGTAGGGCAGACGGTCAGCCCTGGAGCCATGCTTGACATTACACTGTCAGGAAACGTGGGTGCTGACAACATCAAATGCGTGACTTCAAAGGGAACCGTCCTGCCAGTCAAGCTGGCAGCCGCAGCCGGCGACGCGATGCCGGACCCTGTCGACTATATCGACTCTTTTGCGGTGATGGCAGACGTGGTCATGGCGTCTACGCAGCATTTCACCAACGGCGCGTACACCCCGTGGGCAAAGCCTTCTCCACCTTCTCAGGGGAAGGGAAGCCTGACCTACAAGATACCGGTATCAAAGCCCATAACTGTGAACTACGTGACCCGTGAGGCTCCTGACGGCACAGCCATCACGGTGGTGCCGGATGGCTCCAGCGTGCAGTACAGCGCAGGCCAGATGATTTCAGTGCCCATAACAGGCCCGACAAGCAAGGTCATCATCAAGTTCACGCCGCAGGGGAGCACTGAACAGCTCACGGCATCCATCATGCCAAACTTTGTCGACGTTTCATGGCTTACAGGGAACACAAAGACCAGTTCCGGCTCGGCCATGATTGGTGTGGGGCGGGCCTGGCAGGTTGATCCGACATACAACAGGTGGTACGACGCCTATGTAGCGACATATTCAGGAACTGCAAGTCTGATAGGCGCCATCAACTGGATATATCCGCCAAGCGCTCCACTGTATTGCACAGGCGGCAGCACTTCTATCGATGGAAAGACCCACTGCTCGACTCTGGGCACAACAATCCAGTCCAGTCCCGAAATAGTGCAAATCTATTCCTTCCCTGCCCCCAAGTCCACGGTGAAGGTTACGCTCTATTACGATGTTAACGCCCTTTACAGGCAGGAAAACTGCCACATATCACCGTGCCCCAGCTCCATGGGTGCCACACTTGACCTGGGCCAGGGCGGCGTGACCAGCATAAGCGTGCCGAGGACCGACCGTTATAGTACAAGCTGCCCATACTCTAACTACTGCATCACCGTCAACGACTATTACTACGAATTCAAGAAATCGGCCCCTGTCACGTTTGTACTGACCGGCCTCACTCCCGGCCAGCAGGTGGACATCCCGGTCAAACTCAAGGCGGATATTGGGTCTCAGACCTCATACAGGAGCGCTATCGGCGGAGGCTACTACATAGCAGGCGCCATCAACTATTCCGGAAGCGTCGCTACGCAGCTCTTCCTTGACTGACAGCTTTGATTTTGCCCGCCAAGCTTAAGAATAACTGACGGTGTAAAGATGTTGCAACCAAAAATGGCCAAGGCAAAGAAAGCGAAGGCAAAATCCAAGGTGAAGGCAAAGACTTCAAAGACAAAAGCGAAGACAAAGGCTAAAGCGAGGGCCAAACCCCGCAGGGCAAAGGCCGCCAAACCTGCAGCCGTAAAAGCTGCGGCGCCTGCCGCAGAACCTGTCCGGGCGGCTGCTCCTGAGGCGACTCCTGGCACAGCATAGAACGCCTGCAACGTAGGTATTCCGTAACCGCCTCATCAGCACTTCATTTTTTCCGTTACACTCACGCAACTCTGTAGACTACAAAGTTCTCCGAGATGAGTACGGCAGAAGTCAGGGTGTTTGGCGTGAGCGCAATCGTTCCTGAACCGATAGGTAGCTTTGAAACAGTTTGGCCAGACGCATTCATTATTCGATATGCGACGGGGTTGCCGGTGCTGCCGTCGTATGCGTACGAGATGCTGACCTGGCGCCCGGAGTTGTTCATGACGTCTATGCAGAATTCGCTGCCGCAGGTGTAAGTGCTGGTTACGCTCACCGATTCGCTCAGCATGAGCACCTGCCGGTGCGCCTGCTCGTTGATGCGCGCCGTCGTCGCCGACGCTGCGGACGCCATGTAGCCGGCGATGATGGCGCTGGCCGCTATCGTGGCGGCAGACAGCAAGATAAACGCGATTACCTCGCTTACCATACTTCTTCCGCCCCCTCTCTTGGCAATCTCATGCGCGCTTTCTGTACGCCTCCAGTATGGTCCTGATTTCTTCCCTGTACGCATAGGCTCCTATGGCAGCAGCAGTCGACAGAACCAGGACGGCAAGTGTGGTAAAGTCGGCGACGTAAACAGCAGTTATTGTGGCGTTAACTTCACTAGCTACGATGTCCTGCACCCGGGCAGTCCTATCACGTACATAGATAGAGTCCGTGTCGTACTCCCAGTGGGAGAATTTCTCCACCACCGCAAAGCCAAGTATCTGGCTGTCAGGGTTTGCCTCCACGCGCGCACTCTGGCCAGGCAGGTAGTAGCCGGTGCCAATGCCGTTTATCACGGTCAACCTTGTCTGCCTCTCGTAAATTCCGGTAAAGCCGGTATCAGTCTCGCGCATGGACTTGTAGACGTAACTGCTGCCTATGTTTGCTTCTGCGGGCGCGCTGCCAAATGTCAGCACCGGCTTTGACGCGAACGGCCGCATATCAACTGTGTGAGGCGTCATATCCTGAATCCTGCCCATGTCGCCGTCCACGCTCTCGTACTCGAGCGAGAAGGGAGCAGAAACCAGGTTTCCTTTTGCATCCACGGCGTCGATTGTAATGTTGACGAACCTTTTTGCCGTCAGCACCTTTTCCGCGGTGGCCGCGGTCCATCCTGCTTTTGAGGCAGTAACAACCACTTTCTTTTCTCCTTCCGCGCCGGCAGGATAGAGTGTTATCATGCCAGCATCACTCGAGGTTCCGCGCACGTCGCCTGAAACCTGTATCTTTGCATCAGGGACGCTCGCTACTACAGGCACGTCTTGCGGCCTGTCCAGCTTTAGCACTTCAGGCCACGCCACGTCAAGCTCTATCGCGTTCATCACGGCAGATACGGTGACTTTTGCGACTTGGCGCGAACTCGAATGTATGAACACGGTGTCTACCTCCTGCAGCTCGCCGGCTCTATCAGGATCCGCGCGGCCAAGCTCGTAAAGCGGGTCCACCTTCTGCAGGGGGATGCCGCCTTGAACAATATGGGCAGAAAAGACAAATCCTTCTGCAGGGTAGGCTATGGGAGGCACGTTGACTTGGAGCTGCGGCCCTGACTGTGCCGGCTGGACCTGGACTATATCTGGATCGGAAAATGAGGGGACGGCCCCAGTAGAGACGCCCTTGTTCTGAGCGTGATAGCCCCGCACCGTCCCGTTGACAAGGTAGGCTGCAAGCTGAACACCGGTCTCAGGCAGCGTAATGGCGGTGAGCTCTCCTTTCAGCTCTGCAGGACCCACCGGCTCGCTCAGCTGGACATCAAAAGAAGACATGGCGGCGTGCGATGACCCTATGCCTACAGATGTGCTTTTGACTACTGTTGATGGGACGCCGCCGGTCAAGATGTCGCTCCCCATCCCAATGTCTCCTCTCGCAAGGCCGCTGAAAAAGCTCCATTCTGCCTGCGCCGGTCCGTTTGATGACATGTGGTACTTTACACCCGGGATGACGAGTGGTACTGTCTTGGAAAAGTGCCCCGGTACTGGCGTAGTCATGTTGTTGCCTGTCACCTCCATTCTCGTGTAATTGGCAGCAAGCGCGGCATAGTGTCCGACAAGCCCGTATACAGCACCATCCGTCACTACAGACGAAATGGCCTTTTCTGACGCATGTGAAGAAAGGGAAGTGCTGTTTACAACAAACTGGGCGGACGCGCCGACGATCTGTGCGATGTACTTTCTTGCAAGGTTTTCGATGTCAGCCGGCTTGGCCATGTACCGGACCGGAGGAACCGTTTCAATGTCGACTGCGCCTCCCCCGATGCCTGCCACCTGGATGCCGACCCGCGCTGCGCCTTCAGTATGGCCTCGGACAGGTATTGCGCATGGGAGCTTGCAGATACTCCTTGCCTTCTCAACCTCTAAAACGTCCGGGTTTGAGGACGTGGCAACGACTTCGAATTCGCCCCTCAGAGGCTTGCCGTTGCGTTCGGCGTCCACGAGAACCCAGCTCCTCTGGTATCCCCATTCAGGCGTCCATGAAGGGATTGTTGGCAAGGAGGCGACTTTCACTGCCGTAGCAGGGTCGACCGGCGTCCTTGTCACGGTTATAGAGTCGCCGGGCCTGCCAAAAACGGAAATCCTGTTGGGGCCGTCTACCAAGGGAACGTCGATGATACCATATCCTGCCTTGTCATCGATCGAGACTCTTGCCACTCCGCCCGGGTAGACAAGTGTTACATCGGTGTTGTCGGAAGGAAGGTAGTCAATTCCCGCAGGCTGTCCTGCCACCACGACGACGCGTGCGAAAGAGAGGCTCGTACTGTTGAAGGCAAGAAGGCGGACCATGCTATTGTTGCCGGCCTGCCTGTCGTACAGGGTGGCGCCGGACTCGCCGAACGCACCGTCCAAGACTGCAGAAACATTTGCGGGAGCTGACAGAGGAACTCCGGGCTGCACGTCTATCTTGAAGATGGCCTGGTGCATGCCCGGCTCGATGGTGATACGCTCAGGAACTGTGACTGCAGGGCTGCTGGATACGAGCAAGACATCTCTTGCAAAGTTGGAAACCTCTGACACTATCACGGCGCCCTTGTATTGTTCGCCGGCAAGCATCTTTGGAGGAACCCACACAGTCAGGCCTTCGCCCTGCACTTCGGCCATTGCATCGTCTAGATAGATGGAAAGGGACGATAGCTGGACCGAACCCATCAACAATACCGACAGTACTGCCCTGAACCTTGAGCCCGGAATATCTGACATCAAGAGCTACGCTTCCTAGGTCTTAAAAGACGGGGCACGCCTTCTGCTTGAAATGCAGCGCTCCACCTTTACATCGCCATTTGGGACAAACCCGAACGCCGGCCTCAGGGAGTTGTCAAAATACAAGGTTGGCGAGGCCGAGGTCACCATCTTCGGCGACTACCGTACGAGCATCGGCAGGTACGTCGTTAAAGAGCCAGAACTTTCCGAGCACGGCAACGCGTTATATGCAAGGCTGATGAAAGAGCTGCAGTCGTCGCCCTCTGTCGGCGACGCCATGACCGTCGAGCGCCTGAAAAAAGAGATCGACAGAGCGGCCGAGACCCTGGAAATAGAGGAGGTCGTCCGCAGCGAGTACCATTCAATCCTGTACAGGTACTCCCGCGAGGTGCTTGGATGGGGAAGGGGCGACGTGCTTTTCAACGACCATGACTTGGAAGAGATAACCCTTCCACGCCCGCAGGAGAGCATCTTTGTCATACACCGCAAGTTTTCAGAATTCAACTACATGGAGACCAGCATCAGGTTTGCCAGCGCAATCGAGGCGGACAGGTTTGTGCACAGGATGATGCACAGGGTGAACAGGTCTCCTTCTGTAGCAAACCCGATAGTCGACGGGACAAACGAAAAAGGAGACAGGTACGCGGTTCTGCTAGGAGAGGAAGTCTCTCGTGGCTCGACGTTCTCTGTACGCAAGGTATCTCGAACAGTCCGTACACTGGATCAGCTTGTACAGGGAGGGATGCTATCCCAAGACGCGGCTGACTATGTCGTGTCAATCCTGAAAGCAAAAGGCGTCGTGTTTATCGTAGGGCCAACCGGCACCGGCAAGACCACGCTGCTCAACGCCCTTGTCAACGAAATGCCTGCCAACTGGAAGATAATCACTATAGAAGAAACGCCAGAAGTACAGCTGGGCCACCGCGTGTGGCTGTCCATGTTCACGCGTATGTCCAGGCAGCAGACATATTCGGTGGGAGTGATGGACCTCGTCAAGGCGTCGCTTCGCCACAGGCCAGACATGCTGGTTGTAGGAGAGTCCCGGGGCGAGGAGGTGAGGGAGATGTTTCAGGCAGCGGCAACCGGCCACGGCCTGGCAAGCACGTTTCATGCGAGCGATACAGGCGCGATGCTCAGCAGAATGACCGGCGAGCCTCTGAGTGTCAAAGAGTCGTTCATCCAGCTGATATGGGCAGTCATTTCAGTGAGAAACGTCGTAGGTCCAGACGGCTCTTTTTTCAGGCGCGTCATTGCAATTGACGAGATTGTAAGGGACAAAGGGTCCTACAGGATAGAGAACGTGTTTGCATACAATTTTGCTGCTGACATCCTTGACTCTACCGTAAAAGGCGGTCCGATGTCAAGTGCAAGGGCGAGGGAGGCTGGGCAGGTATTTCTCAGAAGCAGGAATAGCCGCCGTGACTGAATTTGACCTGCGCAGGTCAGTTCAGGAGCTTGCAAACCAGCTGAGACAAGACATCAAGGAGATTGCAGGTACCGAGCAGGAAAGTGCAGATGAAGAAATAGAGGGTGGAAGGAAGCGCCAGGAAAGCGGCGACGGTGAAAAGCGCCTCCGGTACCAACACGCCTCGCAGCCCAGCAGGAGCTTTTTCGACACGCGGCGGATGAGGATTAGACTTGCACGCGCAGTGGCAATAGCTGTGGCCACAGTTTACCTCTGGTCGTTTGTGGCACACCCAGCCGCTTTACTGGGACTTGGAGTCGCACTTTTTGATCTGTTCATTGGCCTTGGCGCCGTGCGGGCTTGGGCAGAGCACACCGTTTCGCGGTCGCAGGACAGGAGGAAGAACATCTCCGTCAACGTACGTTCCATGCCGTCATGGATAGAAAGGACAAACGCCTACAGGTGGGCAAGAAAAGAGTTCCAGGAGCGGTTGCGACTATCCGCCTCAGGGGTAGCCCTCGCAGGATCTTCCACCGTCAAAGCCCGCAGGTACCTCAACATCTTGTTTGCATCCGCTCCGGCAATGGTACTGGCGGCCGGCCTTGCTTCTGCAATAATCCACCCGTACCTCATATTTCTTGCAATAGTACCCGAAGCAATTATAGCCGTTCCGTTTCTGTCGCTGAAATTTAAAAAGGCTGAAAGGAGCGAGATGGACGACGAATTGCCGTTCTTTCTCATACTTGCCGAGATGTTTGCTCTGGTCGAGAAACCACTGATCCATGCGTTCGAGGCCCTTGCAAGCAGAGACTTGCTGCCAAAGGTGCGCAGGGAAGCCGAGATAGTAAGGCGCGACGTGAACGCCTTTGGCTACACGCCTGAGCAGGCCATAGACAACTTGGCGGGAAGCCACCCTAACGCCGAGTTCCGTTCGCTGCTTCGCGGCTATCTCGGCTCTGTAAGCCTTGGCCAGAGCGCTTCCCAGTATTTTCAAAGCAAGGCAGAGACTTACCTTGCGCGCCTTGAAGCAAGGTACGAGCGGTTCCGCGAAAATGCCGGAACTGCCGGCGAAGTTGTGCTCATCGCCCTGATGATAGTGCCCATAACCGGGCTTATGTATGGCGCTTCTGGCGGCGTGTCAGATCTGGTCCTCGTCGGCACAATACCGCTCATCGCGCTGGGCGTATTTTTCATGCTTGACAGGGCGCAGGTCAAAGGACCCCAGTCTGCTGCAAGTCAAAGGCCGCAGGTCCTGCCTGTCGCCACAGGCGCCTTTGTGGCGGTAATTCTGATAGCAATATTGCAGGTTGAACTCATAACGGCGCTTCTTGTCTCGGTCGCAGCCTTTGCAATACCGCATGGCATCGCAGTGAGGCGCAGGCTAAATTCTGAAGACAGGTTGCTGTCAGAGCTAGCCGAGCTTGTCGGGGCAGTTTCCGAGGGCATGAAGACCGGCCTTGATGTTCCGTCTGCAATACGCCACATTGGCACGGACCGGTTCCGGGCGCTAAGGCCTCATGTAAAGCACATCAAGTATGGGCTTGCAACGGGCGGAACGCTTGACAGCATGTTTGCAGCGCAGCAACAGGCCGGCTTTTACCTGAGGTATGCCACGTTTGTGATGTCTGCGCTTGCTGCCAGCGGCGCCGCAAGCTATGCAATGCTTGACCGGCTTGCAGAGTACCTCGGCAGGGTGCGCGAGCAGTCTGCAAAGGTGAAAAAATCCGTCGCCCTATACGGCTTTTTGGTAGTAGCGTCGCCGATGTTCATGATGTTTACAATACACGCCATGGAGTCGATCTCCCTGTTTGCAGGAACCGACGAGAACGTCCCCGGAGGGCTTGGCTCCCAGCTTGACATCCAGCTGTCGGCTGACTCGACGACTGTGCAGTTGATGTACCTGCTCACCGCGCTGTGCGCAGGGGCACTTGGTGGCAAAATAACTAGCCAGACTGTGAAGGACACTGTGCCGCTTGGATTGGCGTGTATTATCGCATTGCTGTCACCTGGTCTGCTTGATGTGGTGTGGCCCCTACGGGCAGCGCTGCCGTCTGTTCCGTAATGCGATCTGATTTGGCCCTTTTAAGTGCGCTCCTGCATGAACTGTATGAACGAGAACATCTCGTCGTCAACGAAGCCAAGAAAGCCAAAAGCAAAGGAGTACCGGGGCATCGCAGGTGGCGTCACGACAATTATGTTGATAGCCCTTGCGGTGGTGGCTGCAGGAGCTGTTGCAGCAGCATTTGCCGGGAGCTCGAGCACTTCTCAGTCAGGCGTCAAGGCCATCATCGAAAACGCAGAGGTCGTCAGGAACGGCCCAAGCGGCATGGGCATGTGGGTGGTCACGGTAAAGAACACCGGGACCGTGCACATCACGTCTGCAGCTGTAGCCCTGACTGACATCTCTGTTTCGACCATCACCATTAGCGATATCGCCCCGGGCCAGACCAAGTCAGGCTCGGTGAATTTCGGAAGCGGCCTTGGAGCCCCCGGCACCACGTACAGGGCCACTGCGACATACACGGGTGCAGGAGGTGCGACAGCGACAGAGGCTTTCATCGTAACAGTCGGGGGAGTATAGTCTCCTCTCACCCTTCCCTCTTTTTCTAAATGAGTGGCGTTTTACGTCATGCAACCGCCCGGGCGTATGTTTATTAACTTTGGTCATTATACTTTATGTAACGTTGGTGAGTATGACGACCGCCAATACATCACAAAATATAAGGAAAGGCCTGTCCGGGAACGAGAGCCTGCTACTCTCCTCGCTGGCCGGAAAGGGCAAGAAGATATTCGGCCTGAAGGACATAGTTGCGGAGCTGGGATGTTCCTATGCATATGCCAAGGACATGGCACGGAACCTTGCCAAAAAGAAGTGGGTCGTGAACCTGCGACGAGGGGCGTACCTGATAGTTCCCCTTAGCGCGGGCGTCGAAGCAAAGTACACGGAGCACGAGTTTGTGGTAGGCTCGCACCTTGTCGAGCCTTACTACATAGCGTACTGGAGTGCGCTCAACTTTTACAACCTGACAGAGCAGACGCCGTTTACAGTTTTCATAGCGACTACAAAGAGGGCAAAGAGCAGAACCATACTGGACGTTCGGTACAGTTTCGTTACCCTCAACAGGAAAAAGTTCTTTGGATTTTCATCTGTACCCGTAGGGTCTGACAGGGTAAACATATCTGACAAGGAAAAGACGCTTGCCGACGCGCTGGACCACCCAGAATACTGCGGCGGGATATCCGAAGTGGCAAAGTGCATCTGGAATGCAAAGGATGACGCGTCTTTTGAAAAAATAGTCAGATACGCGAAGAGGATGGGTAACTCTGCCATAATCAAGAGGCTCGGCTTTCTTGCAGAGGCCCTTGAAATAGGCCTGAAGGAAGATACCGTGCAGGACATGAGAAAACATATAGCTCCGGGTATGTCTCCTCTCGACCCGACCGTTCGACACAAGGGCAGCTACAGCAGCCGGTGGAACCTTCTTGTCAACGTCGAAAGAGACGCGCTTGCAAGGTGGAGGCACGAGTATTGATAGACGCAGAGCGCATAAGGAGCATTGCCAGGGAAGAGAAGATGGGGGCGGCAGTGGTGGAAAAGGATTACGCCCTCACGTGGCTACTCAAAGGCTTCTTTTTGAAGACCAGTCAGCTCAGGAAGAGCTTTGTCCTCAAGGGAGGAACGGCAATACGCAAGGCGTACTTCCCTGGCACGTGGAGGTTCTCAGAAGACCTTGACTTTACGGTTACCGGCGACGCCAAGGATGCTGAGATTATCAAGAAGTCTCTGCAGGACATCCTAGACACGCTCACGGCAGAGAGCGGGATCGCATATTCTGTGCATTCCTTTCACGCCAACCCCGGCGCGGTTATAGGCTCAGTCCGGTTCCAAGGCCCGCTCAACCATCCAAACAGGATCAAGCTGGACATCTCGCTTTCGGAGAAGATGGCCCTAAAGCCCGAGGCAAGGATGGTAAGAAGCGAGTTCCCGGACCTGCCTGAATTTCAAATACTGGCATACTCGCTCGACGAAATTCTGGCTGAAAAACTAAGGAGCATAATCCAGAGAGGATACTCGCGCGACTACTACGACGTCTGGCGACTGATGAAGGAAAGCAAATTCGACAGAGACAATATCAAGAACCTCCTTGTCCGCAAGTGCGAGCTGAAGGAGATAGAGTACAAGCCAGAGCTGTTCTTTGACAAGGACAGGCTCGACGATGCAAGGGACCATTGGATATCGGGTCTGGGTCACCTCGTGAAAGAACTCCCGGATTCCGACAAGGTTGTTTCAGAGCTCAGGGAGATGTTGGCTTTTCTCAGAAGATGAAACTCTTCAGTGTTTATTCGACTAATAGAACTTGACTTCACAGATGAAGTGACTCTTTCTAGCTTGGTAGATAAACGAGTCTGCCGCTAAAGTTTCTTGGAGTGATTTGCAATCTTCTTTTGGAGCCATTCGATATTGTCGTTAACCACTTTGTCGTTAGGGTCGTATTCCCTGAATTCCAACAGACAATGCAGAGCATCGTCGAACTTACCCAGAAACATGAGGCTGTTGGCTTTATTTCCGAGAGCTGGGAGGTAACTCTTCCTGATTGCTAACGCCATGTCATAGTACTCTATTGCTTCTAAGTAATCACCAAATGAATTGTACCCTAATCCTACCAAGTTAAGAGCAACCAAATCTTCTTTGTTAGCAGTAAGTGATTTTAGGCCCCACGCAATCGCCAAATCGAATTGTTTTTTCTTAAGATAAACCATAGCCAGATTCGTCATTACAGAGTTATCTGTACGTTGTGAGTGTAGTTCCTTGAGAATGTATTCTGGAACCAATGTAAGACCCATCTCCAGCATTGCAACTGCTCTGTTTATTTTGGATTGAACGTTTTCTGGCTCACATTCCAAAGCACAGGTAAAGGCATCTAATGCTTCCTTAGGCATGCCTGAATGTAGATACGCCACTCCGATATTATTTTGGAGTTCTCTTTCCGAGACTTTACCTTTAAGCCAATCATAACATTCCAGCGTCTTCTCCACATTTCCTATCTTACTGTAAGACAGCATCAGGTTTCTTAATAGTACCTTATCTTCCCGGTGTTCATCAACCAATGGTTCAAGAATATTTATTGCCTCAACAGGGTCATCCGAATCAACCAGTACGCCAGCCATGTTGACTTTTGCATCTAGGTATTCAGGATAGATTCGTAGCGCCTCCTTCAGAAGACATATCGCTGTTTGACTATCGCTTGCTCTGAGAAGAAGAGCCTTGTTATTCAAAGACCGTAAATCATCTGGGAATTCTTCTAATATGGCATTCCAAATGAATAGCGCATCGTCATATCTTTCTGCGTAATAGTAAAACACTCCCAACCTAGTCACCGTCCTAACACTAAGGTTTTCCAAGAGCGGCGAGGTCTCGATATTTCTTAGGCATTCATTTACATTTTTGATTCCAAGTTTAAGCCTGTCTAGTACTTTGGCGGCAGGCTGAAGTACTTTGTCATTGTATCGATTCAACATAGGATCTTTTGCCTTGGGAGTCGTTGGAGGAGATACTCCGGCTTGACTTGTTACTACATCTAAGACAGTTTTGACTACATCGACCGTTCTGAATAGTTCTTGAAAAGTCACCATCAAACGCGCCTGATGCTTTAGAATCTTGCTTTGAAGAATCGACCCGTACCATACTTCTGTCTTAATCTCAGGATGTGTTGAGACCCCGCTCTCCCATTTTCTATGGTCCCGCATAGTAAATTCTGCTGGAAGAAGTAGTGTATATCGCTCAGGTTTTTTCGATGCTGACTTTTCAAAAGATTCCTTGATCTGCGTCCGTTCTTCGCTTCTGAGTAGTGTGAGATATTTGAACTGAAAAATATGACTCTGTTTATCGATCATTCCTACGAAAGAATCTGTTCCTTCATCTCCTCCTCTGCCACTGAGCGGTTTAACGTCAGGGTACTCTATCAGGAGGAGTTGTTTACATAGCTCTTCGAATCGCTGCCATGTTTGAAGAGCGCCGAAGTCCATTAACCTAGCCAATTATGCGCGTTAAGGAGAATAGTTAAAGATTGCTCGCATGCCATGTGTCGGTACAAATGTTCCCTCATGAGGCAGCTATCAGGCATTAGGCGATACACGAATCTAGCCTCATTCTCAAGCGACGCATGAACGACCTAGAGGCGCCATGGGTATGCCAGTTTCTTTTGAATGCGATTTCCTCGCGGTTCGGCGCGAATCAATAGAAGGCTTCGCCCAGCCATGACACATACTTTCTGAATATCACGCCGGCTATTGAGGCGCCGGCAGCGCCAAAGATAGCAAGAATGACGTTTTGACCGTTGTTTTCAACAAGTACGTCAGGCACCCGGGCAATAGTGGCGTCTGCTTGGACGGGCGCGGCTACAACAGCGGTAGCCTCGCCAGCCCATTCGTTGGTAGCCACGATTGTGGCAGAGTGCGGAATGTCAAGGGTGCACCTGTCGAAGCACGCTTCTGGTACGGCGACGCCGTTGACCTGCAAGCTGGCTATCGCGCCAAAGTTGGAAGGCCTTTTCACGGTAACAGCGGCTCCCATACGTTTCACTTCAAGCACGTTGTTCTGGCCTATGTTGGCGATAATCTCTGCGTCTCTGTCATGGGCATAAAGAACGAGGTCATAGGTCCTGACTTTTCCCGTGCCAGAGACTGACACCTGTAACTGAATCGAGGAAGGAGCGCCGAGAGCTACACTTGGAGGCAAGGCCGCAAGGCCGCCAGGGTATACAGTATCGTAGATTTTCGGTATAAGAATGCCGGTCATGTTGGCGCGCATCTCTACCGTCCCGCTGCCTCTCTCCCGTAAAGTGGCAGAGCAAGGGTAGACGTCTGCGAGGGACATCTTTGAGAACGCAGAGTCTCCCGTAGCATACAGCGCGTGTCTGTCGTAATATTCGCACACAGTGGTCGTCGAGGCTGCGGCTGGCCTGACTTCAAGCCGCACGGTCCTACCTTCTGCAATCGTATTGCCGTCGAACACCTTTGCCGTTATCGTGTTTGCAAAGTACGTGTCAGGGTAAGTATACGTCACATCAAAGAGCTCTACCACTCCTTTGCCTCCAAAGTCTTTGGAGTAGAACGAAGGAAACGCGGTTACATTTTGCATCAGGGTGAAAGACACGCGATCGTACCCAGTCATCTCCATTGCGATTTTGGCGTAGCCGGCACGCTCTATCATGGCGTGCTTGCCCGGCTCGGTGACTATTGTGAACCCCGGCGAGGAGTCGCTCTGAAAAGTAGAGGTAGACAGCCATGTCAGGCCTGCCTGCTCTGTTATGTCGGTAGTGTTTGTGCCAGCCACAAGCGCGCTGACCTGGTTCGTGTACAGGTTGAGCTTTGCCCTGCGCAGCGGCTTTACTGTGCCGTCAGAATCTGACGATCCCAAGTAGTGCAATCCTATCACCAGCTCTTTCTCGTACGACCTGTCGCCTCCGTCTTTGAGGTTGAGGTAAGGATACGCGGTGGCAAATACGGGGCTATAGTCTACGATTGAAACGGTCTGCGTGTAGGTGGTCCCCATCCCGGTGTACACGCCTGCATTCTTGAGTCTGACGTCGAACTGGAAGTTCTTTTGCCCAAGCCACTGCGGCGCGGTAGCATTTGCAACGGAAATTCCCATGGCATAATCAAAATTAGCACGGTACTCTGACGTAGCTTGAGTTGGCGGAACCACAAGCAAGCACGACTCTTGCAGGCAGTCAAGGTCTGCAATCCGAGGGTACGGATGGGTCCTCGTAACTTCTGGCTCTAAGACGCCCCGGCGCGCGTCTTTGAACCTGTAGTCGACCTCGTACTTCAAGGCGACTGCGTCGTTGACGTAGTGTGTGTCGTCGGCGTTGCGCATGAGGTATCCGTCTGCATCCGTGACGTTTGCCGGAACTACCCTGACGGTTATCATGGGGTCAGCCACAAAGATCGACAGGACTCTGTTTGCAGAGCCGCTGCCTCCCGGTCCTGTGCCAGATACGAAAGCCCTGACAGCGTACGATCCCGGGGAGGCAAAGGGCGAAACATCAACCCTGGTATTCGTGCAATGGGGGCAGGCGATGCTGACGCCAGAGTCGCCCGATACAGACGTGCTGACACTAGTGCAATGCTGCGAGCTGACTGAAAGCGAGACGGAAAAGGCGTCGCCGGGATAGTACGAGCCGTCCGGGTTGTTGCGTGGCAGGTCTGCATGTGTCAGTGGTGCGGAACTGATGCCGACCGAGACTGTGCACGGTGGAGGTGGCGGAGGACTGCCGCCGCCCTCTTCGACGATAACCTGTCCGCCCTTGCCACCACCTATCCCCAGGTTGCCGCTTATTCCGCCGCCACCAGCTCCATCAGCCGGCAACGCAGCTAGCAGAGATGATCCAAGCAGGAATGCAGACAGCACTACTATCAAGACCAATTTCAATTCCCTCTTTACTGGCGGAGCCATTTCGCCAACAAATGCCGGTGTCAACTTTTAAGCCGGCAAGCGCTTGCGATTTGATGTCCTCGCTTTTTGACAGGTTCAGGCGAAAAAAGAATGTGTCAGAGGAGGAAGGAGTAGACGACGAAGTAGTTTCCGAGATAAGGGCCGAGATTGAAGGAGCTGAAAAATCTATAGACTACGAGATTGACGCCGAGGCTGCCAAGGTGGCAACGAAGGTGAAGAAAGGTCAGGGACCCGGGGTAGAGCTGATACACATAGGCAGCGAGCCGGATGCACGGGAGAAAGACAGACAGCAGCTTGACATCCTGGGATACAGCAACGACGGGACAAAGGCGTACGGCATTTACTCCAAAGACAGGATCCACATAGCACTTTTTGGGGAAACCGGTTCTGGCAAGACAGTCACAATTGGTCAGCTCGTCTACCAGAACATCCTGCGAAACGAAGGCTTTATGATTATAGACCCTCACGGCGACCTGGCAAGGGAGGCCCTTGCAGCAATCCCTGAGCACCTGAAAGACAGGGTTATCTACATAAGCGCCATGAACCCGCAGTGGTTCGGCAAGCAGATAAAGATAAACCCTCTAGAGTGCAAGGACCCCAAAGACCGGCACATAGTGGCCATGACTTTTGTGAGCGCGCTGAAGAACATGTACTACAAGAGCTGGGGCGACAGGCTTGAGGCGATACTGAGAAACGGCGCAAACGCCTTGGTGGAGATGGAAGGAGCCACGCTGTGGGACCTGTCGCGCCTGATATCGTCGCCCAAATACCTGGCTCAGGTTATCCGGACAATCAGCAGCCCGAGCTCGATTAACTTTCTGCAAAACGTGCTGCCGTCTTACAAGAAAGACGCAGGGACGGCAGCCTACAACAAGATGGACAAGATTTTGACTACGCCCCTAGTTGCGGCGATGTTTGACACGCAAAAGTCCAGCTTTGACATGGGCCAGGCCATGAACGACGACATGTTTGTCATTGTTGATTTGTCGTCAGGCATGTCTGACGACATTGCAGACTTTGTGGGGTCCATACTGCTAAATTCTGTGTATGTAGAGGCCATCCGCAGGGTGGACATTGAAAGGGAACACAGAAAGCCGTTTTACCTGTACGTGGACGAGACCCACAGGTTCTCGCCGGCAGAGCTCCAGAGCCTGCTGACCACGGTAAGGAAGTTTAACGTAAAGGTGACCCTTGCCAGCCAGACGATAAACAACTTTCCGGTAGACGTGCAGAGGTCGTTTGGAGCCCTGTGCAAGACTGTAATCCTCTTCAAGTCAGACATTGCCACCGCCAAGATGTTTGAGACGGTGATGCCAATTACGCCGGATGAGTTAACATCGCTTTCCCTCAACACGTTTGCATTCTACAGCCAGGCGCAGCCGCCTGTAACGGGAATCGCTACGACGAAACTTGTACTTGCGAAAAATGCCGAAGTGGATGACTGGAAGGCAAGGGCATACCACAGCGTGGAGCGCTTTGGCTCGGAGGTAAACATGGACAAGTACATGCCTGCAAAGAAAAAAGGGTACGTGCCTGACTGGCTGCCGATGGACATCAAGATCGTCTACCTGCTTCGCAGCCGTAGGATGACAAAGGAGGAGATCTATAGCGAACTTGTAAGGAGGTACGGCGACAAGGACGTGGACCCGGAAGCCATAGACAAGAGCATCGAGGCATTGCGGCTGGATCACGTTGTCAACAAGAGGTATGACCTGCACGAAGGAACCGAACGAGAAATACTAGATCTAGACTACAGCGCCTACCACCGCTTTTTTGACACGAGGATGATTGGGGCCCGGACCGGCAAGGAAAAGCACAAGGCGGCAATAATCTATCTCGCAGAGACTTTCTGGAACAACCTCACATACTGCAAGATTGATCTGGGGGACGCGCACGAGCAGCTTGCCGATATCGTCGCCATCAGCGAAGTGCAGTGGGCAGACTCGGACGGGAAGAATAGGTACGACCTGCTAATGTGGGGCGATGCTACTGCGATAGAGATAGAGACGGACCCTGTGCACCGCGAAGAGCAGGTTGTCATCAATTACAACAAGAACGTGGAGCAGGGCTTCAGCGTACACTATATCGTCTTTGACGAGAAGGACAAGGAAACTATATGGCGGTTCCTCACAGAAAAGAGGAGCATTGCAGAGGCCGCTTACCAAGTTACCATCATGGATGTGACAGATGTCGAGCGGTTCAGGAAGGAGAAGTTAGGAAATGCTGCCGGGGAAACAGAAACGATATCAGGCACCGGAGGCATTTCGCCTGAGGAGATGAAAGTCATACTGGCCATGAAGAATGAAGCAGGGGAATCGAAGAAAGTCAGAAAGGGTAATGAAATTGTCGATGTGAAAGTGGAGAAGTCGTCACAACAGTCACAACGTGATGGTGTGGCCGCAGGCGAAATGACCAATGACATCGCTGAAGTCGCGGAAGATGAAATAGTCAACCGCATTCGCGCAGCACAGAATCATGATGATCTCGTAAGGATAGTGCAAGAGATATATCCGGACATGCCAGGGTTTGAGAAGGCCCGCAAGGTACTTGAGGGTATGGGCTACAATCTACTGTGGACAAAGAAGGGGCATTATCTGCCATTGAAGTAGGGCAATGTAAGATTACCGGCTCCTTCGAGTTGTGAATGAGCCGATGATACGGCGCCTGACTTAGATATGGATTTAAGTTTGATGATTTTAACATACGAAAGAGATGGCGCTTGGATGGCAAGGAAATACTGGTTAGATCTGTTTACCGGCGCAACCTGGGAGGACTTTCTGAACAATGGCGCTAATGTTAGTGGTTTCAGGGAAAGAAGAAAGAAGATAGCTCAAACCATCAATCCGGGTGATTATTTGATCTGCTATTTGACAGGAATCTCTAGATTCGTAGGGGTATTAGAGGTAAAGAGTAAGTGTTATTTCGATAAAAAGCCAATTTGGAAGGACGAGCTTTTTCCCTATCGATTCAGAGTTGAATTAATTCGCAAGCTGGACGCAAAAACAGCGGTACCGGTTCATGAACTCAGGGACAAACTGTCAATTCAAGGGCTGAAGACAAGAAACTGGTCTGGCTTCTTTAGAGGATCTCCCGCGGAGTTCAAACCAAAAGATGGAGAAATAATTGTTGAGGCAATTAACGACGCTATCAATAATCCGGTGGAAAGGGAGTATGACGAGCGGAAGTACAGACGCCACCCTAGAACATATGAATCAAAAGTAGGAATTGTGACAATTCCTGAAGAGACTGATGAGGCTTCGCCGATTGAGGTAGAAACTAGCCGAGCCTCACACGAGGAAATACAATGGCTCTTGCTGAAACTTGGGTCTGATCTAGGACTTGACGTTTGGGTTGCGAGAAATGATAGAAGCAAACAGTATAACGGAATGTCGTTTCAAAATATTCCCAAGTTAAGGAAAGAACTACCGAGGCAATTCGATGAGGTAACAAACAGAACGATAGAGCTAATTGATGTCTTGTGGCTGCAGGGAGACGCAATACTTGCAGCATTTGAAGTTGAGCACACCTCTGCCATATATTCGGGATTGTTAAGAATGGCTGACCTGGTTAGTATGCAGCCGAACATTAAATTGAATCTATATCTCGTTGCTCCCGACGATAGAAGCGACAAGGTCCTCAATGAGATAAACAGGCCCACCTTCAAGAAGCTCAAGCCTCCGCTGCCTAGAATATGCAAGTTCATTCCATATTCAAAATTAAAGAAAGAAACGGAGGTAATCGGATCTAGAGCCAGATTCATGAAACCGGAATTCATTGATGAGATTGCTGAAAGCTGCGAAGTCGATGAAGCGTAAGCAAAGAACAATTAATTTGCCATACTAAGTTTCTTATCATTACTAATTAATCGGTCTTCAATAGTGCTAGCAATATAGAGCAGAAATTCTTGCCAAAGGTTTCAAAGGTTGAACGGCCTCAGTGCGGAAGTTAGAGACATGGTTGGATGTCAAGATAGCGGGAAAATGGGCAATGCACACAATAGAGGAAATTATATGTATAACATCACTAAATGACTTCTAAGATACATTGCAAGGAGATGGACATTCACTTTTCAATGCAAAAACCCTACAGAGATATGCCTCCTCGGTACGTATTTCATTGGAACAAAAAAACGCAGCTAAAGAATGGCTGGAACTGCTTCGGAATGATAAGTTGGCAGATGAAAAGTCGAATTACTTGAGATTTGCGTCCATTGTTTTAGAGAAGATTCTCGGCTACTCGATTCTACAAACCCAATATGAAACTGGAAACGTTGAATTTCTCTTCAGCGACCCGACAGGAAAAATGATAGCATGCTTCGAGGCCAAAGGCACTTCAACAAAGGATCTTTTCGCCATCCAATATAGGGAGAAGAAAGAACATGAAACGCCAATAAAACAGACATGGGACTACATGGGAAAGAACGCACTAAAGTATGGTATTTGTACAAATTACAAGGATTTTGTACTAATAGACAGAAATAAGGGCTATTCAAAATACCACATCTTCGATTTCGAAACTATCAACGATAATGACGATCGACTTAGAGAGTTTGTTCTCGTATTTTCAAAGAAAACCACTATCGATGAATCCACACTTGAACGGCTGTATAACGACTCAGTAGAAGAAGAACGTGAATTTACGGAGGAGTTTTACAAATTATACCACGAAACAAGATTGATGCTAATCAAGGAATTTCAAGAAAATGGACAGATAGACAGAGTGTCTGCTGTAAAGTATGCCCAGCTATTTCTAAATCGACTCATATTCATGTTCTTTGCAGAGGATACGGAAAAGCTGCCAAACAAACTGTTTGAAAACAGTGTAGCATCCATCCTGAATCATTTCATCATAAGCGACAATACTAAAACCGCATCAACAGTAGTATCATCACTTTTCGAGCGATTGGACAAAGGAGCACAATCTCCTATCGAAATCTTTGGTTTTAACGGAGGCCTCTTCAAGGAAAAGATACCTGACAATGTATTCTTTAAGGATTTTAGGCCAGAATCCTTCTTCAAAGATCTTTTCCTAGATTCAAAGCTAAAAAGACAGGTCAGACTCAATGAAAAACTTCAAGCTTTAATCTCACAATTTCAAAATCTAAATCCAATCATTAAGAACCTGTTGCTCATGGCCTCATTTGACTTCAAAACAGAGCTAAGGGTCGACATACTAGGCCACATCTTTGAGCATTCTCTAGTTGACCTAGAGGAACTAAAGTCTGGCGAGGTTTCGAGAAGACGGAAAGAAGGTATCTTCTATACTCCAGAATTTGTCACAGATTACGTGTGCCGAAATGCCATAGTTGGATATTTGTCAAACGATAATGCCACTAACGTAACTGAGCTTCTTGCAGAATATGTTGATGATTTGGAAAGTTTAGAAGAACAATTCAAGTCGATAAAAATACTTGACCCTGCTTGTGGCAGTGGAGCGTTTCTACTGAAGGCGGTAGACGTTTTGCTAGAAATTCACAAAGGCATATTATCCATAAAGGAGAGCAGAGGTGCCTTTGCTGCGAAAGCACGTAAGAAGAAAAGCAACTCAACACAATTGATGCTCGACAAGTGGCAGGAAGAAGCTGTCGCAGCAGAAATTATTGAAAATAATATCTACGGAGTTGATGTTAATGAAGAATCAGTAGAGATTACCCGATTAAGTCTCTTCTTGAGAATCTCGTCAAAGAATCGTAAGCTCATTGATCTTTCCAAGAATATCAGACAAGGCAACAGCCTAATAGAAGATGAAAACTTTGCAGGACCTTCAGCTTTTAACTGGAATGCAAAATTCAAGGAGATAATGAGTAAAGGGGGATTTGATATCGTGATAGGTAATCCCCCATATGTGAGGAGCATGCAGACGGTAGCGATCAAACCATACTTGCAAAAACACTATGTTACCTACGCAGGTGACGCAGACCTCTACGTATACTTCTTTGAAAAGGGAATTGCCCTGCTGAAGGATGGTGGCATATTTTCCATCATTGTATCAAGCAAATTTACAAAGGCCAGATATGCATTGAATTTAAGGAATTACCTTTTATCTTTTGATATAAGGTCCTTCATAGATTTTGGGGACCTGCCAGTTTTTGAGGATGCCTCCACCTATCCATGCATAATTACTATTCACAAATCAAAACCATCGGGAAAGATCAAGTCCTACAAAGTAGATTCTTTGAACTTCGCCTCACTTGATGACTATTTGAACGATAGGGAGACATTGGTCGAATATTTCCAACGTAACGCTGATGGGTGGTATTTTGAAGATAGAAACGTTAAACAACTTCTATCTAAAATTCAAAATAAAGGTCAGCCTCTTGATACCATTGTAAAGAATGATCAGTTTTTCAGAGGCATTACAACTGGATTTAACAAGGCCTTCGTAATCACAGAAAATGAAAGACGAGACCTCATCGAGAAGGATAGAAAATCAGCAGAAATAATTTTCCCTTATCTATCAGGAAAAGAAATCAAAAGGTATAGGCTAGAATGGGAAGGCAATCACATAATTTTTGCACGACGCGGATTAGATATTTCACAGTATCCCGCCATCTTAAACCATCTCGAGAAATTTAGGAAACAACTTACTCCCAGAGATGAAGACAAGTCTGGAGAAAAGGTAGGTCGTAAACCAGGCAATTACAAATGGTACGAGATTCAAGATTCCACAGAATATTGGAAGATTTTTCTTCAGGAAGGGATCATCTTTCCTCACTTTAACAAGTATTCCAATTTTACGTTCACACCAGGTGGATTCTTTCCAAATAATAAGGCCTATGTGATCGCCAATTCAGATAGATTTCTTCTTGCAATATTGAACTCAAAACTCATGAATTTCTACCTTAAGTCAGTATGTCCATTTGTACGAGGCGAATATTACGAATATATGCCACAATACGTTGAAAGGTTCCCAGTAGCAAAGAACAGAAAATTTGCGAAGGAAATTGCAGATAATGTTGAAAAAACAATTAATGCAAGTAAGGAGATATTTGAAACTAAAAGGAAAGTTTACGCTAGAATCACGGATAATCTTCAAGCGAAGATAACGACAAAGCTCAGTGATTTCCAAAGGATTTCATTTGGCGAGTTTCTTAAGGAAATCAATAAGCAGAAGAAACATCTCTCTCTAGAGGAACAAGACAATTGGGCAGAGTACCTCAAACTTCACTCTGAAACGATCAATAGACTGATCGAAGAAGTTCAGAAATCCGATGAGGTGATAGACAGGCTTGTGTTTGAATCCTACGAGCTAAACGACAAGGAAATACAGCTCATCGAAGATGACTTGAGAGGATCCATGAAAGATTAACTTGCTTTCTGTTGCTCCATTCTTATCCATTGGCTGTCTTTACCATTTTCGAGCCAGCTAAACCCATTGATGATTAGAATATGGTTAATCTGCCGCCACGCGGGTTTCGGTAACCATGACGCCGTTGAAGCTTCGGGACATTTCATCCCCCTGTTAAATTAGGGTCAGAGAGTGGCAAGTAGGGACATAGCTGACTGTTGAGGTAGCTTGAACGAACAAGTTCTTCCCCCTCCACAACTTAATTAATACAAAAAGCCTCCATTAGTACGATGCAAACTACTTCGCGTCGATACTATATTCTAGTTGGAGATAGTGAGACCTGGAAAGTCTCCTTGCATCACAATCTATGGGGATTCTCAGATAAATCTAAAGGAAGCTGGAATAAGTGCAATATTGGAGATTATGTCGCCTTTTATGTGACAGACCCTGTGAAGAAAGTTATCGGTTTTGGAACAATAAAACGTAAATTCATCGATGAGACTGTAATCTGGTCAGCAGAGAAGTACTTGTTCAAGAGAGCGTTGTGGAAGTACAGAATTGAGCTGAAGAAGATTTACGTAACCAATGAATGGAATAGGAAAATACATGCACCGTCAGGCTTGATGTTGAATACAGGAAGAAAAATGGTAGACAAGAAGACATTCACAACATTAGTTAAGGAAGCACAAACAAAATGGAAGAAGGACTTCTCAGGAGTTGATCTATCACTGTAATTCCAGAGATTTGTTTAACTTGGCTATCTCGACATTGTTGTGCCAGCGTTTATGGAATTTCTCTTTTTCAGTATGAATTGGAATAAGCATCTTTGACCTTGAATTTTCAACCACCCGCTTAATCTGATTGCCGTCACCATGACCAGATACGTGAGAACGGGTTAGCTGACCTTTCTTTGTTATCAGGCCAAAATGTACGAGCCAGTTGAGCACCCTGCCCTCACTTATCTCCATCTCATCGTCAAACGGCTCGGTAGTAGAACGTATATACTGTGAGCCCGGCTCGGGCCTTACGTCTATGAGCTCTTTTAGCTGGAAGTCATTGCAGGAGAACACAAACTCCTTCTGTTTGCTTGAAACGTCCCTGTAGTCGACGCGGTTTCCATAATCCAGAAACTCCCTTTCCCATTCCTTGTAGTCTTCGCAGAGAAGCTTGTCAGTCCAGTATTCAAGGTCTTTTCCAAGCAGGCCCCATGTCTTTCTTGGTATGTAGATTCGGATGTGCCGGTCGTCAGGCGCAGGATAGACTTTCTTCCACCACTCCGACGTCTGGAACAGCTTTAGCAGGTAGGCCTGCTTCATGTCGATGACAAGCTCGCGTCCAGCCTCCTTGGCGGCATTATAGAACGACAAAAGCCGGTCTAGGTCCCTTGTAGGAAAGCTGCAGACGACCAGCTTCTCCGCCTTGGACATAACATCCTTGGCGTCTGCTTCTACCTCAAACTCGGTTTGCGAGAATGTCTCATGCACCCTAGTGCCTTCGCACAACAGTATGTCTGGATTCGCATTGGCGCACTTTTCGATGAACTTATCGCTTTCCGCTCTACGCCTGCCGTGGAACCTGATATCTGCGGTATACGCAATGGATCCCTTGGACGTGTGCAGGATAAAGCCACTGACGCCTGGAATGGAATGATCGACGGGCAGGGGCTCGACTTCGATGGAGTCGATGGAAAATTTCTTTGCCGGCTCAAACACGGTTATCTTGCGCGGCGTCTTTAGATCATCGCCCCTTGCCTTGACCATCTGGCCCGTCTTGTCGTTTCTGCGTGCAGAAAAGCTCTCCTTGAACGTGATGTATTCGTCTCCGCCGACGCCGGTCTCTTGCAGCGCCTGCATTATCAGCCTGGACGCTTCCGTACAGTAAATAGGGATGTCGGGCCTTAGGTAGTGGATGTAGGCTCCGTGGTCAACATGCGCGTGTGTAAGCAAGACTGCGTCAAATGCCGTGTCCTCCTGTCCTCCAAAGCCCATGTGGCGAGCATAGTCGCGCCGGTATAGCCCTTCCAGTTTGGGCAATAGCCCGAACTCGAAGAGGTCGCCCATGCCGTTGAACGTACGGGGCTGCATGTATTCTGAAAAGTAGTCCTTTTCTTTTCCCATCTGGTTGCCAAAGTCCAAAAAGACTCTTGTTCCCCTGTCTTCGACGAGGAACTTGTTGCCTCCTATCTCATGGACTCCGCCATAAAAGGTAATCCTACTGGTTGAAGGCAAGTGAAAATGCTATAGAATACTTGCTTATTAGCTTGTTCTAGCAACGGCCTGCCTTGAAACGAAAGCAATGTCATAGAAACTAAAAGTGATTGTTAATGTTAGTCATTGAGGCGTTAGGAAGATGAGTATCGAACCTCACAAGAACAGACTTGGCTACCTCTGCCTTGATGTGCTCTTGAATGCCGCCAAAGTACTGATTCAATAACTCCATGTTTTGATTCGCTTCACTCATTCTCTGTACGATCTCTTCATTGTAAAAGTCGCAGACTTTGCTAGCTCTTCCAAAATTATGGTCGCCGCCTGCTTAGAGAATCACGATCAAGCTCGTTAGCAGGCGCGATGTTGTTGGTCCATTTCCGAATTGCTTCATAGGAGAAAGGCATCGCGTAATCCCATATTAGGTCATATGCGTGCTCCACTTGATTGACAATGCGACCTGATACCATGAATCCAAGCTCGAAATTATTATAGAGGGAATTAGTCCTGAATTCTCCTGAGCCCGAATACGCGTCTGTGCCATCGACAATTACTAGCTTTGCATGGGTCGACTCGTAATGGAATCTAGATCCGCGGCGCCCAAGAGAACGATGAAAGTCCCTCACTTCTAGTAGGTGCTCGTTTCCACTCGACTTGTAAATGTCCCATAGCCTTGCCAGTGCCTTGTACAGTGAAACATACCTTGTATTATTAGAGGATAGCATCGATCCTACTTCCCGGGTCAAGACTTGGACTTTCACCTTCCTTTTTGCTAGCTCCTTAAATTGAGATGCGTAGTGTGTTATGATAGGCTCTTCTGGAAAGGGAATGGACAGCTTGACGTAATTGCCAGCCTTCTTTAGCAAAAAGGCAAAGACTTCTTCTGTGGTAAGCAATCCATCCGTAGATGCCCTCCCTCTTTGCGTTGAGAAAGGCACAGTGGCTACTACATCCACCGAGGTGCAAGCACCCGTCGACCCGCTCTGTGCCGCCTGAACTGTTGGTGCTAGGTCTTTTGCCAGGCGCAATGAATAGTCCTTTCCTTCTCTTACCATTGCCAAAGTTCCTACCCTAGCTAGCCGCATTATTCTTAGCTCTGCAAGCGCCTTTTCGCCCCCGAGCTTGGATAGAACTTCGTTGAGCATAAGTCGACCTCCTTGCACCTGCAGAATTTCTATGATTCTGGCGTCAAGGGAGTTAGCCGCTCGCATGACTTTCCCCTCCGGGAGTAGGAAGCCCCCAAAATGCGTTAACTAGGGTCCTGCCAAGCAGGGAATTTGGTGGAATGTAGCTGGAGTCCACCTCTGTTGGCCAAAATGGATGGCACATAGGATCTTTTATGAATAGGCATTTTACGCAGCCGTCCCTGCAGTCGTACTTGCAGTCCCTGACCCAAGATACACACTCGTTAATCCACTCGGGAAGCTTTTCCTTGTAAATGTAGTCTATTCCGCCTGCCTCGACATTTGCCCTTTCGTAAACTAGGATCGCGCACCTGTCGATCATTACCATGCCGTTGAAGGAGCTTTCCTCCAGCCCAGTAACGATTGCGGCTTGGTACGTCAATAGGTGTTCAATGGAGTGCAGCAATCTGAATAAATCCAGGAAAATGCTGTGTGTCCTTGGGTCCTCGTTTAACACAGCCTTTGAGTTTTGGCTTAGCCACGCATAGATCTCGTCTGCGTTGCCGCTGCCACTTTTCAACTGGGTTGCATACTCCCCTATCCTGTCTGCAGTTTCTCTTTCGATTTGCCCTCCCATCGCCCTATTGCTCATGTTGTCCAAGACGATTTGGCACACTTTGGCCTTGTCTAGTTCTACAACAAGGCCTTTGCCCTTGGTCTTTGTAATGAACGACTTGTATTCGAACTGACCTGTATCCCTGCTCTTTTGCTTGAAGAACCTTACCTTGACGTCGTCCCCGTATGGGGAGTAGCCGTAGACTGCTAGTACTGATTCGACGGTTTCTATGGCGTTGACATCTGATATTCCGAACTCTGCCAATGTTTCGCGCTGCTGACCGTATTGTCCGCCTGCAGCGCTGAGTCTCCAGACGATATCCTCCTCCGAAATGGCGGTGCTTCTGTTGTCGCCAAAGTAGACAAATGCGCTGGTCATCGGGCGCAGGTATGCCTTTGTGGTGGGGACAATCTCCATCCTTTTGAATTGTTTGTTGGCAAAGTCTGAACAGTACCTGCAGCTGTAGCGCACTTGGCCTAAATTGGTATGAGTTGTGCCGCAGACCCAACTCATATCGGCCAGCTTCCTTCCCATGTGCAGGTGCAAGACGTCCTTGCAGCCTGGCTCGTCGCAACTGAAGTCAGGTCCGTCTTTGTCAGGGTCCTTCGAAACGGGAACTATCTCTAGTTGCTCGCCGCACCTGTCGCAGAAGAAAAGGAGGGACATCTGCCTCATCCTGCCTACCTTGCACTTCTTGCAGGTCAGGGAGCCAATTTTGCTTGGGTCTCGTGGGACTTCGTAGTACTCGCAATTGTCACACCTGAGGCCGCGAGGGTAGTGTTTCATCTTAGCTTCCTTCGGAACTTGCATTTTGACTTGTTCTGGCATAACGAG